>NZ_CP063311.1:1507390-2164338 GCF_015245355.1 Anabaenopsis elenkinii CCIBt3563 | reverse complement strand
AAAACAATAAAATCCAGTCCCCTCCCCTTACAAGGCTATTCATTACTCACATCTTTCTTAACAATCTTGAAACATTTATGTGGCAATGGTTTCAACGCTTGAAAATTTCCCTACTCTTGACAAAATGTACCTTATTGTTCTTGATAAAACCCTTATTTTATTGAGAATCATCAACGGAGGATTAAGGTTTGGGGGTTTGCGAGCGATCGCTCTCACGAATGTTAAGAAAGATCCGGGTAATGGATAGCCTTACAAGGGGAGGGTTAGGGTGGGGTCAAACAATATTCAATACACTAATCATCACTTTTCAAACATCTTCCCATACTTTGTGTAAGTACCCCTGGGATAATTTTCAGAGGTGGGTAATTGTACAAAAACCTCATTATATAGTTGTATATCCTAACCCCCGCAGATTCTCCCGAATTATCGCCTCTAACTTCCCACTTTCGGCAAATTGTTGATCTAATTTGGCGGTTAAACGTAACATTGTTTCTGTGAACGGTTCATCATCATCTTCTACTTCCTCAGCGCCTACATAGCGCCCCGGTGTTAACACATAACCATGTGCCTTAATTTCCTCAAAACTCGCACTTTTACAAAAACCAGGAATATCTACATATTCTTCTTTACCTATCCAGCGCCAATTATGATAGGTTTGGGCAATGCGTTGGATTTCTGGTTCTGTTAAATCTCGATGTACCCGGTCAATTAAAACCCCCAACTTCCGCGCATCAATAAATAAAGTCTCCCCTGTGCGATCTGCTTTAGCAGCAGCGCTGGCGCGATCGCGGGACTTACCCCCGGATTTCTTGCGACTCAAAAACCATAAACAAGCGGGAATTTGAGTATTATAAAATAATTGCCCCGGCAGTGCCACCATACAATCAATTAAATCAGCTGCAATTAAAGCCTCTCTAATCTCTCCTTCCCCCGATTGATGAGAACTCATCGATCCATTAGCTAATACAAACCCCGCACAACCATCAGGTGCTAAATGACTAATAATATGTTGAATCCAAGCATAATTAGCATTACCAACTGAAGGAGTCCCATAAATCCAGCGTCCATCTTCTTGTAAATTTTCCCCTCCCCAATCACTCATATTAAAAGGAGGATTGGCTAGAATATAATCTGCCCTTAAATTCTTATGTAAATCATTGTGGAAACTATCAGCATTTTGTGAGCCAATATTCCCCTCAATCCCCCGGATAGCTAAATTCATTTTGCACAGCTTCCAGGTAGTGGGGTTAGACTCTTGGCCATAAATAGAAATATCCTCAACTTTACCGCCGTGAGACTCGACAAACTTTTCAGATTGAACAAACATTCCCCCAGAACCACAGCAAGGATCATAAACTCGTCCTTTGTAGGGTTCGAGCATTTCTACTAATAACTGCACCACACATCGAGGGGTGTAGAACTGTCCCCCATTTTTCTTTTCCGCACTAGCAAACTGTCCTAAGAAATACTCGTAAACTCTCCCTAAAATATCCTGAGATCGACTTTCCGCATCACCTAAACCAATGGTGCTAATTAAATCTATCAATTCCCCCAGTAATCGTTTATCTAGGGAAGGTTTACTATATTCTTTGGGTAATACACCTTTGAGAGAGGAATTTTCCTTTTCTATGGCTTCCATCCCTTGATCAATTAATTCCCCAATCCGTGGGTTTTTAGCGTTTCCCTGGAAATGTAACCATCGTGCAGGTGTGGGAACATAAAATACATTTTCCGCCTTGTATTCGTCCCGATCTTCGGGGTCGGCGTATTCATCCTGTGCTAATTGATCGTAGAGTTCATTAAAAGCATCGGAAATATATTTAAGAAAAATCAAGCCCAAAACCACGTGTTTATACTCAGCAGCATCTAAGTGACCCCGCAACTTATCCGCAGCTTGCCATAATTTCTCTTCAAAGCCCAAGTTAGTACTACCAGCTTTAGATTTAGTTTGTTTCTTTACCACTTAGTCCCTCACCCTTCACCTGCTGTTGTCCTGGTTCTGATTGATTAAATCATACCATCAACTTAGTCAGTGATTTTACGTTGATTTTAGTAATACTTATGATGGTAAATCATTCAAGTAGTAAACTCAGGGGGAGTGTGCAACAAAAATCTTTGCTCAACTGGCCATAAAACCGGGACGCTCTCACCCCAAATTTTCGGTAGGATGATTCAAGATGCCAAAGGGGAAATTAACTAGCTGCTAATTTTCCCTCACTAATGCTATACTTCCTTCATGCCATATATACCACTCAGAAAAGCGGTCGAGTTTCTGGGATTGCACCCTAACACCTTGAGGAGATATGCAGATGAAGGGAAAATCAAAAGCATTAAAAACCCAGCAGGACAAAGATTGTATGATGTTGAATCCTACGTCAAAGGGAGTGATTCAATTGCAACTACAACTATTTGCTACTGCCGAGTTAGCTCCTCAAAGCAGCGAGATGATCTTGACAGACAAATCGCTTATGTGCAATCCCTCTACCCAGACTCAGAAATCATCAAAGACATCGGTTCAGGACTCAACTTTAAAAGAAAAGGTCTGCAATCCATATTGGACAGACTTTTGCGCGGAGATAAGTTCACGCTGGTTGTTACCTGTCGGGACAGACTCGCAAGATTTGGATTTGAACTTGTACAGTATATGGTCGAACAAAACGGTGGACAAATCCTGGTTCTCAACAAAACTGTACACTCTCCCCAATCAGAACTTATACAAGATCTACTCTCAATCCTTCACGTCTTTTCTTACCGAATGCACGGACTGAGAAAATACTCTAAACAAATCAAAGAAGATTTATCTCAAGACGAGTTCTGTACGGAAACGGAAGATTAAATATTGGTTTGATGTTACCAGGGTTGCATATAACCAGACAATTCGTTACTTGCAGAATCCCGGAACCAAAGCTAATTGGAAAGGGATAAAAACTGGCATCATTCTTAGTATTCTCCCTCTTTTGTAAAGACACCTTAATTCTGTCTCTACACACTCTGCAATATTTCAACAAGCAAGCACACTCCATGCGTATTTCTCTAAATTGGCTGCGGGAACTGGTAGAAATTAAACTGAGTCCAGAAGAATTAGCACAAACCCTAACAATGGCTGGGTTTGAAGTCGAAGAGATCGAAGACCGCCAAACTTGGGCTAAGGGCGTGGTTGTGGGTAAAGTACTTGAGCGTCAACCCCACCCCAACGCTGATAAATTAAGTGTTTGTCAAGTGGATATCGGCGCATCTGAGACTTTAAATATTGTCTGTGGTGCGCCTAATGTCAAGGCGGGTATTTACGTACCAGTTGCTACTACTGGTACTTATTTACCAAATATCGATTTAAAAATTAAGCCGGCAAAGTTGCGCGGTGTCCCATCTCAAGGTATGATTTGTTCCTTAAAGGAACTCGGCTTACCTAGCGATGTGGATGGAATCCATATTTTCCCCCAGGAAAATCTACCTTTGGGTAGTGATGTGCGTCCGTTATTAGGTCTAGATGATGTAATTTTAGACGTTACTGCTACTGCTAACCGTGCTGATGCTCTGTGTATGGTAGGGATAGCCAGGGAAGTAGCGGCTTTGACTGGTGGTAAGTTAAGTATACCTCAACCTGAGACTACATCAGTATCCAAGGGTGCAAGTAATTTAAAATTAAAAGTTGCTGATACCCAGGCTTGCCCTGCTTATATTGGTACTGTAGTTGCACAACTGAAAATTGCCCCTTCTCCTGATTGGTTGCAACAGCGTTTACGGGCGGCTGGGGTAAGACCTATAAATAATGTTGTGGATATTACTAACTATGTTTTGTGGGAATGGGGACAACCACTACACGCCTTTGACAAAGACCGGTTACAATCTGTTGCGGGCGGTGAAGGTCTGACTGTTGGTGTTCGCTTTGCTACTGCTGGGGAATCTTTGAAGACCCTGGACGGGGTAACGCGCAAATTGTCAAGCCAAAATTTGTTAATTACTGCTAACAATACACCGGTTGCGCTGGCGGGTGTGATGGGTGGAGAGGAAACGGAAGTTTATGACGGTACTCACAGTATTGTTTTAGAAGCTGCTTTGTTTGATTCTGTGGCTATTCGTCGTTCTGCTCGGAGTGTGGGGTTAAGAAGTGAGGCTTCGGGAAGATATGAACGGGGGGTTAATAGGGCTGAGTTAGAAATAGCCTGTAACCGTGCTTTATCTCTGATGAGTGAATTAGCTGGTGGGGTGATTGTCCAACAGGAAATTGCTGACACTCGCCCAGACCCATCTACTTGGAGTCGTTCTATATCTCTACGTCTCCACCGGGTGAACGAGGTACTCGGTCCTGTGGATTTGGGAGAGGATACCGGGGAAATTACCGCCGCTGATGTGGAGCGCATTCTTTCTGCTTTGGGATGTAACCTAATTTCTACGGGTGAACAAACTTGGACGGTAACAGTACCGCCCTATCGTTACCGCGATTTAGAACGGGAAATTGATTTGATTGAGGAGTTAGCCCGTCTCTATGGCTATGACAATTTTTGTGATACCCTGCCAGAAAAGTCGGAAGCTGGTTATTTACCCGTAGACCAAGAATTAATCCGCAACTTACGGGCTTTTCTGAGGGCGGAAGGATTAACTGAAGTGCTCCATTATTCTTTGGTTAAACCGGGGGATGATAGACAAATTGTTTTGAGTAATCCCTTGTTTGGGGAATATTCCGCACTCCGAACTGATTTGATATCGGGTTTGATTGATGCTTTTCAATACAATTTAGAGCAAGGAAATGGTTCTCTGAATGGTTTTGACATGGGGCGCATTTTCTGGCAAGAAGAAGATGGTTTGCAAGAAACTGATGCGATCGCTGGGATTATGGGCGGTGACATCTCACTAGGTAAGTGGTCAAAAGGTGGTCGTGAACAGCCTATGACCTGGTTTGATGGGAAAGGGATTTTAGAAAGCGTTTTCCATGGACTACATTTAAAGGTAGAGTATCAACCAGATTGTCGTGATCAGCGTTTACACCCAGGACGCACGGCTTCTTTGTGGGTGGGTGGTAACAGACTCGGTATCTTTGGACAACTTCATCCCCAATTGCGACAAGATCGGGGTTTACCTGATTCTGTCTATGTGTTCCAGTTAGATGTTAATGTGCTGTTGGATGCCCTGGATCAAGATGAAATTCTCATTCCCACTTTTGTGGCTTATTCTACCTACCCAGCGAGCGATCGCGACATAGCATTCTACGCACCTGTAAACGTCTCAGTGGCGGACATTGAAAAATCTATTCATAAAGCCGCAAAGGGACTGCTGGAATCTGTAGAATTGTTTGATGAATATCGTGGTGAGAATGTCCCCCCAGGACAACGCAGTTTAGCTTTTCGTCTAGTATATCGAGGGAGCGATCGCACTCTTACTGATACTGAAGTTGAACCTGTACATAATCAGGTGCGTGAGGCTTTAGTCGAGAAATTCGGCGTTAGTCTGAGAAGTTAATTAACATTAGTTGGAGGTTTTAACTATTAAAATCTCCAATTTTGAAGGTAAAATCTGGGGAAGGAAGTATATTTTCAAGATCAAAAAACAGTAATTATGCCGAAATACATCATGTGGGGAACTTACTGCGAAAACGTTTTGGAAAAACGGGTTCCCTATCGTCAAGACCACTTAGAGGGTTTAGCACAACAAAAAGCATCAGGCGTACTGATTACCCTGGGTCCCACGAAGGATACTACTAAAGTGTTGGGAATTTACGAAGCAGAAGACGAAGCAACTGTACGCCAATTAGTAGAAAATGACCCCTACTGGAAAAATGGTATCTGGACTGAATATTTTGTGAAAGAGTGGATTCAAGCCTTTTGAATCATCATCGGGTGCGTTGGCGAAGGCGTAACGCACCCAGAAACTTGATCGGGAGCATCTCACAGCTTTGGATAGCCCTTGAATATTTACAAAAATTGGGCTTAATTAGTGATTTGATGAGCCTTTTAAAGCTTTTCTAAAATTGCGCCGATATGATTTATTGGCAATAAATAAAGCTGGCCATAGCAATGATAAACTCAGGCGATTGGATAAAGTTTGATTAAAATTAGTGCGTTCAAACCCATTCCATAACTTCCAAACTCCACCCACATAAACCACGATTAACCCAAAAATAATTAGTTTTGTCATTGTCATCGACTCCGTTATTTACACCTAATTGATTTTTAATGTAATCTATGATACTAAAACCAGTTAGATCCTCTTCTACAGCTAGTGAGGATTTCGCAAAATGAAGTACCTAATGCCACAATAAAACATAGAGACATAATAACCAATTGTAAATCAAAATATGAGAAATTTTTTTGTTAGTCCTTGTGTTACGGCTATGGCTGAGGCCACACCAGACCATCGATGATGAATAGGGAATAAAGTATCGAGCACAAAGTGTGGATTATGGGTGGCCAGATATGATCTTGATGATTAAATTTGCTTATTTCTCACTAGATGCTTCTTAGGTGAGTTACTTAAATACCAATATCCATAGGAGACTAAATAAAGAACATACAACACACTCTCACGGGTATGTAAGCAGCAAAAACTGCAAATAGCTAAGGAGAAATTATGCGTGCAGTACTGATGGCAGGGGGTTCGGGGACTCGGCTTCGCCCGTTAACTTGTGATCTGCCCAAGCCGATGGTGCCTATTCTGAATCGGCCTATTGCCGAACATATCATCAATCTACTCAAGCGGCATCAAATCACAGAAGTTATTGCTACATTGCATTATTTACCAGATGTCTTGCGAGACTACTTTCAAGATGGCAGCGATTTTGGCGTGCAGATGACCTATGCTGTGGAAGAGGATCAACCCCTAGGGACAGCAGGCTGTGTCAAGAATATTGCCGAACTCCTGGATGAAACATTTTTAGTGATTAGCGGTGATAGTATCACAGATTTTGACTTAACAGCGGCGATCGCATTTCATAAACAAAAACAATCAAAAGCCACCTTAATTTTAACCCGGGTTCCCAACCCGGCAGAATTTGGAGTGGTAATTACGGATGAAGAAAGTAAAATTAAGCGCTTTTTAGAAAAACCTTCTAGCAGTGAGATTTTTTCCGATACGGTCAACACAGGTATTTATATACTGGAACCAGAAGTATTAGATTACCTACCATATCATACAGAATGCGACTTCTCCAAAGACTTATTTCCCTTAATGCTGGAAAACAGTCAAGCCCTGTATGGTTACATTGCTCAAGGTTACTGGTGCGACGTTGGACACTTAGATGCCTATCGTCAAGCTCAATATGACGCCTTAGATCGGAAAGTAAAACTTGACATCGCTTATCAAGAAATTTCACCAAACTTGTGGATAGGACAAAATACTTTTATCCCCTCCACAGCCATAATTCAAACTCCAGCTTTAATTGGTGATAATTGCCGCATTGGAGCCAGAGTGCAAATTGAAGCAGGAACCATCATCGGAGATAATGTCACCATTGGGGCTGATGCTAATCTGAAACGGCCAATTTTATGGAATGGGTCAATTATTGGAGATGAAGCACATCTGAGCGCCTGCGTGATTTCCCGTGGAACCCGTGTTGATCGCCGTGCTCATGTATTAGAAGCAGCAGTAGTAGGTTCCTTATCTACCATCGGGGAAGAGGCACAAATCAGCCCTAACGTCAGGGTTTGGCCGAGTAAAAAGATTGAATCGGGTGCTACCCTCAATATTAACTTGATTTGGGGCAATACTGCTCAAAGAAACTTATTTGGCCAGCGTGGTGTACAAGGATTAGCCAATATTGACATCACCCCAGAATTTGCTGTGAAGTTGGGATCTGCTTACGGTTCTACCTTGAACCCCGGTTCTAAGGTGACAGTTTCCCGTGATCAACGTAACATTTCTCGCATGGTTACCAGGTCATTAATTGCTGGTTTGATGTCTGTAGGTATTAATATCCAAAATCTCGATGCTACAGCTATACCCATAGCGCGAACCGTGATATCTACAATGTCCGTAGCTGGTGGAATTCATGTACGGGTACACCCCGATCGCCCTGATTATATCCTGATTGAATTTATGGATGCTAAGGGGATTAATATTACCAAAGCTCTGGAGAAGAAAGTGGAAGGAGCTTACTTTAAGGAAGATATGCGGCGATCGCAAATTCATGAAGTTGGGGATGTAGCTTATACCAGTCAAGTAATTGAACGCTATTGTACGGCCTTTGAGAAGCTGTTAAACGTTGATACCCTGCGCAACAGTCGAGCCAAAGTAGTAATTGACTATGTTTATGCCGTATCTGGGGCAGTTCTCCCACTAATGTTAGATAAATTTGGCGCCGATGCAGTAGTACTGAATGCGAGTGTGAATAAATCAGCCATGTCAGTTACTGATCGCGAAGCACTGCTGACTCAGCTTGGTCATGTAGTAGAGGCGCTCAAAGCTAACTTTGGTGTGCAAGTCTCAGCTAATGGGGAACAGTTGATTTTAGTAGATGAATCAGGCTTTCCCATCCGGGGGGAAATTTTAACAGCACTGATGGTAGACATGATATTAACATCTAACCCCAGAGGCACGGTAGTTGTACCTGTTCATGCTTCTAGTGCTGTGGAACAAGTCGCCCGTCGTCACGATGGTAGGGTAATTCGCACTAAAGCTAATCCTACAGCTTTAATGGAGGCTTGTCAGAAAAATTCCAATGTCGTCTTAGGCGGTAGTGGAGAAACTGGTTTTATTTTCCCCCATTTACATCCTGGTTTTGATTCCATGTTCTGCATCGCTAAATTAATTGAGATGCTGACTATTCAAGAGCGATCGCTTGCTACTGCGCGTTCAGAATTACCCCGTGTTGTTCATAAAGCTTATACAGTGCGTTGTCCTTGGAGTGCTAAAGGAGCCCTGATGCGTTATTTAGTGGAAACACACCCAGCCCAAAACCTAGAGTTAATTGATGGGGTAAAAATTTGCCAACCCTACAATGATAGTTGGCTATTAGTTTTACCAGATGCCAGCGAGCCTTTAGTACATTTGTATGCCAACAGTAATGATCGTGATTGGGTAGACGAAACACTCAGAAACTACCGCACTCGTGTTCAGACCTTCGTGGAAAGACAACAAGAATACCAACCAGCAGAGGTGTAAATATTGATAGCGTAGCGTGGCGATAGCCATACAATTTCGCGGTTATTATTCAGTAATAATACTGTTATATTCAGGTGATGACAGGTAAATAGCTACTATATGAATCTGAAAACACCAGTAACCCAGTGCTGACGCCACGCTAGCCTATTAACAGAGCGGATTAGCCGGGGTAACCTATCGCTAACTCAGTTTGAGGATCAAAAAAGTGCAGTTTTTCGGGATTTAAGGACAACCATAATTCCTCACCAACCCTGACTAATCTATCCGGTGGAACTCGCACCTGTAGATAATTCTCCCTATGCTCAATTTGAGATTCCGTTGGGGAAATTCTCACACAGACAAAAGAATCATTACCCAGGTTTTCTACTAAGTCTACTTTGACGGGTAAATTTTTGGTCGCAGGTACACTCACAATTAAGTGTTCCGGTCGAATACCTAAAATGATGGTTTGCTGATCATATTTTCGCAGGGGTGTTTCCCAAACTTCTGGGAGAGTGAGGCGGAAATGGTCATGGGTAATTAATAACGGAGCATGGAACGTCACCGGAATAAAATTCATGGGCGGGGAACCAATGAATTCAGCCACAAAGCGGTTAGCAGGATGGTTATACAGTTCTAATGGGGATGCGACTTGCTGAATTTGACCTTGATTCATAATGGCAATGCGATCGCCCATAGTCATAGCCTCGGTTTGGTCATGGGTGACGTAAATGGTTGTGGTTCCTAGTTGGCGCTGCAATTTGACAATTTGGGCGCGGGTTTGAGCCCGCAATTTAGCATCCAAGTTAGAAAGGGGTTCATCCATTAAAAACACTTGGGGATTACGGGCGATCGCTCTTCCTAAAGCTACCCGTTGTCTTTGACCCCCCGATAGCTGTTTGGGTAAACGATTCAGCAAAGTTTCCATTTGTAATAATTGGGCAACATTTCGCACCTGCTGATCTACCTGCCTTTCTTGAGCAGAAATGTAACGTAGTCCTTTAGGTAACTTCCCGGTAATTCCCACAAGCAAATTTGTCGCCCATGTTGGGAGTGAGGAATTTTCACTTTCCCCATTTCCTAATCGGCGGCGACGGAGTCCAAAAGCAATGTTGTCATAGACACTCATGTGGGGGTAGAGGGCGTAATTTTGAAACACCATAGCAATGTCTCTTTCTTTGGGTGGTAGATGATTAATTAAGCGATCGCCCACCCAAATATTGCCGGCTGTCATCGCTTCTAACCCAGCAATTAACCGGAGTAGAGTGCTTTTACCACAACCTGAAGGACCCACAAGCACCATAAATTCACCATCGGCGATGGTCAGGTTAATTCGACGTAAGACATTGATAACTGCTGCTGGTTCTGGGGTAGCATCACTTTTATGCCTATGACTAGGAAAGGTTTGGGAGGCTACACTTTCCCCTTTTCGCTGAGGAAACGTTTTATAAATATTTTCTAAGACAACTTGCGCCACGAGTATCTACAGTAACGGTAATTATATGGCTGACTCCGCACAGGGTAAGATATGGCTTACCCAACGTTACGCTATCAGCACCCATGATATATGTTACCTGTGACTAGGAAAAGTAAAAAACTGTAACCAAAAAAAGTAGACTACCCTAGATTGATAACAGTATTTTTTGCCCATGAAGTGGTATGATTGTACTACTCATGCAGAATTTAATGCTCTTTTTAGTCAGGCGAAGGTAGCGAATGGTATGGGAAGTACTATTCAAAGCGATCGCTTGGCTTTTATGCTAGAAAAGACTCAAAGCTCAAAGTGTATGTCAGGAATTGATATGGCTAGCGCCTCCCCATGGTATCAGAAAAATTAAATATAGTTAGGTAATTACCATTTTATTGCTTGATCAAAACCTTGTCCAGTTAGGAGGATGCAATGAATAGCTGCGTTTTAATGGCGGAAATTATTCAAGAACCGCAATTACGCTATACAGCGGATAACTTAGCAGTTACGGAAATGCTGGTGCAGTTTCCCAATTCTCAGCGCCCAGAAGACCAGTTAGTGACCTTAAAGGTAGTGGGGTGGGGGAATATGGCTACAGAAATTCAGCAAAACTACCACCAGGGCGATCGCGTGATTTTAGCAGGACGCTTAGGGATGCACACTGTTGAGCGTCAAGAGGGGTTTAAAGAAAAACGGGCTGAATTAACAGTACAACAGATTCAACCTCTGGGAAGTAATTCGACACCAGCCCCCCCAATACCCCTAGGAACAGCATCCCCAGTGGTTTCAGGTTCACACAATGTGGAATCACCTCCAGTCAACGCCCCCGTTACTGTTGGTGTTGTACCTCAGGCGACTAATTTAGGAGCAACACCCCCAGCCCAAAATTCTTACCCCACTGCTTATCCCCCAGTCAAAGAGCAAGAACCAGATCCCGATGACATTCCTTTTTAAGCCGGGGAACTGGATGTACACTTGGTGTGTCCAGGTTTGTTTACAACACCACCGTCAAACTGCTGCAAGACTCTAGCCTTAAGGCTAACTGGAAAGCGATTAAGACTGACATATTGAACGGACTACCAGAATGGAGTAAATCAGTCCCTTATCAAATTAAATCAATCGCCATCAAAGATGCTTGTAAGTCTGTCAGCAATGCCAAGAAAAAGTTTAAAACCGGTGGTGGTATTAGCAAGATTAGATTTAGGTCAAGAAAAGACACTGTACAATCTTGCTACATTCCTAAATCTGCTGTAAAAGACTTAGGGATTTACCACACTGTATTAGGTAAGGTAACCTTCAAAGAAGCCTTACCACAAAGCTTTGGCGACTGTCGTTTAGTATTTGCCTACCGTGATTACTATTTGACAGTTCCAGAGGACGTGCTACAACAGAAGTCTGATAACCAAGGACGTGTTGTGGCACTTGACCCCGGTATCAGAACATTTATCACCTTCTTTTCTGAATCTAGTTTTGGTGAAATTGGCACATCTGCTAATTTACAAATTCAGAAGCTGTGTTTTCGTTTGGATAAGTTAATTTCTAAATTCACTAAAGCCAAGTGCAAACAAAGAAGAAGGATGAAGCTCTCCGCCAGTAGACTGCGGGGTAAAATCAAAAACCTTGTAGACGAATTGCACAAGAAAACTGCTAGATTTTTGGTTGACAACTTTGACATTATTTTACTGCCAACCTTTGAAACATCCCAAATGTCTCAGAATGCGAAACGACGGATTAGGTCAAAGTCAGTGCGCCAAATGTTAACACTCTCTCACTACCGATTTAAGCAGTTTCTCAAGCACAAGGCTTTTGAGACTAATAAAGTGGTGATGGATGTGAACGAAGCGTACACATCAAAAACAGTCAGTTGGACTGGTGAAATCATCCCCAACCTTGGTGGTGCTAAATTCGTTAAGTCTCCATCTGACGGGCTGGTCATGAGCCGGGACATAAATGGTGCGCGGGGGATTTTCCTTCGTGCATTGGTTGATACGCCCTCTCTTAAAGAGTGTATTTGTTAGTGAATGTTAGCAAAAAAGTATCGGAAACATAAAGTGCGATCGCTGATTATTGATAACTACGACTCCTATACATTTAATCTTTATCAGATGCTCGCTCAGGTCAATGGGGAACTTCCCCTAGTAATTCGCAATGATCAGATGGATTGGAAGGATGTAAGTAAACTCACATTTGACAATGTTGTGATTTCCCCTGGTCCGGGCCGCCCCGAAAATGTCTCAGATTTTGGCATATGCGGCCAAGTGATTGAAAATCTCTCCAATCTTCATGTACCCGTCCTCGGTGTTTGTCTCGGTCACCAGGGACTAGCTCATGTATACGGGGGCACTGTAACTCATGCACCGGAGGTGATGCATGGGCAAACCAGTAAAATATATCACAATAGTTCTGAACTATTTACAGAAATTCCCCAGGGCTTCTGTGTGGTACGCTACCATTCCTTAATGGTTGCCCAAGAGTTACCCAACTGTTTAGAAAAAGTCGCTTGGACGGAAGCCGGATTGATCATGGGGCTGCGTCATCGGTATTTACCATTTTGGGGTGTGCAATTTCATCCAGAATCAATCTGCACTGAATACGGCTGGAAGATTTTAGAAAACTTCCGTGATATTACTAGTAAATCATCTGAGAATCGAGCAAGAGAAACTAAATATCAAGACCGGGGAAAAAAATGGACTCGACAAAATCCCATTGTTCCCGGCCAGTACCAAGTTTATAGTCAAAAACTGGATATCTATCCAGATCCAGAACAGGTGTTTGTCAATTTGTATGGCTACGCCACTCAAGCGATCGGGAAAGATACTCACGCCTTTTGGCTTGATAGTAGTTTAGTTGAACCTGGTCTTTCTCGCTTCTCTTTTATGGGAGGAAGTGGCGGTTTAAATAGCTTGTTGGTTGAATACCGCACGGAAACTAGAGAATTAACTATTACCCAATCTGGTCAAAAGACACAGATAAATAGCAGTATTTTTGACTATCTTCAAAGTCAAATTAATGAGCGTAGTTATCAGTCTGATGAGCTACCCTTTGACTTCAATTGTGGTTTTGTGGGCTACTTCGGTTATGAAATCAAGGCAGAATGTGGTTCTGAGTTAGTTCATTGTGCACCCCTTCCCGATGCGATGTTTCTGTTAGCTGATCAAATCATTGTGTTTGACCACCAAGAACAAACTACCTATCTGGTATGTCTAGCAAAACAGCATCAAACTACAGCAGCAAAGGAGTGGTTAGAGTCAACAGAAAAAAAACTGCGCACACTCCCAGACCTTCCACCTATTCTAGCGCCCCTTAGTCATACCCCCATCAATTTTCGTCTGAGTCGTTCTCATGAAACTTACATCAATGATATTTACCAATGTCTGCACAAAATCAAGGACGGGGAAAGTTATCAAGTTTGTTTGACTAATAAACTTTACACAGATGCTACTCCCGATCCATTATGTTTTTATCGCACCTTACGCCGAGTTAATCCGGCTCCTTACTCGGCATTTCTGCGCTTTGGTGAAGTTGCTATTGCTTGTTCATCCCCAGAACGATTTTTACGCATTGACCGCGCTGGGTGGGTAGAAACTAAGCCCATTAAAGGAACTTTAGGCCGTGGTCAGACTCCAGAGGAAGATAAAATACTGCGGGAAAAACTTCTCAATAGTGAAAAAGACCGCGCCGAAAACTTGATGATTGTGGATTTGTTACGCAATGATCTAGGTTTGGTGTGTGAAGTGGGTAGTATCCAGGTGACAAAGTTAATGGATGTGGAAACTTACGCTACCGTGCATCAACTCGTCAGTACAATTCGGGGTTATTTACGCGCAGATATGACTGCTACTGATTGTATTAGAGTGGCGTTTCCCGGTGGTTCGATGACGGGTGCGCCGAAAATTAGAACTATGAAGATTATCGATGAGTTAGAATCAGAAGCTCGTGGAGTTTATTCTGGTGCTATTGGGTTTTTAGCCCTGAATGGTGCTGCAGATTTAAATATTGTCATTCGTACTGCAGTGTTGACTCCTAGTGGGACTTCTATTGGTATTGGCGGTGGTATTGTGGCTTTATCTGACCCGGAAGCTGAGTTTCAGGAGGCTTTTCTCAAAGGTAAGGCGTTAATTCAGGCTTTATCTTAATTGATGATCAGATCCAGTTTGATCAGAGTTTTTCAGAATCAGCGATCGCCTCTCCTATTAAAGGGTAAGTCTAGATAAATCTTACCCTAGAGATTGTCTTGGGGACTACTCAAAATTGCCAGTGTTAAGGGAAACTATTGGGACTCAGGCGACGGCGGTTTGCAGGTGCTGACTCAGGGTTCTGGGTAGTGCTACTGGTCAAAGTTCCACCATCTTCAGGGGTGAGGAAAGGTTTTAAATTAATACCGCTTCTAGATGCAGTCATGGGATTGTTACCACGACCTAGAACTGTGCGCCCTAAGTTGTCTAATCCATTAACTCTTCTACCATTGGTAATATAAGTATTCACGGGTACTGTTTGTCTTCCACTATCAGCGGTAATCAAGTTTTGGAAAACGTCATTGAGTACTACAAATGGGTCTTGACCACGGGGTACAGTCAACACAATGCGACACAAAGGATTAGCCCGTGTAGTCACGCAAACAATGTTTTCATTATTTTGTACAGATGTTTGCAGTTCTTCCAGAGCATCTGGGCGATATAATTCTAATCGACTGGCAATAGCTTCACAGCGTCTTTGGGGAGTCCAACCACCACCTAAAGTCCTAGGTGCAGCCCAAGGGAAGAATTGTCCGGGTATACTTTGTGGCTGGTACATGACGGTGTATTGTCCATTATAAAATTGACAAGTAAACCGGGTTCCACTAGTTACCGGTGGTGTGTTGATGGGTGGACTGGTTGGCGTTGATGTACCCCCTGAGGGTATGGTGGGTACAACCACCTCACCGGAACTAGAATTATTAAGTTGGGCTAGTGCTGCAGAATTACTTATTAACAATGATAACCCAAGACTGCCCAAACATCCAAACTTGAATAGTTGTGAAAACATAAATGATTTCCCAGTCTCAACGTAGTTAGGTATTGATAACTTCAGTGACGAATGATTAGGGATTTTTGATTCATCAAAAATGGTTCTTTTTTCTAGAAGTAGCGACTTGATAATTAAATGTAAATAGTTACTAAAAATATAGTCAAATATTTTTAGCTTGGTAAGGTCTAAACCTGACTGGGCTAACTACAAGCCTCTCTACTGAGTTTCCATCAAAGATAGAGTCCCCAGCTACCTTTCTTAATATATTTAGGGAACCATTCAAGACTGCTGAATATATTTTCCCAGACTTAGACCTAAATAAACCTCTCTTGACTCTTTTACCTAAATACTTTCTTCTGGGTTGTAGTCTCTACCCTGACAAAATTCATCTATCCAAGAAGCCAGACTACGACTATGAGTAATAGGTGGTGGGGTCACTTGAGGGCGAACATTTTTGGGTTTTGGGGATATTTTACCCTGATTCCGGGAAACTGGGCGTTTGAGGTGGTCGCGTAAGTAGAAAATCCCAATTAAACAGTTTTTTTGCAGTAGAAGAGTCCAAAACTTCATAGGTAGATGATCAAACCGAGGATCTCGGACTTTTGCAGAAGGTAGAGTTTTGGCTTTGTGAATTACCTCCATAGTCATTGCTAGGGGCGATCGCCTTTCCCCTAATGTCAGAGGTAATCCCACTGCTTGATATTGACGTAGTAAATTAACAGGAAGTTTAGTAGAGTATGCTATTTTGGCGATCGGGGGAGAAGCAACTTTAGTCGCCACTGCAACAGATGAACTAACTTTTTGTGTGGGAATAATTTCATGATTGTTGGTATACAGTGGCACAGATTGAGGTAAGGGTGCCGTCCTAGGAATTTCCCTATTAGGTGCAACTAAAGGCACAGCTTTACTTTCAGTATAATTTTCTGGCAAAGATTCCCTTTCCCACTCACGAAAAGAATCCTCAGAGTTAATTACATCTAACTCTTGGTCGGGATTAAAGTTAAGACCTAAAGCTGTAACTATCTGATCGGGATTACTATTTAAATCCACCATAAAAGAAAGATAATCCTGAAACTGGGGCTCTAAAACCGACAAAGTCGCCAAAATAAACCCAGATGAAGGACGACGCAGACCATTGTAAGTACCCCAAACCCTGATTTTTTCCAGCCAAGAGCGATTTTGCTCATAGTAACTCAGCCACTTAATTTTCACAGACTGACGCAGCTGCTGAATATTCATAGATTCTCCCCTTGGTCAGAAATTGAGTAGTATTTTATATTTTGGATTTACTTAATATTAGCGATGAAAGCGACGGTATAGCATTTTTTTGACAGTTTCACCACCTAACAAATGTTGTTTTACCAGTAGAGGTACTTCATCAGGTTTAACGCCGCTATACCAAACCATATCGGGTAAAACTAGCACCATTGGCCCGTTACCACACTGTCCTAAGCAGCCGCTAGCCATGATCGTCACATTGGCAACTGGTAAACTGGTAAAGGCAGCTAATACCTTCGCAGCACCTTGCTGTTTACAGGTACGATTTTGGCACACCCGCACACATCTAGCCGCAGACTTTGGGTCTGTTTTTGGCGAGTTGGATGGTTTATTTATATTTGACATTGCTCTATCAAGTGGTAGATATACAGCAAAAATATTGACTGATAAGCTCCCTCTCCTTACCTAGGAGAGGGTGGGGCTAAGGTTTAATCAAGTGAGATATTCCTAGCCCCATAAGGAACTACTAATCATTAATGACTAATCCTTTTGAGGCTAGCCATTTGGGATTGAATATGCGTGACTGATACCGGGAACCACTATCACATAATATGGTAGCAATAGTATGTCCTGGTCCCATCTGCTTTGCTAAAGCTACAGCCGCGCCAACATTAATCCCCGTGGAACCGCCCATTAATAACCCATCTTTCCGCAGTAGTTGGTATACCACCCGTAAAGCCTCTGTGTCATCTATCTGGATGGCGTCGTCAATGGGTGCGCCTTCCATATTGGCGGTTATGCGGCTATTACCGATGCCTTCTGTAATAGAACTACCTTCAATCTTGATCTCACCGGTTTTGATGTAGCTATACAGTCCGCTCCCAAGGGGGTCGGCAACTACACATTTAACAGATGGATTTTGTGCTTTTAGGTACATTGATACCCCCGCAAAAGTACCACCAGTACCAGTTGCAGCTGTCCAAGCGTCAATTTTACCCTTTGTCTGTGCCCAAATTTCTGGGCCTGTGGTTTCGTAGTGGGCGTGGCGGTTGGCTAAGTTATCAAACTGATTAGCCCAAATAGCATTATCTAACTCGGCGGCGATTCTCCCAGATAGTTTAACGTAGTTATTGGGGTCTTTGTAGGGAACTGCGGGAACGGTGCGCACTTGTGCACCCAGGGTCGTGAGTGCATCTATTTTCTCTTGGGATTGGGTGTTGGGAATAATAATTAGGCATTTATAGCCTTTGGCGTTACAAATATGCGCTAGTCCAATACCGGTATTACCTGCGGTTCCTTCAACCACAGTACCACCGGGTTTGAGTAGGCCTTTTTTTTCCGCATCTTCAATAATATAAAGTGCGGCGCGGTCTTTGACGGAACCCCCAGGATTAAGAAATTCTGCCTTACCAAGGATTTCGCAACCCGTTTCTTCACTAAAGCTGTTTAGGCGAATTAGTGGTGTGTTACCAACGGTGCCAACAAATCCATTTTTGATATCCATTTTGATTTTACCTGAGTTCTTGTCTATAAAAATTTTGCCTGATGGCAGTGTTCAGATGTACAGATTCTGCCATGAATATCTCTTGCTTTGGGTCGGTCTGAGGACCAGCTATTGAGCGATCGCTTTTGTGGTGTTATTAAACGATTTGCACCCTTAGCAACTGCGACAAGAAGACGGTTCATTATTCTAGACTAATAGGCAAAAACGCCAAGGTATCTTCTGGTCTTGGCGCTGGGTTTAATATTGTAAGTTGACTAAGGAGCAGTTTTACTTGTTAGGCTGAGGGGTCATTCTCAGATAAGGCTTAATTTCTTGGTAGCCTTTGGGGAATTTCTCTTTGAGAACTTCTGGATCTTTGAGTGAGGGGACTATGACACAATCATCCCCATCTTTCCAGTCAGCAGGTGTAGCTACGCTGTAATTATCAGTCAGTTGTAGAGAGTCAATTACCCGTAAAAGTTCATCAAAGTTGCGGCCAGTGCTGGGGGGATAGGTAAAGCTCAGGCGCAGTTTCTTATTAGGGTCGATGATGAAGACAGAACGCACGGTGATGTTAGCAGCTGCGTTGGGGTGAATCATATCATAAAGGTCAGAAACCTTTTTGTCTGCATCGGCGAGAATTGGGTAATTGAGGGCGGTTCCTTGAGTTTCTTCGATATCTCCTACCCAGCCATTATGGGAGTCAACATCATCAACGCTCAGGGCGATCGCTTTGACGTTACGTTTGTCAAATTCTGGCTTGAGTTTCGCCACTGTGCCTAGTTCAGTGGTACAAACGGGGGTGAAATCAGCCGGGTGAGAAAACAGCACTACCCAGCTGTCACCCGCCCATTCATAAAAGTTGATATCGCCGTGTGTGGATGCTTGTGTAAAGTTAGGTACTGTATCACCAAGACGGAGAGTCATGCAAGATTCCCTGTAATTTAGAAAGGCATATGTATTCTACTTTGCCATCATGACACAATACACGGTTTTCCTAGAGGCTTTTAGCACTTTTTAACAAAATTTCATTTTCCCGTCAAGACTGGAAAATCAACTTATGAAAATTTAACAGTTTTAAACTGCTAGGTGTTGCTGGACTTGAGATACTAATTCATCTGTCCAGTGGTTAGCCAGTTCAGCATTAACAGCTTCTACCATGACTCTGATTACCGGTTCTGTACCCGAAGCCCGGACTAATATTCTCCCCCCATCACCCATTGCAGCTTCAGCTTGGGCGATCGCTTGTTGCAAGGGTTGGCAATCTTGCCAATTTAAGCGCCGCTCACGATCTGTAACGCGCACATTCCGCAATAATTGGGGGTAAGTTTGAAAACTTTCATCTACCATTTGACTGAGGGGAACACCCGTATCAGTCACCAACCCGGCTAGATGTAAGGCTGTTAACAACCCATCACCGGTAATGGCATAATGGCGGCAGAGAATATGACCAGATTGTTCACCACCTAACATCCCCCCAGTGCGCATCATTTCTGCTTGCACATATTGATCACCCACTGCGGTGCGAATTAACTTCCCACCCTGTTTTTGCCAAGCTCTTTCAAAGCCTAAGTTAGCCATGACTGTGGAAACAATCAGGTTATCTGGTAGTTGTTGCTGTTGTTGTAGGTGTCTACCCCATAGGTAAAGGATGTAATCACCATCTACTGGTCTGCCAGTATGATCTACAGCTAAAATGCGATCAGCATCGCCATCAAAGGCAAAGCCCAAGTCTGCGTTATGTTCTTTGACTGCGCCTTGCAGAATTCCTAGGTGAGTCGATCCACATTTAACATTAATGCGATCGCCATCAGCTTCATTATGTAGGCTGATCACCTCCGCCCCCATGGCGGTAAATACTTTTGGTGCTAACCCCACCGCAGCACCCCAAGCTAGGTCTAAAACAATTTTCAGTCCTTGCAGATTTACCTTTTCCGGCAAGGATTGCTTTAAGATGTCCCCATACTGGTCTACTAGTTCCCGGCGAGAATAATGCCGTCCACAATTACTAACTTTACCTGCAACTCCATCACCCCTTACTCCCGCCTCGATTTCTGCCTGCAAAGCTGGAGATAATTTAGTACCATTACCATTAAAAATCTTAATCCCGTTGTCTTCTGGTGGGTTATGACTAGCAGAAATCATCACTCCACCTATGGCCTCACTCATACTGGTGAGGTAAGCCACGGTAGGAGTGGGACACAACCCCAAATACCAAACCTCCACCCCGGAGGCTGTTAACCCCGCACTCAATGCCATTGCCAGCATATCACTAGAGTTTCTGGAATCTTGCCCCAGGATAACTGGCCCTGTCTGACGACCATGTTTTTGCAAAATCACACCAGTCCAGAAACCGACTTCCAAAGCTAGGGGAGCATTTAGTAATTCTCCTACTTGCCCACGAATACCGTCTGTACCAAATAAGGGGGTATTGGCTACTGAACTTAGGTTTAACCTCCAATTCTGGGATTCCGATGGATAACTACCTTGAATGTTGCTTTGGTTTGTGTTGATAGATGTCACCATAAGTTCAATATCCCACGTAATTACAGGTTGACTCAGCAGTTCTACTTGAGTTAAGTTTCTCTGTGTGAGTAATATATGCGCTTTTTTGGGCGAAAATCATTTGAATCACATATTATTATGTGACAATACTGTATTATCCTTTCTCAATTGTCAATATTTAATATTTACCGAGTTTTATCTTATTTAATGGTTTTCAATTCAATTATTCCTTTCTACAGTTGTGAGCTACTATTTACCAATTTGCTCACAGGTTGAACAAATAGGATTGATACCAAGAGCGTAAAAATCAGATGTTTTACTTTTGACTTGACCCTGGTGGTAGTAGTCTATAGACCCTTGGAGCAACCTACAAATTCGCCATGCTTAAAAAAAATTAATATAAATTCTCATCAAATAGTTTTAATCTAACCTGTTAATGACTTTTTTTAGTCATTCATAAATCCTAAATTCGGCAATTAACCTTTTAACTTGAGAGATTTAGTATGAGCAGCAATTTAGCAAGCAAATTACGTATAGGTACTAAAAAAGCCCACACAATGGCAGAAAATGTGGGTTTTGTCAAGTGCTTTTTAAAGGGAGTTGTAGAGAAAAACTCCTACCGAAAACTAGTTGCTAACTTTTACTTCATCTACTCGGCTATGGAAGAAGAGATGGAAAAACACCGTCAACATCCCATTGTCGGCAAAATTAACTTTCCCCAGCTCAACCGTAAGCAAACTTTAGAGCAAGACCTAAGTTACTATTTTGGTCCTAACTGGCGTGGGGAAATTCAACTATCGCCAGCAGGTGAGGCTTATGTGCAACGCATCCGCGAAATTTCCCAAACAGAACCAGAATTATTAATCGCTCATTCCTATACCCGCTATTTAGGTGACCTATCAGGGGGTCAAATCCTCAAAAACATTGCAGTCACAGCCATGAACTTGTCGGAAGGTCAAGGTACTGCTTTCTATGAGTTTGCAGAGATTACCGACGAGAAGGGATTCAAAACCCAATACCGTCAAACTCTCGATGAATTACCTATTGATGATACTACAGGCGATCGCATTGTCGATGAAGCTAACGCCGCCTTTGGAATGAATATGAAGATGTTCCAGGAATTGGAAGGTAATTTGATCAAGTCCATCGGTGTGATGTTGTTTAATAGTCTCACCCGTCGTCGTCAACGTGGTAACACTGAACTAGCTACTGAGTCGTAATTTTTGGGAGTTTGAGTGACTATATATGGGGGTAGTGGCCCTGTGATTGTTTTTTGTATATGAAAACAACCAGAGGGAAATTACCCCCAAAACCTGATCTTTACCATCTATCTTTTTCTGTTACGAGTTAGTAAGTGAAGTACGTAAACTATCAGTCCTATAAATCCTAACTCCTGTCTTAAAAACTGCCTAAGTTGTTTATGATTACGAACCCTGCCAAAATCTTGTAAATAGTTCTCCAAATATTGGATCTGGCTTATTTCCCCTTGTAACAATGACAATTGATGGTTTGAATTCCTTAAATCTACGCGGGCATTATCTACCTGTTGCAGTAGGTTTCTAACTTCTTCTAAACCTCCTATACCATCTATTTCACTCTTAATAGAGTCAAGTTGTGTTACAATACTTCTGGCATTGTCAATATTTTCATTATATCTGTCAATAGCAGCATATATTGCCTGATTTTCTTGCATAATTTTTTTAGATTCTGCTCTGACATTATTTGCATCCTCCAAAATTAATCTTGCTTGTTCCACAAGACTGGTAACAGCAATTTCCTCCAGTTCTCTTTTTGCTTCCCTTAATTCATGTAGAATATTGGTAAAACCTTGTAAATATTCTAAGTTCTGGGATACTTGATCTCCAAGTTGTCTAATATTGGTGTCAAGAGTTTGTAACTCATGTAATTTCTGGGATAGTTGAACTTCAATATTTTGATAATATCTATCAATTTGTGAGATGGACTCATTAATACTTGTAGCATTAGCAGTAGATATTGCCAGATTGTCTTCCTTAATTTGTTGAGATTGCTCTAAATAATTTTGTGTTGTTAGTAGCATCCTCTGGGATTCTGCTCTGACATTATTTACATCCTCCAAAATTAATATTGCTTGTTCCACAAGACTGCTAACACCAATTTCCTCCAGTTCTCTTCTTGCTTGCGTTAATTCCCTGAGAATATTGCTAAAACTTTGTAAATTTTCTAAGTTCTGGGATACTTGAGCCTCAATATTTTGATTATATGTGTCAATTTGTGAGATGGACTCATTAATCCTTGTAGCATTAGCAGTAGATATTGCCAGATTGTCTTCCTTAATTTGTTGAGATTGCTCTAAGTAATTTTGTGTTGTTAGTAAAATCTTGTGGGATTCTGCTCTGACATTATTTACATCCTCCAAAATTAATCTTGCTTGTTCCACAAGACTGGTAACACCAATTTCCTCCAGTTCTCTTTTTGCTTGCGTTAATTCATCGAGAAGATTGCTAAAACTTTCTGCAGCTTCTAAGTTCTGGGATAGTTTAGCTTCAAGTTGTTGAATATTTGTTTCAATAATTTGTCCAGCTTGTAATTTCTGGGATAGTTGATCTCCAATTTCTCTGGCTTTCCTTTCAGATTCTATAAGTTGGTCACAGCTATTGCGAACTTGTTGATCAACTTCTTGGGCTTGTTCAAGAGTTCTGTTTGCTCTCTCTACAGAATTATTAATTACCTCGGTGAGTTTTTGAAGTTGTTGGGCTTGTTCAAGAGTTGCGTTGGCTCTCTCTACAGAATTATTAATTACCTCGGTGAGTTTTTTAAGGTCTTTAGCAACTTGTAAATCTATCGGGTTTTGATCATTAGTCATTGGTTTCTCCTTGATAAATTTGGTTAATAGCGGCCTGACACAGGACAGATACAATGGAACCATGTTGATGGGCAATTATCTCTCGGAATGGATAATCTTGAGGAATATCTTCACCAATCCTCATTCTCACTCTAGCTGCTTCATATATCAGTCCTTGTTGCTCAAGTTCATTGGCAATATTCGCTATGACTAAAGCGCGATATTCTTCCAGTTCTCTGTCTTGTAATTGGGATATTTCTTCTACTGCATCCCAGTATCTACCTAAAGCCCTGAATAATAGGCATTTGAGGGGAACGATATCAATGGGACTCCAAAAACTATTAGTTTCTAGTAGTTTTAATTCTGTTAATTCTTGCAGAATAATTGCATCCTTTTGAGATGCTCTTAAAGTTTCTATAGCTTTCTGCTCAATTTCTAATACTGTTTGATTGTCAACTCTGGCCGCTCTCAAAGCTGCATAGGTATCCCAGTAAATTCTCAAAGGCTGACTGCGTAAACCTTTATCAATGAGGTTACGTATTGCCTCAAAATCTTGGGATATCTGTTCTCCATTACCAAACTCTGTAATCCATGCTAATGGTTGATCAGCATCAGAAAAATTGAAAACCTGACATTGATTAAAATGGGTTCTACCAATCCGCTCAATTTGATCAGTAGTGGTAATGATTAGTAATCTATAACGAGGTCTAGTAAAAATTGTATATAAATTACTTGCTTCCTCCATTGATAGTGTTCCTTCTCCCTGGAATACGGAAAAAGCCACACAAGCGTCAAACTCCCTCCCTTTAGCTTCCGTAACCTTCAGGTAATCTATTCCCGGTAAATTCTGATATTTTGGAGCAATATCTTGATGGATTAACTTGACACGGCTAGAAATTCTTTGCAGAAGATAGCGATCATCTCGATTTAATACCCTGTCATTGAGTCGAGAGAGAACTTGTGATAATTCTTCTGGTGAGTTGCACTCTAAAATCCTTACGGGTTCACCCTCTTCAAAACAGTTTTTAGGATCACTGGGATCAGGTAACCATCTTCCTTGATTTTGTAAGTTAGCTGCTTGTGCAAAAGAGTGAAAAATATTCGCAAATTCTAAAATACGCTGGGTATTGCGATAATTATATGTCAGAGAATGTGTTGTATTCAGTTCTAATTGTCCCCAATCAAACCCAGTGGGTTTAATCCTTTGATTCATATCTCCTAACAGCCAGAGGACATGAGAATGCTTATGTTGATGCCATCTTAACAACATTTGTTTGATAGCTTCAATTTCAGCCATCAAATAATCTTGAGCTTCATCAAATATCAACAGCGTTCTAATCCCTTCTGGTGGAGGAATAGTTTCTGTAATTTGTTGTAACCCCTCTAGCCAATTTTTTTTATCTCCTAGTCTTTGTTTCCAGTCGTTTATATTAACTCCTTCTACCCTGGCGATCGCATCTTGATTTTCTATGTAAGTTCTATTATTGTTTAGGTTACCTAAATTATCTCCGTTGAGCACAAACGCCCTAAATAACACCAAATCGCGATATTTGATGTTGTCAGAGTGAAAAGCAGTTAACTCTTCTTCATCCGTAGCAATCTGAGCATATATGTTTGGTTCCGCGTGCTGTAACCACTCTTTAAAAGTACCTAGGAAAAAATTTGGCCTTTGGTCTTGTGAATTTGACTCATGTTCGATTTCGTCAGAGTGACCATTTAGGAGTTCTTGTAAAGCAGTTAACTCCTTTTCATCCGTAGCAATCTGAGCATATATGTCTCGTCCTTTCCCTTGCTGCAACGAATCTAAATTTAACTCTTGGTCTTGTGAATTTAACTCTTGGTCTTGTGAATTTGACTCTTGGTCTTGTGAATTTAACTCTTGCTCCTGTAAAATTGATTTTATCTCAGTAAAGTTTTCAAGATCAGAGCGTAAAGCTTCGGGAACAATTAAGGCAACATTCCAACCTACTGTTTTTAATAATCGACAAGCTATTAAAGCAGCACATACTGTTTTACCTGTACCTGGTGCGCTCTGTAATAAAAAGCTATTAATTGGGGTATGATTTGGTGGTTGAGCGGTTATTAATTGCTGAGAAATTGCTTGTTGCTCAGGAGTAAGAAGAGGTGAATACAAGTAACCACCATAAACAAACTCATACCAGGAAGTAACTCGTTTATGATCAAATTGGTAAGTGGGGAGATGCTCTACACGTGTTGGTTCAATTCCCAGTAACTCCGCCAGTGTGGTTGCACCTTCTGGATTTACATCAATGGGGATTTTTTTATAAACATCACGTCTTAACCCAGCCGCAATTACTAAAATTTCATAATTATTTTGAGTCCAAACAACTCTAATATCACCTCTTTTAGTGCGCCATAAATCTTCGTATCCCCGTAATTTTTTTTTATCTCCCAGGTTTCCCTGACTCAGGTCTGTCAAGACTTGTACTATATCCTCAAAATAATTATGTAACTTGAGGATATGCCGAAAAACAGCCCTGGTGATTTTGATAGTATAATTACACATGAAATACTCGAAAAGTATTATGTCAACTATGTAAAAATTTAGTCTAAGTTCCAGCTTATCATGAGTATATAATTTTTGTCGCGCAGGGAGTAAAGGTAGTATATAATGTCCGGTAAAATACCAGTAACAGTGATTACAGGTTTTTTAGGCAGTGGTAAGACTAGCCTAATTCGCCACCTACTACAAAACAACCAAGGTCGCCGTATTGCGGTGTTAGTCAATGAGTTTGGGGAACTGGGTATTGATGGTGAGTTGTTAAAATCCTGTGAGATTTGCCCTGAAGATGGGGAAGAGGGGAGTAATATCTTTGAGTTAACTAACGGCTGCTTATGCTGTACTGTGCAAGAAGAGTTTTATCCCACGATGCAGCAGTTAATTAAGCGACGAGATAGCATAGACTGTATTTTGATTGAAACTTCTGGTTTAGCTTTACCAAAACCTTTAGTTAAAGCCTTTCGCTGGCAAGAAATTCGCGCCGCTGCTACAGTGGATGCAGTAATTACCGTGGTAGACTGTGCGGCGGTAGCATCAGGTACATTTGCTAGCGACCCGGAGGCTATAGCTGCTCAACGCCAAGCAGATGATAGCCTAGAACATGAAACACCCTTACAAGAACTATTTGAGGATCAATTGGCCTGTGCAGATTTGGTGGTGTTGAATAAAACTGATTTAGTGGATCTGGAGACAAAGCTGGAAGTTGAGGAACTAATTAAGCAAGAGTTACCCAGAGTGGTGAAGATTGTGGAAAGCGATCGCGGTCAAGTGGATGCTTCCATCTTACTGGGATTTCAAGCCGCAGTGGAAGATAATTTAGATAGTCGTCCCAGTCATCACGACATGGAGGAAGACCACGAACACGACGAAGAAATTACCTCAACTCACGTAGTATTAGACCGCAGTTTTGACCCGGAAAAGCTACAACAGCAACTGCAACAACTAGCACATCAACAGGAAATCTATCGGATTAAAGGCTTTGTCGCCGTACCAAATAAATCTATGCGCTTAGTAATGCAAGGTGTAGGAACGCGGTTTGACAAATTCTACGATCGCCCCTGGAAAGTCCAAGAGCCTAAACAAACCAGTTTAGTTTTCATTGGTCGTGATTTGAAACCTGCGGAAATAGCATCCCAATTAGTAGCTTTATAATCACCCCTAATTGTATGAATATCTCTCAACTATTTGACATTGCCAATATTTTCGTTTTACCCTTTTGGGCGTTAATGATTTTCTTACCTAACTGGAAATTTACACGGTGGGTAATGGCATCATATCTACCTTTTGTAGTTTTAGCTAGTGCATATTTGTACCTGTTTGTCAATAGTATTACCCCAGAAAATGCCGCGGCTTTATCTAATCCCCAGTTAGCAGATATTGCGCGATTTTTTACTGATGAAACAGCAGCTGCAACAGGATGGATTCATTTCCTGGTGATGGATTTATTTGTGGGTCGTTGGATATATTTAGAGGGTCAGAAAACAGGTATCTGGACAATTCATTCTCTGCTTTTATGTTTGTTTGCTGGACCGCTGGGTTTATTGTGTCATATAGTCACCTACTGGATCACTAGGGCATTTTTCCCCAATTCACAGACTAAGGATGTGGGAGAACCAGCGGTTTCTCCTAGTAATTAGAGTTAGTGAGCAGAGGTGCAAAGTTGAGGATGTCGATAATTGGGATCAACCCAACAAAGCGGTAGGCTTTCACCAGAGGGAAATACAAGATTCTGTTTTTGATAGGTTTCCGGTTCTTGTTCTTCTTGACCTAATTGGTCTTGGGCGCGGATGACCCGGCTATTAGGATCAATTAATTCCTGAAAATCAAGGACTTTAATAAGATCACCTGAATCTTTGAGTTGTAAAAACATATTCATCACCTCAATAAATTTGAAGGTAGAATGGAAAATACCCCTCATCCTTTTGTTGGGGAAGATATACCGCCTCACCTCAACTGAGCAGAACTTAAATCTGGCGTTGATATTTCTCTAAAATATCTACCAAGTTGACTTGACATTGTAGTGGGAGGAGATCATTTAAAGGTAATTCTTTCCTCCCACCGCCAATTTTGACCGGGATAGATGTTAATACCGCCATAACTCTGTCTTCATTGACAGTCTGGGAAGTAATTAAGGGATACATCTGTTGAGCAACTACAGTATGTAGTTTGGCATCAGATAAATAAAGATGCCATTTAGCAATATCTATATAGACCGCTTCGCCAATTTCAGCAGCTAGGGCTTCCAGTATTTCAGCGGTGTTGGTTGTAGCCATAAAAATCACCTTATATCAACAAAGAGCGTTAAATGTCAGGGTTTCTCTCATGATCGCACAATTATGTATTGGGATCTACCACCACAGGTTACAATCCCCTAGCCGCAATAATCAATCTTCAGGTAGATTTGGGTGGAGTTTCGCTATAGTTGGCGATCGCAGTAATATAAATCAGATGCACCAACAATACTAATATCCAACCTGCGGTTAACCAGGGTAGCCATTCCCAGGTAGCTGATTTTAAGTTGTGGACAAACCATAAACCGGAATTAACAGCCGTAGTTACTGCTACATGGAGAGCAAAATTCATCCGGTCATCTAACTTGCGGAAATCTGGGTCTTTGCGGTCGGGTTTGCGAGGCCAACGAGGAGGCATAAAGATTTATTTGAGACGTGAGCCATGTACTTACTCAACTTTAGCAGACACATCGACTGATCACCAAACTGTATGAGGGTGGCAAAATCAAAAAAAAGGCCTTGCATTATTTTGATAGTAGTGTTACGATGAAATTCTTGTAAGGGCGTGTAGCTCAGTGGACTAGAGCACGTGGCTACGGACCACGGTGTCGGGGGTTCGAATCCCTCCTCGCCCGTTGAGAAGGGCAAAAGTGATTTTTACTTTTAAAAATCACTTTTGCCTTTTTCTTTACCTGCCATTATCTATCTAAGGCATAACTATCTTGACCACGCCCCAAAGCGAAGCGCAGGGAATCATTCAGGTTATGACTGGACTGGGTGAGAAATATAATCATGGCTAGAAAGGTCAAAGCAGCACCATAACCAAACATCTGGCGGTAACCTACTTGTTCAGCAATCGCACCGAGAACAGGACCAGCGACGCCAATACCAATATCTAATCCTACTAAAGAGACCCCAAATATCCGCCCGCGTTCGTGGGGTTGGGCGCGGTCTGTCATCATCGCCGCCATCATGGGAATTACAGTTCCCGAAGCAGCACCTTGGACAAATGCTGAGAGTAAGAAAATAGGGGCGCTGTTAGCTTTCCATATACCAACCATAGCTAAGGTGAAGGCAATTAAGCTCAGGGTGATAAATAAACCCCGTCCATATTTATCAGAAGCGCGGCCAATAAATAGCCTGACATTAAAACTGGCGATCGCCGCTACTGTGTAAAATAGTCCTGGGTTCAAATCTACATTAGTGGATTTGATAAATAAAGGCACAAAAGTATGTAAAGTTCCTAAAACAATGCCAATCAACAGCATGACTATTGCCGGAACACGCACACGAGGAGCCCATAATAATCGCCAGAATAGATTATTTTCAGGGTTATTGTCGAGCTGGTGAGCAACAGATGGATTCACCAGGGGGACAATACATAACATTCCCGCAAAACCCAAAGCCGCGGACAACAGAAATAAGGGAGTATAACCAGCAGCAGCTTGTAAATATCCCCCCATAGCTGGCCCAATAGCCACACCCAGGGGATTGACTAAACTCATGTAGCCAATTACCTCACCGCGATTTTCAGGAGGGGCTAAATCTCCCACCAATGCTACATAAGCAGTACCAAAAGCGGCAATGCTGATACCGTGAAAGGCGCGTAACACCATTAATGGGATAATTGACTTTGCTAACACATAACCCAGAGGTGCAATAGCCACTGCTGACATCCCAATCAGCAAGACAATCTTACGACCCCGACGGTCTGCTAAACTGCTACACCAAGGCCGAAATAGTAGCATCCCGATGGCAAAACTACCCATAACAATGCCAATCTCTTGACTGGTAGCGCCAATATCTTCGATATATAGGGGTAGAGTGGGTAATAATGAGGCAATGCTAGACCAGAATAATAAACCTGCGGTAAACAAAATCAGCAGGTTACGTCTGAGTTGGCTGTCTAATGTCTGAATAGCTTTCAAAATAAATGTCAGTTTAGTTCCAGAGTGTTTCTCATATTGTTACGTTACTTAACATTTTTAGCTACTACTTCTCGCACCCGATAGATGGGACGACCTTGGGATTCATGGTAAGTACGCATCAATAACTCAGCCAACAGACCAAAGCAAAACAACTGCATCCCAGTGACTAACAGCAGCACCGCCAAAATTAACAAAGGGCGACTACCAATTGACTCCCCTAAAGCCAATTTAATAAAACTCAAGTAAATACCCAAAACCATACCTGTAACTATCGAACCTAAACCCAGCAAACCAAAAACGTGCATGGGACGGGTGAGAAACTTTTTCATAAAGTAAATAGTCAACAAATCCATCATGACGCGAAAGGTTCGCCAAATACCATACTTACTGCGACCAAAACGCCGCCCATGATGACGTACGGGAATTTCAGTAATTCGCGCCCCCTCAATGTAAGCCAAAGCCGGTAAAAATCGGTGCAGTTCCCCGTAGAGATTCATATCAGCTACAACCTCAGACCGATAAGCCTTGAGGGAACAACCATAATCATGTAACTTGACTTCTGTGACCTTGCTAATCAGCCAATTAGCAACTTGAGAAGGAATTAGGCGGGAAACTAGAGCATCTTGGCGTTGATGTCGCCAACCACTCACTAAATCATAGCCTTCTGCCAATTTAGCTAATAATAAGGGGATATCCGCCGGATCATTTTGCAAATCAGCATCCAATGTGACAATCACTTTACCGATCGCATAATTAAACCCAGCAGCCATTGCCGCACTCTGTCCGTAATTACGCCGTAATAGGACAGACTTTAAATCACTACGTGTCTGGGCTTGTGACTTGAGAAATTCCGCCGATCCGTCTGTAGAACCATCATCCACGCAAATGATTTCATAACTGAAATTACTGGCGCTGACACTAGTAGCGATCGCTTCGAGCAAAAGTGGTAAACTTTCCACCTCATCCCGCACTGGTACTACTACCGAAACATCGGGTACAACTACCCCACTTGAACCATTTTCCTGATTTAAACCTTGGGAAATTAACCCACTCCTCATATTAGCATCCTTAGTTTCTGTATGGTTGATAACTCTCAATCACCCGACCTGCTCCCCGCAGCTGGTGATAATATGACTGACTTACCCTATCTCCCTGTTCCGAGAGAATATCAATGCCAATACCATTACGTCCCTGGTTTTTTCCCGAACTATGAAGGTAAGAATTATCGCCTAAATATAGCCCCACATGAGTAGCTTTTTCCACAGTGCCAAAAAAAACTAAATCCCCTGGTTGTAATGCAGCTACATTAATTTTATGGGTAAAAGCTTCCTGTTGATAAGCATCTCTGGGTAACCAAATCCCTACCGATGAAAACGCCGCCTGCATTAACCCCGAACAGTCGTAATTGGGACTGACTGTACCACCCCACAGATAATAATTGGACTGTTCCATGGCTTTATGGGTAAAGTTAATCACATCAGGGAGTAATTTTGTGATCTCAGACTGAGAAAATGATTTGGCCTGATAAAGTGTGGTAGCAGGTTGTAATATATCCAAGTCGGCAAAAGATACCCACCCTCGATAGTCATCTTCACATAAATACACCTCAAATGCTGATAACTGATGATCTAATGTGATCCGCAAATGTCGCCCTGTAGCTGCTTGAGTGCTCAGGGTTGTACATTCAGGAGAATCATATAAATTCAAGTTAGCGGTACAGTGGTATTCTTGAGCCGATGTCAAGTTGAGGATTGGGGATTCTGGATTAGAGAGCATTCTGCAATGATTTTCTTTAGAAAAGACGAACAACTTGAAAATCTTGGTAATGATATTTTAGAGGCAACTTGGGCAACATTTCCCAGTTTAGCCCGCAACCAAGTGGCTGTGACTTGGATTGTTTATGATCCTCCAGTACCTGTAAATACTGGTGGGGCTTTGACTCCTGATGCTTTTTGGAGCCATATACCCCGTGGTTTTACTTATAGGGGGGTTGAGCGGATTTATCCCGCTAGCGTGGTCAAATTGTTTTATTTAGTCGCTGTCCACGAATGGCTGGAAAAAGGTATGACCCCACCTTGTCAGGAGTTGGAACGGGCCTTAAGTGATATGATTGTGGACTCTAGCAATGATGCTACCAGCTTAATTGTAGATATCCTCAGTGGCACTACTTCCGGACCAGAATTACCAACTGCACCCTTTGAAACTTGGAAATATCAACGTCATATTATTAACCGCTATTACCAGTCTTTGGGTTGGGAAGAGTTGCAGACAATTAACGTCTGTCAAAAAACTTGGGGTGATGGACCCTATGGTAGGGAACGAGCATTTTATGGGGAAATGCTTGATAATCGCAATATGCTGACAACTAATGCTACGGCTAAGTTAATTCATAGTATTGTGGGCGGGGTGGCAGTGTCTAGCAAGCGATCGCAAGCCATGATGAATTTGCTCAAACGTAGTCTTAACCCCAATGATTTACCCACCGATGTGGAAGAGGATCAGGTAACAGGTTTTTTGGGGGGTGGACTTCCCCAAAATGCTCAAATTTGGTCAAAAGCCGGTTGGACAAGTCAAGTTCGTCATGACGCAGCTTATATTGAGTTATCAGAACAGCGTCCCTACATCTTAGTTGTATTTACTGATGGTAAAGCTAACGCCAAACGCCGGGATATCTTACCTTTGATTTCTGGGCTATTTGCTAAGGGGATGAGTAATTTATAATTCGTAATTCGCCATAACAGATATACAGGGAATATGACTAATATTCGGTTGTATTAATCTGTTTTTTCTAGGATTTATCAACCCTCAGCCCCACCCTCTCCTGAACTAGGGGAGGGCTTGCTCATCTTGTTAATTATTGAACCTGGGTTGACTTCTCCCCTGGATAGAATCACAGGGGATTCTAAACTGATGTTGCTACGCGGTCTGAAGACACGCTACGCAAAGTTTACGATATTATTTATTTAAAAATTTGAATAAATAATATCGTTGTGGCACAGTCAAAATGCCCTACCCACCTCGGCTAAAAATAAATCTAGCTGTGTGGCTACTTAAGGAAAACATCTTTTGGGTTTTTCACCATATTTGTGGATGCTTTTTTATCCTAACTAATCAGAAATGCCTTGTCAATAAGTTTTTTGTAGTCAGGATACGACAGGGTAAATCCTGTTGAGTCGCTTTTCATCTCCTCGCTAAAGCGCATGGGTTCTCACGCTCCCACTATATTTTGATAGATTTAGAGATAATTGATTCCAAATTATATTGAGATATATAAAATAGTGATGATGGCAAAATATGGGAATCATGATTTACTATTGACTTATTTATATTTAGGTTAGCCATGACATTGCCTGAGCCGCCAAATAATTTTGGAGATAATCATTCACCAAACTCAGATCAGCCACGGTTGCTACAAGGAAGATGGCAGCAATTATTGTTAGCTTGTATACTAATTCTTACAGGTGGTAGCGCTATATTTTGGCGTGTGTTGACTCCTACCTATGAAGGAGTACCTACTAATAATATTAAAACTCCAGGGGTGAGAGTCAAAGTGTTAACACCACAGCCTGGTATAGTCGATGAAAGTTTAAATTTTGTTGCTAGCTTAAAGGCTGGGCGTTCGGTAGAGATCAAGTCGAAAATTCCCGGACAAGTTACCCAAATATTTCTCAAACCAGGGGATCAAGTTACAGCCAGAACGGCAATTATCCAAGTAGATTCTAGACCAGCAAAAATTGAGCTTAATGCTACTTATCAAGCTGCTGTGTTACAGAGGGAAAATGCCCGTGCTAGACTTGAGTCTCTCGAAGCAGTACGCCAATCTCAAGTTGCTGATTTGCAATTGCAGGAACAGGACTATCAAAAGTATGCTTACCTAGCAACCCAGGGAGCTATATCTCAACGTCAGCAAAATCAGTATGCTAATCGGGTGGCTACAACTAAGGCTGATCTTGGGGCGATTAATGCTCAGATTCAAGGGGAGCAACTGACTATCTCACAAGCTGAAAAAACCTTGCAACAAGCTCAGTCGGAAATTCGCAGCCAACAACTCTACCCCCAGAGTTATACAATTACGGCACCTTTTAGCGGCACAGTTGGTAATATTTCTGTGAGGGTAGGTGATTTAGTCAATACTTCCACACCACTAGTTACTGTTTCCCAGAATCAACCCTTAGAACTGCATATTTTGGTTCCGGTGGAACAAAGTACCCAATTACGTCGGGGAATGGCTGTGGAAGTTTTGAATCCACAAGGTGAAGTCATCAGTAGTAGTACAATATCTGCAATTACTCCTGATGCTAAAAATGACCAGCAAGAAGTTTTGGTTAAAGCACTTTTTAATAATTCCCAAGGTCAGTTACTACCTGATCAATTAGTGCAGGCTAGAGTGATTTGGCATCAGCGACCTGGGGTATTAATCCCTACTAAAGCAGTGTTCCGTGTAAGTGGAGAAACTTTTGTCTATGTGATCACAACAGAGGAATCACCACAAGGGATATCTCAACTCATGGCCAGACAAAGACGGGTGAAGTTAGGCAATATTAAAGATGATCATTACCAGGTTTTGTCAGGATTACAACCAGAAGAGAAAATTGTGACTTCAGGGGTTCTGAATCTCCAAGATGGTATGCCAATAGCGGTTGAATAGTTGTAAAATTATAGATACATTTTTGTTTAAATTGGTTTAAATTTGTTTAAAAAACATCTGCAGGATCTGCTAAGTTTAATTTATTTATAGCGATCGCACCGGATATTAAACACATGATCACTGTTAATAACAGTACAAAAATGAGTCGCTCAGGGGTGATAAATAATGGTAATTTAGTAATATTACGGGTAAAATTATACATAAAAAAAGATACTAAACCACCGGGGATAAAACCGCATATAGCTAATATTAATGTTTCTTGCAGGACAGTAAATACTAAGTATATATTGCGATAACCTATAGCCTTAAGTGTAGCATATTCCGGCAAGTGATCCATAACATCACTATAAATAATTTGATAAACAATAATCACACCCACTAAAAAGCCAATGGTGACACCCAAGGAAAAAATAAAACCAATGGCCCCATTTTCTCGCCAGTATTGCTTTTCAAAATCAATAAATTGTTGGCGAGTGAAAACTCGGACATCATCACTCAGATAAGACTCTAAGGCTTTGGCGACTAAATCAGGATTGCTACCAGGTTTGAGGTTAATTAAACCTAAGTTAACTTGACCTGGTTTCTGTTCGGAAAAAATCCGCAAGTAGTTTTGGTCACTAGTGATTACACTACCATTGGCCACAAAAGAAGCGCCCACTTCATACAAACCCTGAATTTGCACCCTACGCCCTTGCAATTCTGTGATTACAGGTTGACCTTGAGATATTTGGGCGATCGCTTGTTCATATTGTCCGCTAGAATTGCGATCAAATAAGAAAGTATAAGGATATTTAATCTGTTCCAATCTTTGATTGACTTGCGGTAAATTAAAAGCTGGTTTTTCTGGATTAAAACCAATTACTAAAATTGACTCATCTAATTTAGTTTGGGGACTCTTCCACACACCTAAACGAGCATAGACAGGATTAACTGACTCAACCTCGGACAAATTCGCAGCTTGAAACAAACGCCGACGAGGAAAACTACTCAGAAGTCCTAAATTTTGCCCCTGGGAACTCACCAAGACTAAATCGGCTTGTAAAACTTGATGAAATCTGGTATTACTATCATATAAAGCCGACTGAAAGCCCAACTGCATCAACATCAAAAAATCAGCGAAAGTAATACCACAAATAGCGACTAAAAACCTGCCTTTTTGCTTCATTAATTGTCGCCAAGCCAAAGGTATTCTAGGTTTAAACATAAATATTTAAGGAGAAAAAGGATAAAAAAACATAAAAAACTAGATCAAGACCCTGGTATGTTTATGACTTTCACCTACTTGACTTACTCACATCTTGGCTGGTAACTATTTCTACATTTACCTGAAGATTAGTCAAATTAGCCACCTGCTGACTAGATGCTATATCTAAACGAATTTTAGCCTCAATCACCCTTGCATCCGTAGCTGCTGTGGGGTCACTGTCTAACACATCTTTCTTCGCCACTTGGAAGCCAATACTATCGACTGTTCCCTTTAACTCACCCTCAAAAGCATTATTGGGACTAGTAATAGTCGCAATTTGACCAGCGCGAATTTTACTAATATCACTTTCATAGATCTCTGCGATCGCATACATTTGATTAGTTTGACCAAGTTCGACAATTCCCCCTTCAGGGATGGTTTCACCGGGACGAGCTTGAATCTGGAGAATTTGACCTGCTTGTGGGGCGCGAATATATGCTGAATCCAGTTCTACTTGCATTTTTTCCACAGTTGCGATCGCCCGATCTACTTCTGTTTGTGCTATAGCCACATCTGTAGGACGTATCTCTGCTGTTTGGGCTAAAATAGCCTTAGCTTCTTCAATTTGGGCGGTGAGGGTGCGTTTGGTTCTAGCTAAATTAGCCTGCGCACCATTCAATTCTTCCTGGGCGGATTTTACAGTTAATCTGCGAGTATCAAGGGTGGAAATCGCGATCGCACCTTGTTTGTAAAGATTTTCATAACGGCGCCATTCTGTCTGTGCATTTTGTAGCTGCGCTTCTAAGCGAGCGATGGTAGCTTGCTGGGTTTGCAATTCACCATCTAACTGTGCTTGCAGATTTCTCACAGTTGCTTGTCTTGCGGAAATTTCACTTGGTTGTGCGCCAGCTTTTACCTGAATCAAGCGTGATTTCATCACTCGCACTTGTTGCTGTGCTTCCTTGAGATTAGCTTGTAAGCGATCGCGATTATCCAAAATAGCAATCACATCTCCAGCGCGGACTTGCTGACCTTCAGTCACCAAAAGTTTCGCCACACGACTAGCACCAGTAACATCAGTAGGAGCGGAAATTCTCATCACCTCACCAGCTGGTTGCAATCTTCCCAGCGCATTCACTTTTGAAATCACTGGTTGACTAACTTGGGTAGTCACCACTGGGGTTTGAGTATTGAGCGGACGAGTTATAGACAGGATACCCACCCCCATAGCTGTGACAGAAGTCATACCCAAAGCAAATAACCAGGGGAAATAGGGGGGAAATAGGGGGGACTTTCTCACTGGTGAAGAATTGCGCAACATTCTATATTTCCTAAATTGCACCGACGGGGTGTTCATACTTGAAGAAACCAGGATTAAGAATCCCACAGGGGTCGTATTTCCTTTTGATTTCATTGACTGTGAACCAGTAATCACCAAATTGCGATCGCCATTGTGGTAAATCAAATTCCGCCCAAGTCGCCATATATCTTTTACCCCCCATTTGGAAACCCAAATCCGTCAGTAAATTTAACTGCTCTAACACAACTTCCACCTGAGTTTTAGGAATAGTTGGATACATTCCCAAACCGATAATTAACTGATCATCCGGTAAAGGAAACATGGGTAATTTATGGTTGGGAGAATTGAGACAAAAAGAACCTATAGGTAAAGTGCGGAAATCCAAGAAACTAGGTATACGCTCCAGAGCAATACTGATAAATTCCTGAGCACTATAAGCGGGTAAAAGTATATCGATCCAAGTATTAGCAGTATTTACTGGGTGAGGAACTTGACCTAAGGGTTGGATGAACTGGGCAAAAGTCAAGTCTTCAGTGTGGATATGACGATAAAAATTTAAATTACCGAGTAATTCTCTATCATTTATCTGATTGATGTCATCAAATTCTACAGTAATTTGCATCCTGTAAAACCACTGAATTAATGGTTTCATCTGATTTTCTTTTCTGCTCATTCCTTGCAAGCAGGGTGAAAACAAAGAGACTAAACCATCTATTCTACCTTCTGTGACTAAACCACGTGCATCATGTAGGAGTTTATCTAAATCGTCATAGCACAGAAAATAACTGCGAGTGTAAGGGCGATATTTTCTCAGACGATTTTTAACTTTAGTAATAATGCCAAATTGACCATAGCCACACAAAACATGATAGAAAAGTTCGCTGTTCTCTTCTGGTGTACACCAAATAATATCTCCAGTCCCCGTCACAACTTCCAAAGCCAAACAATTATCAGCTTGAGAACCATAACGAAAAGAACTCAAACCTAAACCAGCGGCCGAAAGAGTTCCCGCCAAAGTGACTTCAAAGTTATTGGTCAAGACAGGGGGAATTACACCATCAGGTATAGCAGTATCAATAACCTGCTTCCAACTCACACCAGGGTCACCTTGAAACCACAGTTCATCGGCACGGAAATCATCAATTTGATTGAGATTCCTCATATCTAAGAGGATTCCCCCTTGATTCAAAGATTGGCCACTTAAAGAACGTCCTGCAGCCCGTGAGGAAATTGTTAAACCCTGTTGAGCAGCATATTTAATTGCTTGAGCAACATCAGTGGAATTTTGCGGACGGATGACAATTTGGGGCTGTTTTTGAATAATGTTGCCAAAATCTTGAGAAACTGCTGCTAACTCTGATTCTTTGTTAGTAACTTCTCCGGCAATAATCTGTTTTAAATCCCTGATTATACTGTTCATACATTTATTTTAAATAATATTTATTTTTGGATGATGCTCTGGTAATTTATGCACTGCTTATTTATTCCCAACCAATGTTTATTGTTACTATTTGAATAAACGCATCTTCAGCATTTTATAAGCGATCGCACACAAACTAGGAATTAATAATATCAGAGATATCACCCGACGAATAGTATTTTTACCCTCTGTATTCATCAGGGGTAAATTATTTGTACTTCTCTCATACTTGAATACACAAACACAGTCACCCTCTGCTTGTTTACTCAAAATTGCCGCCTTAATTTCTGGGAAAGCTCTTCTAGTAGCTTCTTGTTCCATCTCGCAGAAGACACGACAGGGACTCTCAAAACCGTACTCTTGCGCCAAGGATAAAAAGGGGCAAACTCTTTGTATTTCTAATGCTGCATCTGTGCCATTTTGGGAAATATCTACCACATCCATCACAAAACCCATTAATCTCAGTAAGGGTGCTGCTTGGGTAAAACCTTGAGCTAGGGTGTTATGCTCAATGAAAGTACCCATCAATGCTTTTTGTTGTTCAGGATATTTTGCCATCATTTCTTCAAAAGCTACAGCATCTCCTTTTTCTGCTACCAGACTTTTGTATCTTTGTAATCTCTTGCGAAACAAATTCATGGCTTTCGATTCATCTATGTTGATGATATCTTCCATGCGGAGATTACCTGTAACTAGTTCCTTTTCCATGGTCATTTCTGATTGAATAAATTATTTATATACTGGAATACACGCAAAGGATAATTATCCACAATAGTCCATATTTACAAGCATTCAGACATGATAATGCCATATCTATTTCTAGGTCACTGGCCAAAGATGTATTTTTTCTGGTTTTGTTAAAAGTGAATTCTTTTGTCATTAGCTGTAGTGGCTAGATGTTGGTTTGATCTTAAATGGTGTTTGATCATGGCAGGAGCCATAAAAACCGATTTATAACCACTCTCGAGGATTTTTCAAGACTTCTTTTAAAATAGCTTCTTTAGTACCAGGAATAGGTTGATCATCATATTCCCAACTAGCAACAGGAGGCATACAGTTAAAAACACTTTGTTGGTTGACCATACCACTAGCTAAACCAAAACGTACACCGCGATCGCACGATAAGATAAACTCTACATAGCGCCCACGCACCAGATGTTGCCAATACTTATTTAGCCTTGTAAAAGACATATCTTTACGCCTTTCCAAAATCGGGATATAAGCAGGGATAAAAGCATTAGCACAATCAGTCACAAAATCAAACAGTTTTTGCGGATCTTGATTATTTAAATGGTCAAAGAAAATTCCCCCAATACCACGATGTTCACCGCGATGTTGTATGTGGAAATATTCATCACATAACCGTTTAAACCGGGGATAATAAGAAGGATCATACTGATCACAAACCTGTTTATGCACCCGATGAAAATGAACTGCATCTTCCTCAAACAGATATGCTGGTGTTAAATCAGCACCACCACCCAACCACCAATAAACTGGTTGGTCACCCTGACAAATCTCAAAATAGCGGTAGTTAGCATGAGCAGTGGGAGCCATGGGGTTATGGGGATGGATGACAAAACTAGAACCTGTAGCGAAATAGCGGTTAGCCTTGCTGCGGGTGATTTTATCAGCTATATCTGTAGCCAGAGCACCGGACTGCTGAAAAGACATTCCTGGAGGTAACTCACCTTCTATGGCTACATAATTGACTCCTACCTTTTCCAACACATTACCATTGTGGAGAAGCCGGTCAATATAGATAGCATCTGGACTACTTTCGCCCAGCTTCCAGATTCCCTCCTCGTCACGATTCCATGAATGTTGAGACATCCTCTTACCATCCAAAGTCTCCAGCGCGTGACAAGTCTCATCAAACATCCGCCGGAAAAACTGATCAATCACTCCACGCATTCCTAGTTTCTTCAGTGATTTTTCCAGTACATGGTTCATAGTTATCTCTCCAGTATTAGTCCAATACTTCTATCTATCTACTTGCATTGATCTGCAAAAATCATGAGCCCTACAAAACTCAACCCCATCTCAACTCAGCACCCAAAATAAAACCTATCTTTTAGTTTTTATCCTCAGTAAAACCATCAAATTCAGCCTGAAACTTTTGTAAAAACTGCCGAAAAGTAATATCTAAAGCATCAGCGGCTACATGAACTTCTGCGGATATTTTTGGCATTCCTTGAGAATTTAAACTTGAAACCACTACTGTATCTTCTTGTGCTAATTTGTGGTCAAGTTTTCTAAAAAATCCATCAAGCCAAGGGAACGGTAAAACATTGCGATATAACACGCGTTTAACACGAGTTTTATGGTCATCAATAGGGAGGTGAGCCACTAAAATCCCAAACTTAATATCAAACCTACTACCGCGCCCCACATTGATCTCTGCCAGAGTAACATTAGGCAGATATAAAGTCAATTTTGTTTTCAGTTCTGGTCGTCCACCCAGTAAAAAGTTTAAGAAACTTTTGGAGTTACTTAAAGATTCATAGTTAACCTGAGCCTCAGCACCCCAATCATATTTATCAACTTGATAGTTAATAGTTGTATTGATGGGTATTCTCTGTCCGAAAGATTTTTTATGGACGGCGATTACATGGGTAAAATCAAGATTAGCTTCCATGAGGCGAGCATAGTTGGCATTATCTATACTATCCTGATATACAGGGCGCATAGTCGATACCATGTATTCTGGAAAAGTCGGTAAAGGAGGGCGTTGTGCTGCTGGTAAATCACCATAAAATATCCAGACAAAACCATATTTCTCCTGTGCTGGATACTGAGCAACACGAGCTTTTTTAGGTATAGGTGTACCAGGTGCATTAGAGGGAATTTCAATACATTCACCATCAGCTTGAAACTTCCAGCCATGATAGGGACACCGCAGACAATCTTTGTCAATCCAACCTAGAGAAAAAGCAGCACCGCGATGGGGACAGTGGTCATTTAAAGCTACTATTTCTCCTTGAGAGTTGCGATAAAGAACAAATCTCTGATTCCACATCAAAACTTGCTTTGGTTTGTTGGTAATTGCCGAGCTAAATTCACAAGCATACCAAAAGTTTTTCAACATGACCGCCTTGACTTCCTTTTTATTTGTTGAATTGGCGTAATTGGGGTTATTTTTTCATAATTCTTAGCCTCTCGGTTGCCAATAGACAAAATCTAGTTCATCAATGAGCTATGAGTATATTCTCTTTGATTTTGATGATCATTTAAACCCCATCCCATAGCTAAATATTTTTGTCTGATCTGGCGATAAGCTAGGTTCATAGCATCAGCAGCAACATGAACTTCATTTGTTAAATTATCAGGTATTAATTGGGGAATTTGTGACTCTGTGACTATTTTATCTTCTAAGCCAACTTGATGATGAAACTTGATGAATAATCTATCCGCCCAAGCATAGGTGAAGAAATTACGCAGTTGGATTCGTTTACTAATTGTCCGGTGATTATCAACGGGAACATGAATAGCATAGTTGATAATTTTACCCCGACCAAAGTCACTCTCAATTTTAGTGATATTGGGGAGATAAAAGCTAATTGTGGCATTTAATTGTGTCTTTTGAGGACGGAAAAAATATTTAAATATGCCATTTCTAGGCTGGGTATAGTTCCTGTAGCTAATTTTGGTACTTATTCCCCAATCCTCATGTTTAATGATATGGTCTTCCACTGTGGGATCTTGTGCCATTCCTGCGCCAAAGGAATTACCATGAACTGCATAAAGATGGGCGGGGTCAAGTGCATTTTCTATGACACGGGTGTAGTGAGTTTGCATCTCATATTCTAAATAAATTGGATGCATTTGGGGGTCTTGATATTCTGGAAATGGAGGAATAGGTGGACGTGATTCCGCTGGTAAATCTCCGTAAAATATCCAGACAAAACCATATTTTTCTTGTACTGGGTAGCAGTTGACATTAGCTCTCGCTGGAATTGCTCTTCCCATTTCATTAGCAGGGATTTCTACACATTTCCCATCGCCTTGAAATTTCCATCCATGATAGGGACAACGGATACAGTTGTCTTCTAACCAACCTAGAGATAATGCTGCACCTCTATGGGAACACTGATCTTTTAATACAACTACTTCCCCTTGATAATTGCGATAGAGAACAAATCTCTGGTTTAACATCAAAACTTGTTTAGGTTTATTGGTAATTGCAGAGCTAAATTCACAAGCGTACCAGAAGTTTTTTAGCATTTCCCAGCTTTGAAATAAATGATTTTTAAAGTTTTGTTATCCTAAATTTTTGGCTAAAAATCGGATTTTTATGAAACTATTGCTGATTTTCTTGGCTTTTAGTCTGTGTTTTAGCGATGAAGCATTTTTTGGTTATAAGTATTGATTGCAGCTAATTTCGGCAAATTCAAATAAATTTCCTTGCTATTGCTGTTTTGATGTTGATTTGGTGGCGCTGACACTTTCTGGATTCTATAGCCATTGTTGTGTGTCATCTTGTGGATAGATTTATTTGTCTTTCCTGGGGTACAGATGATACTGTACCAATTAACTAATGCATTAGTCAACTAGTTAATATTTTTCCCCGATGAACCATTACACGAATAAACTGGTTAATAAGTTTATTACTTGGAGTATAGTGTGGCACAAGGAGAAGCTTCGATTCGGGTTTACCTTCCCCCTGAAATTAAAGACAGGTTTAAAACAGTGTGCTTTTTTAAAGGATTGAATATGTCTGATGTTTCCGCTGAACTTATTGAAGATTGGTTAGCTAAAAATGACATGGAACTGCCAAATTCGAGCAAAATTTCCCCCTCGACCACAGGTAAAACCAGTAATAGGTCAGCATGATTATAGACAGTTGATCAAATCAGCTGTGGCCGTGTAGTTACACTGAGGTAGTTAGTCATTACAGCAAATTTGTCACCTATGATACTGACATTAAAGAACTTCTGATGCATTTGGCGAGCATTGGGTAACAAGTATGCTTGAAACCTTTATGTAGTCATATGCTGATGGATGATATTAAAGAAATTTGACGGAAATACCAGCGCCGAACTGTCTGGCTTTGCACATGAGGGAAGGCGCTGGCTAATTTATTCACGGTGCTCAAAATTCCTCCCGATTCCCTAGTTATATCCATCCCCAGTTATGGGAAAGCTGTAATCTGAGAACAGGGGTATATCTGGATTGTCGCGGCGGGTTTCTTCATCCAGAACATGGACGACTTTATTGTAAATTTCTTCTGCTTGTTGTGGGGAATCGCCAATACTGGTTAATCCCAATTTCCCAAACTGGGAAAGACACCCCATGAGATGAAACACTGTCCCTGTTTCTGTACCACTATCAAAGTGGAGTCGGTGATGGGCGATGATATCCATCAAATCGTTGGGTAATAATCCCCGATATCCGTCTTTTTGCAGGTTGTCGGTGGCTATATAGTATTTAGGCCGTCCTTGCTGACTGTAAAATAACCCTGTAGCTAGGTCGTAGCGTCCGTTGGTTAACAATTTCAGTGTCATGAAGGGGTGAGTTGTACCACCCTTACGTAAGTTGATTTCAATGGCCTGAATCTCCCAGTCGCCATTTCCCTGGTCAACGGTGATGAAATCTACGCCAAATCTTTCTAATGCGCCTTTTTCTGCCAGTTTTTTGCCTATTTTTAAACCAAATTGCTGTAATTGCAACCGATAGCTAGAATCAGCGGGAAATTTACAACCAAGATAAATCTGTCCGTCTGGACCGCCTAGGATTTGGTCATGGGTGGAAACAATTTCTACTTCTCCACTAGGTGTGATGCGTCCTTGAACACTGGGCGATCGCTTAATTTCTCCTTCTATAAATGCTTCTGAGATCGCCCCTAATTCTTGAATGCGGTTGGAAAAATTCCTCCAGTTTTCTTGTGCGGACTGAAAGCGCATACTGGGGAAGCGATCGCTAATTGTCGCTATTGTTTGGCTGCGAGGAACTTTTGGGGGTGCTACATCCATGATGGGGCGCAAATCTAGGAGGGCGTTTCCCTCTCCAGAAATTCCTTCATTAAGTTTGATGACTATTCGTTGTAATTTGGGTTGACGTTCCCATAAATCACAAGCAGCTGCTGCTAAATCTTGGTGATTCTGTACCTTTGGGCTACCATCTGGTAATGGTACTCCACTTTCTGCAAATATCTGTCTACTACCGCTTTTTGTCCCCCACATCTGTAGGGTTGGGGCAACTGCATATAATGGTACATTTAATTTTAAAGATAATTCCGCCTCTAAAAATGTGGAGTTGTAGCAGGTCATAAAGGATTTTTCTAGCCTTAATGCTTGGCGAATCCGCTCTAGCAACCGGGGACGTTCTAAAATTTTGGCGCTTAGAGGTCTCAGGGAAGCATCATAGGTCGAAAGTAGTAACAGGCGATTGCGGGCGTGGGAAAATGGGATTCCTGGTAATAATTGTAAATAGTAATCAATAATACTAGGATGTAATGGCATGGAGGTGACATAAATTAGTCTCGTGCGAGGATTCCGCAACCGCATCAAATAAAATAGTAATCTTTCTTCATAATGCTCACAGCCTTCTACTTTATGCAGTTCATGCTGGTCGATGCTCAAGGAGGGAATAATTAAAATATCCGCCTCACTATTGTCAAATAGTTCAATAGTTGGCCAGCGATCGCATAAAGTTAACTGAAGATGCCGAAACTTGTCAATTTTATCGGAATCTGAAATATTCAGCGTCACCATAATCCCTAGTCCGTTTTGATTCCCAAAACTGCTTACCTCTCTGGTATATACCAAAAAGCATCACATACCCCAATATACAACACTTCTTTGATTACTCAGTTAAGCACTAAAAACACTTAATTAACTCGACTTCAAACAACAACTTTTCAAACAGGTGTTGGATGTGTTGATGTTTAACTGTGTTGACCTACTTAATTATAAGTAAACACAAATAAATTGAATGTATAGAGATGTTACGCAGGATGTTTGACTTGAGTTAATGGGTCAATTACCTTCTAAAATATAAAAATTAACTAAAAACGTTTATTACTATACTGGTTGTTCATATCCGGAGGGGAATCATGGGACGTCCAATAATTTTGGGAATTGTCGGTGACAGCGCCGCAGGTAAAACAACACTGACTAGGGGAATTGCTCAAGTCCTCGGACTTGAAAATGTCACTGTCATCTGCACCGATGATTATCACCGTTATGATCGTCAAGAACGGGGAGAAATTGGTATTACCGCCCTACACCCTGACTGTAATCACCTGGATATTATGCAGCAGCACTTATCTTTGCTGCGGACTGGACAACCCATTCTTAAACCCGTATACAGCCATAAAACAGGTACATTCGAGCGTCCACAGTACATTCAGCCCACAAAATTTGTAATTATTGAAGGGTTACTTGGTTATTCTACTCGGGTAGCTCGTGAAGCTTACGATGTGAAAGTTTATTTAGCCCCCCCGGAAGGACTACGGGCCGAATGGAAGGTTAAACGTGACACCCAAAAGCGGGGGTACACACCAGAGCAAGTTTTAGCAGAGCTGGAAAAGCGGGAACCAGATTCAGAAAGTTTTATTCGTCCCCAGCGACAATGGTCTGATATAGTGGTAAGTTTTTATCCTGCTGGTGATGATTCCGATCGCAACAATGGACATTTAAATGTGCGGTTGGTATTGCGGCCAACAATCCCCCATCCTAATTTTACCTCACTGCTCAACTTAACTGATGCTAATTCTGATTCGGCAATCCGGTTAGGATTAGACCGGGATATGGGTAAACCTGTGGATGTGCTGGAGGTTGATGGTCACGCCACTTTAGAACAGGTGAGTAAGTTAGAGCATATTTTATGTTCGGATATGCCTTACTTACTAAATGTATGCGATCGCGAAGTTAATCCCGAACTCGGGAAAGTTGCGGGAACTACTGGGGAAACTTTGCAAAGTTATCCTCTAGCGCTGACGCAGTTGATTATTACCTACCATATGCTCAAAGCTACCCAAATGCATCAGTAACTTGGGGAGCAAGTGTAGTTAAGACTGTAGTTAAGATAGTAGGTGTTTCTGTACAATTACTGTGGGCGAGAATAGGAACTGTGAGTTTTTTCGCCCATAATTTCGCCCATAATTAGGAATTACTTTTTTGGTACAGCGGGGGATTCTGCCCACTACATTATACCAATGATTGCCCCATGAGTGTCGATCAAATATATGGTTGAGATTAATGTGATAATTTGACACTCCCCATGCCTGAAAGCAGGGGATTCCAGCGTCACTGACGTTCCTTGCCTTTGGAGGTCTTACGACCAACAGAAGTAGAGGGAACATCTCGACTGGCGTTACTTTGGGGTTGCCCACCCCTAGCGTTTGCACGACTTAAAATTACTTTGGCTGCATTCACATCACGTTGTTCTATGTGACCACAATGCAAGCAAGAATGAGTTCTAGTGCTAAGTGATTTGTAAACTATTGCACCACAATTACTGCATTCTTGGCTAGTAAAATGAGGCGGAACAGCGATTATTTCCCGTCCAAATTTCTCTCCAAAGTATTCGAGCCACTGGCGAAAGTTGTACCAAGACGCATCAGAAATACTCTTAGCAAGCTTGTGGTTTCTCACCAACCCACTAACATTTAAATCTTCCAAGACCACCTTAGCGTTAGCTAGGCATAAGTTACGCGCCAATCGTTTGGCGTGTTCATTCCTTTGTCGAGTTACTTTTAAATGTTTGCGAGCATAAACACCACTGGCTTTCTTTCTACCAGATGACCCTTTCTTTTTCTTGTAAATACTGCGCTGAACTCGCTTGATATCTTTTTCAGCTTTACGTAAATATCTAGGGTTTTCTTGATGATTGCCATTGCTATCAGAGTAGAAATACTCTAACCCTACATCGATACCAATTTCAGATGTAGTTAATGGAGCTTCCTGTTTATTATCTGCTTTCACACAGAACTGAACATAATATCCATCTGCACGGCGAACAATCCTAACTCTCTTAATTAGCTCTACAGGATAAGTGTGGATATCCCACTTACCCAACAATTTGAGTTCACCAATGCCTTTTTTATCAGTAAAGGTAATACGACGTTTTGTGGGGTGAAGCTTCCAAGATTGTTGTTTATATTCAACAGAGCGACTATGCTTTTTAAATCTTGGATACCCTTTGTTTCTGGGTTTTCTAGCCTTGCAGTTAGCGAAAAATCTACTGATAGCACGTTCTACATTCTCAACAGACGCTTGACAAGCGTGACTGCTCAAATCTCTCACAAATTCATATTCTGCTCGTAATTGAGTGTTGTATTTGTACAATTCTTTTTTGCCAATACCGCGATTATCTATCCAGTATCTAAGCACCTTGTTCCTAACAAACTGACTGGTGCGAATAGCTTCATCTATGGCTTTTGACTGCGCTTTTTTGACAACTGCTTTGTACTCCATTACCAACACTCTTGAATCACCTCCTTGATATTTCTCTTTGCTTAAAATAATTATAGCCTGTAGCTGCATAAGTCAACAGGGTTCCATGCAAAAATTCAAATCAAACAAGAATGTTGTTTATTTGTGTAAATATCATGTTATTTTTTGTCCTAAATATAGAATACCAGTTCTCGTGAACGCGATCGCTTCTCGCTTAAAAGAGTTACTTGCTCAAATAGCGATTGAAATTAACATTGAAATTATAGAGATGGAAATCATGCCAGACCATGTGCATTTATTGGTAGAAGTTGACCCTCAGTTTGGAATACATCGATTTGTAAAAAGATTTAAGGGTGCAACTTCTAGGTATTTACGATTAGAATTTCCACCAATTGAAACGTAGATTACCTACTTTATGGACTAATTCTTATTTTGTTTCCACTGTCGGGGGTGCGCCACTAGAGACAATTAAAATGTACATTCAAAATCAAAAAGAAACGGTTCTTGCGTAGATTTTATGGTAATCGAGGATTGATAACAACAAAACCCTTACCCCGTAAGGGTTATAAACAATTATGCCCAATATTTTCAATGAAATGCCGACACAATAAGGCTTTCAATGATTTTGAACTGGGTTCTCCATAAAAAGTACCGAAGAACCAAAGAAACTTCACAGCGATTAAAATCGCCAACGGCTAGCCCCCATAAATAGAATCTAGGGGCTAGCTCGCCGTTGTATTATTGGTCTCAACAAGAAAAAATATTTTTGTGGAATTTACAGCTTGAAAACTCATTCTCATTACTGGCAATTATTACCTTATTTGGGTCCCCATTGGCAAAATATTACTAAGGGATTTGTGGGGATTATCGGTTATGTGCTGGCGACTTTAACTTTAATTAATCTCGCGGGTAGATTGGCTGAACCCTTTGGTAAAGGTGATATAGTGGCGATCGCTCAATTAGCCGGAATGCTGCTTTTAGTGTTTTTGGTGCGGGGCTTTTTTCAGTCTGTGCAGGATATGTACATGGCGAAGGTGGCTTTAAGGGTAGCTTTTGACCTCCGCAAGCGGGTTTACTCCCATCTGCAAAAACTGGATTTGAGCTATTTTGAAACGGCAAAAGCCGGTGATTTATCTTACCGCCTCACGGAAGATGTTGACCGGGTGGGGGAAGTGGTAAATAGAGTATTTCACGACTTTATACCCTGTATTTTGCAGTTGCTGGCTATACCCATCTACATGATTTACCTGAATTGGCAACTGACTTTAGCTACAGTGATTGTAGCGCCATTGATGGGAGTTTTAATTGGCTGGTTTGGTGAACGTTTACGTCACTACTCCCTGAAAAGTCAAAATCGTGTATCTGGGTTATCCGCAATTCTCACGGAGGTATTTAGCGGTATCCGTTTAGTCCAAGCTTTTGCAGCGGAAAATTATGAAATTGCTCGCTTTGGAAATGAAGCAGAACGCAGTTTTCAAGCTAAATACTCCGCCGAGCGCCTCAAAGCAGTTCAAATACCTATAGTGGGCTTTTTAGAGGCTGTCAGTGCGATATTTTTATTAATAGTGGGAGCATGGCAAATTGCCCAAAATAATTTGACAGTGGGAGAGTTTTTTAGTTACTTAACGGCGGCGGCGTTGTTAATTGACCCCATTGGTCATACTACTCATAACTACAACGAATTTAAACAAGGTGAAGCATCTGTAGACCGGGTTTTTGAGTTGATGGCTATGCAACCAACGATATTAGAAAAGTCTCCCGCGATCGCTTTACCCCCGGTGAAAGGGCAAGTAGAATATTGTCATGTGTGTTTTGCCTATAAACCAGGGGAACCGGTATTACAAGATATCAGTTTATTGGCCTTACCGGGAGAAGCGATCGCCTTGGTGGGTGCTTCCGGTGCTGGTAAAACTACCTTTGTCAATCTGCTGCCTCGGTTTTATGACCCCCAAGCAGGTAAAATTTTGATTGATGGTGTAGATATTCGCGATGTTCAGCTTCATAGTCTACGCCGACAAATTGGTATTGTCCCCCAAGAAACCGTGATGTTTTCGGGAACTATTGCCCAAAATATTGCTTTCGGTCAAGATGATTTTGATATGGAAGCAGTGGCGGAAGCTGCTAAAATTGCCAATGCCCACCAGTTTATTACTCAGTTACCAGAGGGTTACTATACTTGGGTGGGTGAGCGGGGGGTAAATTTATCCGGTGGACAACGCCAAAGAATCGCGATCGCCCGGGCGGTATTTCTCAACCCGCAAGTTTTGATTTTAGATGAGGCTACATCTGCCTTAGATTCTGAGTCGGAAGCATTAGTACAAGAAGCTTTAGAAAGACTGATGCAGCATCGCACGGTGTTTATTATAGCTCACCGCTTAAGCACTGTGCGCCGATGCGATCGCATTTTAGTGATGGAAAAAGGGAAAATTGTTGAATCAGGAACCCACACAGAATTATTAGCACTTAACCAACGCTACGCCCGATTTTATCTCAGACAGCAACAAGGTCATCTACCCGAGGGGAGTTAAAAACAATGTTGAAAAAAATTCCCATCCTGGTATTTATGATACTTTATATTCCTGTAGTAGGATGTCAACTATTACCTGGAAATATTGATAAAACTACCAATGATCATACTCCCACCACGGTCTTGAGAGTTATAGACGGCGATACTATTGATGTGAAACACCATGAACAAACAGTTACCGTACGTTTAGCTTGTATTGACGCACCGGAAAGAAAACAGAAACCCTGGGGGAGTAGATCAACCGCCAGATTAAAACAGTTGCTCTCTCCTGGACAGGAGGTAAGATTAAAACCCCTGTATACTGATGAATATGATCGCTTAGTATCTGAGGTGTTTGTAGGCGATCGCAATATTAGCCTAAGTATGGTCGAAGAAGGGAAAGCTGTAGTTTATCACTATTTCCTGCGCAATTGTCCAGAGTCTAGAAATAGTTTATTGCAGGCAGAGAAATCTGCCAAGAGTCAGAAATTAGGTTTTTGGAATCAACGCCGTCCTCAGATGCCTTGGGATTTTCGGCGTTTAAACAGCGAATAATTAAATCTTACCACTTTACACTAATTTTTTTTAGGGGCAAGGTTAATTTTTTATTACCCCTAATCTTACTATGTTTTGCCTATAGACTTGTGAAATTATTTTCGGTTCTGGAGGTCGAGAAGTAGGAATACAGTAACATCACCCAAACCAAAAAACCCAAACCAAAAAACGCCCCTCATTTCTGAGAGGCGATTTTGATTCAGCTAAACTTGATTAATTAGCCATTAATTAGCCGTTGATTGCAGGAGCAGTCAAAGCAACAGGAGCAACATCACCAGCAGCCAAGTCTAAGGGGAAGTTGTGAGCGTTACGCTCGTGCATTACTTCCATACCCAGGTTAGCGCGGTTGATGACATCAGCTTATGCTTGCCTGCGGAGACGGGGTCAGATGCGAGTTTCCATTCAATTAGTGTCCCCAGCGAGTGGGGACACACCACAGAAGACTACAGGAGGGAGTTCCCTGCATTGTTTCCATTCGATTAGTGTCCCCAGCGAGTGGGGACGCCGAAAAACCCCGTACGTTAAAAGTCAAATAAGCTCTTGCTTGTTTCCATTCGATTAGTGTCCCCAGCGAGTGGGGACAACCTGCCCACAAAGGGTTGGTCTTCAGGGGCTGCCCGTTTCCATTCGATTAGTGTCCCCAGCGAGTGGGGACGTAGATATGCTTTTTGTTCAATTTTTCCCGCTGGTTGAGTTTCCATTCGATTAGTGTCCCCAGCGAGTGGGGACTCAGGCTGTTGAAGCACCGGTGGTTGAAAAGACAGCGGTTTCCATTCGATTAGTGTCCCCAGCGAGTGGGGACTTAAGGGAGTCTTGTTAACAAGACTCCCTTAACAACGTTTACTTAGCGTTTCCATTCGATTAGTGTCCCCAGCGAGTGGGGACCTGCCGCTGAAACTCCTGCAACTCCTGCAACTCCTGAAGTTTCCATTCGATTAGTGTGTTTCCATTAATTCCACTTCCCAGAGGGAAGCGGTCTGCATTGTGTGTATATCTAGGCTACGAAGCCTACGATGTCGTTTCCATTAATTCCACTTCCCAGAGGGAAGCGGTCTAGTCCCATAGCAGCAGGTTGTTAACAACCCTGCGCTTAGTTTCCATTAATTCCACTTCCCAGAGGGAAGCGGTCATCAATCCCATTTAGTGGAAAGACCCCTGCCGCTGAAAGTTTCCATTAATTCCACTTCCCAGAGGGAAGCGGTCTTTTCTCCATCAGGAAAAAAAGAGTTCAGCCTTTCCAGGTTTCCATTAATTCCACTTCCCAGAGGGAAGCGGTCTGCTTGAAGAAATCCCAAGGGATATGCGTGTGTGCGTTTCCATTAATTCCACTTCCCAGAGGGAAGCGGTCGCCCCTATGGTCAATTCTCGGCTCTTTTGTCTCACATTGTTTCCATTAATTCCACTTCCCAGAGGGAAGCGGTCGCTAAGGGATCGGCTTGAGGACTTAGGTTTGTCTCTGAGTTTCCATTAATTCCACTTCCCAGAGGGAAGCGGTCCGGTTTAACAACTCCTTAGTTGTTAACAACCAGCTACGGAATGAGTTTCCATTAATTCCACTTCCCAGAGGGAAGCGGTCAACGTTAAGACTAATTTTTGAAGACCTTAAATCTAAGTTTCCATTAATTCCACTTCCCAGAGGGAAGCGGTCTCTAACATCCTTTTAAGGGTAGCTGCCTGCACATCACGTTTCCATTAATTCCACTTCCCAGAGGGAAGCGGTCATTTCCGAATTCACCTCCGTGGAAAGAGGGGTTGAGGTTTCCATTAATTCCACTTCCCAGAGGGAAGCGGTCCTAAGAAGGCATTTAAAGCTGAGTTTGTGCGATTTCGCGTTTCCATTAATTCCACTTCCCAGAGGGAAGCGGTCCTGGTGTCATTGGCTGGATAGGGGAGAATGAGCGCACCAAGTTTCCATTAATTCCACTTCCCAGAGGGAAGCGGTCAACTTATAGCGGGGTCTCTCCTTCTACAAATTGTCAGTTTCCATTAATTCCACTTCCCAGAGGGAAGCGGTCTTCATATGCTACCAGCTCTTGTTATTTATCGCGGTAGAGTTTCCATTAATTCCACTTCCCAGAGGGAAGCGGTCTGCAAGGCTGAAGAGAAAAAGCTTGTTCAGCTTCTAGTTTCCATTAATTCCACTTCCCAGAGGGAAGCGGTCTCTCTAGCAGCATTATTTTGTGACTTCTGTATATTAGTTTCCATTAATTCCACTTCCCAGAGGGAAGCGGTCGTTTTCTTCAGCCATGTTTCTAAACCTTATTGATTGTTTCCATTAATTCCACTTCCCAGAGGGAAGCGGTCAAAGTAATAGCAGTTTCAAACAGTAAGGGTGGTGTAGCGTTTCCATTAATTCCACTTCCCAGAGGGAAGCGGTCTTGAAGGATTTTGGGATTCTACAGACCAATCAGACAAGTTTCCATTAATTCCACTTCCCAGAGGGAAGCGGTCTACAAAGAGTTTGAACTGATGCAGCGCAATGCATACAAGGTTTCCATTAATTCCACTTCCCAGAGGGAAGCGGTCACACATAATAAGAAGCAAGAACAATATAGAAAACACTGGTTTCCATTAATTCCACTTCCCAGAGGGAAGCGGTCGCTTTAACCTTTAACAACACTTATTAAAGGCTTATGTTTCCATTAATTCCACTTCCCAGAGGGAAGCGGTCGCAAAGGACTATTTAGAACAGGGCAAGCCCGTGTTAAGTTTCCATTAATTCCACTTCCCAGAGGGAAGCGGTCCCCTCCATTTTAAACACAGTCCCAGTAAGAAGTCTAGAGGCACTTTCCGAGGTTCAATAAACTTAACGGCTGAAATGGACTTTAGCATACTAACAAAACTCCTGAAACCCTTACCCAGCAAGCGACCGAGGTTCAATACATTAGAATCACTATTTCAGCTATTTTGATTGAACTTCCGTAATAGTTAACTAGTGCATTACAACAGCATTTAGGCGAAGCGCTGCTGTAAGCCATATACCCCAACCTTTTGTAAGGTGAGGGGTCAATACTACTCTACCAAAACCAAAAGCGCCCATCCCGTAGGAAGGGCGCTTTGATCAAGCAGAGAAAGTATTATTTAAGTTCCTTAACCTTAATCTCTTAACCGTTGATTGCAGGAGCAGTCAAAGCAACAGGAGCAACTTCACCAGCAGCCAAGTCTAAGGGGAAGTTGTGAGCGTTACGCTCGTGCATTACTTCCATACCCAGGTTAGCGCGGTTGATCACATCAGCCCAGGTAGCGATGACGCGACCTTGAGAGTCAATTACTGATTGGTTGAAGTTGAAACCGTTCAAGTTGAACGCCATGGTGCTTACACCCAGTGCGGTAAACCAGATACCAATTACAGGCCAAGCAGCTAGGAAGAAGTGTAGTGAACGGCTGTTGTTGAAGGAAGCGTATTGGAAGATTAAGCGACCGAAGTAACCGTGAGCAGCTACAATGTTGTAGGTTTCTTCTTCTTGTCCGAACTTGTAACCGTAGTTTTGAGATTCGGTTTCGGTTGTTTCACGTACCAAGGAGGATGTTACCAAGGAACCGTGCATTGCAGAGAACAGAGAACCACCGAATACACCAGCTACACCTAACATATGGAAGGGGTGCATCAAGATGTTGTGTTCTGCTTGGAACACGATCATGAAGTTGAAGGTTCCAGAGATACCTAAAGGCATACCATCAGAGAATGAACCTTGACCGATGGGGTAGATTAGGAATACTGCGGTAGCAGATGCCAAAGGTGCAGAGTAAGCTACACAGATCCAAGGACGCATTCCCAAGCGGTAAGATAGTTCCCACTGACGACCTAGGTAGCAAGCGCAACCAATCAGGAAGTGGAAAATTACCAACTGGTAAGGACCACCGTTGTACAACCACTCATCTAAGGAAGCTGCTTCCCAAATGGGGTAGAAGTGTAAGCCGATGGCGTTGGAGGAAGGAACAACTGCACCAGAGATGATGTTGTTTCCGTAGATTAAGGAGCCAGCTACTGGTTCGCGGATACCATCGATGTCTACAGGGGGAGCAGCGATGAAGGCGATGATGAAGCAGGTGGTAGCAGCTAGGAGGGTGGGGATCATGAGGACGCCGAACCAACCGATGTAAATCCGGTTATCGGTGCTGGTGATCCATTCGCAGAAGCGATCCCATACGTTGGCGCTTTGGCGCTGTTGTAAGGTGGTGGTCATTTGTTTATGATTGCGGTTATGTATGTATGAATCAGGTAGGTGTTTGTACCTGTTGTTTACATACTAAATCAATTATTTAGATTTGTAAAGTATTTTGACAAATATTTTTACAAAAAACTTAACATAATGCTGAAAACCTTACCCTGTAAGGAGTTAAACCTTTTGCGGTGTAACACTAGAGTGTAAACATAAATCTAGTCCCCTCCCCTTCATCAGGGGAGGGTTAGAGGATGTTTGGAAAGTATTAAACAGGTAATTTTTATATTAGGGAGCAGGGAGCAGGGAGCACCGAAGCAGGGAATGGGGGACACTCCGAAACAATAAAATCCAGTCCCCTCCCCTTACAAGGGGAGGGTTAGGGTGGGGTGAAACAATAGTTGATACACTAATCATGACTTATCAAACATCCTCTTAGGGTGGGGTAAAAACTTTGGGATATACAGCAGATTTCATGTAAGTGAGGTAAACTAGGGCGGGTAGGATACCCACCCCACAATGCTTTTACAATTAATATCTGTATTTTATCTCTGTATTTTATCTAGGTAGAAACTGCTGTATATATAGTAGATAACGTTTTATGCCAGTTTCTCATTCTGCCACTGTTACCTACAGTCCCGCTTATACTATTGTTCCGACTTACGAGTGTTTCAACCGCTGTACATACTGCAACTTTCGCAGGGAACCGGGTCAAAGTCCCTGGATGACCTTATGGGAAGCGGAAAAGATTTTACTCCCACTTCAAAGTCAGAAGGTATGTGAAATCCTCATCCTCAGTGGTGAAGTCCATCCCCGTTCACCCCTGCGTCAGCAATGGTTTGAGAGGATTTATGATTTATGTGAGTTAGCCTTGTCTCTGGGATTTTTACCCCATACTAATGTGGGAATCCTCAGTTTTACCGAGATGGAACGGCTAAAAAATGTTAATGTTTCCCTGGGTTTGATGCTGGAACAGTTAACCCCAGCACTGTTACATACAGTTCATCGCCACGCACCCAGTAAGTTACCAGAAACTAGATTACAACAGTTAATCTGGGCCGGAGAGTTGCAGATTCCTTTTACTACGGGGTTACTTTTAGGGATTGGGGAAACTCAAGATGATTGGTGGGAAACTTTAAACGCTATATCTGAGTTACATCAACGTTATGATCACATTCAAGAGGTAATCTTACAACCCCACAGCCCAGGAAATCAGCAAAGCTTTGACTGGGGAGCTTTTGACCCCCACCAACTACCGGGGGTGATTACTAAAGCACGTGAAATTTTACCGCCAGATGTCACTATTCAAATTCCCCCAAATTTAGTTACAGATCCCCAATGGTTACTAGCTTGTATAGCAGCTGGTGCGAGAGATTTAGGGGGGATTGGTCCCAAGGATGAAGTAAACCCTGATTATCCCCATGTGCAGGAACAGGCTTTAAAAACCATTTTACAATCTGCGGGGTGGGAGTTAGTACCACGTTTACCTATATATCCCCAGTTTGATCATTGGTTGACTGGTGATTTACAAGTAGCTGTGGAACAATGGCGCGGTTAACCTATTTGAGATTTGATGATTTGAATCTCTTCTGCTGTTAAGTTGTAAAGCTGATAAACCACTTGGTTTATTTTTGCTTCTAATGGGGTTGTGTCTGCTTGGGGGTCTGCTTGTTTGACGGTGAGAATTTGCTCAACTATTTGTTCTAATAATTTCTGCTGTGTTTTTGTAGCTGTGGGGATGGGTATTTGAGAAACGTACATCGGCTTAAATTCTATAAATCCTCCTTGCCTTGTTGCTGCAATTTGTTTAATGTAAAATTCTGTGATTTTGGAATTTAAAATCGCCAATATGTATTCATTTTCGGGTGAAATTACTAAATTGGCAGGTGCAGAAAGATAAAAGCCTTGTTTAGCAATAGCAAATTGTGGTTTTGTCGCCAAATTTCCCCATATAATCTTAGGTTGCTCAAATTCTTTCCAGTAGCTGGCTGCGCATCTTTGTAAGGCGTACCACTCATATCTAATACCAGTCTCAGCTTTGTTTCTTCCAGATAGCTGAGTTTTAAATTGAAGTAAGTGCTTGTAAATAGCAGGATACTGTTTTTTAAATTCTCTTTCTGCTGTTTGAGATGCACCTGTAATAGATAAGTCGTGATGTAGTGGAAAGTGCCAAGGAATAAACAACAAATAAAAATCAGCAGAATTAACACACCAACGCTTAACATCTCGACCGCGTAAAAAAGGCTTCAACACCTCAGCAGAAGAAGGATGCTCATCAATCAATCTATCACGGGTAACGCGATCCACCACAAAAGCCTGATTAAATCCTGTAACAATCCCACGGTAAAACCTACCCTTGACATATTCCCCTAAAGGCTGACCAATATTGCGTAGCTTCCCCAGTAATTCCAACACCTGAGAAGATTCTACCCTCCACCCATCAGGTTTTAAATTCTCCTGGGGAATTATCAAACCCTCCTCATCCAACACCCGGGGAAACTGGACTATATTTTCTTCTATAGCTCTATCCCAATATAACGCCCGTACCTGATTACCCTGAGATTGTAACTTACCTAAAGCAATAATACTCGGATAGGCGATCGCCTCTTCAAATACCGGAAAATCACCAAAATCAATTAAATTATAAATTGTAGTTTTCTGTGTTAACAGTCCCCGCAACCTTTCCCCATAACCAGCACGAAAATACTTATTAGAAGAAATATAACTTAAATGACCCAGTGGTTTTAACAACCTTAAACCCAGTTCATAAAAATAGACAAATAAATCAGCAGTACCCACATAACACTCATAATTTTGTCGTAAAGTCCGCTTTAGCTCCTTAATTTCCTCCTGTCTAATATAAGGAGGATTACCAATCACCACATCAAACCCCAGAAACACACCCTGGTCATCCAACACCTCTGGAAACTCAAAGCGCCACTCTAAAGAATTTTCATAAATCCTACCGCTTTCTATCTCCTCAATTTCCGCCCTTAACTGGGAAATATGATGATTTAACTTGACAATCTTTTTCTCCCGCATCTTCTTCACCCCCTTCGTCTCCTCAAACAACAAAACCTGATTTTCTAAATTATAAAGCTCACCCTCCAACCCTCTTAACTTCTGTTTTCTCGGGTCTATTCCTTGTAGTGTATTCTTTAAATTCCCCTTAATATCATCAACCAACCTTTCCATCTCCCGCTTCTGCTGCTTATTTTCCGCATGGCGATAAGTTTGGACAGCATGACGATAACCATCTATAGTGTATTTCTTCTTCAAAGCTGGTCGTAAATCACCATCCAACGCAAAACGACTAATCAAAGAATTACCACACTTAATATTAATATCAATATTAGGCAAAGTTTCCAACTGACTGTAATTACCATCAGCTAGATAATAAGCATTTTTTAACAACTCAATCCACAACCGCAAGCGACAGATTTTCACCGAGTTAGGATTAACATCTACACCAAACAAACACCCCTCAATAATCCTCTGTTTTTCATGAAACAGCGCCTCCTGTACCCGTTGACTTTCCTTACTTTGGGGATTATACTCAAACAACAAACCATCATCATCAGTCACAACTAACTCATCATTCACCACCTCAACTTGATAATCTCTTAAAGTTTTACCCTGTCTATCCAACAGGATTTTTAACTCACTCTTCACCGCAATTACTTCATTCAGAGCCGAAACTAAAAAATGTCCTGAACCCACCGCAGGGTCACAAATCTTTAAACTATTAATAATTTGATTAGCTTCCTGCTTATCCCTAATTTCCTCATATAATTGGTCAATATCTTGACAATTCCACCCCTTAACCTGATTAAACTTCTGTACCACAGCGCGGCGAATTGTTTCCCGACACATATACATGGTAATGAAACCGGGAGTAAAGAAGGAACCATCTTGATATCCGTTAATCTTCTCAAAAATCAAACCCAGTACAGAAGCATTAATTAATCTTTTATTCTCTTCCTGGATATCTTCGGAACCTTCACTACTAAAGTCATACGCATTGAGAAATTCTAGCAAATACTCTAAAGTCCTGAGTGACCCTGTGCGTTTCTTCCCGTTGCTGTCCTTTAAGACCGTAGCATCAAAAATAGTCAAATGCTCATCTGTGAGGTTGCTAATAAAAATAGTTATCTGTTCAATATCTGTAGGTTCAAACAGGGAACTATTTAAATAGGGAACATGGGTAAATATCTTTTGTAAACTTGGGATTCTTTCCCCTGGTTGACGCGCTAGTACACTAAAGAACAGACTATTTAAATCGTCATAATTCTTAACTTTATCTAAATTCAGGAAGCCAAAGGATGTATCATGTTTATGGTAGCGAATTAATTGTGCTTCTAACAGTTTGAGAAACAGAATGCGATTAATCCAAGTAATTGCTAGTTCTAAAGCAACATTAAATAGTCTATCTTGCTCAGTTAGTCCAAATTGCTCTGGCTTTTCTATGCGGGAGATTTTATCTAAACTGTCAAGTTGGGAAATTGCATTTTCAATCAATGAACCGGGATTTCTGCTACCTGGTTTTTGACGCTGGATGAGTTTTTTACCACCTTCCTTAGTTTCGGTTAACCCGATGATATGTAATAATTCACTATAAAAACCTTGATCAAGGGTGTTGCTATCGTTAGCGAAGGGAAGTTTTAATAAATGTTCTGGGGAAAGTAATTTAAAGAGTGCAATTAGTCGATGGTCGTCTGTTGGTTGAGGGTTTTTAACTATTTCTGCATATTCGCGCAGGTCAAAGTGGGTAAAGACTAGGGAAGTTTGAAGATTAGCAATAGCTGGTTGAGCAATTTCTTTATAGAAGAATTCTGTTTTTTTACTGGTTAATCTTCCGTCCTCAAAATCATGATATTGCTGGATAAATTGGGGATTTTCTACAAAACTCTTTTCAAAGACAGTAGCATCAAAAATAAACCATTCATAGATATTGGTAGCAATTAAATATTTAATTTCCAGGTTTTTATTGCTTAACCTTTCCCGCAGGAAATATAAAACTAGTTCTTGTAATGCTTTAGTGTTTAAATTTTCCACTGTCAGCATTTCCGCTTTATTGGTGGGCTTTTTGGTTTCTAAAATTACTCCCACAGTGCTGTGAGCATCTTTACCATTATGAATAACTAGGTCATTGCGTCCTTTGGTATTAATAAAGTGATGGGAACCATAATAGGTATTTTTCAAGAAATCAGCGATGAGATTTTTATGAAATTCTTCGCTTTCCCCTTCGTTAATTTGTTGGATGAGGGTAGTTAGATGTGTTTTAAATAGTTCAATTTGGTTTCTGTAGGGTTTAACTTTGAGGAAGGCTTTATTCAATGCTTGTCTGGGGAGAATTTTAGTCATTTGTGGTTCACAATCTGAAAATTGACAAAAATGGTAATTAGGTAAATTAAACAAATTTTTAGATAAACAAGATAGAGGAGAAATAGATCAGTAATGCTCAGAATCCATGATTGTGGAATAATTTGATAAATCAGGATATTGGATGGTTAATGGGGAATTTTCCGCCAAATACACCGTTGACGGCTGGTTAAATTGCCAAAATCTGTTGATTGTCTGTATTTACCTAGTTTCAGCCAGGGTAATGATCTGCTAACTGCGTAAGTGTTTTTAAAGTTTATGATAATAATATCACAATAGCTGATGTAGTAGATGAGAATATTTACTGTTTGTTACCTTGAGCAGCAGGTGTTAACAGACAGAAGCCCGTTGTAAAATAGACATAGATAATGATTTGGGGGGCCATTTACTGGTCAGAAACGCCTATAGAAACTATTTTTGGAAATCTTCAAGGTCTTAAATCCAGTCAGCTGAAGCAACTACAGCGACTGTACCACCAGCGCATACCAGGCGATCGCATTACTACGGCTGAATTTTCCCAGCGTCTGGCTGCAATCAGCACGGAAATCAACCAGCCTATATGTGCTTATCTTAACCGTCGGGGACAGGTGATGCGTGTAGGGGTAGGTACACCCCGTCAAACGCAAATCCCACCCTTAGAATTACCCCGTTACGGTGCGGAGCGTCTGAGCGGTATTCGTTGTATCGCTACCCATCTCAAGGCAGAACCGCCGAATGAGTCGGCTTTAACGGCTATGGCACTGCAACGCTTAGATGCTCTTGTAGTGCTAAATATTACTGGCACTGGCTTTACCAAGCGCGGCGGCGGTTCCACTGGGTATGTCAAGGAAAGCTATTTAGCTCACTTAGTATCAAATACTCAGCAGCTAGTGGCAACTCAGCCGGGGGCTAAGGTAAATCTAGTGGCTCCAGACTCAGGACTTTACTCTAGTGTATCCCCACCTATGAGTTTAGATGTCCTGTCGGAGCAGGATTTTATCGAGTTAGTGGACAGTGTGGAAGCGGATTTCCAAAGGGAATTTGTCTCCACGAAAGTAGCTGCTGACCACGACCGGGTAGTTATTGTTGGTATTATCACTGATGATTACAGTAATCAAAGATTCCACGATACCATAATGGAATTAGCCAGGTTAGTAGATACAGCGGGGGGTGAAGTATTACAGACCTTACAACAAAAGCGATCGCGGATTCATCCACAAACAGTAGTGGGAGAGGGTAAAGTAGAAGAAATCGCCCTGACCGCCCAAACCCTGGGAGCTAATCTGATTGTTTTTGATCGGGATCTCTCACCCGCCCAAGTGCGTAACTTGGAAAGGAAAATTGGTGTCCGGGTGATTGATCGCACCGAGGTAATTTTAGATATCTTTGCCCAACGGGCCCAGTCCCGTGCTGGTAAACTACAAGTCGAACTGGCACAGTTAGGGTATATGATGCCTAGACTCAGTGGTAGAGGTCTAGCTATGTCCCGGTTAGGTGGGGGGATTGGCACCCGCGGACCCGGTGAAACTAAACTGGAAACAGAACGCCGGGCTATTCAAAAACGTATTTCTCGACTGCAACAAGAAGTCAACCAGTTACAAGCCCATCGTTCCCGCTTACGCCTGAGACGGCAAAATCAGGAAGTTCCCTCTGTGGCTTTAGTGGGCTATACCAACGCCGGTAAATCCACTTTGCTGAATGCTCTTACCAACGCAGAAGTTTACACTGCAGACCAGCTGTTTGCTACTCTTGACCCCACTACCCGCCGCCTAGTAATTTCCGATGGTGACAGTGGTGGAACTCAAGAAATTTTACTTACAGATACAGTAGGTTTTATACATGAGCTACCCGCTTCTTTAATGGATGCCTTTCGTGCCACCTTAGAGGAAGTCACAGAAGCCGATGCTCTACTACATTTGGTGGATTTATCTCATCCTGCTTGGTTCAGCCATATTCGCTCAGTTAGGGAAATTTTGGCACAAATGCCAGTTACTCCGGGGCCAGCACTGGTGGTTTTTAACAAAATTGACCAAGCAGATAGCGCCACATTAGCTTTAGCTCGAGAGGAGTTTCCCCTGGCTGTGTTTATTTCCGCCAGTCAGCGATTAGGGTTAGAAACCCTGCGTCAACGTCTGACCCAGCTGGTTAAATATGTTGTTGACACCCGGTAACTTGATCAGGGTGATGGCTGCAAAACCCCCGGATAGAAGCCGGGGGATGAAAGGCGTTAAAAAGGCATTAAAATTAAGAAGTATTAAATTTAATTGAGGACTTTATGGCTGCCAAAGTTGAAATTTACACTTGGAGCACCTGCCCATTTTGCATCCGTGCTAAAAGTTTATTAACTAAGAAAGGTGTTGATTTTACTGAATATTGCATTGATGGAGATGAAGCTGCACGGTCTCAAATGTCTGTAAGAGCGCAGGGGAGACGCTCAGTACCACAAATTTTTATTAATGATTCCCACGTTGGTGGTTGTGATGATATTCACGCTTTAGAACGTCAAGGTAAGCTGGATGAATTATTATCTTCTGGTGTATAAATTGACACTATCTTAACATTTAAGATTGGACATATCTAACAAATAACCTAGAGGCGTGAGGTCTCACGTCTCTAAAGGTGTGGCATAAAAAAGTATATTCACCGGCTTGGTTTGCTCAATAATTTAAAATAAGTCCCGGTGATTGAGGCAAACAATTGAAACTGGCTTTTATTATTGACCCCATCCATCAGCTTGACCCCTGTCATGACACCAGCATTGCTCTGATGGAAGCTGCACAAATCTTAGGACATGAAGTTTGGGTAACTCAGGCGAATCTATTGAGTGTGGTGGATAGCAAAGCTTGGGCGATGTTACAGCAGGTGGAACTGGTTCCAATCCAGTTAGTAGAGGGAAGCTGGAAGGCGGTAAATCCTTGGTACAAGTTGAGTGCTGGCTGTTTTACACCCCTAGACACAATGGATGCTGTGTTCATGCGCACAGATCCACCTGTGAATGATTCCTACCTCTACGCTACTTATGTTCTGGACTATATCGACCCACAGAAAACTTTAGTGATTAATCGTCCTAGTGGTATCCGCGGGGCGAATGAAAAAATGTATGCTCTCCAATTTACTAATGCTATTCCAGAAACTATTGTCAGTGCTGACAAGGACTTGATCTGGAAATTTGTTGAGGCTAAGGGCGCAGCAATTATTAAACCACTGGGTAATAAGGCTGGGGAAGGAATTTTATTCTTACAATCAGGCGATCGCAATTTCAATTCCATTGTTGAACTTAGTACACTGCGTGGTCGATTACCAGTAATGGTACAAACTTATTTACCAAAAGCTAAAGAAGGAGATAAGCGAATTATCCTGCTGAATGGAGAACCAATTGCTGCCCTCAATCGCCTTTCGAGCGGTAGTGATTTTCGTAATAATATGGCAGCTGGTGGTACTGTTGCTCAAACTACAATCACCCCCAGAGAGCATGAAATCTGTAGGGAAATAGCCCCCGCATTACGTCAAGATGGCTTAATTTTTGTGGGTATTGATGTCATCGGTGGTTATTTAACTGAAGTTAATGTCACCAGTCCCACCGGAATTCGTGAAATTGACCGCCTAGATGGTACTTGCTTGGGTCAGCAGGTGATTTCATGGGTGGAGGAAGCGCTCAAGACTCAAAAACCACAAAAACCACATTAGTTAGTAATGCCTATCTTCTAGATTCTAGCCAAAATTTAAAACCCACTTACAAGGTAGTCCTACCTTGTAAGTGGGAGTTTAGCCGTTGTCAGGAAAACAGTAACTAGCTACTAACACCATCCCCCAAGACCTCGCCAGAACTGCATAAGTTTTTGAAAGCCGATCTATTAACTCCTGCTATAAAATAAATATTACTTTTAAGTAGTGCTTCACTGATTGGTTCTCTGGGTAACACTACTACTGAGTAAGAATATTGTTTAGACACAAGCGATTGCTTGAGCCAACAATACTTTGACTTTGTTCCTGATCTTTCTCGCCCCTTGCCTAACTTCCTGGTTTACGCCGATTGCGCAGAAAGTCAGGAATATTTAATTCCGTCGTCGGTTTCTCTTTGGGTTCCGGTGTGACAGGATTCACCGCTGGTTGTTGTGGTGTAGCACGTTTTACAGTAGGTGTGACTCCTCTAACATTAACCACGGTTTGGCTTGGTGCTGCTTGTATTTCACCAGTAAACCCAGTGGCAATTACGGTAATTCTCACCTCCCCTTGGAGCCTGTCATCAATCACCGCGCCAAAAATAATATTGGCATTGGGATCAACTACTTCATATATTGCTTCTGCAGCCGCATTCACCTCATGTAAGGTGAGATCACTGCCACCAGTAATATTAAATACAACCCCTCTAGCTCCTTCAATAGAACATTCTAATAAAGGCGAAGAAATAGCCGCGACTGCGGCTTCTCTGGCTCTTGATTTACCAGAACTCACACCTATCCCCATCAATGCTGATCCCGCATCTGCCATCACGGCTCTGACATCGGCAAAGTCAACGTTGACTAAGCCGGGGATGGTAATAATATCGGAAATCCCCTGTACCCCTTGACGCAGAACATCATCCGCATAGCGAAATGCTTCTTGTACCGGCGTTTGTTCTGGTATGACTTCGAGCAACTTATTATTGGGGATAATAATTAAAGTATCTACTCTACTTTTTAGCCCTTCAATGCCTTGTTCAGCTTGGCTGGTGCGGCGACGACCTTCAAAAACAAATGGACGTGTGACCACCCCCACGGTTAAAGCCCCCATTTCTTTGGCTACCTCGGCTACAATCGGGGCTGCACCTGTACCTGTACCCCCTCCCATACCAGCAGTGATAAACACTAGGTCAGCACCTTCTAAGGCTGTAGCAATTTCGTCTCTTGATTCTTCAGCTGCTTTTTGACCAATAGCAGGATTACCACCAGCTCCTAAACCTCGTGTGAGCTTTTGGCCAATTTGCAATCGACTGGGCGCACCCGCCAAAGTCAAAGCTTGGGCGTCAGTATTGATTGACCAAAACTCTACTCCTGCAACATCAGATTCAATCATGCGGTTAACCGCATTTCCACCACCACCACCAACACCAATCACTTTGATATTGGCCACCCGACCCGGAACAATATCACCAATCCGGTTTTCTTCCATAGTTATCTTTTTACTATCATAGTTTTGCCCAAAGTTTAACCCAGAGTTATTCAAAGGTTTGTTGGAATTGACTGCTAGGGGAAATCCTGGCTGTCCCAGAGATTGGGCTTTTTTATATATCAGCTCTTGGTTATTATCAATTTTCATCGGATTCAGACTAGTAGATAAACAACTTTTTCAGGTATTTTTTTGTCAAAACCTCCGTATCTAGGAAGCCCTTGGCCAGAAAAATCATATTATTTCTCACCTAAGAGTCGCCTATCATTTAACACAGCCCTAATATATGGCGCTGTTCTCGATTGTGATGGCAACTTTCAACCTTAACAAGATTGTAAGTGTCTTGTTTGGCTCTGGAAAGAGGCCAATGACCCACCTGCTGGCTATAGGAGAGCTAATTCTACAGAACTATACCCAAATTTCCTGAAAATTTCTCTGTATGACTTCTAGTTAATATTTACATTTTTCCGGTTCACCCTTGAGAGTAAGATTTGTTGCTAGGGATTTTGGGGGTTATCTTGAGGATTAGTTTGGTTCATGCGTACTAATGGAGATGCAGGATTTCTCAAATCAATGTACTTGATTTGACTCAAATCCATTTTTGCAGATAAATATCGCATTTGAGCGAGTATTTTGATTTTTCCGGTTAACTCAGCATTGGAAGCACCAATATGTACATCTCCTAGTTCGGTTTTTAAAATAAGATTGTTGGGATCTTGCCAATCAACCTGCGTTATTTTCACGGTACTTTGACTTAATAGTGGATAAACTTGACTCCAATGGGAACGATACTGTTCTGGGGAAGCAATAACTTTGAGAGTCGGCAGTTTGGTATGGGTATGGAATAATTTGTATGCTTCTAAAGGGATTAAAACCCCATCAGCATCTAATAACCCCGCGGGTGTTTCTTGGCTGGGGGTTTCAGATGTGCCCGGCGGCACTGGGTGAATGGCAATGGCTACGGGTACTCTGGGCTGTATTTCGATGTTTAATCCCGGTGGAAAAAGACGGCGGCGCACAATTGCTTGTGCAATAGTCGGTTTTTCCCGCAAAGAGTTGGCGATCGCCTGGGGTTGAATTTGCCATAAAGACTGAGGATAGGACATCTCCAGTAATGACTCAATTACCTCTGGGGAGAGTAATTGCTCACCTGATTTGATGATAATTTGCTCTGGAGCTTTGACTACCCATACGGGTTGGAGTGCTACCCACAACAAACCTCCCGCTAAACCACTAATGGCTACAGTGCGCCAAATAGCCTGAATTATTTTTACCCGATGCTGCCGACGTATTTGGTGACGGCGCCGGGCTAAATGATTTCGGTAACCTGATGCTGTACCTGGCATTCCTTCCTCTTGATATTTGCGGTCAAAATTCGTGCTTACGACCCGATCATTTCTTTTGCTTAATTAAGCTGTGAGTATCTATGAATCTTTTTCCTCCATTTTTGCGTTTACATCGGCTAAAGCGATATTCATCAGTCCAATGTTGACCTTCAACCTCTGGGGCTGGTCATAGCTATGATTATTGAGTACAAACACCATAGGTAAAACCAATGCACAATATGTAATACTGTCTACTCTTGTGCCAGGGCTGAAATCTAGGAGCCGTAAATTCTCAATCAATTATGCCTGGTGCATTACTAGCTAGATATTCATGTATATGAACAGATGTTCCTAGGGGGGCGCAGAGCTTCCAATTTTCGATTACCAGTTATTATCTTGAGATTGTTAATAACACTTATAAAGGGATACAGCCATAGCGTCAATACTGTTACTTGCGACTTCCATGGGGAATGATTGTAGGACAGGACAGTTATAAGGTGGGAATCCCCAAGCCAATCCCCATCAAGATGATGCCTTTAGCAGTTATCCTGCGTAGTTTTAACTCTCTGGATTCTTCCTGGGGTCAAACACTAACATCCACTAGTGATGACCAAAGGAGCTTGGCATTTTGACCACCTGCCTGATTCTGATCGTATTCCTAAATGTATAAGTTAAGAATTATGAATAGTAATGAATTTTTTTTAAAATTCATTACTCTTGTCCAGATCACAGACTCAAGGAGCGATCGCCCTCTAACAAATCATCCTGATTTGACAATTCCGGCTGATTTTCCATGGCAGACTGGGGCAAAGTGGCTAAAAAGGTTTTTAGCCTCATGCGCTCAATGTAAGGCCAGCCTCCTTCAGATTCAATGTCTTTGAGTAAAGAGTAGAGCTTCTGGCGATTATCAGGCAAACTCTGTTGAAAAGCACTGTCCCGGATATCTCGATGTAACTGTTCTAAATGGCGCAACAAGCCCAAAAGAGCGATCGCATCTCCCTGAGCAAGACTGGCTATATCAAGGACTGCGGTGGTGATTGCTTGCAATTTTTCAGACAAATTTGGGGATTCAAAACCTTCGGGGTTACTCATGGAACTATCTCCGTCTAAATCAGGCCTACTCAAATTTACCGAAGATTTTTAGCTTTCATTCTTGACCACAGGATAATCGGCGATGAAGATGGCCGTCTGGGTTGAAAAATAGTGGTAAGGCGCAGGCGAATTTATCGAGTTTCCAGTTTTCCAAATCACAGGTCACGATAGTTTATTATAAAAGACGGTCATCGACTCTGGCTCTGCCTCCCAGTCAGCTAGATACAATCACGTATTTTTGATCTTGAGTTAAAAAAAATCGTATGATCTGGCTAATTTCCCTATAAATCAATGGACTGTATATTATGTAGTATTATATTACTTCATAATACGCAACCATTTGGGCAACACCGAAAATGCCATAGGCATTAGTTTTACAACTTAGATATTAATTTTTGAAATTGAGGTTGACCATGAGGTATCGCGCTTTAATTGTTGCATTCTTGGCTGTATGCCTGGGGCTATTAACCGCTTGCAGTGATGCTCCCACTGCTTCTAGTAGAGACTTACTAACTTACGAACAAATTCGTGGTACTGGCCTAGCTAATAAATGCCCTCAGCTGGCAGAAACTAGCCGTGGTTCCATTCCCATTGATTCCAGCCAGTCTTATCTGATCAAAGAACTGTGTTTGGAACCAACGAGCTTCTTTGTCAAAGAAGAACCTACTAATAAACGGCAAGTAGCAGAGTATGTACCCGGTAAATTGTTGACCAGATACACCTCCACCATTGACCAGGTACAAGGTGACCTAAAAGTCAACCCAGATAATAGTCTCACCTTTGTAGAAGCTGATGGTTTAGACTTTCAAGCCATCACTGTCAAACTCCCCGGCGGTGAATCAGTACCTTTCCTCTTTACCATCAAAAATTTAGTTGCTCAAACACAAGCTGGTTTGACCAGTATCAATACCTCCACTGACTTTGAAGGTACTTTCAAGGTTCCTTCCTACCGTGGTTCTTCTTTCCTAGATCCTAAAGGTCGTGGTATCGTTACTGGCTATGATAATGCCGTGGCTCTTCCTGCTCAAGCTGATGATGAAGAACTGACCCGCGCTAATGTCAAGCGGATCGAAACTCTTGATGGCACAATTTCCCTACAGGTAGCTAAAGTAGATAACATTACTGGTGAAATTGCTGGTACTTTCGAGAGCGAACAGCCATCTGATACTGATTTAGGTGCTGGTGAACCTAAAGAAGTCAAGATTCGCGGTCTATTTTACGCACGGGTTCAACCAAATCGCGCCTAAATTCCTTAGTCGGATTCCTAGTTATTGATTAGATAACAAAAACTTATCCATTTGCTTCCTTTAATATGGAGGTAAATGGGTTTTTTATCGGCTTGTTTACATCTATAAAAGTTCCCATCCCCCCTCAATGAGAACATAGTATTGAAATTAAATAGTCAATATTCAAACCTGTTCAAGATGGAAACTCAAGGAAAAATTGAATTTGCTGGTTTACCTCTAGCGGTTTACCGAGAAATAGCTGCTCATTTGCGTCAAATCGAAGGCGTACAAGTGGGTTTAATTCCCCAATCATCTTCCGAATTCGATTACCAGCAAAGTCAAATTGCGGGCTTAGAGATTTCTATCACATCCCATTTAAGTGCTGCAAGTCAGCAACGCCTAGAGGAAATCTTGGCTTACTATCGCCAGCGCTATCAAAATATAGTGGGAGCGTGAGAACCCCTGCACTTTAGCGAGGGGATGAAAAGCGACTCAACAGGATTTACCCTGTCGTATCCTGACTACAAAAAACTTATTGACAAGGCATTTCTGATTAGTTAGGCTAAAAAAGCATCCACAAATATGGTGAAAAACCCAAAAGATGTTTTCCTTAAGTAGCCACACAGCTAGATTTATTTTTAGCCGAGGTGGGTAGGGCATTTTGACTGTGCCACAACGATATTATTTATTCAAATTTTTAAATAAATAAAATCGTAAACTTTGCGTAGCGTGTCTTCAGACCGCGTAGCAACATCAGTTTAGAATCCCCTGTGATTCTATCCAGGGGAGAAGTCAAGATATGCGATAGTTAAAATTTACATTCCCCATTTTCTCTGATTTGAAGTGACCCTAATTAGGGTCTTTTTTGTAGTTTTAATTCTGGAAATAATACATCTAACCCTATTACCACTGTTATACCACAAAAGTCAATACTCCATAAGTGAGATTTCATAAATTATTTAGGGCTGGTAAAGTATTAATTTAAGATTACTCCTGATTACAATTAAATATACGCATATACTATAATACAGACGCAGAATTACTGGCAGTCTCAAGATGACGTGATTTCCCGCATGATGTGCGATAATTTTTACATTATATTGGTGTGGCTGTCTCAGTGACTTTAACAAGAATTTCCCCCGGAGAAAAACTCACTCCTACACAACAACTCGGATTAAATTTAGTCTCTCGGCTCAGTAGTGGACGAGATGTAATCTTGGCTATTGATTTGACAGAAAGCGTTGGCTTAAATGATCAAGCTCGGATTCGGTTGCGTCAAATCGTTCAAGACAGCATTCAACCCGGTGACTCTATCTACATTGTTCCCTTTGCTGGGGATTTGGTGTTAGAAGAATGGACACCTAGTCTTCATCCTTTGGGAAAACCCATTAAGTATATTCATAGAAGTGAAGAAAACCTGGCACAACTATTAGAAAAAATTCCCCTAACCTCCGATAGCAAGTATTACGGTACAGATATTCAGCGGGCTGAGTTAAGGGTTTATCAAGGTATTGCTCAAATTAATTATAATCGCTTGCAAACAGGACAAGCAATTAAGCCACAATCTGTTATTTGGTTAACTGATGCACCCTTATTTACACAACCGGGAATTACCTCAGATGTGTGGATAGAAACCCCTGCTGATAGTCCATTAAGAATTGCTAATTCTCCAGAAAGTCAAGAGCGACAAGCTTGGATGGAAATATTACCCATGAACAGGCGATCGCTCTCCATTACCACAGGGGAAAATCAACCATATACATTAACTGTTGTTGATATTGATCCGACGGTTCAAGAATTTTGCACACCAGCACCAGGTAATCGAGAAACTTGTTTAGTTAATCCCTATTTAAGGCAGCAGTTATGGCTCCCAGGTTTAATTTTACTTGTAATCATCGCTAGTTTATGCGCTTTGGGATATAAACTACACCGCTCACAGAAAAATTGGCAATTATCTATAGAACTTCCAGAACAAGAAGAACAAATATGTCGGTTAAAGAATAAGCAAAAAATCGCCATTGGTGAAGACGACGGAACTTATGCAGACTGTATCCCCTGTCCGGGTGGAAAAGTCAGAGCCTACTTAGAAAGACAGGGTGAGAGACTCTACTTAGTCCCCTTAAGTTCAGACTTACCACCGATTCATTATAACGGCCGGGAAATTGCCTCCCGTACCCCCATCTCTGGGTCTAAATTTAGGCTCAGTTGTCCAGATAATCGCCAACGCGATGATGAAATTTATATCCAAATCAAAAAATAGTCTATAGAGGAGTATTTCTATGAACGCAGCCAGCAATGAACAACAATATCAAGGAATCAACCGCACAGTTTGTATAGGATTAGGTGGAACTGGTAGGGATGTTTTAATGCGAGTTCGCCGCTTAATAGTAGACAAATATGGGGATTTAAAGAACCTCCCCATTGTCAGTTTTGTCCACATTGACACCGATAAAGCCGCCACTCAAGTCAGTGGTATTCGCACCGGTAGTATTTATCATGGTGTTGATCTGAGTTTTCAGCAATCAGAAAAAGTCACCGCTACCATGTCATCCAGAGAAGTAACTACCTTTGTTGAAGGGTTAGAAAGGCGTTCAGAATACAACGATTATGGACCATATGACCACATTGGTAGATGGTTCCCCCCCCAGTTATTACGTAATATTAAAGCAGTAGAAGACGGTGCTAAAGGTATTAGACCAGTAGGAAGATTGGCTTTTTTCCACAATCACCAGAAAATACAATTAGCTATCAAGAACGCTGAAGAACGTACCAGAGGACACGAGGCTTATTTACTCAGATCCGGTCTCAAAGTAGAGCCGGGATTAAGTATTTTTGTAGTGGGTTCCCTGTGCGGTGGTACAGGTAGCGGGATGTTTTTGGATATCGCTTACAGTCTCAGACATTTTTATGGTGATCAAGGTGCTAGATTTTGCGGTTACTTAGTTATTAGTCCAGAACTGTATGGTAATACTCCCAGCATGAATGCGAATACCTATGGTGCTCTCAAAGAACTAGACTACTATAACCGTCCAGGGACAGAATTTGAGGCTTTTTATGACATCCAAAATCCTGTGTATGTCAGGGAAAAACGTTCACCCTTTGATTATACTTATTTAGTTTCGCATCAAACCAGCGGCGAATATACAATCCTCAACCAAGGCAAATTATGCAACGTTATTGCTCATAAAATTTCCCTTGATTTTAGTAGTGAATTAGCACCACTCATTAAAGGTAACAGAGATAATTTTTTACAACACATTATTGATTGGGATAAACACCCCCGTCCTAATCCCCAGCGTTACCTCACATTTGGATTATCCGCCATTTATTTTCGCCGTGATACCGTGGTCGAAATTTCCTTAAATAAAGTTGGGTTAGAACTGGTGAATTTTTGGTTAAATGGTAAAAGTCAAAGCCCCGATCCGCGGGATTTATTACAGCAATTTCTCCTAGAGTACCATTGGCATAATGACCTGGTTACTAGGGATGGTTTAATTACTAAACTTGCAGAGGGAGTGCAAGAATATGATAGTACATTCATCAACAGTATTAACACCTGGAAAAATAAAATAAATAATTTAATTAATAAGTGTGAAAATAAGGACGACAGAAATAATTTACGTCAAAAACTACCTAAAGAATTCCGCGATCAATTCCGTAAAGTACAACCAGGAGAAACTGAAAGTACTAGAGGACAATGGTTAACTAAGTTAATAGAATTAACTCCTAACTTAACTAAACAACTCCAGGGTAATATTGATGATTATCTCACTCAGCTACTCACACCCAATAAGTCTAATTTTTCCCTCAAAAGTAGCCGTGATTGGTTAGATGCACTGCAACATGAATTAAACGATTACCAACGGGATATACAAGCGGCTCTTAATGATTTTGCGAACATGAGAACACCTGAAGACCTAGATAGAGTCTGGGCTGAAACTGACCAGGTTCTTACAGATATCGAGGCTAAATTTGTCATACCCAAATTTAATAATAAAAATCAACAATTTCAAACAGAAATTAAAACAGCTTTGCAACAAGTTCAGAAAATTATAAAACATAACTTTGACTTAACTGTACGACAGGAAGCACTACGAGTTGTCAAGAAACTGCAAACATATGTACAAGATAAAATTAGTCAAACAACTGCTTTTGACAGCCTATTAAATGACTTAAAAAACATTTACGAAAGACAAGATAGAGAGTTACGGGATTTGAATTTCGATGAAATGAGCGGTGAAGCCATATTTGATGATGAAGACATCGAACGCTGTCACCAAACTATGTTACCTGTAGATGACTTACGTTCCCAGTTAGCCATGATCAGTTCAGAAATTACAGAACCCAGTGGTAGAGGAAAGTCTTTGACAAGTTTCTTAGAGAAAGAACGCACTACCCAAGAACTGCTGCAAACAGAGATGAATTTGAGAATTGACAGTATGTTTGCTTCACGGGGTACTAATATTGTCAAATCCGTAATTAAGCGCTTCATGCAAAACTACTCAACCGCACGTTCAACCCGTTTAGCACAAATTATGGAGGAAGCTAAACCCCTATTACCACTGAATTTGAGTGATCCCTATTTTTGGGATGATCCTGGTAAAACTAGTCAATTAGTGGGCTTTAAAGATACCGATGAATTAGAAGTCAGACAGTTTAAATCTTTGCTAACTACAGATTTAGGGATTTCGCCAACAGTCTTAAAATCCTTGCAAACTGAGGATGAGATTTTATTTGTCAATGAGTATGGTGGGTTTCCTCTGAGATTAATTAATAGTCTGGAAAGAATGCGTAACCATTATCTCAGGGAGTATAATTCCCGCGGCGCTTCTCTACATAATGATTACCGTGTGGTTTTCCCAGATATTATTCCACCAGATGCAGTGACAATAGAACAATTAGAAAATGTTTTCTATCCCTGTCTAGGTCTACAACTACTGCAGACCAACCCGCAAAATCGGCAATTAGAGTTTACATATTATGATGATTTGCGCGACTGTGATTCTACAGCTACTCTCAGTTCAGAATGGGGACAGGCCTTAGAGGAACTGGCGAACCGTCAGGATATGAAATTAGCTTTGCAAGGTATTTTAGATCAGGAAATTTCTGCTATGGAAAGACAACCTGAACTGTGGAAAAGTGAATATTTACCCAAATTCAACAGCTTTGTCAATGAAGTTGACAAGTTACCACAGGAACATCCTAACTATCCTTACAGGAATGCATTAATTAACAATCAAAAAGGAACTAAAGAAGGAATTATTCTCAGGTTCCGCAGAAAAATGAATGATAAATTTAATTCCCCAACTCCAGAAAATAGTTTACCGCCAAGCTTAGATACCAGAAGATCTCTTGTGGGCGAGATAGTAGATGGTGAATCGGTGCAATATACCGATACTGGGGCACAAATGCGGTTAGACTTAAAGAATTTACAAGACCTTTTAGGGGATGGCCTAATTACTCAAGAAGATTACGAGCTTCAAAAACAAAGAATCTTAGACCAATTCTTAAATTAATTTGGTTTACTCAGCATCCTCTCACACATTTCATAATCAGGGAAGTATCATGACATCAATACCAGGGGAATTAATTTTGGCTACGCTAGTGGTCATTGTTATACCATCCATAGTTACTATCTGGATGCGCTGGAGTTTGTATAAGTATTTGCAAGATGTAGCCGAGAAAGTACAAAGACTAATTAATCATGCTCCAGGAGGGGTACAACCCAAAATAATCAGCACACTAAAAAGCAGATTTGAAAAAGCTAGCAGCAAGTTAGATCAAGTTAATACAGCAGCATTAATCGACCAAGTTTATAGTCAAGAAAAGTTTAAAGGTTTTTCTATTGAACAAATAGAATATTTGTGCCGCATTATCCCCAATTTGCTCTTAGCTTTTGGGTTACTGGGTACTTTTTTTGGCATCACAATTAATTTATCTGCGCTGAGTGAAACCCTGAATAATACTGCTGCTTCTAATATTAATGATTTAGTAGGTCAAATACAACAATCATTATCTGGGATGAGTATTGCCTTTGTCACTAGTTTGACGGGATTATTATTTAGTGCGCTGTTAACAATAGTTAACTGGAAATTTAATACTAGCGCTCTTAAGTATCAGGTTATCAGTTCCTTAGAAGATTATTTAGATAATATTTACCTGCCTGAAGTTCAAGGTGATACTCGCCTTGATAAAATAGTCAATAGGATGGTAGAACAGCAGGATGAGTTTTTAACTAGATTTGGTGTGACTGTACGAGATGCGGTGGAAAGTTCTATGGCTAAGGTCGCAGAACAAATAATCGCGGGGAATAGGCAAGCGACAGATTTGGCCAGACAAGTTTATGAAAAGTTTACAGAGTCAGCAGGTACTATATCTGCTGCTGCTCATGAGTTTGACATTGCCATACATCAACTCAATGCTAAATCCCAGATATTTAAAGATGCTGCGAACATCTTTGCTAATAGTCAATTTCCTGAGAAGTTATTAGCAGCGACTAATAATTTAACCCAAATAGAGGAGAGATTTTCTAACTCTGCTGGAAGTTTAGCTAGTACAACCACATCATTTAATTCATTGGTAGTGCAACTGCAAGCACTGGGAGGGGAAATTAAGGGCGTTAATCAAATCTCATCCCAAATATTAGATTTAAATCGCATTAATCAAAAGTCTCTGGGTGAGATTATACCTCAACTTAAGGAAGGTGCTGATAGTTTTGGTAAAGCTGTAACCAGACTTGATCAATTAGAAAATAAGCTGATGAATGAGGCTGCAAGTTTAGAGGCGATTTCCGGGGATGTACGAGATTTTATCCAGACAATAAATAATCAAGCTGGTAATATTTCTCAGGAAATGGTCAATGGCTTTGGTAAAGCTGTCACCAGAATTGAACAATTAGAAAATAACCTGATGGATAAGGCTCAAGGTTTGCAGCAAATTACTTTAGATATGCAAGGCTTCGTAGAAATTATCAATAAACACGCTGGAACAGTTAATACATCTGTTGGTAATATATCTCAGCAAATAGATAGGAATTATGAAAACATATCACAGTTAATGAATACTAGTAATTCTACTCTGGTTGCAGAGTATCAAAAGATAGGTAACCTATTACTAGAAGGTGTGAACAAACAAACAGCAGTAAATCAAGATATCAATGGGAATTTGCAAGATTGTATTAACCATCTCAATGATGCTAAACATGAAATTTATCGGTTACGAACGGAAGTAAAAAGCTCAACATCGCAACCCGAAGATAAAATCATAGATACTTTTACTCATGAAAAACAAATTTAACATTTAAATAGGAAAATATGGCTAGGCGTCGGCAAGGTAATGATTATCATGAAGAGTTAAATATTTCTACGGCTTTTACAGATTTAATGTCTAATGCCTTCATGATACTGCTGTTGTTTTTGTTACTTTTTATCATGAGGTCATTTATTAATCAAAAACCGGATTTAGTAGATACGCAACTAGAGACACCGCCAATTATTCTCATTCCAGATGATCCTAAGCATAGATTTGATTCTGGAAGTGCAAGAATTAACCCAAGTTTCTATAATTACATTGCCACAAAAATCTTACCGGAAATTGAAAGGGCAAGTAAACAGTATAATATCGATATTATAGAGGTGATCGGACATACTGACGGTCAGCCCAATGGTAATATTGCCAGTAACCTAGACTTGAATTTAGAAAATGTTGCCCGTGGTGGATTGGAATTAGAGAAACTACAAGCGGGTTCTAATGCTGATTTGGGGTTAATGCGTGCTTTAGCTGTAGTCCAACAGCTGCGTAATATTCAGGTTAAAGACAAAAAACTTCCGGGATTGTCCTTCCGTGCTTATTCGGCGGCTCAGTTAATATTACCTAGTGGGGAATTTGCTCCTGTAGTACGTGAATCAGATCAGAACCGCAGACGAATTGAAATCCGTTTTACCCGGTTGGGTGAAGAGCGAACCTTAAAGTAGTTTAAGTGAAACAGATTCCCAATATCAGGGTATTTGTCCAGAAATCGTAACATGAGGTGAAGGAATTGCTAGTTACTGAGGTAAACTTGCAAGCAATATCATCGACAATTTTACTCGGCTACTCTTCGGTTTGGTCATAACTGATAATGGAAAACTGGCAATTTCTCATACAAAAACAGGGCGATCGCTCTTGGTGTAATCTGGAATCCCCAAACTTAGAAATTTTGGAAGGTATGTATAGAGTCTTGGCTCGTTCTCACCTCCCTAATACCGAGGTAGAAATACGGGTAACACACTCATCCACTCAACAAGTTCCCCCAAAGCGGTTAATTCACAAGCAATTTGGCCGCACTGATGCACAAGGTTTAATCTCGGTACTTCCTTTTACCTACCTCACACCAGGTACTTGGGAATTGCAATGCTCGGCGGATTTAATGTCAGATTTGCTGGGTCAATCTTGGCAATACTCCATGTATCTACAAGTATTGCTTCAGCAGTCTACTGGGGTGTGGAGTCCAGGAAATACTGAGAAAAATATAGGCTCAAATTTATTATTACCTCAGCCTAATCTCAGCAGTATTACGAGCCTCACTGATTTACGAATTGCAACAGCAATGGAGAACACAGTGATCAATCAGCCTGTTAGTCCAGTCTCATTACCAGATGAAACAGCCCAACAGAGGGTAGAAAATTTCATGGCTGTAGGTTTAAACACGACTGCAACTGTGTCAGAGAATAATAGGGTTGAGGATACTTCACCTCAAAAACCATCACTACCGCTATGGTTGAGCTTAGATCAAGAAACTTACATTGGTCCTTGGGGAGAAACAGCAGTGATTCAGGGACGAGTGGAGCTACAAGACCAGATAAATTGGGAAGGTCAAAAACCTCCAGAACGTTTTTATGCTTTGGAACTACTAATTGAGCTGCGATCGCCGACAAGCTCAGATATTTTCACCCAGGTTTGGCAGCCTTTACCAGATAGCACCTTACCAATTACAATTAGCTGTGCAATTTGTCTTCCCATGGGTTGTCAATCTCAGATGATTGTGGCAGATATCAACTTGTATGGTGCACCCAGAGAATTTGGTGAAGTCCTACTATTAGCTAATCAGTGTTTTAAAATTACAGGAGATGTTACAGAAGTACCATCCAAATTTACACAAGAAAATTTATTAAATAACTCTATACATCAAGAATTTGCGGCGCATGACAAGACCATAGACCCCATAAACTCCCAACTGGGGATAAAAGATCATGGTGCGCACAAGACCCATAACCAAGAGTCACAAGTTGCAATTCCACAAGATTTGCAAGTAAATGCATATCCTAGTCACTATTCATCTCCCCTGATTAGAAAATGGATAGAAAGCCAAGGAAATCCTTTCCCTGAATTGACCCATCAGGTCTGAGCTTCCCCCAACAATACCCGATGCTCAAGGGGAGATTGGACGCCCCATTACACTTAAAATCTCAAAGGGATACTGAGTAGATACTTATCTCACGGGATACCACAAAAACCATAACTATACCCAATGCCGAGCTAATAGGGAAGATCAAAACAGTTAACTCTTTAGCAACAGTTGTGTTAAAAATTTTGAGAATTTAAAAAATCATGTGAAATTTAAAGTAAGCTCGTTTTCGAGGATTGTCTAATTATTCAAGAGGAAAGTTAACTATGGCAGCTTCATTTTTGCCCTCTATCTTGGTTCCCCTGACTGGTTTAGTTTTTCCAGCAGTGACAATGGCGTTTTTAATGTTATACATTGAACGCGAGGATATCGGCTAATTAGTGCCATGAATTTCCCACCGCTTCCAGGCGTGGGAATCTCAGACCCAAAGCCGGTTGTTTTTGGTGAAAAGCACCAAAAACAACCGGCTTGTTAAACATTAATTTTTAAACAATTGCCAGAAAATACTAAGTAAATTTTTTCCGGGTCAAGCTTTTTTTACAATGAAGAACCGACTCCAGCATAGGCTCCATAAAAGAAAATGCCTAAAACTGTAATTACACCTAAACCCGCGATTGTAGCGACAATCCACAGGGGAATTCTTCCACTTCCAGCAGACACAGTTTTTCTCCTCCCTTAACAAGAAATCAACATTGATTGAATAAAGAAAAATTGACAACAACTGTTTCAGTTAGTTAAAGAAGTAACTGGAGAACAGAATTCCTAGAACAAAAACAAGAAGTAGTCCCAGGTATAGTGAAGTCCGGTTTAACTCTACCGGTTGATTATTGGGATTGGGCGTTCTTTCCATGATTAGCTCCTAGCGTTGAATAAACTGCATAGCGGCGATCGCGCCCAAAAAGAACACGCTTGGTACACCTAAAGTGTGTACTGCGAGCCATCTGACGGTAAAAATGGGATAGGAAACTGGTTGATTGATGTTATTTCCGCTAGTCATAATCCGCAACTACTTTCCAATAAACTGTTCAACTTGCTGTTTAGCGCCAAAACGATCCTTGACAATAGGTAATTCCTGGCGTGTTTGTGTGTAGTATTCGTTGGGACGGGGTGTACCGAAAGCATCATAAGCTAGTCCAGTGCTGACAAATAGCCATCCGGCAATAAACAATGCTGGAATAGTGATACTGTGAATCACCCAGTAACGAATGCTGGTAATAATGTCCGAAAATGGACGTTCTCCAGTGGTACCTGACATTTAGATCCTTACCTTTACAAAGATTGTTATTGTCTATTATCCTACAAAGTTTAGAAAGAGTTACAACTTGTAACGACCTTCTGAGAAATCAAGACCTACTCAAGGCCATGATGCCACTAAGCGGCCTCTGGTGAAAAACTTTCAGTGATATTTGGTTGGTATTTTAGCAAAACACCGCGATCGCCTATGACAAATCCCTGGTCAGAATTGAAGAAAACAATCTTATAGAAATTAGCAGCGACACCTTCCACATCCCGATCCTTTTCCCAGGAGAGACCAGCATCAGAACTGTGCAGTAAATTACCACTACCACCACCGATCCAAATATCATTGGGAGTGCGATAAGCCAAATCTAGTAAACCCCAGCTGGTAGACAACTCAGGATTTTGCGCCTCTTGCCAATTTTCAGGATCATCAGGATCGGTAAACTGTACCTGACCGCCCCGCGCCAACAACCACAACTGTCCATTCTCAGCAAAACCCATATTTTCCAAACGTCGAGAGTTATTGCGGTTACGGGGTGTCCAAGTAGTTTGTCCTGGTTCCCAAGTGGAATAGAAACTACCCTTAGCAGAAACAGCAACATACTTACCGTCAGATGAGCGCCGCAGATTACGCACCACCCCAACAGCACCTTCTACCTGAGCCTTCCAATTCTTCCCACCGTCCTCAGTTTTATATATAGCACCCAAATCTGTAGCCATTTCTGCAGTATTCTCTCCCAGAGCATAGATAGAAATAGGACTACCAGGTAATTTTGAACTCAGAGTAATGCTCGACCAAGATTTACCTTCATCAGTGGTATGTAACAGTAGTGAAGGTTCACCCAGAATCCAGCCTTCTTGTCCAGCAAAACTTACCGAGTCAAAGCGGGTCTTAGGGTCATCCAAGGACAATGTCAAAGGTTCCCAAGTATCACCACCATCATGTGTCTCCAGAATAGTGGCATTGCTACCTACAAGAAAACCATGCTGAGGGTTACCAGTGAAGGCAATATCCAGCAGCTTAGATTCTGTTGGCACAGAAATAACAGCCCAAGGGTTATAGCTGGTAGAGGGGACATTGCTACAACCTATACACAAGAAAACCAGCACAAACAGGGCAAATATTCTTTGCCAACTTTTCATAATACTCATTGAATGCATCAGTATTTTTACTTTTTTCTAAATTTTCACCTTAATCGCAATGGCAGCCCTCTAAACTTGCTAAAAAAAGATAACGGGTCTTACGTTATACTTATTGTAAGCCGTAGAGACTGATAAAAAACAAGAACCCCAGAGCCAGAGCGCCAAAAATCAGGAGATTTTTTTGCCCTGGTGTCAGGGTATTAACACCAAAACCGTAGCCGAGATTTTCTTTAAACCCAGATGCAGTACCTGCAGGGCCAATATTGGCGAAAGCGGTCTTCTTAGCAGTACATACCGGACAACGCCACGTGATGGGCAATTCAGCGAACAGTGTTCCCGCTTCAATATTATGGCTATCGTCTCCCTTTTCAGGTTCGTAAACATAACCACAGGCACGGCACTCAAAACGGTCTAATGCCGGAGTTTCAACAGCTTGTTCGCTATTTTGTTCGCTCATGGCTAAAACCTCACAGAGGAGAAATATTAAATATCCGTTAAAAATTATGACATAAGTGTGAAACTTTTCCATCATCTGTCAAACCGACAAATACCTCAAATGAGTCTGTTGCCCAGAGTTCAGAAAAGCCAAACAGATATAATGTAAAAGAAAATAACAGCCTTATTTACACCTTAAGCGGTAGATATTCATTGTGTTTGTCCTCAACGGTTACGAATACCTTCTAGGCTTCTTCATCATCTGTAGCCTAGTTCCTGCCCTTGCACTTTCCGCCTCCAAGCTGCTGCGCCCCAGTGGTAACAGCCTGGAAAGGCGCACTACATATGAATCTGGTATGGAACCCATTGGGGGAGCCTGGATTCAGTTCAACATTCGCTACTATATGTTTGCCCTTGTCTTCGTGGTCTTTGATGTGGAGACTGTATTCTTATATCCTTGGGCGGTTGCTTTCCACCGCCTGGGGTTGTTGGCATTCATCGAAGCCCTAATTTTTATTGCAATCCTTGTAGTTGCCTTAGTATACGCATGGCGTAAAGGAGCATTGGAATGGTCTTGAATTCAAATTTAACTAGCCCAGACAAAGAGCAAATCATTAACCCAATTGAACGCCCGACAATCACTCAGGATTTGTCAGAAAATGTCATTCTCACTACAGTTGATGACCTCTATAACTGGGCCAGACTTTCGAGTCTGTGGCCTTTGCTGTTTGGTACAGCTTGCTGCTTCATTGAATTTGCCGCTTTAATCGGCTCCCGTTTCGACTTTGACCGTTTTGGACTCATTCCCCGTTCTAGCCCACGTCAAGCCGATTTAATCATTACTGCTGGGACAATTACCATGAAGATGGCACCCCAATTAGTGCGTCTTTATGAACAAATGCCTGAGCCAAAGTATGTAATTGCTATGGGCGCTTGTACAATTACCGGCGGGATGTTCAGTATCGATTCTCCCACAGCTGTACGCGGAGTTGACAAACTGATTCCTGTAGATGTTTACTTACCTGGTTGTCCTCCCCGTCCAGAAGCGATTATTGACGCAATTATTAAATTGCGCAAAAAGATAGCTAATGATTCTATGCAGGAACGAGGTCAAATTAAGCAAACCCACCGTTTCTACAGCACAACTCATAATCTCAAGCCCACTGAGCAAATTTTAACCGGTAAATATTTGCAGTCAGAAACTCGCTACACACCTCCCAAGGAATTGACAGAAGCCATCGGTCTACCAGTTCCACCCGCATTACTGACAGCAAAGACTCAACAAAAGGAGCAAAACCGTGGCTGAAGAAGATTCTAAACCCGTACCAGCAGCACAAGAATCTCTGGTTAAAGCCGGTCCGATTTCCCAATGGTTAACCGAAAATGGTTTTGAGCATGAGTCCTTGGAACCTGATAAAAAAGGAGTAGAAATAATTAAGGTGGAGTCAGATTTCCTGCTCCCTCTGTCTACAGCCCTTTATGCTTACGGGTTTAATTACCTCCAGTGTCAGTCTGGTATTGACCTCGGACCAGGACAAGATTTAGTTAGTATGTATCACTTGATTAAAGTCGGTGATGATGCTGTGGAACCTGAAGAAATCCGGGTCAAGGTGTTCTTACCTCGTGAAAATCCCAGGGTCCCTTCAGTTTATTGGATCTGGAAAACCGCAGACTGGCAAGAGCGGGAAACTTACGATATGTTCGGTATTATCTACGAAGGTCACCCGAATCTCAAGCGGCTTTTAATGCCAGAAGATTGGGTGGGTTGGCCTTTACGGAAGGATTATATCTCGCCTGATTTCTACGAGCTGCAAGATGCTTATTAACTAGTGCTGAGTTTCAGCAGTGAGAATTTTAGACTCACTTTACCCCCTTTCCGTTGCTGGAGAGGGGTAATGTTTTTTCAGTATCAAAGCCATGACTAATTGTTTACACTAGAGCGTTAGCCAGCTAAATACTTGGTCAACAGTCAGAGATAAATCAATTTTAAGCGGGCGGCGGGAATCGAACCCGCATTAATAGCTTGGAAGGCTATAGTTTTACCACTAAACTACGCCCGCATAGGCAGAAGTCACCGATATATATCTACTCTTATTTACATTTTAGCCTGTACAAGAGACTTAAACAAATATAGCAGAAAATAATTTGATTGCACAAGATAATTCTCAAAATATTTCAACTCATATCAATTTCTCCAGAGAAAGTTTGTATAAAAAATTTTAGACCTTTGATACTCAGCATTTGAGGTAAATTTTGCTATACCTAACCCAGAAGCAGGCGCTGGGGAGTCAACAGTTAAAGCCATGGGGTTACCGGCTATTTTACCTGGGTGACGCGCCAACTGAGTTTTAAGTTGACCCAGAAATTCCAAATAGTAGCAACTGCGATCGCTATCAGGTTAGCAATATAACGGTTAGGAATCAAGAAATTAAACACCAAGTTCAACACCAGGACATTCAATACTAACCCAGCCAAGCAAATAATATTAAATTTCAAAAAGCGCTTAAGGCGTTGACTCCAGTGCTGCTGGTTCTTACTCACATCAGCAAATGTCCAAGCATCATTCCACAAGAAATTATTGCAAATGGCGATTTCTCCAGCAATAATTTTACTCCGGGTGAGGGGTAAAGCCAAAGTAGTCGGGTCACTGAGTAAATAGAGTATAGCCATATCCACAAATACCCCACTGAGTCCCACCAAACCAAAGCGGAGGAACCGACCAATGGGGAAGCCTAAACCCTGACTCAAACCCCCCAAAGGAACTGTAGATAGGCGCAACCGAATTAAGTGGTGTATGTAGTCTAAATATTGTTTCCAAGTAACTTTACTTTCACCTTCTTTACGTTCACAAAATACATAACCCACCTCACTAATATTCTTAATATTACCCCTAGCAATTACTTCTAGAAGAATTTTGTAACCCACAGGATTGAGTTTTACACTGAGGATACTATGGCGGCGTACCATAAAATAACCGCTCATGGGGTCAGAAACTCGACTTAGTACCCTTGGTAATAGAATCAAACCTAACACTTGAGCGCCACGAGATAAGAAACGCCTAACCACACTCCAACTACTCACCCCACCGCCATCTACATGACGACTAGCTACTGCTAAATCTGCTCCCTGTGCAATTTTAGTCAGCAACTGGGTTAATACTTCCGGGGGATGTTGTAAATCTCCATCAATTACCCCTAAGATATCACCCTTTGCAACTTGCCAGCCACGAATTACCGCTGAAGAAAGTCCCCGTTCTTGTTGTCTTCGCATCACCCGCAACTGTGGATATTCCTGAGTTAGAGATTGTGCTACTTTCCAAGTCAAGTCGGGACTATCATCATCCACAACAATCAATTCATAATCCCCTGGTATAGATTCATTCAGTGTCTGAGTTAATATCTGGATAACTTTCTGGATATTATCCCTTTCTTTATACGTGGGAATGACCAAAGATAAACACAGATTACTAGTACCAGGTAAATCTTTAATCTCTAGAGTCCCTGTGGGGACTTTTAACAGTGTTTCTGATGGTTTTATATCCATATCAAAGTTACCAATTATTCAGTATGTAAAAGATTAATCTGCTATTGTTAGATATTGTTTGCTTGATGTCTGATGTTTAGTCAATACTCATCATCTTTTGTAAATCATACTTAATTTATTATTGATTACCCGTGGATTAAGATAAATATAACAGGCTGAAAATTTATAAGTGCAATCATCAATATATTCAAATATCTGTCAATTTCCATATCTTATTTAAAAATTTACATGATCTTCAGAATAACTAATGAATTTCGGCTTATTATTGCCAAAATTGATTCTTTGTTTTAATAATCATTAATGGTTATTAAAACAGATGTTTAAAACTTGATTTTCTCTTGAAATACACAGTCGATAATTACATGAAAAAAACATATTTTATTTCCGGACAAGCTTCTTTAAGCTACTGGAAGATTTTAGTTATCATTATTCTAGGATTAAGTGTTACCTTTAGATTTATTAATCTTGACCAGAAACCATACTGGGATGATGAAGCTTTTACTGGATTACGGGTTTCTGGGTACACAGAGTATGAAGTAGTTAATAATGTATCTGAACTTGAGACAATTCCTGTCAGATATTTAGCACAATATCAAACTACCAACCCTGACAAAAACCTCAATGATACTATTAGCTCTTTGGCTGTAGAAGAAGCTCAACACCCGCCCTTATATTATGTAATGGCTAGGTGGTCTATGCAGTTATTTGGTAACTCTATGGTATCTGCTAGAGCTTTGGCTGCTGTTATTAGCTTACTGGCTTTACCTAGTGTCTATTGGTTATGTATGGAGCTATTCGGTAGTGCGTGGACAGCATGGATGGGTGTAGCACTTTTAGGAATATCACCATTTCAAATACTATATGCTCAAGAAGCAAGAGAGTATAGTTTATGGATAGTAACAATTTTGCTATCTAGTGCTGCCTTGCTGCAAGCATTGCGCACAGATAAAAAAATAGACTGGGGAATCTATGCTGTCACTTTAGCTATGAGTCTGTACACTTTCCCCGCATCTATAACGGTTGCAGTAGCACATGGAGTTTATGTGATTACTATAGAAGGCTTGAGATTAACTAAAAAAGTAATTGCCTATTTATTGGCTTCTCTGGCTGCTTTTCTGGCTTTTTTACCTTGGCTATGGGTAATTGTCGCCAATTTAAAGCACCTCACAAGTATAGTGGGTGGCCAAGGTAATATGCCTACTTTATCGATGATGAAAACCTGGGCTTTTAATCTTAGCCGTATGTTTATAGATAGTAATGACGAAAGGGCTGTGATCAATTTTGGTTTTCAAAATCAATCTACATATGTCATCCAGATAACTTTAGTAGCAGTGATAGTATTATTAGCAGGCTATTCTCTATATTATCTGTGTCGTTACTCATCTCCAAAAGCCTGGTTATTTATTTTAACATTAATTTTAGTGACTTGCGTGCCAATTATGTTAAAAGATGTCATATATGGCGGGACAAGGTCAATTATTCCCCGGTATCTTACTCCGGGTTATTTGAGTATACAAATATCTATAGCTTACCTGCTAGCAAATAAAATTACCTCAGTTTCACCTCAACAGAAATTTTGGAAAATTATTATCTGCTTTCTGTTTTCTGGCTCTATCTTTTCTGGTGTCTTGATATCCCAAGCTCATCACTGGTGGACTAAAAGCCATAGTGGTCTAAATTTTGAGGATGCTGGATTAATTAATCAGCTTGAACGGCCACTGTTAATCAGTGATGGTATGCTGGGGAGAATATTAGCTTTAAGTCATCTGCTGAAGCCAGAAGTTCAGTTACAACTTAAACCTAACTGTTATACCTGTAGAAAGTTACCTCCGTCTGTATTAAATAAGGATATTTTTAAAGTTGCGGAGGGATTTGATGTGTTGTTATTTGCGCCTTCTGTGGAGTTGAAAAATACCATGGAAAGGAATTATCAACTTCAGCAGTTGAATTACGATCTGTGGCGGATCAAAGTAGCTAAATAATTGCTATGATTAAAGTAAACTGTGGCAGTTGGCTGTGGTAATTTGCTGTGAAAGATAAAACTATTGATGCCATTCTAGATGGCGCTCTGTTGGGTGATGATTTATCTCCCGGCGATGGGGTTTTTTTATTAAAACAAACTGAGCCAGAAGCGATCGCTGCTATTCGTAACACCGCTGATCAATTACGCTACATTCAAGCCGGGGACATAGTTACCTATGTAATTAATCGTAATATTAACTTTACTAACATCTGTGAGCAACACTGTAGTTTTTGTGCTTTCCGTCGGGATGATGGTGATGCTGCTGCTTACTGGTTAGACTGGGGGCAAATTTTGGCAAAAGCTAGAGATGCGGTGGAAACAGGCGCAACGGAAATCTGTATGCAAGGGGGATTAAACCCACAAGCGCAGATTAACGGTCAGTCTTTGGCTTACTACCTGAAGTTAGTAGAAACCATTAAGGAAGAATTTCCCCAGGTACATTTACACGCTTTCTCTCCCCAAGAAGTAGAATTTATCGCTAGAATTGATGGTATTGAATATGCTGATGTGATAGGGGCTTTTAGGGATGCTGGTGTAGGGTCTATGCCGGGAACAGCAGCGGAAGTGTTAGATGATCAAGTGAGGCGGGTATTATGTCCGGAAAAGATTGATACAGCAACTTGGCTGGAAATTGTGGGTACGGCGCACAAGTTAGGTTTACCCACCACTAGCACCATATTATCTGGGCATATTGAAACCCCAGAACAACAAATTACACATTTAGAAAAATTGCGATCGCTGCAAAAAACTGCCATTCACCAAGGTTACTCAGGTAAAATCACGGAGTTTATTGTTTTACCATTTGTAGGACAAGAAGCACCCAAATTTTTGCGCCGTCGTGTAGGAAGGGATCAACCAGTTCTCAATGATGCTTTGTTACTCACAGCAGTGGCGCGGATTTATTTAGGAAATTACATACCTAACCATCAACCAAGTTGGGTAAAACTAGGGCTGAGTGGTGCTACAGCAGCTTTACAGTGGGGTTGTAACGATATCGGTGGGACACTAATGGAAGAACATATTACCACCATGGCGGGAGCCTTGGGTGGTACTTGTATGACAGTGGAAACCCTGCAAAATGCGATCGCATCCCTAGGGAGACCACACCAACAAAGAGATACTCTGTATAAAAAAGTTATGATTCATGAGTGCAACTTTTAAGCTAATCGAAGCGATTAAACTAGATTAACTACGGCATCCGTCAATTCTGACTCCTCAGAAAGCACGATAGAATCATGGGTCACGGTAAAGGCAGTTGCTTGCAAAGCACGCAATAAAATATTGCGTGCGCCATTCACATCACGATAGACCTGAATTCCGCAATGTGGGCATTTAAAAATTTTGTGTCCACCTAATTTATGGTGAACATGACCGCAGTTACCACATGTTTTTGATGTATATGATTCATTGCAAAGAACCACTATTACACCTTTTCTTTGTGCAGCTTGTTTAAGATGTTGCTCAAATTTGTAATGGGAAAGAGTCAGCATTTGCCGTACAGACTTACTGTTGATTTTGCGTTTCTTCCCGCTACGTTTTTTAATCACCATTTGACTAGAATCAAAGGTTGGTAAGTAAATTACCTTGTAGGAATTAACAAGCAAGTTAACAGCTTTGTTATGCAAATCTTTAATTAAATTCTGAATTCTTTCTCTGACACGATTAGCAGCAATACGCATCTTTCTACGTTTACGGCATGTTGTTTTGGTAGAACGGCTGATGAGATTGTCAAGGTGCTGACACAATCTTTGTATGCGTCCGATGTCTCCCCTTGCAATTTCTAAGACATTCTCCCCATCAAAACCAGTTAAGAAAGTGCGATTACCAGGGTCTACTGCTATTACCCTATCACTGCCAGTAGGTACAGTTTCTTTATATTCAGGAAAGCAACCAAACCACTTACCACGACGGTAAACAAGCTCTGTGCCATATTCGCATTGTTCAGGAATAGTTTGACCAATTGTCGTAAAACCTAAACCTTTTGTTGTGCGCGGATACCAAGTACCATTTTTGAAATTACCAACTTTGAATTGGATAGTTTGACTTGTGGATTTACAGCTTTTAAATTTCGCACTACCACCTTGAGTGCGAGCCTGTTTAAAGGCATCAAATGCCTCAAAACAAGCTTCTTGACGTTGATGCCCTGGTAAGGTTTTAACCCATGGCGGTACATCCAATTTTTGAGCTATTTTATCTAACTCCTCAGCAGATATCTTGACTTCTTTTTCTGTGCTAGTTTTCTGATCAATAATTACTCTGACTTGAGTATCGTAATTATTGTGAAGATAACTGATACATTGATTGAAGTAATAACGATAAGCAGCAAGCCAACGCTTCCAGACTCGATGTAATTCCTTGCTAGGAAATAGCCTGATTTTCAATACACTGTTCGGTGACTGCTTTGTCGATTCCTTGTGACGCGACTTCTTTTTGTAAGTCTTCTTTGATGCTTGACTTGTATTTTCTAAGCCCGTATAACCTGCTAGAGAAACAGTGGATGATCGACAGCATATCTTGTACGAGTTCCTGTTCTGGACTGAGCTTGCGGTCATTGAGAACCACGAGTTCGCACTCAAATTTTGTGCATAACCACCTAACCAATTCAAATCCGAATCGGACAAGTCGGTCAGGATGGGCAACGACAACACGTTGGATATCGCCGTCGATGATTCGTTCCAGAATTGCGAGGAATTTTTTCCGTTTAAAATTGAGTCCGCTTCCAACTTCTGAAATAATTTCAGCCTCTGGGTATCTTGTGCGTAAGTGTTCAAGTTGTCGTTGCAAATCGTCTTGCTGGGAATGAGTCGATACTCGTCCATAGCAAATAGTTTTAATTTTCCTGGGTATTCCGCCGATTTTTTCGACTTCTTCGAGGATGAACCGCCTTTGACCGCCTGGTGTACGGATTGCTTTAAGCTTGCCTTCGTTTTCCCATCTCCTGAGACTGGAGACATGGACACCAAGGATTTTAGCTGCTTCCTTGGGAGTGACATGTTGCATCAAAGCCTCATTAAATCAACTACTTTTAGTCTAGCGGGATTTAGTAAGATTTACTCTGTTTAAGCAAATAATTTACAATTAGTTACACGTCTTAATTGATTGCTGATTCCTCTAAATTACCCCCCGGATACCAATACAGGATAGGATAGAGGTTGATTTATGTATTATTGAATTAACAAAGATATGAAGCGCTATTGGTCGCGTCTACTAGCCTTGGTTTTAGTTGTCACCATCGGTCTCATGGGCTGTTCCGGGAGTCGAGACAGTTTAACAGGGGATTATCCTCAAGATACCTTGGCTGTAGTCAATATTATGAAACAAGCCCTGGAAGTAACAGAAGATTCCCCCAACAAAGCAGCTATTGAAGCTGAAGCACGTCAAAAAATCAACGATTTTTCCGCTCGCTATCAAAGGGTTAAGTCTGTTTCCGGTCTGAGTTCCTTTACAACTATGCGAACAGCTCTTAATTCCCTAGCTGGACACTATAGTTCTTATCCCAATCGCCCCGTACCCCAAAAGCTCAAAAATCGATTAGAGGAAGAGTTACAACGGGTCGAGTCCGCCGTGAAGCGTGGTGCTTAAGCATTACCTGTGGGATTGTTAAGAGTCAAAAGTCCAGAGTCCTAATTTTTGTTCTCAGTCTTTGACTCTTGACCTATGTATCAAGAATAGCAGTGAGTAAAATATCTTCAAATATGATCAATTTTTTACTATCACAGATAGGGGTAACCCTTTCATACTGAGATTGGATCAAATAAGCTGTTATTAATTAACTGCCCTTACCCCTATAATTAATGGGCTATAGTGCAAAATTATTAAAAATTTGGCAACATCAATACCACTTTGGCAGTCTCAAATAGCTAAACTGCCTAATTTTGCTGAAAAGGTATCATTTTATATACCTCTTTCTAAGAATTATTTGTATTAGGCTTCATGACTCAGTGGTTTTACCTTCACATATGTCTAATTCTGCTTTTACCTTAGAAAAAACAATTTTATTTTGGCGCTGTGTGTTAGCGACCATTTTTACCGGTACTCTGTTAATTTCTCCCCTAAGTAACCAACCTGCAAAGGCGCAGCTAAGACAGTATTGCCAATTATCAGCCGCAGCAGCAAAAGCCAAAGAAGACTTGCGTTTAGCAGCACTCAAAGGCAATCAAGATGCTCAGAAACGCTACCAACAATTAGTGAAACAACATGGACAGGAGTTACAAAATTGTCGCGATCGCACTTGGCCGCAGGTACAGGCGGTGTGGTTACGTTTATATCCCTGTGATATTCAGCCTGGAGCAATTGAGCAGGTCATGGATCGCATTGTTAACCGTGGCTACAATCAAGTTTATCTCGAAGTCTTCTATGACGGGCAGGTATTATTACCAGCGGCAAATAATCCCACCGTTTGGCCTTCCGCAATTCGCACCCCAGGGGCGGAAAATATCGATTTAATGGCTACCGCCATTCAAAAGGGGCGAGAACGTGGTTTAAAAGTTTACGCTTGGATGTTTACCAAGAATTTCGGCTATACTTACGCCCTGCGTCCAGACAGACAAGATGCGATCGCCCGTAATGGTAAAGGTCAAACCAGTTTAGAAGTCACAGATAATAATTCTCAAGTATTTGTTGATCCTTACAACTTACAGGCCAAACAGGACTTCTACCAAATGGTACAGGAAGTAGTACGCCGCAAACCCGATGGGGTGTTATTTGATTACGTCCGGTATCCCCGACAAGAAGGACCTGATTCGGTGGCTACCAGAGTCTCTGATTTATGGCTATTTAGTCCGGCGACTCAAGCTGCTTTATTGCGTCGGGCGCAGAATAACAAAGGATTAGAGTTAATTCGCCGTTTTATAGCCAGAGGATATATCACCGCAGGGGATATTAATGAACTCGATCAACTCCATACTGATGAAACTGAGCCTATGTGGCAAGGTCGCATTCCCCAACCAGTAGAAACAGAATCAAGACCCTCTGCTAGCCAGAGACAACCACTGTTACAATGGCAACTATGGCAACTAGCAGTTGCTCACGCCATGCAAGGTATATTAGATTTTGTTTCCTTAGCTGCTTACCCAGCCCAGCAACAAGGAATACCTGCTGGTGTAGTATTTTTTCCTGATGGTAATCAAACCATAGGACAAGGCTATGATTCCCGCTTGCAACCTTGGGATAGGTTTCCCAACTCTTTAGAATGGCATCCTATGTCCTATGCTACTTGTGGTACTGCTAGCTGCATTGTCCAGCAAGTGCAGCGAGTTTTGGATGCTGCGCCACCAGGAACAAAGGTGATTCCGGCTTTAGCTGGAACTTGGGGAAGCTCAATGAGTAATCGTCCATCCCTAGAAGTACAAATGGAAGCACTGCGCCAATTTGCTCCCCAATTACCAGGAGTCAGCCATTTCGCCTATTCTTGGCTGTATCCTGAACATGATAAGGATCGCAAATTCTGTCGCGTTCCCTCCCAGTAAATTACTACTCAACACAGGGGAAGATTTTTCTTCCCCTAAGTAATATTGCTACTAATAATTTAAATTACAGTATATAATTAACCTAAGTATTAAACTAGTTTAGCTTGAGGCTTAGTAAAACCTAACATCTGCAACCCACCCGAGCTATACAAGTTTTACAATCAGTCTTTATAGTAACCTGAGCTACAAATGACTAAAATTCTCCCCAGACAAGCATTAAATAAAGCCTTCCTCAAAGTTAAACCCTACAGAAATCAAAACGATAGCAACACCCTTGATCAAGGTTTTTATAGTGAATTATTACATATCATCGGGTTAACAGAAACTAAGGAAGGTGGTAAAAAACTCATCCAGCGTCAAAAAGCAGGTAGCAGAAATCCCGGTTCACTGATTGAAAATGCAATTTCCCAACTTGACAGTTTAGATAAAATCTCCCGCATAGAAAAGCCAGAGCAATTTGGACTAACTGAGCAAGATAGACTATTTAATATTGCTTTAGAACTAGCAATTACTTGGATTAATCGCATTCTGTTTCTCAAACTGTTAGAAGCACAATTAATTCGCTACCATAAACATGATACATCCTTTGGCTTCCTGAATTTAGATAAAGTTAAGAATTATGACGATTTAAATAGTCTGTTCTTTAGTGTGCTAGCGCGTCTACCAGGGGAAAGAACGCCAAGTTTACAAAAGATATTTACCCATGTTCCCTATTTAAATAGTTCCCTGTTTGAACCTACAGATATTGAACAGATAACTATTTTTATGAGCAACCTCACCGATGAGCATCTAAATATTTTTGATGCTACGGTCTTAAAGGATAGTAACGGGAAGAAACGTACAGGGTCAATCAGGACTTTAGAGTATTTGCTAGAATTTCTCAATGCGTATGACTTTAGTAGTGAAGGTTCCGAAGATATCCAGGAGGAGAATAAGAGATTAATTAATGCTTCTGTACTGGGTTTGATTTTTGAGAAGATTAACGGATATCAAGATGGTTCCTTCTTTACTCCCGGTTTCATTACTATGTATATGTGTCGGGAAACAATTCGCCGCGCTGTGGTACAGAAGTTTAATCAGGTTAAGGGGTGGAATTGTCAAGATATTGACCAATTATATGAGGAAATTAGGGATAAGCAGGAAGCTAATCAAGTTATTAATAGTTTAAAGATTTGTGACCCTGCTGTGGGTTCGGGACATTTTTTAGTTTCGGCTCTGAATGAAGTGATTGCGGTGAAGAGTGAGTTAAAAATCCTGTTGGATAGACAGGGGAAAACTTTAAGAGATTATCAAGTTGAGGTGGTGAATGATGAGTTAGTTGTGACTGATGATGATGGTTTGTTGTTTGAGTATAATCCCCAAAGTAAGGAAAGTCAACGGGTACAGGAGGCGCTGTTTCATGAAAAACAGAGGATTATTGAGGGGTGTTTGTTTGGTGTAGATGTTAATCCTAATTCGGTGAAAATCTGTCGTTTGCGGTTGTGGATTGAGTTGTTAAAAAATGCTTATTATCTAGCTGATGGTAATTACAGTCAGTTGGAAACTTTGCCAAATATTGATATTAATATTAAGTGTGGTAATTCTTTGATTAGTCGTTTTGCGTTGGATGGTGATTTACGACCAGCTTTGAAGAAGACAAAATATAGTATAGATGGTTATCGCCATGCTGTCCAAATTTATCGCCATGCTGAAAATAAGCAGCAGAAGCGGGAGATGGAAAGGTTGATTGATGATATTAAGGGGAATTTAAAGAATACACTACAAGGAATAGACCGGAATAAACAGAAGTTAAGAGGGTTGGAGGGTGAGGTTTATAATTTAGAAAATCAGGTTTTGTTGTTTGAGGAGACGAAGGGGGAGAAGAAGGCGCGGGAGAAAAAGATTGTCAAGTTAAATAATGAGATTTCCCAGTTAAGGGCGGAAATTGAGGAGATAGAAAGCGGTAAGATTTATGAAAATTCTTTAGAGTGGCGCTTTGAGTTTCCGGAGGTGTTGGATGACCAGGGTGTGTTTCTGGGGTTTGATGTGGTGATTGGTAATCCTCCTTATATTAGACAGGAGGAAATTAAGGAGCTAAAGGGGACTTTACAACAAAATTATGAGTGTTATGTGGGTACTGCTGATTTATTTGTCTATTTTTATGAACTGGGTTTAAGGTTGTTAAAACCACTGGGTCATTTAACTTATATTTCTTCTAATAAGTATTTTCGCGCTGGTTATGGGGAAAGGTTGCGGGGACTGTTAACACAGAAAACTACAATTTATAATTTAATTGATTTTGGTGATTTTCCGGTGTTTGAGGAGGCGATCGCCTATCCGAGTATTATTGCTTTAGGTAAGTTACAATCTGAGGGTAATCAGGTACGGGCGTTATATTGGGATAGAGCTATAGAAGAAAATATAGTCCAGTTTCCCCGGGTGTTGGATGAGGAGGGTTTGATAATTCCCCAGGAGAATTTAAAACCTGATGGGTGGAGGGTAGAATCTTCTCAGGTGTTGGAATTACTGGGGAAGCTACGCAATATTGGTCAGCCTTTAGGGGAATATGTCAAGGGTAGGTTTTACCGTGGGATTTTGACAGGATTTAATCAGGCTTTTGTGGTGGATCGCGTTACCCGTGATAGATTGATTAATGAGCATCCTTCTTCTGCTGAGGTGTTGAAGCCTTTTTTACGCGGTCGAGATGTTAAGCGTTGGTGTGTTAATTTTGCTGATTTGTATCTCATTAAAATAGAATCTTCAGAAAATAAAAAACATCCTTGGTCTGATAAATCCCAAAAAGAAGCCGATAAAATTTTTGCTAAAACATATCCGGGAATTTATCAATATTTTGAGCAATTTAGGAAATCATTAATTAAGCGATGCGACCAGGGTAAATTCTTTTGGGAATTACGCTCTTGTATTTACTGGGAAGAATTTGAGCAACCTAAGATTATATGGGGAAATTTGGCGACAAAACCACAATTTGCTATTGCCAAACAAGGCTTTTATCTTTCTGCACCTGCCAATTTAGTAGTTTCACCCGAAAATGAACACATATTGGCGATTTTAAATTCCAAAATCACACAATTTTATATTAAACAAATTGCAGCAACAAGGCAAGGAGGATTTATAGAATTTAAGCCGATGTACGTTTCTCAAATACCCATACCCACAGCTACAAAAAAACAGCATAAATTATTAGAACAAATAGTTGAGCAAATTCTCACCGTCAAACAAGCAGACCCCCAAGCAGACACAACCCCATTAGAAGCAGAAATAGACCAAGTGGTTTATCAACTCTACAACTTAACAGCAGAAGAGATTAAAATCATTGAGGGTAAACAATCAAGATATTAAACCAGAGCATTCAAACCCACCCCCACCCCATCTAATCATTACTGCTAATAGGAACTTGTTGTAACCAAGCTGTTAAATCCTCCACGGAGGTAAAATCTAACAAAGCTACAGCTAAATCTTCCAATTCACTCACAGATAACTGCTTAACCATTGCTTCTAACTCCGGTGTTAGCATACCCACTCTTCGGGGAAGTAAACGCATGACTAAAGATAATTTCCCTTCCTCAATTCCCTGTTGCTTTCCTATCTCAATACCTTCTTCCATCCAACTTGTAACTATTTGCATAACTACCTCCTGCTCCCTTGGTTCCATGCTAGCAATATCATCTTCTAACAGTTTTTGCTCCTGTGGACTCAGACGTAAATATGTATCAATAAACCCAGAAATTAACCGCATTCTCGCTCGGTCTAATTTTAACGTCGCCAACAGACGCAAACACTCAAATTTAACTTGACAGCGTTCTGCTGGTGCGATATTCATTTTCGCCATTAATGCACTCGCAACCGGATTTTGTTGACGCACAAAATCTCGCCAGTTGAGTTGATTTAGTTGGATAACATCATAATGGAACTGTAAAACCACTTTATGGGGAAATGTGACTTGATGAATATTAGTTTCTAAGGTTTTTGGCGAGTCATAAGATAATAAAACCACCGGATACACAGGTAAATCAAACTTCTCGTATAACCGGGAGAAGTAGCGAAACATCCGCTTATCAAAGTTTGGTTGTTTAGAGGATTGATTTTCTACATGAATTAAAAAATAAGATTCTTTACCTAGAAATCTAACTTTGACAATTAAATCAGCTTCATAACGTTCTCCTGCGGTGACATCGGTAAAAACTTCTTTATCTAAGAACTCTAGAGAATCTCCTTCTACATAAGTTACAACTTCAGGTAAGAATAATTCTAGGAACTCCACAAAAAAAGTGGTGAGTAGTTCCTAGAATAAACGGTCATGGTCAATCATTGTAGCTGTAATTACTTAGTTTCCATCCAATTATCACCCGCGCTGACATCAACCACTAACGGAACACTTAAATTAACAGCATTCTCCATCACCGACTTAATTTGTGGTTGCAATTCTTCCCACTCCTGAGGAGGAACTTCAAACACCAATTCATCGTGAACTTGTAATAATAACCGCCCTTGATACTTTGGCAAAATTTTATGCAGTTGCACCATGGCAATTTTGATAATATCAGCGCTAGAACCTTGAATTGGGGCATTAGCAGCAGAACGTAACAATCCCGCATCGGAAGCAGCCAATTTTTTTAATTGACTCAAGTCGATGTTGTCTGGGTTGCTACCTTTTAATTGGCGTAAACTATTATTGGTAAACTCAAAATACCGCCGCCTACCTAGAATAGTTTCTACATAACCTTGAGCGATCGCTTGTTTTTTTAACCCTTCTAAATAAGCAAATACAGCTGGATAACGTTCATTAAATCGCTGAATAAACTCATTAGCAACATTTTTATTTATCCCTGTAGAACGGGAAAATTTTAGCGACCCCATACCATATATTACCCCAAAATTGATAGTTTTCGCAATCCTCCGTTCTTCTGATGTAATATCTTCCTTGTCAAATACCAAACGAGCCGTTACTGTATGAATATCTTCGTTTTGCTGATATGCTTGTAATAATATCGGCTCCTGGCTCAAATGGGCTAATATGCGTAACTCAATTTGAGAGTAATCTGCAGACACCATCAACCAATCTGATTTTGGTAAAAAAGCCTTCCGAATTTGGCGACTAAAGGCTGTACGAATGGGGATATTTTGTAAGTTGGGATTAGAGGAAGATAATCGACCTGTGGAAGTTGCTGTTTGGTTAAAATCAGTGTGTATCCGTTGGGTATCCCGACGCACTAACGCTGGTAAAGCATCTACATAAGTAGACTTTAATTTAGATAGGGTACGATATTCAATAATGGCATTAACAAAGCCAGTTGTATCAACTTCTTGGAGTCTTTCTAAAGTCCCAGCATCGGTAGAGTAACCGGTGGGAATTTTCCGGGAGTATTTGGTACTTAAGCCCAATTTGTCAAATAAGATTTGACTTAACTGTTTAGGAGAACCCAAATTAAATTTTTCTCCAGCTATGGTAATCGCTGTTTCCTGCAATTTAGCTAAATTTATCTCTAATTCCTGGGAAAGTTCTTGCAAGTAAACAGAATTAATGCAAATACCCGTATATTCCATCTCCGCTAAAACTACTTCTAGGGGTTGTTCAACTTCTAGCAATAACTTATGTAAAGCTGGAGTTTTTTCTAATTCCTGACGGAGCTTAGGCACAAGTTGCCATGTGGCGTAAACTTGTAAACAGCAATAATTAGCCACCGCAGTAATATCTAGATCCCCAATATTTTTACCTTTGGGAACTAAGTCATTATAGTTAGTTAAGATTAATCCCAAATGACGCAATGCTAAATCAGTGAGGTTATGGCTAGTATCTGGATTTAAAACATAACTAGCTAACATAGGGTCAAATACTACTCCCACCAAGTTAATTCCTTGGTTGCGGAAAACTAAGCGGTCAAATTTAGTATTTTGGAAGGTCTTGGGATATTGAGCACTTGATAATATCGGGCTTAGTACTGTGAGGGCAACATCTTTAGGTAAATTTTCCCCTTCTCTATGACCCAGGGGAATATAAGCTGACTCATCCGGTGCGGTTCCCCAACAGCAACCAATACCTACTAATTGAGCATCTCTTGGTTCTAAGTCACTGGTTTCCGTGTCCCAAGCAACAGGATATTTCGGGTCAGTAAATTTTTGTAATAACTGGACTAACTCCCTAAGTTGGGATGAGGTCTTAATTATCCGTGGTTGAATGGGTGAGTTAATTGTTGGTGATAATGCTGCTGTGTCCGCAGCACTAAAAAACCACACATCATCATTTTCATCGAGTGTGGTGGGGGATTTGTCCGTAATTTCCCCACCAAAACGTTGCTGAAGTTCGTTAAGTTTACCTAGAAAGCTTTTAAATTCTAACTTTTCTAAAATAGGGGTGAGAATACTGATATCAAATCCTGTTAACTTGCAATCTTCTAAATTAATTTCTAGGGGAACATCTAAAACAATTTTTGCTAAGTATTGCGACTTTTGCGCGTCTTCTCTACCTGTTAATAGTTTTGTCTGTGTTGCGCCTTTAATTGCATCTATTGCTGCATAAATCTCATCTAGAGAACCGTAAGTAATAAGTAGCTGTACGGCAGTTTTTTCCCCAATACCCTTGACACCGGGAATATTATCTGATTTATCACCACAGAGAGCTTTAAAATCGACAATTTGTGTAGGTAATACACCTAATTTCTCTTTAACTTCTGCTGTACTAAATTCAGTGATACCGTTTGTAGAGCGTTTGAGAGCATCGGGACTAAAATTTAAAACAGTGATTTCTTTGGCCGGGTCGATGAGTTGAAATAAATCGCGATCGCCCGTTAAGATTTTCACCTTATACCCAGCAGCAGTAGCTTTTTGTGCTATGGTTCCCAACACATCATCCGCTTCATAACCAGGGGCGGTGAAAATGGGTAAATTTAACCCTCCTAGCAATTCGTGCAGATTTTTTAAATCAGGAACAAAATCTTCTGGTGTTCCTGGACGGTCAGCTTTATAAGTATCATCAGCTTCATGGCGAAAAGTTGGTAAACCCAAATCAAAAGCGATGGCCATGGCTTGTGGTTGTTGTGTCGCGATGACTTCTAACAGACATTTAAGAAAGCCAAAACATACACTAGTAGGAATTCCCGCTTTAGTCCGCAGTCCGCCATCTTTTCCCTTGGCGAAGGCGAAATAAGAACGAAAAGCTAGGGAATGTCCATCTACGAGGATGAAGGTGGGACTGGTTGTGTTGACAGTTTCAGACATAGCTATATTATTTTACCTCCCCATGAAGTCCTAGAGCCTGCTAACCTCATACTGGGAGTTTTAACCTGAATGGGGAATTTATGCACAAGGGACCTACCTCTGATTTAACATCCGCTGGTAATCAGGCTCTGGCTACACAAGACATTAAATTACTGGTTTTAGATATAGATGGTACGATTTCTGGAGAGTCTAACACCTTAAGTGTACCCGTAAAGCAAGCGATCGCAGCGGTACAAGCCAAAGGAATTCACGTAGCCATCGCCACTGGTCGGATGTATTGTTCAGCTTTACGCTTCCACCAAGAAATTAACTGTCTTCTACCATTGATGGCTTATCAAGGCGCTTGGATTCAGGACCCAGCTAGTCAGAAAATTTATCGCCATTGGTCTGTTTCCAGAGAAATCGCACACCAACTACTAGATTATTTTGAACAACCGCAACTGCGATCGCATTTATCTGTCCACTTCTATATTAATGACCAGCTGTACGTGCGAGAGTTGAGCCAAGAAACTCAAACCTATGCAAAACGTTCTGGTATTGCGCCAATTCCTGTGGGCGACCTACGCCAAGTTCTCAGCAATGAACCCACAAAAATATTAGCCTTGTCTGAGGACACAGAGGTGATTAACCAGCTATTAGGTGATTTACGCCGTCAATATACACCGGCGGAACTTTACCTCACAACTTCGGTTGCTACCTTCTTTGAAGCAACCAACCCCTTAGTTAATAAGGGAACTGCAGTTCGTTACCTAGCAGAAGAATTGCTAGGCTTACAAAGCAACAACGTCATGACTATTGGCGACAACTTTAATGATTTGGAAATGCTGCAATATGCTGGTATCGGTGTAGCTATGGGTAACGCCCCAGCAGGTGTAAAAGCTGTCGCCCAATGGGTAGCCCCTACTGTAGAGGAAGATGGGGTAGTCAGTGCGATCAACAAATTTCTACTCTCTTAAAACTGCGTAAAATCAGAAAAGACACCGACGACTGGCCGTGTTTCGTCTCGGTGCCTTTACTGGTTCGCTCCTCACACACCTGTAAATATAACTGAGGGGACTACATCAGTCAATAGTTTCGGCAAAACTCGGTATTTTTCCCCGGAATTATAAAGATTTAGTAAAGAATTTTTGCAGCCAAAGTGATCATAACTCCACAGGAGCAAAAACTCCCAGTTTATCTACAAGTAAACACCTCAACACAGACTGAGTAGCCATAATTAGTCCCACTCTGCCCTGGGCTAGTTGCGGGGAAGCAATTTTCACCTCTCCCCAAATCCGACACCTGCACCAAAAAGCCTCAAAAGCTTGACTTAAGTCCAGAGCCACCTTTCCCCAATTGTGCGTACCACTAGACTCTAAGCAATCTACAGCCTCTACTAACTTACTTATTAAACGACCCTCTGCAGGGTGAGTGAAGCGGAGTTTTTCCTCATGATTGAGCCAAGGTATGTTCTCTACGGCTACCAGACTAGTCAGGTTAGGCTGATGGGGTTCCTTGAGTTTAATCAATCCTTCATGGTCAGCTAGCCGTACCAATGAATAGCAACGTGCATGAGCATATTGAATCATAAATAAGCTGGAGGGCTTTAACAAGGTAATTTTGCCCTTTTCCATCTCCCCACATCCCCCTAAACTCGTAACTACAAGGTTTTGCAACCAAGCAGCTAAAAATCGATCAGTTAACTCCAAATGAATCCAACCAGGGGGAATTGTTTCCACCTTAAACACACCGCCCCCCATTGCTGATAAACCAGAGGTAATTTCACTGGCGATGTCCATCGTTGTTTGATGATCAGATTTTGCCAACTGGAGCGCCAAACCTGAAATATATAAAACTCGACTATCATCTTTACCCTGATAAAGAGGAAATTTTCTACTTGCTATCGGGAGGAATTCACCACTAAAATTACAAAGACTGAGTATATATAATATGTAACGATATATTAAAGCCTTAATTGATATTTCTGTGCCCACTAGTAAATTTGAACTATATACACTTGTACTCACAGGGTATCCATAACATATTTGTATATTTTCGTCATCTACCCTAAGATAGAAATCTAAACTTGATGCAAAAAAATGAGAGTAGCATAAAATTTGATGAATTTTCGATGAACTGTCAGTAAACTTTACTACAATCATTGTACAGTAGGAAGTATAACAAAAGAGTGGAGTGCAAACTAACTGCTTTTCCGCTCTTTGTATGGCTGACGCTGTTGGGCGTTAGGCCTAGTCTGCCGACACAAAGACACTCCTTGCACCTTTTTACTACGTCTTTGTATTCAGCCAAACGCTCTTTGTTACCTATGCAATCTCCATCTTCTTTTTCTGAGGCATCACGGCCTTTCTTGACTTGGCAACGGATTCTTGACTGGGCTCAAGAACACTACCGGTGCCGCACCTTTAGCAAAGATGAACGTATTCCAGCTCGACCTGGATTGTTGTACTTAGTGCAAAGGGGCGCAATTCGCATGGTGGGAACAGCACAAGTTAGTGCCACCGCCAGTCAGCTCACTTCTCGACGCATTAATAGAACTCCAGAAGAAGCCTTCCTGGGTTTTATCGGCGCGGGACAACCGTTTGAAATTGTGGCTCAGTCACCATTCACCCTCCAAGCATACGCCCATGTTGACCAAACAGCTGTGCTGTGGATGTACTGGCACGATTTAGACAACTGGCCTCACTTCCGCCGTGAAGTCATGGATGCCTTTAGGTATCAGCACCAACGTAAATTACTGTGGCTGAGTGCTTTGGGACAGCGCCGCACCATTGACCGACTCTTAGGATTCCTGACACTATTGATTGAGGAATATGGAGAACCGGCTATGAGTGAAACTGACCCCGATGTGATTCGTGGCTATTGTCTGCCCTTCCCCCTCACCCATGCCCAAATTGGTAGCGCCATCGGTTCAACTCGTGTGACTGTGACTCGCTTGATGGGTAAGTTGCGTCAACGGGGCTTAATCCTCACCCAGGGAGATAATCTCATTTGCTTACCTGCAGAGTCGATTAATCGAGCCAACTGAAAGCCATTTCACAGCTGATGAACAAAAGCCACAGCAAGTTAGAGTCAGCAATATCTACTTCCTGGCTTTGAGCAATCTGTTTGACAACCACAAACAGATTGTGATCAATTGGGTAATGTGAAAATCAATGTTCTTGGTAATGAGCAATCTATTGCCCTTGCTTCCCAATAGCAAGGGTCAGTAGCAAAAATGTAGTATATATTACCGGGAATATTAAGTTAATTAAGACTGGGCTGGGGTGGTCGTGGCTGTACAAACCACATTAAGACCACTCAACTCGCCTGGGCAAAAATTTCTGCTGTGGAAAAAGTTTTCCTCATCTTCTATGATGTTTCACCGTACCGGTTCAAAGTCATAGCCAGTCCGGGAACGGTTACCACGAACTACTTTTACTAGTTGTATAGGCCCAGTGCGATCGCCTGAAGGTAAAAATCGAATCGCACCAGAAGCCCCAGTAGGAGAAAAATCAGACGCGGTCAGTGCTTGTTGTACCCCCGAACGTGTAGGATTTCTTTCTAATGCGGCAATCAGCGCTACAGTGGCATCATAAGCCATGGCAGTTCGCCAACTAACATCAGCACCCCACAAATCCCTCGACTTTTGGGCAAAATCTGACTGGCGATCGCCTAAAATATGCCAGGGAACTGCTACCACCATCCCCAAGGCTGCCTCTCCCACCACTTCTAATGTTTTAATACTATAAACATCATCTCCTCCTAGTACATTTAACCGTTTCTGGTTAAGTTGAACCACTTGCAGTGCTTTATCTAAACTTTCAGTGTCAGTTGCTAACATCAGCACTTCTGCACCTTCACCAGTAGCCTGTTGTAGGCTTTTAGCAGCACTAAAATTTCCCTGGGACACGTCAAACTCACCTAATACTCGTCCACCCTCTAGCAACACAGATGATACAAACTCCGACTTTAAAGACTGGCTGTAATCACTCCGGGAATTAAAGAAAACCGCAGCTTGTCTTTTCTGCAAGTTTTTGACCATATAATTAGCCAAGCTCCTAGCTGCGATAAAATCACTAGGTACTGTGCGGAAAATATAGGGGCTAAAGTTAGAAATTTTCACCGAAGTGCTAATAGGAGTAATGGCTACCAGTTTCCCAGCATCATAAATAGTACCTGCGGCTAAGGTAGTGTCACTGCTATAAGGACCAACTACCCCCAAGACATCGGGATTTTTAACTAGGCTAGCAGCAATTTGTTGAGCAATCTCAGGATTGTTATCATCATTGGCTATCCCTACCTTTAAAGGTACGCCTTTAATACCCCCGGAGGTATTCACCTCCTTTTGGGCTTGGGCGATACCGCGTAGAATCTCTAGGGAAGCATTGGGATTATTACCTACAGGGACTGAGGCGACAATACTATAGCTTTTAGCAGCACCAATGCGGGCATTATTTAAATATATCAGTGCCTGGGGGTCGTTACGCTTGAGTTTTAAAGATGTTTCTAAACTTGCGATCGCTTGGGTATAATTTCTCTCACTTATTGCTTGTACTCCCGCTTTTTTGTCAGGAGTCACTTCACCAGTATTCAAAATTGTTTCTCCAAAACTAATCCGCTCTGCACCGGATTGATTTTGGGAAAATCTGATGATGTCAAAAAACCAGAAAATACCACCTAATAACCCCAATGTGATCAGCAGGGAAAAAACAAGTAGGGTAGTTTCATTTTTCTGGGACATAATAAGAATTGGGGTTGATTTATAAATAAACTTATTTATGCGTCGCGGTGGGCAATGGTGAAAGAAATTAGATGTGTAGGTCAACTTTTAATTCTTGTTAAATATTAAAGATAATATTTGATAAATAATGCGATATATAGATGTAACTGCAATAGCTACTAAACCACCAGCAACCGCTAGCAAGATTATTTGTGAAATGGCAATTCCCCCTTGTAAAAAGGGAACAAAAATAATAACTGCTAAGGTAATTACCGGAATCAATAATAAATCATGCTTTTCAATCCACCGTCTAGTTTGGGCGAATATTATTATACCTAAGAGCACAGCACAAATTACCCCAGTGATGATAGCACTGCCCAAGAAACTATTGAGAGCGATCGCTATTAATGCACCCTCAAAACCACTAAAAGCTGCTCCAGCCAATAATTCCCACGTAGAAAAACTGGGCCGAGGTTTTATTTTCCCTGGTTGAGATTTGGGTGTAACAGTTGGGGTAATTGATGGTTGAGCAAGAGCTATAATTACTTCATTGGCAGACTGAAAGCGTTGATTAGCAGCAGGTAAGAGCATTTTATCTAAAATATCAGCCAGGCGAGGACTCACCCTAACTAAAGAGCGCCATTGCCACTGATTAGTATAGGCATCAAATAGTTGATTTGCTTCTTTACCTGTCAGCAAGTTCAGGATAGTGACAGCCAAAGCGTATAAGTCTGTAGACGGGAAGACCTGGTTACCCGCCATTTGCTCAGGTGGTGCAAATCCCATGGAATAAATACCAGTGGAAGCATTAGAGCCTCCCGGAGCATTTGTTACCTGCTTCACAGCCCCAAAATCCAGGAGAAAGAGTTTACCATCACGACGACGCATGATATTAGAAGGTTTAATATCTCTGTGAATGATACTTCTATCATGTACGAACTGTAAAACCTTGAGAATTTCTTGCAGTATTTCTAAAACTTCTGGTTCAGAAAATTTACCCTTCTGAGCCAATTCTTCCTCTAAATTTTGTCCATCAATGTATTCTTGTACCAAGTAAAAAAACTGATCTTGGTGTCCTCCTTGCCAACTATTAACTATTACCGGGAAAAAAGCAAATAAATCAGGTATTTGCTCGTGTTCACTACCTATTTGCGCTAGAACTTCTGCTTCTCTCTCAAATAACTTTTGTGCTTGTTGCAATTGAGTAGGTAATAAACTTCCCGCCGGTTGAAACTGCTTTACTACGGATTGACGCATTCCTGGTATGCGGCGATCTCTTGCTAAAAATGCTGTACCAAATCCCCCTCTTCCCAGTAACTTAACTGGAACATATCGACCATCTAGTAGTAAGGGCATACCGCAGGTAGTACAATATTTTTGTTGGGTTGTTTTCAGGGTGTTAATATCGTCCAAATCCGCAAAATAGTTTTGTGGGCGAGGGCAAGTCGGACGAGTACAGTAAACTTTCATTTGACTTTTTGTAATTTATCATTGTTATGCCATCAATAGATTGATTTACTTGCTCTCAATCATAAATTATAATTTCCTCACCCATAAATTTTAGGAAATTACATCCTCAAGTTAAAAATACTGGTGACAAGAGATTCATAACTAGATGTTAGACTGGTTCAGAAGAGTTAGTATTAACTCCATCCAGGGTATTTAACCCTAACTTGGGTTGTGATATTTTTAACATATCTTTATTCCATTCTGGAGTAGCAAACTGAGGTAGAATTTCTTGACTAAAGGCTTCTGCAGCCTTGGAACGATAGCGATTAGGATTAAAAATCATCCAGAGTGTTCGCTTGACAACCACACCTTCAATGGAGGTAGATCGTAGTACACCCATTTGTAATTCCTTGGCGATGGCTGAGGTAGAGACAAAGGCAGCACCCAAGCCTGATTGCACGGCATTTTTGATGGCTTCTATGGAATTTAGTTCCATTTCAAACTTAAACCGTCTGGTATCAATATCAGACCTGATTAGTACTTGATCAATCACTTTACGAATAGTTGATTGGGAGTCTAGAGCAATGAATTGCAGTTTATATAGGTCTTCTTTTTGAATTTTTTCCAGTTTGGCAAAGGGATGGAATATCGGTAAAATCAGGGCTAGTTCATCCTCGGCGTAGGGCATAATTACCAAAGATTCTGCCAATTCCGCAGGAACTTCACCGCCTATGATCGCCAAATCAATTTGTCCATTAGCAACACTCCAAGCAGTTCGCCGGGTAGAGTGGACGTGTAATTGCACTGACACATCTGGGTATTTTTGCCGGAACATACCGATCATTTTCGGTAACAGGTAAGTACCGGTGGTTTGAGAAGCGCCAACAATTAAAGTACCGCCTTGGAGGTTTTGTAAATCTTCGATAGCGCGGCAGGTTTCTTGACACAAACTGAGAATTTTTTCACCGTAGCTTAGGAGTAGATGTCCGGCTTCGGTTAATTGTGCGCGACGACCTCCACGGTCAAATAAAGGTACATCCAGCTGTCGTTCTAAATTTTGCACTTGTAAACTCACAGCAGGTTGGGAGACGTAAAGACTATCAGCAGCACGCTTGAAACTCCCTTCGGCGGCGATCGCCTTAAGGATACGTAACTGATCTAAAGTGAAAGGAAGGTCAGACATAAGGCTCAACCCACAATTTTAAAAGGAGCAGCTTGGAGAACAAATCAATCAAACCGCTACGTAGTTTTTCTCCCCATAAGGGGCGGTATATGTACCAAAGATAAATAATTGGTGACAATTGACTAGTGAATCAAGTTTTTGAGCTTGTCACCCTCGCTTGTTTTGTTACATCTTCAAGAAGGCTTGACTCGAAAAACACAGTACCACAACACCCTGAGTAAAGTCTCCTGTGGAAAATTTTGTGGTATTGGTTGTACTGAGTTAACTTTTTGTTAAATTACTTCACCTATGTATACAATGCTGAACTCTTGGCTTACTCCCAGTCATTTTGTGATGTTGGGATTACAAATAAGTTTCGCGATCGCTCACAGTGGGGGAGCAGCTGTGCGTCCTTGGGCAGAAAAACACATCGGACCGAGGCTTTATCGCATTTGTTTTGCATTAGTTAGTTTACCCTTAGCTGTAATCTTAATTATTTACTTTTTCAATCATCGGTATGATGGTTTGCAGCTGTGGCTAGTACAGGCAGTACCAGGGGTGAGGCTAGGAGTTTGGGTATTATCAGCAATTTCCTTTTTCTTTTTGTATCCTGCTACCTTCAATTTACTAGAAATCGCCGCCATTCAAAAGCCCCAAGTTCACCTTTACGAGACAGGAATTATTCGTATTACCCGCCATCCCCAGATGGTGGGGCAAATTATCTGGTGTTTAGCCCATACCCTCTGGCTAGGAACTAGCTTTACCGTGGTTACTTCCCTGGGCTTAATATTGCATCACTTATTTGGTGTTTGGCATGGCGATCGCCGGCTAGCAGCACGCTATGGAGAAGCCTTTGAAATCGTCAAACAACGGACATCCATTATTCCTTTCCAAGCAATTCTGGATGGTCGTCAATCTATCAAATGGCAGGAATTTATCCGCCCTGCCTACTTAGGAGTAGCAATTTTTATAGGTTTGCTGTCTTGGGCTCACCCCCTGTTACTGGTAGCAACCAGCAAAATACAATGGTAGTTTGAGACTCTCTCAAATATCAAAATAAAATACCAGTCAATAGCAATTTCTGCTGATCAACTGCTGCCAAATCAATGTAGTATGAACTTTAATAGCTTTCAGAGGGAGATCGCTCCGTCAGTTTGATATTTTCTCTGGGTGTTAGACGAGTTAAATGCCTGTGCGAGGGAAATAATAACACAGCAGTCAAAACTCCTGTACCGCACAGGAAAGATTGGCAGTGGACAGGTGAAAATATCCACAGTATACCTGTCCCGACTGGTGGTAAAAGTGTATGTTTTTCCTAAAGCAACTCGAGGAAATGACTGGCTGGGAAATTCTTGCTCCTGATAGCTAGTTTAATATCAAAACCTTATAATTTAAGAGGCGCCATGGTGTTGTCGGTTAGTGAGCGGACATTTACACAAGAAGTTTTACAATCTCCCATTCCTGTTTTAGTAAATTTTGAAGCACCGTGGTGCAGCTTGTGTCGCCTGATTCACCCTCTGTTGTTGCAATTTAATGCTCAATGTGGCGAGCAAATCAAGTTAGTAGCGGTTAACGCTGATAATAATTTTAAACTTGCTAATACTTATAGACTCAGGACACTACCAACTTTACTGTTAGTGGAAAATGGCATAATTAGGCAACGTCTAGAAGGTTTCAGCAGTAAAGAAGATTTACGCCTGGCTTTAGAAGAAATTAAACTTACTTATAACAACCGTTCTAGAACATACAATGCTGTTACCACAGCAGACATGGAATGTCGCTCGGCATAAATAAGGTTTTCAGGATTAGTTACTGGTGAGATATAACGCCATTAACCAGTTTTTATTCCTTGGTAGTCATTTGATCAAATATAAAACCATGCTTAATTACCCTGCCCAATCAGCTTCCGGTGGGGTATTTTATCCTCAAGGGTGTGTGTCACAATTATTAACAGTTACCCCAAATTAGAATTCTAAAAGTAAGCATCAGTGATGGAAGTAATCTATGAATATGCCTGGCTGATTCCAGTATTTCCGCTTTTAGGCGCAATGCTGGTTGGTTTAGGGTTAATTTCTTTAAATCAAGTGACAAACCGCCTGCGGCAAATTAACGCTGTAGTCATCATCTCCCTGATGGGAGCAGCAATGACGTTCTCCCTGGCCTTGCTGTGGAGCCAAATTCAAGGACACGCGCCTTACCTGCGTACCCTAGAATGGGCAGCAGCTGGGAATTTTCACTTGAGTATGGGCTACACTATCGACCACCTAACAGCCCTAATGCTGGTGATTGTCACCACCGTAGCTTTATTAGTCATGGTGTACACCGATGGCTATATGGCTCACGACCCTGGATACGTCAGGTTTTACGCCTATCTCAGCCTGTTCGGTTCCTCGATGTTGGGTCTAGTAGTTAGTCCCAACCTGGTGCAGATTTATATATTCTGGGAACTAGTGGGGATGTGTTCTTACCTGCTGGTGGGCTTTTGGTACGACCGTAAAGCGGCAGCAGATGCTTGTCAAAAGGCATTTGTGACCAACCGCGTGGGAGACTTCGGCTTATTACTGGGTATCCTCGGACTATTCTGGGCTACGGGAAGCTTTGATTTTGGCGTGATGGGCGATCGCCTAGCGCAACTGGTAGAAACTGGTTCTGTGAGCAACTTTCTCGCCATCCTGTTGGCGATTTTAGTCTTCTTAGGGCCAGTGGCCAAATCCGCCCAATTCCCCCTCCATGTCTGGCTCCCAGATGCCATGGAAGGACCTACCCCCATTTCTGCCCTCATCCACGCCGCCACCATGGTAGCAGCCGGTGTGTTCCTGATTGCCCGGATGTATCCGGTATTTGAACACGTTCCAGCCGCCATGAATGTCATTGCCTTTACCGGGGCATTTACGGCATTTTTGGGTGCCAGCATTGCCATCACTCAAAATGACATCAAAAAGGGTCTAGCTTATTCGACCATCTCCCAATTAGGCTACATGGTGATGGCTATGGGATTAGGCTCATACAGTGCGGGCTTGTTCCACCTCATGACCCACGCCTACTTTAAGGCGATGTTATTCCTAGGTTCTGGTTCGGTGATTCACGGTATGGAAGGGGTTGTCGGTCATGACCCCGCCTTAGCCCAGGATATGCGCTTGATGGGAGGGATGCGAAAGTATATGCCCATCACCGGGATTACTTTCTTGATTGGTTGCTTGGCAATTTCAGGGGTTCCACCTTTTGCTGGTTTCTGGTCAAAAGATGAAATTCTCGGTAACGCCTTTGAAGCTAGTCCAGTTCTGTGGTTAATTGGCTGGTTAACTGCCGGTATTACCGCTTTTTATATGTTTAGAATGTACTTCATGACATTTGAAGGCAAATTCCGGGGTAATGATCAGAAAATCAAGGATAAGCTCAAAAAAGCTGCCACCCCCATCCTCCAGGAATTGGATTCGGCTGCACTAGCGCCTAATTTTGGACCAGGGGCGATGAAACAAGGAGAATTAGCAGCCCATGACTCCCACGGACATCACAGCAGTACTCCCCATGAATCACCGTGGACGATGACTTTACCTCTGGCTGTTTTAGCTATACCTTCGATTCTGATAGGTCTGGTGGGAACACCCTACGCTAACTACTTTGAGGAGTTTATTTTTCCCCCTAGCGAAACCATTACGGAGGTTCTAGAAAAAGCCGCTGAGTTTAATCCGACGGAGTTTTACATCATGGCGGGTGCTTCTGTGGGTATTTCTTTAATCGGCATTACCTTGGCTTCCCTAATGTATTTGTGGGGTAAAATCGACCCGGCGGCGATCGCTTCTCAAATCAAATCTCTTTATGAGCTATCCCTGAATAAGTGGTACTTTGATGACATTTACCATCGTGTCTTTGTTCTGGGCTTGCGTCGTCTAGCTCGACAAGTGATGGAAGTTGACTTCCGCGTTGTTGATGGTGCTGTTAATCTTACCGGCTTTTTCACCCTCGTTAGTGGTGAAGGTCTGAAGTACCTGGAAAATGGTCGCGCTCAATTCTATGCCTTGATTATCTTTGGGGCGGTTTTGGGTTTAGTGATTTTCTTTGGTATCACCTAGTTGTTACAGGGGTGGACTGCTGTCCGCCCCTACATGATTTTTTTGCCAGCACCTGGCGCAGGCGGATATGCATTATTAAATATAGCTGAATCAACATGATTAATCTATTAACTTTGAATGGTCAGATAGCGAAGATCACGAAATGATGCTAGTATACTATTTTACACAAGGTGTACGTGGTAAACATTACTAAACTTACAAATATTTGACTAACAGCTCAATAATCATCTGAAAATCCGTAATTTTCATATTTTCAGGAAATTTGCCATTTAATGTACAACAGATACCTTACTGGCTCATTTTGAGGTAACTGGGGGGCATTTTACCTGTAATATACAGACATCCTCAGATGGCTGCTTTATAGATGTGGTTTAGGTCATCTGGGAGGGTGGGGGATTGTCAATTTGATTAAATCAACCTAACAATGAAGGGAAAACTGCCAAAAAGCTGTTAGTTAATAGCTAGTGACTTTTTGCCCAATATGATTCTGTTTGCAGATTAATTGCGATGAATACAGTTAATTTTCCGTGGCTGACGACGATTATTTTGTTCCCAATAGCCGCGTCGCTACTGATTCCTATCATCCCAGATAAAGACGGCAAAACAGTGCGCTGGTATTCCCTGGTTGTGGGGTTAATAGATTTTGCACTAATTGTTTACGCTTTTTATACTGGTTATGACTTCTCTGTCGGCGACTTGCAAATGGTGGAGAGTTACCCCTGGTTACCTCAACTGGATTTGAATTGGTCAGTAGGGGCAGATGGCTTGTCTATGCCTCTGATTATTTTGACTGGGTTTATTACTACGTTGGCAATTTTAGCAGCTTGGCCTGTGACGCTCAAGCCCAGGCTCTTTTATTTCTTGATTCTGGCGATGTATGGCGGCCAAATCGCTGTGTTCGCTGTTCAAGATATGCTGTTATTTTTCTTGGTGTGGGAACTGGAACTTGTACCTATCTACTTTCTCCTGTCCATTTGGGGAGGTAAAAAGCGACAATATGCAGCGACTAAGTTTATTTTATACACCGCCGGTGGATCGTTGTTTATTTTGCTGTCTGCCCTGACAATGGGATTTTACGGCGATACCGTCACTTTTGATATGCGATCGCTTGCCCTAAAGGATTTCGCTCTCAATTTCCAGCTTTTACTTTATGCTGGGTTTCTCATTGCCTACGCTGTCAAGTTGCCAATTATTCCCTTGCATACTTGGCTACCAGATGCCCACGGTGAAGCTACAGCACCGGTACATATGTTATTAGCAGGTATTCTGCTAAAAATGGGCGGTTATGCCTTAATTCGCATGAATGCCCAAATGCTTCCCGATGCTCACGCTTATTTTGCCCCAGTGTTGGTGGTTTTGGGGGTGGTTAACATCATCTACGCCGCTCTAACATCTTTCGCCCAGCGGAACCTGAAGCGGAAAATTGCCTATTCTTCAATTTCTCATATGGGGTTCGTCCTCATTGGTATTGCTTCCTTTACCGATTTGGGACTGAGTGGGGCGGTTTTACAAATGGTTTCCCACGGGTTAATTGGGGCGAGTTTGTTCTTCCTTGTGGGCGCAACTTATGACCGCACACACACCCTGATGTTAGATGAAATGGGTGGTGTCGGTAAGAGGATGAAGAAGATTTTTGCTATGTTTACCACTTGTTCCATGGCTTCTTTAGCATTACCAGGAATGAGCGGTTTCGTGGCTGAATTAATGGTGTTTGTGGGTTTCGCCACCAGTGATGCTTATAGCTCCACTTTTAAAGTCATCGTGGTGTTCTTGATGGCTGTGGGTGTAATTTTAACTCCCATTTATTTGCTTTCCATGTTGCGGGAGATTTTCTACGGTCAAGAAAACGAAGAATTAGTTTCTCACCAAGCTTTGATAGATGCGGAACCCCGTGAGGTGTTTATCATTGCTTGTTTGTTGGTGCCAATTATTGGTATTGGGTTTTATCCCAAGTTATTAACTCAGATGTATGATGCCACAACTGTAGAGTTAACGGCAAGATTACGTCATTCTGTACCGACATTAGCACAGGAAAAAGAAGCATCACAGCTTTCTTTGCGCGCGCCAGAAATTGCTCTTTAAGTACCGATTGATAGTTTAATTTTATAGTTCTTTGAGGGCGGGTAGAGTACCCGCTTTTTTTTGCTCAGATGCTAATTAGTAGGAAATTATTTTTTTATTCGCAATTTTATTATAGCAACCGCCAAGGTAATTTAAGCATAAACTATAAGTAGTCCCTTTTCATGTGAAGCGATCGCTTGCTACAGGTATATGCCCAAGCCGTACAGTTACGACCTTCGTCAAAAAGTAATCCAAGCGATTGAACTCGATGGCTTGAAGAAAACTCAAGCCAGTCAAATGTTTAATATTAGTCGCAACACCATCACCCTATGGTTGAAGCGAAAAACCGAAACGGGGGACTTCCAAGCCTTGCCTAATCAGCGTCCTGGGAATGGTCACAAAATTACCGATTGGGAAAAATTTCGTGAGTTTGCTTCCGTACATGGCGATAAAACCCAAGTAGAGATGGCCTCACTTTGGCCTGAAGAAATTAGCGATCGCACAATCTCAAGAGCTTTGAAAAAAATTGGTTTTACGCGAAAAAAAAGACTTATGGCTACCGTGAGCGCGATGAGGTCAAACGACAGGCTTTCGTAACGCAGTTGTCTGAGTTACCTGTGGAGAAGATTGTATACCTCGATGAGTCAGGAATGGACAACCGAGACCAGTATGATTACGGTTGGAACTCAAAAGGACAGCGCTTCCATGCACTTAAATCAGGTCGTCGTGAAGGTCGGGTGAACATAATTGCCGCGCTGTGTAACCATAAGCTGATAGCTCCTTTCACTGTTGAGGGTGCGTGTAATCGAATAGTATAGGACTTACGCATTGACAAAAAATATGATCTATGATATCTAGATCATGCGATCGCTATTAAGATTAGCAAAAATATGCTCACGTACAACTAAAGTAAACAGATTCCGTTGTATTTCATACCAATTGCTAATTATTTTTTCAGAGCGCATAAACTCCAACTTAACAAAAGCTTGAAGTGAACAAAAGATGTGAGTCTTAATTGCATGAGTATCCCTAACCATGAACCGACAAATTCCACATACTTGTTTTATGGCTCGATGAAAGGTTTCAATTCCCCAATGAGTATCATGAATTGTCATAAATTCATTTCTAGTTATATCCTCGATTCTTTCCTCATCTGGAAGATACAAAATATAGTGTCTAGAGTCTTCTTTTTTAAAGTCTTTCCTCAACAACTTTATAAATCCAAATTCTTTCAGATGAGTCCTTAATCCTTCTTCGGGAATAGCCAGAGTGCTTACTTGACAATACTTGTGTGGCTCATTTGAAACAGTTCTATTTTTTTCAATTCCGAAGAGAAAACCCAATTTCTGGTTTTTTAGGAATTTCAAATTTTCTACTCCTGAATACCAACTATCACCTGTTACAATTCTGGGTTTGACTCCCCAGCTTATTATTTCACTTACCATTTCTCTAAAATAATCGTTTTTTGTTTTTCCCTCCTTTTTATCATATATTCTGTAATTTATTGGCACTGAATTACCATGAATATCACTGTAATATAGAGTGATTAAATTTAAGCCAATAATTGTTTTATGGGCTTTACCTGACCAAAAATAACCGATTAATTCAGCATTTTTGGGGTCGCTGTAAATCTTTTCTATCACTGTATCATCTACACTTAGTATTCCTCCTACCAAGTTAATAACTTTTTCTATAATGTTGAATAAATCTTTCGGTTCATATCGCTCTCTCAATAAAAAGCGATTCACACTATCATGTGAAACGTCTCCTAATATCTCTGCTAACCTACTGCACCCCCCAAACTTTGGCTCTGACAGTAAAAATAAGGTGTATAGGTCTAGATTGCATTGCGCTGTGGATGGTTTCGTGATTTTTCTAATTGTCTGATACCTAGCAAGTAGACGACCTATATTTATCAATTCACTATTTTGTTATTCTGTCAATGCGTAACTCCTATAGTATTTGAGACTTGGCTTGAAGCTTGTTTGCTTCCCACACTCAAACCAGGACAGGTTGTGGTGATGGATAATGCCACATTTCATAAAGGTGGGCGCATTCAACAACTGATTCAGTACGCAGGGTGTGAAGTGCTGTACCTACCACCTTATTCTCCAGACCTGAATCAGATTGAAAAATGTTGGTCTTGGTTAAAAAGTCGAATCCGCAAAAAACTTGAGCGGTTTGATTCTTTACGAGATGCCATTGAGGATGTCTTGCTTTTTGCGTCCTAACCTCCTTGGCGGTTGCTATACATCTTGCCATGCTGCATCACTTGTTGCAAATGGTGGCGCACTTCTTGGGCTTGTTCTATTTCTGACTGCCGCAATTTTTGAAATAATTCTACACAGGGCTGAGAGTTCATTTCCTGTGCATCTTTGATATAGCAATCATAGGCCTTTACTGCTTCAGCTTTATTATGCAGCACGGTGAGGAAGTCATACTCTAGGTTGCTAATTGGTTGTTGAGATTGACCGTTACCTGTAGTCATATATTTATTCTCCTTGAGGTGACTATTTGATTTTTACTCATGCTCAAGGAGTGATTCATCTCTCCAGAAGGGTAGAAAAAGATACGCCTAAAAGAAGTTCACACCCTAAATAAATGTTATAAAAAGGTTTGGCAGTGCTAAATACTTTACAAATCTTTAATCTTATATAGCAACCGCCAAGGTGGTTAGGACATAAACAGAAGATAAAACCATTGAACTTGAAGCGTTTCAAGGCTTCCCCCTGCCCCCTGCCCCCTGCCCCCTGCTATAAATTAAACTTATTTTTAAGTTAGGATAATTTACGGTACATCTTACGATAAAATACAATTTTTTGCAATTGTGGTTAAAGGCAGGATAATGACAAGTTAAGGAAAGAATTATTTTTCTGGCAGAAAAGTATTTGATATTCCTGAACAAGAATCATGCGGGTAAGATTGACTTACCGCAAGAGAGGTTTTATGAACGAAAAAGTAAAATCGGGTTCGCGGAACGTTGCAATTGTTGGCCCTTACTTAAGTGGAAAAACCACATTACTAGAAAGCTTATTATTTGTTAGTGGGGCAATTTCGCGGCCAGGTAATGTTAAGGATGGTAACACTGTGGGGGATAGTGCGCCAGAATCTCGCGATCGCCATATGAGTGTAGAAGTAACCGCCGCTAGTACAGAGTTTAAAGACACTCGTTTTACCTTTATTGACTGTCCCGGTTCGATAGAATTTGCCCAAGAAACCTACAATGCTTTAATAGGAGTTGACGCAGCAATTGTAGTTTGTGAACCCGTCGCCGAACGCGTCCTGACCTTAGCGCCCTTATTTAAATTCCTGGATGATTGGGAAATTCCCCATCTAGTGTTTGTGAATAAAATGGATCGGGCAAATATTCACGTTTTAGAAACATTACACGCCCTCAAAGCAGTTTCTAGTCGTCCTCTGGTAGCGCACCAATACCCCATCATGCAAGGGGAACAACTCACCGGATTTATTGACATGGTGAGTGAACAAGCATATCAATATCACCCCGGCGCACCTGCTGATTTGATTCCTTTTCCGGAAAATTTAAAAGCAGAAGAACAAATGGCCCGAGCTGAAATGCTCGAAACTTTAGCAAATTTTGACGACCACCTACTAGAAGAACTTTTAGAAGACATTGAACCACCCCAAGAAGAAATTCTCCAAGACTTAAAACTAGAATTAGGGGCGGATTTAGTAGTTCCCGTGTTCTTTGGTGTAGCAGAAAAAGATTATGGTGTCAGACCTCTGTTAGAAGCACTGCAACGAGAAGCACCAGAACCAGAAACCACAGCAGAACGTCGTTTAAAAAATGTCAAAGGTAACCAAACTTTAGCCCAGATATTAAAAACCTACTATACGCCCCAAGGTGGGAAACTTTCCCTCGTGCGTGTGTGGCGAGGTGAATTAACTGAAGGTATTGTCCTAAATGGTGTACGGAGTGGGGGAATTTACCGCCTCATGGGACAACAACAGCATTTAGTTAATCACGTTGGCGCTGGTGAAATTGTGGCTTTGAGCCGTTTAGAGGGTATCAACACAGGAGAGACAATTTCTACACAAACCCCTGTGAAGGAATTACCCCAAGCAGAACAGTTAAAGCCAGTCTATGCTTTGGCAATTACACCCGAAAGACGTAATGATGAAGTCAAACTCAGCAGTTCTCTGACCAAGTTGTTAGAAGAAGATCCTTCCTTGGCTTGGGAGCAACACGGGGACACTCACGAGGTCATTCTCTGGGGTCAAGGTGAAATTCATTTACAAGTCGCCCTGGACAGATTGCGCCGTAAGTACCACTTACCGATGACAACTCATCAGCCGCAAGTACCATATAAAGAAACCATCAGTAAAACTGTGGCTGCGGTTCATGGACGCTACAAGCATCAAAGTGGTGGTCATGGCCAATTTGGTGATGTTTTTCTCGATATTAAACCCCTACCACGGGGAGAAGGTTTTAACTTCGATGAAACTATTGTTGGTGGTGTGGTTCCTAAACAGTATATCCCCGGTGTAGAAATGGGAGTGCGGGAGTTTTTGACACATGGTCCTTTGGGTTTTCCCATGGTAGATGTGGCTGTCACCCTAACTAGTGGTTCTTATCACAGCGTTGATAGTTCTGAACAAGCTTTTAAGCAGGCTGCAAGATTGGCAATGCAAACGGGGGTATCCCTGGCTCAACCGACCCTTCTAGAACCGATTCTCAGGGTGCGGGTGACAACGCCGAGTGAATTTACCTCTAAGGTGCTGCAATTATTGAGTGGTAGAAGAGGGCAGATTTTAGGATATGAGGGCAAAGATGATTGGCAAAACTGGGATCATGTATCTGCTTACTTGCCCCAAGCAGAGATGCAAGACTTTATTATAGAGCTGCGATCGCTCACTTTGGGCGTTGGTTTTTTCCATTGGGAATACGACCATCTCCAGGAAGTACCAGAAAAACTCGCTGAACGTGTGCTACTAAGGAATGATAATAGTAGCAACCGCAACGGTAAATAACAGCTTTAACGTTCTTGATCAGACAATCCAGGAGTGGCAATAACCGTCACTCCAATTTCTTCTTAATCACCTTGGGGGTATTCATTCCATAAACTAGTAATCTCACGTAAACTTTGGTGACCACCTTTACCTAAAATTAAGTGATCTAATAATGGAATTCCTAAAAGCTGGGCCCCTACTAATAATTGACGAGTTAATTCTATGTCTTCTGGGCTAGGTTCCAGATTACCTGATGGATGATTATGAGCAATAATCGCTCGCGTTGCACCTTGACGAATGACTTCTCGAAAAATTTCCCGCGGGGATGCTAAGGTTTCCGTAGCAGTACCAATAGTAATTACTTGGGTTCCCAATAACCGATTTTTCACATCTAACAGCAAGACTGCAAAACGTTCTTGTGTTTCCCACATCAAATCCTGACTGAGTGCAGCCGCAGCTACAACGGGGTTATCAATGGGTGTACTGTCTGAGGGACGAAACTGAAAGGTACGTTTACCCAATTCAATTGCCGCTAAGATAGTGGTGGCTTTGGCTGGCCCAATACCAGGAATTTGCATCAGTTCTGCTGGGTTAATCTCTCGCAGGACTGCTAGGGGGTCCCGTTGGTGTTTACTGAGTTCTTGGAGTATATATTGTCCTAAGCCCACCGCGGAAAGTTTTCCCGGTCCTTGACCAGTACCTAAAAGAATTGCAATTAACTCAGCTGTAGCCAAAGTTTTGGCACCGTGGCTAATTAAACGCTCCCGTGGACGCTCATTAGTGGGAATATCAGCAATTCTGAGACAATAAGTCATAGAAGAACTAAGGGGAGAATCACTTAGATAAAACTATTCTTATTTATCCCTTTTTTGGTTCATAAATTCTAACTAGGTAAAAAACTTTAACAGAAAATCTTCGCCAAATAACTAAAATACCCCATAAAGCAATGTGGGGGCTACCTGTCCCAGAAAAAATGGGTGTAGCCCCCACTGACCCTGACCATAAGACGAGACCTGAGCCAATGGCTTTAGACATGGGGATAATCGATAGCGACTTCAGTCGCAGTGGAGCGAGTCCCTGGCTTTAGCCACAGTGAATATTAATTTTTATTAAAGCTTCACATTAGACAAGAGTTTCCTTGGCTAAAATCTCGACTACCAAAGCTTTGGACAAACAGTTATTTCGTGTCTACTGTTGGTGCTGCACCTATATCAGTCATTAATCAGTCATTAAGCAGTATAGCAATTGGATTCTTGTGTCGTTCCTGTTCTATCCGCACCCACTCCCTGAGACTGTCATGGATTAACAGCCAAGTCCCATCTTGGCGCCAATTACGGAAATATGTGTACACTGTCTGCCAGGGTGAAAAGTCTCCCGGTAGCCCTCGCCATCTCACTCCTTCTACCAAAATATAGAAAATCCCATTCAGGACTGACCACATATCAACTTCACCCTTGCGTCCACTTGGTTTGGCCTCTGGAACTAGGTCACTAATCAATTCATATTGATCACAGGTCAGGTTGCTAGAGTAAACTTTACTCATGTCGCCCTCTCGGTGCTGTTTATTATCTATTCACAGCTTATACCCAGAGAGCTTTTTTACAATCTGCCCGACTTTTCAAACATCGTCTAAAACGGAGCTTGGGGTAACTGGAAGTTTGTGTTTCTTGAAAGATGCCCTATTTGTGTCAACATCATACCCGCAAAATCCTAGTGCTTAACTATTTGATTGACAGAAAAAGTTATATAGAATACAATGTTAAATTGCATACCTGGTGACTGCAAATGGAAGAGTGGCGTTATAAGTTCATAAATACCAAAACTGCTAGCAGATTCCTGACAGATATAGAAGGTAATGTTAGATCAGAAACCGGCATTTATCAACGTGCTAACAGTTTACTAGAAACTATTGCCGGACAAACTGCACAGCTATTTTACGTCAAACGTTTGAAAGCGGGAAAAGAACCTAAAGAAGAAATCTGGGAATTAATATTAGCAGATACACCAGAGTCTCCCCTACCACCAATACTAAAGTTAAAAAACAAAACCCTAAGCTTACGGTTTATAGTCAAGGATCGTGGTGAATATACATTAAGTATTACATCAATCCGGTTATTACCAGTTCTGGAGTACCAACCCAACTTTACATTTCCCTGTTACATCAAACTTGTTAACTCTCAGTATTCTAGGGGAATACCTTTTGCAACTTGGCAAAAAATTACCACCAATTTACCACTCCCTGCTATACCCACAGAAGAACAGTTACAAGCATGGGAAGCATTTTTAGAAATTGAAGAACGTATTGCTATATCAAAGCAATTTTTTGTGCCATTTGTCAGACACAATTATGGTACTGCATCAAGAAATATCAGTTTTGAAATTGTAGCAGATCAAGCGAGTGTTGATAGTTCACAAGAAAATAGAATAACTGTTCAGGAATTTTGGCAAAGAGCAGTTAATTCTGTCAGTAACAGAATATATTTAGTGACAGAAAATGAAGCGGAAGAATTAGAAGAATTGAACCTAGAAGCCAAAAACAAAAGAAATCAAATATATACAGAAGGTAGAGAACTAGGAATTATTGAAACCATTAATCAACAACAATGTCTAATTCGTATCCATTTAGAATCAGAAATATTGCATTTACTAGATAATAATGAATATCAACTACCTAATACAGGATATTTATCTTTTCAGGCATTTGGTGATAGAGTACAAATAAACAGAAAGCGCGAAGCCATAAATAAAGTAAAAAAGGGAGAAGCAGAAAATCCGGATTTAGGACAATTTTTATTTAACGTTGCAGAAGCTAAAACACCAGCAAAAATAATTAATTTAAAATCGGAAGATTTATTACTAAAAACAGCAAATCCAAGTCAGATATCCGCAGTAGAAACAGTTCTATCTGCACCTGAATTTGCATTAATTCAAGGACCACCAGGAACAGGTAAAACCACTGTAATTGCCGAAATTTGTTATCAAGTTGCTTTGAGAGGAGGACGGACTTTAGTTGCTTCTCAAGCTAATTTAGCTGTAGATAATGCTCTGAGTAGATTAATACATAACCCGGTTATTCGTGCAGTCAGAAAGGGTAATCAAAACTCCGTTAACCAGGAAGATGCAGGTTTTTTAGAAGCGAATGTTGTCAATACATGGTTAACAAATACTGCTAACAGTTGTGAACAAAAGTTATTGCAGAAACAGAGAAAAGTAAATATTTTACAGAAGATTAGCAGAAATGAAACCCTGTTTACTAGATATGTGCAGTTTGAAGCAGAATTTACAGATAAAACTCAACAACTGCAATTAAGAAAAGATTCTCTAGAGCAACACTATAGACGATTACAAGAAAATTATACATTAGACAAGGAAAATCAACAAGAATTGCAGATTGCACTAGATAAATTATCTGTTTTAAAACAACCTGATATTAATTGGTTTGATTTTGGAATTAATCAAATTCTCATCGAGTTAAAGGATCACTACATTAAACATCAAGAGATAGATAAATTACAAAAAAATATTCGTTTTTTGACTGAACATCTGCAAATTGTACCACCACAAAGAGAATTGCTTGCACAAGCTGGTTGGTTAGAAAAAAATGCGCCTCTTGCTTTGCAACAAGTAAAAACAACACTAAGTTTATCACGTCAACTTGCTGAATTGATGGGTAATATTGATGAGCAACAGCAAAGATTACAAGCCCATAAAAATAGTTTAGCTAATGCAGAAAACAGCCATCAAAACAACATCAAAAATAAAAATCAGATATCAGCAGAAATTGATCAATTAAATAATCGTCAACTGAAAATTAGTTTAGCTTTAAATGAGTTACAAAAATGGTTCTCAGTCACTGGATATGAGTTACAAGAATTGGTTACGAGCAATATAGAAAACTCTTGTTTATTAAGTGAGGATTTTATAAAATTACCTCCTTATTTATTAGCTATTACATATAATGCAAATTGTTCTTATCCTTGGATATCTTTTATTGAAGATTTTAGAACAAAAATAAATTATAAAATTCAGGAAGATATCTTTATATCTTCCACCAAAGAAAAATTACAAAAATTATATAAATTATTAAATAGTATTAATTTAACTTTAAAAATTCAAACTTTTGATGATAGTAATTATCTCTATTCACTATATAGATTTGAAACTCCCGAAATCTTAGATGATTTGTATGAACTCACTGTATTTTGCCAAAAAATATTAACTAATCACAATAATTGGTGGATCAAAATAAAAACGTTCTCAGAATCAATAATAAAAATTATTACAACCAATTGGCGTGATAGATATTTTAACTACTATAAAATAGTAGCTCTATTCGATACTAAATATATTTTAAAAGCTGTGGGAAGCCAAGCATTAATAATTGGAAAAACTATATCCCAGCCAAATTACCTTAATATTAATGATAGTATTATTATTTTCATTCAAGAAATGAAAACCAGTATTTCTGAATGGTTAGATTTGAAAAAGCAAGAAACACAACAAGAAATCAACTGCAAGCAGGCAAAATTTTATGAACTGCAGCAGTCATTGATCCAACAACAAGAAAATATCTCATTAAAACAACAACAATTACAAATCTTTCGCTCTGAGTTAGAACAAAATAATAATCTATTTTCTGCTAGATGGCAGCAAGTTATTAATTTATCACATTTACCTAGAGAAATTAATAACTTTACACATCAAAATCCAACTCAACCATTTGCAGTTATACAACATACTAAAGAGTTTATAAAAGTTATCAATAACTGTGAAACAATATACTCAAAAATAGGAGATGTAATTCCTTCTTTATCTCCTCTAACCATAGTGAATGATATAGAGAAAGAATTACAATCAAAGTTACATCAAACTCAACAAAGAATAGCAGATACAAGTCAAATTATTGAACAGTGTCAAAATAGTATTGTCAGTATCAATACCACTATTGAAGGATATAACCAGCAACTACAACCACATAGAAACTGGTGGAAACAAGAATGGATAAATATTCCTGAAACGATTAAACCGCAAATAAATAATCCAGACATATTTAACCTAGAATTTTTGCGAATCATGCAGAATCAGTTTCAAACCTGGAAAAAGGAAAATGAGGAATATCAAACTTATTTGACCAAATATGAAACCTTGATTTCTGATTATGTAGTTCGACTTCGCAATCATTCGCCACAAGACAGAAAAGAATTACAAAATCTTTACTTGGATAATGCTAATGTTATTGGTATTACCTGTGGTCAATCTGCAAGTAAACGTTTTTTAGACTGGAAATCTTTTGATGTTGTGATTATTGACGAAGTAAGTAAATGCACACCTCCAGAGATATTAATTCCTGCATTAAAGGCTAAAAAATTAGTACTGGTGGGAGATCATCGTCAGTTACCACCAATGTTAAATAATGAAACTTTAGAAGAATTAGCAGTAGCACTAAATACAACAGAGGAAGAATTAGGTTATTTAAGAGAATCGCTGTTTAAACAACAATTTGAAGCAGCACCAGATAATATTAAAATCATGCTGAATATTCAGTATCGAATGCACCCACAGATTATGAGTGTAATTAATCAATTTTATGATTATCAACTCCAATGTGGTTTAGTAAATCCTGATCAACAACGCGCTCATTATGTTGCAGGAGAAGAAATACAAGATCAACATCATATAATTTGGTGGAAAACTCCCACAACTTCACAATACAGAGAAACAAGAGAGGGTACATCTTTTTATAATCAAGGGGAAGTAAATCATATTTTAGAAATATGTAAACAAATAAATGCTGCTTGGTTGCCAAAAATGCAATCAGGAACAGGGAAAAAAGAAGTAGGAATTATCACATTTTATGGTCGTCAATTAAAATTAATAGAAAATCATATTCACCCGCGTCATTATCCAGCATTGAATATTAGAACTGGTACTGTTGACCGTTTTCAAGGAATGGAAAGACAAATTATTATTGTTAGTCTAGTGAGAAACAATGCAAATAATGATATTGGATTTGCTAAAAAACCAGAACGGATTAATGTAGCTTTTTCTCGCGCTCAGGAACTTTTAATAATTGTGGGTTGTGAGTCATTATTTACCAGTGTGTCGGGTAAATCTGGTACTATCTACGCTAATGTATCCAATGCCATCAAATTCCATGAGGGGTTGTTAGATGTTTTTTGAATCTAGACCTATTGATCCAGAACTACAGGAAATAGTTAATGATCTGGAAAATAAAAATTCAGCCTTATCGGTTTTAGCTGCTCGTAAACTGTATTGTCCACTCACTCAAAATACTCTGGAAATAACTATTACTAAACCACGTAAGTTTAACATTCTCGAAGAATTTATATTGCGTGCTAGTATTCATTTGAAGGATTCACCGACGGAAAATGAACTGGCAGAAATTTTTGATTTAGATATTGTATTTGTAAAAAACATTTGTCAAAATTTACGCAATTTACAAGTTTTAAAACCAACCTCAGATATTCAAGTAACTCCCCAAGGATTAAATTTATATTTACAAGGTTGTGTAGCAGATAAAATTACCACTCAAGAAGTATATTTTATCAATGATTTATTATCAAATCAGATTATTTTAAAAAACTCTCCTTTAATCTCTGAAAATTTGGATGATTTGTACTTAGAAAATATTCATTCTTTTGTCAAATTTGAACCAAATTTAATAGATATATCTAAATTCGACATTGAAGATTTTCGCCAATTGTTGCAAACTCACTATTTGGCTTTACATAATCCTGAAAGTGGTAGAATTGTGACAAATTTTAAGTTATTAAAATCAGAAATTATTAAACAAACGATTAATATCTTAGTTGTTTTTGACACTGTTACCCGAGTAATTACACTACAAGGGATTTTAGATGGAAAGCAATTAAATATAAATCATCTTTTGGAAAATAAAAAAATAGATTTACATAAGTTTTGCAGATTAGATGATGATGAACTGCAAACAATGTGTGAACTTATTTCACAGCATCATAACGCAGAAGTTGAGGAGATAATAAATATAATTAAACTCAGAAATCAACAAGAGAAAACCAACTCAATTACTGGTACAGTTCAACAAATACGCGGTGCAAAAATTACAGAGGAATTTGAAAAATTATTAGAACAAGCAAAGCAAGAAATTATTATTTATTCTCCTTGGATTAGTAAAAATGTTGTTAATGATGAGTTTATCAACAAACTTAGGAAGATAGTTAATAAAGGTGTTTGGGTTTTGATAGGTTATGGTATTTCTCAAACAGAAGGTGGTGAAGAAAGAAAAATAGATATACAGTTAGTCAATAAATTAAAACAAGTTATGACTAGAGAGAAATTACCAGGAGTACAAATTTTATGGTTAGGTGCTTCTCATGCTAAAGAGGTAATAGTTGATCGCCAAATTCATCTTAATGTTTCTAATAATATATTGTCCTATCAAGCTGATTTAAAAATATGGGATGAAGCAGGATATAAAGTGACAATTCCTGAACAAGTGCAAGCAGCTTATGATTTTTATGCTAATCGGTTTCAAAAGCGGACTGATGAATTATGGTTAGAAGGAATGCAAAGTAATAATTATGAATTAAAATATCAATGTTTGTGTATTTTAGGTGCTTTAGGTATGGAAGAAAAAGCATTGAAAATGTTACAAAATCATCAAGTTTTAGAACTCATTCCTGTATGGTTAGCTATAGTAGCACAAGGACTAAGGACTGATAAAATCAAAGTAAATTCTCCTATTTTTCCTCTGGCACTTTCTTTACTTAATCAAGTTAATGATAAAAACACTTATATTCAACAACTGCGTCTGCCATGGCGGGGTATAATGAAGGAAATATCTCATAAAAATCCCCAAATAGTATCAAAACTGGTTACATCGGAAGTTTGGGAACAATTTCAGCGATTACAGATAGTAGATACTGAAGAATCACTGGAAAATTTTATGTTGTAATGCCACCATCGAAACCGTAGACTTCCCTTTTTTCCGTTGTTTTCACAGACTAAGAATCTGCAATTGCAACGGTGGAGTATTCATCCTTACCTAATTCCGTTCGTAGTTGTTAGCAAACTTTGTCGTGCATTTATTACCAAGGGAAGATTGCTTTTTCAGCCTCCTCATAAGTTGCTTCTACCCAAAATGAATCAATTGATTCAGCCCCCCATTGATAATTACGATAATTGCATTGTGGCTAGTAAGCTCGAATAATCATTTTATCTTCCTATATTCAAATTTTTATCACAACAGATTCTAGTTTTGACAAGATCATCCCAAGGAATCTGTCCTTATTTTGTCTTCGGGGTCAAATGATCAGCCATGCTGAAAGTTACGATAAGGACTTGATGACCTGCTGGTAACATCCTGATTGACAATAAAATTGTACCATTTGAACCCCTCTCGTTTTTGTAGCCTGAAATCCTTATGGCTACGTTGTAAAATCCTGTATCAAATAACGCATCAATCAAAGTCCGTTCAGTTACCCAAGATAGGTATAAAAGGCTGGTAGGTGAAATTTATGTAAGCGATCGCTCAATACCATTACGGGAGCAACGCGAAAATGTGACATCGGATTTTATATCTCAATTACGGGGTGGAATGAGCAACCGTACAGAAAGTTACCGCGATTCTAGAATTTCTGTGTGATGGGAAAAATAAACAATCAAAAATTTGTTCAGATACCATCAGCTAAGTTAAAAAACCGCATTGAAAAATTGTGTAAACAATACAAAATTCAGTTTGTAGAAACGGAAGAATCATATACCTCAAAGGCATCATTTTTAGATGGTGATATGCTACCTACATTTGGTGACAAACCGAAAGGGTGGCAATCATCAGGAAAACCTGTTAATCGTGGGCTGTTTAGAACAGCTAAAAATATTTTATTAAATGCCGATGCCAACGGCGCGGCTAATATTTCAGCCAAAGTAGCGATAAAGGTAGGTTTAGGCCTAAGCGGAATCAGTAGGGTGTCTTTGATAGCACCATTGAAAGTTCGTTTGTGGACTTTTCAAGAATCCCCACGGCTAGAAGCCGGGGGGAGTATCAAGTGATACCAAGTAATTAAAATCCCATTGCTTGGGCTACTGCCCCTACTTCAGCATCAATGCCTTGTTTAAATTGGCTGTGACTGTGTTTAATAGCTGTATCTGGGTCTTTTAAACCATTCCCGGTGAGGACACAAACCACTGTCGCCCCTGTGGGAACTTGGTCTTTAACCTGCAACAAACCGGCTACAGATGCAGCGCTGGCGGGTTCACAGAAAATTCCTTCTGATGATGCCAAAAGTCTATAAGCATCGAGAATTTCCTCATCGGTAACGGCTTTGAAACTACCTTGACTAGCAGATTGGGCAGCCATGGCTTTATCCCAACTAGCAGGGTTACCAATACGTATAGCTGTAGCGATGGTTTCAGGATGGGTTACAGGATGCCCGTTAACTAGAGGGGCTGCCCCTGCAGCTTGGAATCCCATCATCCGGGGTAAGCGATCGCATTTTCCGCCTTGGTGATATTGACAAAAACCCATCCAATATGCTGTGATATTTCCCGCATTACCCACTGGGATACACAACCAGTCTGGGGCATTACCCAAAGCATCTACCACCTCAAATGCTCCAGTTTTTTGTCCTTCCAAACGGTAGGGATTCACAGAATTAACTAAAGTAATGGGATAGCTTTCGGACATTTCCCGCACAATTTCCAGGGCGCGGTCAAAATTGCCTTTAATTGCTAAAACTTCCGCACCATACAATAAAGCCTGTGCTAACTTACCCAAGGCTACATAGCCATCGGGTATCAACACAAAAGGCTTCATCCCGCCACGTTTAGCATAAGCCGCCGCCGCCGCTGAGGTGTTCCCTGTACTAGCACAAATTACTGCCTTAGCCCCAGCTTCCTTAGCCTTGGTGATTGCCATGGTCATCCCCCGATCTTTGAAGCTACCAGTGGGGTTAAGACCATCGTATTTGACAAATACTTTTACCTGTCTGCCAATGCGTTCGGCGATCGCCGGTACTGGAATCAAGGGAGTATTACCCTCTAGTAAGGTAACAACCGGCGTTTTCTCGCTTACAGGTAAATATTCGCGATAGGCTTCTATCAGTCCGGGCCAAGGTTGGCGAGTAGATTTAACAACAGACAAACTCACAGTCACAGGTTTTAAAAGTTTTTAACTAAGGATTGGGGATGGGTGAGCCCTCCATTGGCAAGGGAAAAACTTAATTTCTCCTTTTGAGGTGCTATTTTCTAGATTTTTCATTCTATAAGAATATTATCCACATTGAGTGCCAAGGTCTCACTGATGATTTTTATTTTATGTGAAATCCTCCTTTGTGATCACACTACTCTCCCTTCCCAGCCATCAATTCTGTGTAGAACTTAGGGGATACCATTACCTTGACTTATAAATACACTAGCCAAGTATGAGTTTATATGATTAAATATATACAAGTGTTTAACTAATCTTAACTTAACGTTATTATAATGTTTATATAGATGGTGTGAGTCAATTTAGGAAATTTATTTAACAATGCCTACTTGTTCATCTAGTGTTTCCGAACCTCCCTCCCAGACGCTCTGGGTTAGCGATGTCACCAAGTCTTATTATCAAGAAGACCAACACACGAAACTACAACACCTCCAGGCAGAAGTCGATTCTTTGTTACAGCAATTACAAAACATTAGAGAAAAACGCTTAACCGAAAACAACTCAGAAGTTTAAGACTTTCGGGTCTGATGTCCTGTTTATACTGGTTACGACATTCACCACGTTAAATCTTAGAGCGTGGTGATGTTTTTTTTTGGCGTTTAGCTGGAAAACCAGCGAACTGACCAAAAGCTAAGTATCCCAGAAACACCCCTGGCGCGACTGAGATCACCAAGGTCAGCACTAACCAAAATTCATTGCAGATATCATATCCCAACATCTCACCCCCCCAAACCTACACACCTAGTTTTAGCGCCATAGCTTGCGTGGGGCAACCATAGCGCAATTAGAAATAAAATTTAACATTCCGATAAATAAGTATATTTTTAAACTAAAAAATTATGATCACAATTACCCAAATAACAGGTTAGAATCCCCTGAGAGGGCATTGTAAAAGCCATAAAAATTATGTTTTCTATTAATGTGATCCTGTAATTACATAAATAATTTGTGTAATTATACACATTAAATACATTGATACAGAGTAGATAATGCATATTCCTGATGGATTTATTTCAGTTCCGGTGGCTGGGGCTACTAGTTTAGTAAGTGCGGTAGCATTGGTGATTGCCTGTAAGCGATCGCAAGAAGACCTAGGGATGCGCAGCGCCCCTATACTGGGTCTAACCACAGCTTTTATTTTCGCCGCCCAGATGATCAATTTTCCCGTAGCTGGGGGTACAAGTGGTCACTTATTGGGGGGAACCCTAGCAGCCATAGTTTTAGGTAGTCCTTGGGCTGCAATGTTGTCTATGTCCACAGTTTTTATCATTCAAGCTGTACTATTTGCCGATGGTGGCATCACCGCCTTGGGAGCTAATATTTTAAATGCCGCAATTATTGGTGTTTGGGTCGGCTGGGTATTAACCGAAACCATACAAAAACTCCTGGGAGGCTCCAAGGGACGCTTACCCCTAGCAGCTGGTATTGCTGCGGGTATCAGTGTCGTAGTCGTAGCCATAGTTTGCGCCCTACAGTTAGCTATTTCCGGAACAGCACCCATTAACATAGTCTTACCAGCGATGACAGGTGTACATATTCTGATTGGGATTGGTGAAGGTCTGATTACAGGCGGTGTCTTGGTTTACCTAGCTAAAGCCAGACCAGACTTACTACCGGGGGAGCAGCAACAGTTTCAAGATTGGTTGGTTCCTGTGGTTACTATTTTCTTGATTGCTGGAGTCTTATCTTTGGTAGCGTCAGGGTGGCCTGATGGTTTGGAAAAAGTGGCTGAGGATTTAGACTTTATCGGTTTAGCCGACGAAGTGCGAGTACAAGTATCAACGCCTTTTGCTGACTACGAACATGAATCTTTAGGATTGATTGGTACTAGTATTGCCGGGCTTCTGGGAGCTATAGTCAGCTTTGGTGCGGCTTTTGGCATTGCTAAAGTGGTAAAACCCAAAAATGCTTAAAGTTGCTTTGCCTTTGCGTTTGCATTTGTCTTTAGTAATTGTCGTGGGGACAGCCTTACTACAGTATAATGCTTGGCTGTGCTTGGGGATATATGGGGCGATCGCTCTTGTTTGGGCGGTATTTTTGCGCGTACCCATTCCCCAACTAGCAGGAATACTCAGTATTGAATTAATTTTCCTCTCATTCATGGCCTTACCCATGGGGTGGGAACGAGCCAGTTTTTTATTGCTACGTTCCCTCGTCTGTCTGGTTACCATGAATAGTTTTTTATTAACCTTACCTCCCCATAGTTTTGCTATTGCCCTCAAAAGCCTACCCGTACCTGCACCAATCAGAACTAATTTATTATTAGCTGGGCAGTATCTAGAAATTTTACTCGATGAAGTCACACGGATGCAGCGTAGCGCTCAACTGCGGGGTTTAAATGGTAAGGCAGCATGGCTGCGCTATACTAATGCTGCAATGATTGGAGCCTTATATCTTAGGAGTTTAGACAGAGCAGAGCGAGTTTATGCTGCCATGGTCATTCGTGGTTACAATGGACAGTTACCTGTAGAGGCGATATTCAAACCAAAAGAGCGTTTTTTGGTTTTGTTAGCTTGTACCCTAGCATCTGGCTTGACCATAAGTTCTTACAATTTAGTGCGGGTATTTTGAAATCTTTGACATTTGATTCCCAACTTTCCACACATCACCCCCGCCCCACAGTCATTGAGGTGGAGAATCTGGTATATGCATACACTCACCAGAATCCAATCCTAGAAAATGTTTCCTTTAGTTTGAATGCAGGCGATCGCGTAGCTTTAATAGGTGCTACTGGTTCGGGTAAAAGCACATTATTAGAAAACCTGATCGGCTTAAAACAACCCCATGGGGGGAAAATCTTAATTAATGGTATTCCCTTAGAACCAAAAACTCTTCCCCAGCTAAGGCGTAATATCGGTTTTGGCTTTCAAGATGCCAATGACCAACTATTTATGCCCACTATCTTAGAGGATATTACCTTTGGACCACGTAATTACGGTATTCCCCCAGCCCTAGCTATTGACCGAGCTAGGGAATTATTAGCTAATTTTGGTTTAGAAGCCTACGCTCACCGTTCCTGTCACGAACTTTCGGGAGGACAAAGACGACTGGCTGCAATAGCTGCAATTTTAGCCCTAGAGCCACAAATTCTGATTTTAGATGAACCAACTAACGGACTTGATCCCGCATGGCGACGACACTTAGCACAAGTATTGTTAAACTTGCCAGTGCAGGTGATGTTAATTGCCTCCCATGAGTTACATTGGTTGGGGAAAGTGACTCAACGTGCTTTAGTGTTATCTGGTGGATGTATTCAAATAGATACTGAGATTCAAGGCTTGTTAAAAGACGGAGAAACTTTAAACCAGTTAGGCTTACCAGTGGATTGGTGAAAGTGGGGTATTTTGTGTGTGGTGTAAGTTGATTGTGATTGCTCCTGTTGCTGTGAGCATTACTCTACTGCTGAGTAGTTGTGAGGATAAAATTACCCAATGTCAGCGACTAATTCAGGTGGTGAATGTTGGGAGCTCTTTAATTGAGGCAAATAAAGGAGAGCAAGTAGTAACCAGTTTGCAACTCTCCAGGGATTTGCAAGTAATTACTAAGTCTTTACAACGACTAAATTTATCAGACCCGAACCTTAAAGAGTTTCAAAGTAGTTTTGCGGAGATATTTGATGACCTTGGTCAAGCGATCGCTAAAGCATCTGAGCTACTTGCTACAACTAAAAATGCCTCAGCATCACCAGCAAGTAGGGAACAAATCCAAAAAGCGAGAACAGAAATTGATCAATCTTTGACATTAGCCGCTGAAACTGTAGGTAAAAAATCAGATGGTTTAGCAGCAGAATTAAATAAGTACTGCGGACTGTTTAAGTAAATATACATATGACAATATGTCCTTTACATCCCTACAGTGCGGCGGTAATTTTACGGTTCGACTTAGCTCAACGACCATAGTCCGCTGGGAAAAAGTAGTAATCTTTCAAACTAACCGTTTATCTATCTCAAGAAAAGTCTGTATCACAGTTAAGTCAAAAGCAAGATGAAAATTAATCAAACTTGTTATGACATGAAATGAGCTTGATTAGTTTCTTTTGACTAGGAGTTCAACAACAGTGCCAATATTATCCCATGATGAACTCAAAATTTTAGTCGATAATTCCCAAAGTCCTTGTGTTTCTTTGTATATGCCTATGCAAAAGGCAGGGCCAGAAATTCGACAGAATCCCATTCGGTTTAAAAATTTAATCCGTGAAGCTGAGGAACGTTTATGTGCCATCGGTATTCGTCATACTGAAGCGATTGATTTCCTCCAGCCAGCAAGGGAACTTGATACAACGGATTTTTGGGAAAACCAGGAGAAAGGACTAGCAATTTTTATCTCTCCCCAGATGTTCCGCTATTATCGTCTACCAATGGAGTTTCAAGAATTGGTAGTTGTTGGCGACCGTTTCCATCTGAAGCCATTACTGCATTTAATCAACAATGATGGTAAGTTTTATCTTCTAGCTCTGAGTCAAAAAGATATTAGAGTATTTGAGGGAACTGGCTACAGTCTTGAGGAAGTGGAAGTACCAAATATGCCTGAGAGTATAGATGTAGCTCTCCTAGAGGAGAATATTCAAAGAGGGGTACAACATCGCATTGGTACGCCCACTAGGGGGGGAACCGCTAGTTCATTTCTACAGCCTGGCGATGTTCATGGACAGGGAAGTCCTGACCGGGATCAACATCAACAAAGTATCTTACAATTTTGTCACATTGTAGATCGGGCAGTACACGAGACAATCCGGGGGGACAATTATCCGTTATTATTGATGGGGGTTGAATATTTGTTTCCCATTTATCAACAGGCAAATACTTATCCTTACTTCCTCGCAGAAAGTATTACTGGTAACCCGGAACTTATGAAACCGGAAGAATTGCATCAACAGGCTTGGCCTATTGTTGAACCTCTGTTTCGGCAAAATCAGGAGTCAGTTGTGGCACTTTATCAACAACTAGCTGGTACTGGTACAACTTCTAGTGATATTAAAGAAGTTGTCTGTGCGACTTATTGCCAAAGGGTTGATTCTATACTAGTGCCGATGGATATGCAAATTTGGGGCAAATTTAATCCAGATACCATGACTGTAGATTTACACTCAGAACCAGAGCCAGATGATCAAGATATGTTAGATTTGGCAGCTATTCAGACATTGATAAATGGTGGTAAGGTATATACTCTTGACTCAGAACAAATGCCTAATGGTACAGCAGTAGCAGCTATTTTCCGTTATTGATATTGTACTGGTGTTGTATAGGATGAAGTAAATTATATACAACACCATATTGAGCTATGTCTGGTAGCGGTTAGGCCTGCCGTGTGTTTGATTTCTGGCTGCTGCTAAAATGAGGCTTTGTTCAGCACGAGCGATCGCTCTATATGTCCTGTCTACTGCTTCTGGTTCTACAGAAATAGAAGTAATACCCCATTGTATTAACTGGTTGATCATTTCTGGATAAATCGCGGGCGCTTGACCGCAGATGGAACAGGGTATCCCCGCAGTTTGTGCCATTTGGATCAATTGAGCGATCGCACTCATTACCGCCGGATGAAGTTCATTGAATACTCTATTCATATCTCCTTGTTCTCGATCTACTCCTAAGAGTAATTGAGTGAGGTCATTTGTACCAATAGAAATGCCACCTACACCTGCTTTAACGTATTCTGGCAGTAAAAATAGTACACTGGGGACTTCTGCCATCATCCACAGTTGAAACTGCGGTACTTGGGTTAAACCAGCTTGCTCAACCTTATCCCGGCAAAAAGAAAACTCTGCCACACTACGAACAAAAGGCAACAGTAGATTAATATTAGTATATCCGGCTTTTTGTACAGCTGCCACTGCTGTGAGTTCCAACTCAAACACTGCGGGATGGCATAAATAACTAAATGTACCGCGATTCCCTGTGGCACTGAGGGGAGCCCCATCCCTGGGGGACCACAGATGATGTGGCTTACCCATAGTATATGGCCAGTCCAAAGAACGATAAAAAACTGGTCGCGGTGCAAAAGCACGAGCAAACCGGATAATTTGCTCAGTCCATTTTTCTAGTAATTCTGCTTCACGACCACAAAAGAGCCAATCCTGAGGATGTTGACCTTCTAGTATATTGAGTAACATTAATTCTGAACGTAACAATCCGACCCCATCCACGGGTAAACTTTGGACTAGATCAATTAATCTCGGCTGACTCAGGTTAACTAGCAACTGGGTAGAAATCATTGGTAAGTCAGGAGTCACAAGATGATGGGGCGATAGGGATTTGCCCTTGGCCATAGGGGAGATGGTGGGGGAATTTAGTTGTTGACTCTCTTTGCTATGGTCGGTGAGCGAAGTCGAACCGTTTTTTTCTTCTCTGAGGCGATAAATCTCAGCCCTGTCGCCATCCACAAGCAGCTGATCGCCGTTTTCAATTAAGACTGTGGCATTCACGGCGTGAACTACTGCGGGGATACCCAATTCTCGCGCTAGAATTGCCCCATGACTAGTTAATCCCCCTTCTTCTGTGATAATAGCGGCAACTTCTTGTAATAAAGGCAACCAATCTAGGGTAATGCTTGGTAATACTAAAATTACTGCTTTATGTATTTGTCTTGGTTTATTGTTAGTATCGGTAATTACAGTAGCTGTGCCTGTCACACGTCCCCCTGATGCCGCGACACCTTTAATAATCGCTGGGGTGGCGTAACATACCTCCGCCGATAGCTTGCGTGGCGTAGCCATGGGAGAATGTGGGCTGCCTACCTGGGGAATTTTATTAGATTTTGGGTAACTAACTTGAGTTAAGTAGAGATGGGGTTTTGGGCTGGTTTCAGATATAGTCCATTTAATGGTAAAGTCCCTACCTATTTCATTCACAAGTTGATTACCCAGAGTGATAACCTCTTGCAAATATTCTTCTGATAACGCGAATTGCTTTTGTTGCTGTTCACTAAGTATATAAGTCACTATATCAGTATTATCTGCTGTGAAAAGTAAGCGGGATGAATCCACAGTCGCAGTATCATCTAAACTGTTTGGCTCATACTGACGGGAGAACCCGTAAGCCAGCATTTTTTTGCCTAGATGTCGTTGTAGTACTGTCCCTGTCTCAGGTTGGATGTGGTAGACATCTGGTAGTACATCACCTTGAGAAATTGCAATACCTAATCCTTGGGTAGCTTCTATTCTCCACCCTGATACCTTGCGTGGGTTATCCATAGAACGGGCATAAATAAGACCACTAGCCACCGCATTTTCCAGGGGTTGCACCAACACTGCTAAATTGATTGTTTGCAGATTTACTCCCACTCGTTGCCAATACAGCAGACTCCTAGCCCGAAATAATTGGCTCCAGGTAAGTTTGAGCGCTGTAGCTATCTTGTTCTCATCCCAGGGACAAAAAATCGCGTCCAACACCCCAGAGGTATTTACCGGGTGTACCATATCCGATATAGCCAGGCTGGGGCGGAAAATCAAATAAGCAGTCTGCCATTCTCTCGACTGCCGGAAAATTTCATTTACCCACTGTGGGGGTACTGTCCCAGTCATAATTTCCTGACGCAAGCGACCGGATAATACCTGAAGTTGTCGCCAATTAGCTACATCTAAGTGCAAAGAAGAATGGGCTAAATCTGCTACTAAAGCGGATTTACTATTGAGAGTTGCCAGAAATTCTCGCAAAACTTCTGCTGAAACTACAAAACCAGGCATCACGGGATAGCCACGCCGCATAATTTTGCCCAAGTTGAATGCTTTATCACCTACATGAGGGCGGTCTTGCAGTTTAATTTGGTTCAGCCAGTAGAGTTTATCCACTCAATTTATAATTAGTCATTAGTCGTTGGTCGTTGGGAAGTGCCAATCTTTTCTCCTACTGCTATGTTTTCTATTTTTCCTGACTGGACAAACAGAATTTGCGAGGAGTTCAACCACTGAGGATCGAAGGAACTGAGGTGAGTAGTGGTAATGAGGGTTTGAAACCGGTCTTCTATGGCATTGAGTAATTTTTCTTGACGTCCTGGGTCTAATTCAGCCAGAACATCATCCAGTAATAGCAGGGGCGGCGCTTGGACTACTTCTGAAATCAGTTGCAATTCCGCTAATTTGAGAGCTAATACTAGAGTTCGTTGTTGCCCTTGGGAACCGTATTGACGTGCAGGTGTTTGATTAATCACTAATTCTATCTCGTCGCGATGAGGACCGACAAGGGTCGTACCTCGGTAGAGTTCCGCTGTAGCTCGTTGTTGAATTTTGGCTAAAAAAGCTGGACTGATATTTTCTGGATGGGTCAGGTCAAAGGGCACACTAGGCACATAATTAATTTGCAGAATTTCTGTACTATTACTAATACTACCGTGCCAAGTAGCAGCGATGGGAGCTAGTCTTTGAATGGCTCGATGGCGTCTTCTAATTACCTTTGTTCCAGTGGTAACTAACTGAGCATCCCATATAGCCAATGTAGAGAGGGGATGAATCCCATCTCTACTAGGCGCTGCTGACTCAGCAGCTGTTTTGAGAAAAGCATTGCGTTGGCGTAATACTTGGTTATATTGCTGCAAGATGTCAGCATAAAGGGGTTCAAGTTGAATTAAGAGTGTATCTAGCCAGTTGCGACGACTATCAGGGCCACCCCGTACCAAGTCTAAATCCAAACTAGAAAACTGCACAGCATTGAGTACACCCAAAAAATCCATTTGTCGGCGTACAGACTCACTATTAATCGCAACGCTGCGGCGACCATTGCTGTGCAGAGTTAAGGCCAAATCAGTAGTACCATTTTCTCGCTCTAGGGTGGCGTTAATTTGAGCTATGTCCTTTCCCGCTTGAATGAAATCCGTAACCCTCCCCATACGATGCGATCGCAATGTTGCTAGTAGTTCCACCGCCTCCAACAAATTAGATTTTCCCTGAGCATTATTACCCACCAAAATTGTTTTAGCAGCAGTGAACTCAACTGTCTGGTCTTGGTAATTACGAAATTGTCTCAGGTGTAGGTTTTTGAGGTACATAAATCATAGTCATTAGTCAAGCGTCAAAACTGCTTCTACCTGTGAGCCGTAGGAAAAGCTTTTCTAGTTCAATCCAGACAAACATCAAAGCACTGAAACCGAAACAAATAGCCAACTCTGTGGGAGGTAGCCAATGAGTACCAAAGAAAGCCCGCAGGGGGGAGAGGTAAATGAGTAGGAGCTGCAATATGGTTGTGACAACGACCGCTATGAGGACGAACATATTGGAGAAGGGATTCATCTCTATGGTTAATTTTTGATGAGAACGAATGGCGATCGCATGACCCATCTGTGCTACACACAAGGAAGTAAATACCATTGTCTGCCATCGTTTTGGGTCAAGTCCTGGAACAAGTGTTTGGCAATGATTATATGCCCACAGCATTAAAATAATGGTAATTACAGCAAAAATAATCCCCGTGCGAATGATATAAGAACCTAAACCCCTAGCAAAAATACTTTCCCGGGGACTAAAAGGTGGACGTTTCATCACATCTGCTTCTGGGGGTTCCACAGCTAAAGCCAAGGCCGGTAAACCGTCTGTGACCAAATTCATCCAGAGAATTTGTAATGGTGTCAGGGGAACGCCGCCTAGTCCTAAAAGTGGGGCTGAGGCAATTGTGAGAACTTCCCCGACGTTACTACCGAGAATATACTTAATAAACCGGCGAATATTAGTGTAAACTACTCTTCCTTCTTTCGTCGCCGCCACAATGGTAGTAAAGTTGTCATCCAGTAGTACCATATCACTGGCTTCTTTGCTGACGTCAGTACCGGTGATGCCCATAGCGATGCCAATATCGGCTTGTTTGAGTGCTGGGGCATCGTTGACACCATCCCCCGTCATCGCCACAAATTTGCCCCGACGTTGTAACCCTTGCACAATTCGCAGTTTGTGTTCTGGGGCGACTCTGGCGTAGATATTTACTATATCAACTTGGGCTGCTAACTCCTGGTCGGTCATGTGCTGTAATTGTTGACCTGTGAGGACTGGGTCACCTGTTTGAGCTATTCCTAAGTCAATGGCGATCGCCTGTGCGGTGAGTTGGTGGTCACCTGTAATCATCACCGGACGAATTCCGGCATTCCGACACTCTTGCACCGCTGCCCTTACCTCTGGACGTGGGGCGTCTAGCATTCCCACCAAGCCCAACCAAATCAAATTTACCTCATGTTCTTCTCCTTGCCCCTCTGGCACTTCTAAGAGGGGTTTGTAAGCAAAACCTAGGACTCGCAAACCTTGACTTGCCATCCGGTCATTTTCTGCCAAAATTTCAGCCCGTTGATTATCTGTCAATGGCTCACAATTATTACCCAAAATAATCTGAGTACAATGTGCCAAAGTTAACTCTGGTGAACCTTTGGTAAACATTAAGTAAGGTTGAGACACCATCAAGTTGGCAATTACCGGGTCAACAGCTGTTAAAGATGTTTCACTTGTAGCTACTTCCTCAACCTGACAAATTACACTCATACGCTTGCGTTCTGAATCAAAGGGGAACTCACCGACGCGGGGTAATTTGCTGTACCATTGGTCTTTCTCAATACCAGCTTTGGCTGCCACAGTTACTAATGCGCCTTCGGTGGGGTCTCCTAAAATTGCCCATTCACCTTTTTCTTTTTGCAGCACCGCATCATTACAAACAGCACAAGCCACCATGAGAGGCGAAATTTCGGGATAATCTTCCACAAAAATGGTTTGATTATCCTTGAACTGAGCGCAGCCGAAGTTTAACTGAAAATCCCCTATGGGTGTATAGCCTTCTCCTGTTACCCGAAAAACATTTTTATTGGTATAAACTGACTGGACTACCATTTTATTTTGGGTCAACGTGCCAGTTTTATCAGAACATATAGTAGTTACAGAACCCAAGGTTTCTACGGCTGGTAGCTTACGAATCAAGGCATGATGGCGTACCATGCGCTGGGTTCCTAGGGCTAGGGTAACGGTGATGACGGCGGGTAAACCTTCGGGAACCACAGCCACTGCCATACTTAAGGAAATTTCTAAGAGTTCTCGAATGTTTTCCAAACCTCTGGCTTGAATGATACCACCTAGGACTACAAAGCCTACGAGAATAAGGGAACCTGTGACTAGGACGTTACCTAGCTGGGTCATGCGTTGCTGTAAAGGTGTAGGCTCGTTGTCCACGGACTGCAACATGGCGGCAATTTTACCAAGTTCTGTTGCCATACCTGTGTTAGTTACTAGGACTTTGGCGCGCCCCTGGACGACTTGGGTACCTTGGAATACTAGGTTAAGGCGGTCGCCTAATGATGTGTCTGCTGGTAATATTAAATCAGCTTGTTTAGTCACCGATTCAGCTTCACCAGTTAGGGCTGATTCACGCACTTGTAAATTAAACTGTTCAATTAAGCGTCCATCAGCGGCTATGTGCATTCCTGCTTCCAGGAGCATGATATCTCCAGGTACTAGTTCCTTTGCGGCTATCTCGATGTGTTTACCACTCCGGATCACTCGGACTCTGGGAGAAGTAAGTTTTTTCAAGGCTGCTAAAGCTTTTTCGGCGCGAGTTTCTTGAAGGTAGCCAAGTATGCCATTGAGAATTACAATTGCCATAATCGCGATGGGATCTTTGAATGGCACTTCCCCTGGGGTAAGGTCTCCGACTCGCCAAGCCATGAAGTCTAAAAATGCGGAAATGACAGCTACGGCAATCAGCATCAATAACATGATGTTTTTGAACTGATCTAATAAAATTTCCCAAGAACTGCGACCATTATTTTCTTTTAGTTCGTTGTCACCGTATTTTTGCTGAATTTGTGGCACTTCCTCGACTTTTAAGCCACTGTATGCGTTACTATTAAGTAGGTTGAGCGCTTGATCAACTTCCAAATTATGCCAAACAGCAAGACCTTGAGAGTCAGAATTACCAGACATTGTGTATCTCACACTGAAATGGTTACAAGTTTCAATCATAATTTAAAGATGATGTTTCTAGTATCAACTAGAGTGATATTGAGAATTTTCCCCAGATGTATGACTTGAAGGTAGATGTAATTCGGTGCCATTTACTAATTTTTATGGAATCATCAAACTATGGATTTTTACAGAGAAAATGTAGTATTACATACATTTAATTTCCGAAAATTATTTCTAAAAGCCACCATTTGGTGCTCAAGAATATGCCAAAATTAATTCTGGGTGTGCTAAACGGTTAATTGAATTTTGGCTTAATATGAGTTTTGCACTTCCTAGTTTGATTACCAACCAAATGTTTGGTCACAGAACAATTCGACCGTTAACAGCCGCGACTCTTTGTGGTATTGCTTTCATCCAAGATACACTGCTCGCCATTGATACTATTAAGGGGCATTTACTGGAGATTGATCCTACTTCTGATAACAGCAGAATCCGTAATCCTCATCAAGTTAGGGAATTTCGCGATGTTAAAGGTCTAGCAGTATGGTCGGACTCACTATGGGTAACGCGGGAAAATAGTGTTTATCTGTCTAAACTCTCTTCTTTGGGTCTAGAGCATTTTGTCACCCTACCCTATGCTGCTGATGGCGTTGCTGTTTGGGAATCAACAGTTTACGTTAGTTGCCAAAAACTCGGTTCTATTCTGATTTTCGACGGCAATACGCGCAAAGAAATCACTCGATTTTATGCCCCTGGGGTAGGGGTGGAAAATTTGGCAGTCAACCGTGATACCCTTTGGGTTTGCGATCGGACTGAGCAAACCGTTTATGGTATGGACAGGGCTACTGGAGAAGTTCAATTCAGCGTGTTAACACCATTTGAATGTCCCACGGGGATTGCCGTACATACTAACGAACAGACCGGTAAAGAAACTCTTTTCGTGGCCTATGCCTCAGAAGAGCCTTATATCCGGGATAACCCCAATGCTGATCCTTGTCATGAACTCACATACCGCGATCGGACTTTTATTCACCCGCTACATTACCATCACCAGCCAGATAAACACTACGCTCTTTCCAATGGCTATCTGATTGAAATGTCCTACGCCGAGGAAATTGCTCCCTTAGAAGAGGTATATTTGCCCGATGTAGAATGGCGGATTGCCCTACCTTCAAACACTGAACGCCAAAAGTTACAACACGTTGAACCTATTGGTGTCCCTTTTACAGAAGAAATAATAGATGGGCAACGTGTAGCAGTATTTAAATTTGATGCCCTGACACCAGGAGAAAGGCATATATTCGGCTGGAAAGCATTATTAGAAGTACGAGGTATTAAATATCGCATCACCCCTAGGGATGTGGAAGATATTCCCGACGAAGTATTACCAGAATGGGAAAAAAGCTACTTAGTGGATGATGATGATTTAGCAATGGATACAGCCATTGTCCAACGTGCCGCCCGTGAAGCCATTGGTTCGGAAACTAATCTTCTGCGGAAAATCTACAATATCCGTAACTATGTATATGATCAGTTGTCCTACGGCATTAAACCTTATATTGACACTCCTGATTTAGTTTTAGAACGGGGTGTCGGTTCTTGTGGCGAATATGTAGGTGTTTTACTGGCTTTGTGCCGTTTGAATGGTATCCCCTGTCGCACAGTCGGTAGATATAAATGTCCGCCCCATGGCGAACACCAAGGAGTTCCTTTACAACCAGACTTTAACCATGTGTGGTTAGAATTCTACATCCCCGGTTGTGGGTGGTTACCAATGGAATCTAATCCTGATGATTTAGGGAACAATGGCCCCTACCCGACACGCTTTTTTATGGGCTTATCCTGGTATCACATTGAAATTGGCAAGGGGATACCATTTGAAACCTTGACTAGTCAAGGCGTACGGCTGACAAAAGAAGACATTCCTATAGGTGACCTAGCGATTAATCATATTCGCTTTACAATTCTTAAAGAATTACCGCCATTTAGCGATTAGTCACTGGAACTGAGCTTGCACTGAGCGGTAGCCGAAGTGCGCAGCCGAAGTTTGGTGATTGGTGATATCAAGTTTTTGTATTCAAAAGTAATGGGGCATCATGATATTTTTGCAGAATTTGTCGGACGCGTTCTTGTACTGCTTGAGTAGAGTTGCTTAAATTTAATAGTTCAGTTTTTCGACACGGTCGGATTTTGTTCACAAATGTCGATTATGATGAAATTCATAAACGCCTTTTTGGGCGAGGATACCAATCTGCTGCGGTGCAGTGGCCTTACCTAACAGCGCTTTAACTTGTGGTTCATGTTGACGTGCTTTAATGACCCCCCTTCTCATCAGGTAGTGCCAATGTTTTTGTCCTGTTGCTGGGGTAACTAAAGACCAAAGGTGATAACTGGCAAAAGGTCGATTATAAAATGACATTGCTCAATAATCAGTGAGAAAAAATACCTTGGGGGAGACTTGCGGCTACGCACGCTTTGCGAGAAGCTTCCTATAGTATTAAAGTTATCAGGGAGAAAGTGGTAAAAATGAGCGCTAGTAGCAATTCCAGTCAAATAAAATTTGGTACTGACGGTTGGAGAGGAATCATCGCCGATGATTTTACTTTCCCAAATGTGCGAAAAGTCACAAGGGCGATCGCAAGTTACCTCGAAACAGCCTACTCAAAAGATAGACCGGTTCTGATTGCCTACGATACTAGGTTTTTGGCTGACCAGTTCGCCCAAGCAGCCGCGGAAATCTTAGCAGACTTGGGTTGGACGGTGAAAATTACTGACCGGGACTGCCCCACACCAGTAATCGCCTACAACGCCCGGCTATTAAATTCCGCCGGTGCTCTGATGTTTACTGCTAGCCATAATCCTGCACCTTACTGTGGAATTAAATATATCCCTGATTATGCAGGGCCAGCCACTCCAGAAATTACTGATACGATTGTGGCTAATATTGAAAGTGCATCGGATGCCCTGCCTAGCAGTATTCCTACCGGTAAAATTTCCATTTTTGACCCCAAACCTGAGTATCTCAAGTTTATCTACACCTTACTGGATATAGAACGGATCAAGAATGCCCATTTAAAGGTGAAGTACGATGCCCTTTATTCTACTTCTCGTGGCTATTTGGATGAAGTTTTGCAACACTGCCACTGTGAGTTAGAAACTTTCCACACTAGCCGTGATGTCCTATTTGGCGGGGGAATGCCCGAACCCAAAGGTGAACAACTAATTGGGTTAGTGGAAGCAGTACGTGCCGACGGGGCCGATTTGGGACTGGCTACAGATGGTGATAGCGATCGCTTTGGTGTTGTTGATGAACAAGGAAATGTTCTCACCCCCAATACTGTGCTGTTATTACTAGCACGTCATTTAATCAAAAATAAAGGTAAAACTGGTGCTATCGTCAGGACTGTAGCCACGACTCACCTGCTAGACAATTTCGCTAGTAAATATGGGCTGCCAATTTATGAAACAGCTGTAGGCTTTAAATACATTGGTGAGAAAATGCGGGAAACTACCGTACTGATTGGGGGTGAAGAATCAGGTGGCTTAAGTATAGTGGGGCATATTCCCGAAAAAGACGGTATTTTAGCTGATATGCTAGTTGCTGAGGCGATCGCCTATGAAGGTAAACCCCTGAGTCAATTGGTTAAAGAGGCTATCGCCGAGGCTGATGGACCGCTTTACAATAACCGTCTTGACTTACACCTGACGCCAGCACACAAAACCGCTGTGATTGACTCCTTTACTCAAAATCCTCCTTCAGAGGTAGGGGGAATTAAAGTTAAAGAAGTTGGACGCAAAGACGGGATTAAGTTGTACTTAGAAGAAGGTAGTTGGGTATTGTTGCGTCCCTCGGGTACAGAACCTCTGGTACGTGTTTATCTGGAAACCAACTCCTCTGAGAAACTTACCAAGGTTGCTCAATATATGGAAAGTTCCATCGCTAAATTAGAACCAGTAGCTGTTTAAAACCTCACCCCTCTTCTGATCCAGGAGAGGGGAGTATAAAATATGAAAAATTTTATTCCGATTTTGATATCTTTAATAGTGGCTATTTGGGTAGTAGCGATCGCCATTATCTCTGTCCAAAATGCCACACCCGTATCTTTGAAATTCTTAACATTTCAATCGATTCAAATCCCAATAGGTTTATTATTGGCATTCAGTGCCAGTATCGGTTTATTGGCAATGGCAATACTACAGCCGCTTTGGGGTATGTTAGGTTCTCGTCGGGGTCAGTCTCTGGATGACGATGCTGAGTTTTTTGTGGATGAGCAGGATTTTTAGGGGGTTTGAACAGAATCAAAAAATCTCCTCAAATCTACTCATTTACAGCAAAAATCTAGACTTGAATCGTCACATTTGTTACAAATATCTATTTATTAGGTAATAATCGACTGTAAACCACCTAATAGCAGGGTGAGTTCCACCCAATCTCAAAGCCTGTAGACCAAGGTAGTGCGCATACCTCCAGGGTGAAGCACCGAAGCAACCGCATCTCAAAGTACATTTGAGGAGATTTTATTTGACATACTCACCGATCTTGAAGTATGGCTTACGCCACGCTACGCTATCGGTGATTTTTGACAGTTCACAGTAACTCGTTGCCGAAGCAGTCTTATAGTCACGCCCTGTCCATTTAAAGTCGTGCCGATGCCCCATGCAGACTATTGCATTTTAGCTTTTTGTTGTTTTTTAGGCAAGTTTTTTTCCAAGAATCAAGAAAAGCCGTCGTAGAACAACGGGGTTTTAAACCCATTTTTTCGATAACGGTTTATCAGAAAGCGGGTTTACAGATATCATTATTAAGGCAGACCTGAGTTAACCCGCCTGCACTAGGTCAAGTGGACAAAGCCAGCAGACATAGCTTTAGGATAGCTTGTGGTGCAATATTTAACCAAATCTGCCACTGACATAATTTCGGGTATCTTCTTGTTGGGGGTCGTTGAAAATTGCCTGTGTGGAATTGTATTCCACTAGATAACCACTGCGACCACCTTCCACAACTTGAACGTTGAAAAAAGCCGTATTATCAGACACCCTTGCTGCCTGTTGCATATTATGGGTAACGATGACAATGGTATATTTTTCCTTGAGTTGGTGAATTAGTTCTTCTACCCGCAAAGTAGAAACCGGGTCTAATGCGGAGCAGGGTTCATCCATGAGAATTATTTCCGGTTGCACGGCCACAGCCCTAGCAATACACAAGCGTTGCTGTTGTCCCCCGGATAAAGACGTACCACTTTGTCGCAGTTTATCTTTGACCTCATCCCACAAAGCAGCCTGTCTGAGACTCCGCTCGACTAATTCATCCATATCCCCTTGATAGCCGTTGATTTTGGCTCCAAAAGTAATATTTTCATAAATTGATTTAGGAAACGGGTTTGGTCGTTGAAATACCATCCCAATTCTCCGGCGCACCTGTACAGGGTCAATGTTAGGTGCATACAAGTTTTGATCGTAAAAATAAACTTTGCCATCCGCTCGAAAGGAATCGATGACATCATTGAGACGGTTATAGCATCGCAGCAATGTACTTTTACCGCAGCCAGACGGACCAATAAAAGCTGTCACCTGATGTTTGGGGATGTCCAGCCAAATATTTCGCAGAGCCAAAAAATTGCCATAGTACACATTCAGATTCTCTGTGCGTAAAACTGTTTCAGTGTCATTCACTGTAGTAGTGTTAGTAGCCATAATAATAGTGTATTGTGGATTTTTGCCCTAGATAACCCTTAACCAAAACGACCACTCACATAATCGCGAGTGCGCTGATCCTGGGGACTGGAAAAAATTCTCTCGGTGGTATCTACCTCTACCAGATACCCGACGCGATTCCCCCCTTCCCGGGCTTCAGCATTAAAGAAAGCCGTATAATCAGCCACCCTAGAAGCCTGCTGCATATTATGGGTGACAATGACAATGGTGTAGTGCTGTTTGAGTTCAAGCATTAACTCCTCAATCCGCATCGTCGATATAGGATCAAGAGCCGAGCAAGGCTCATCCATCAAAATCACATCCGGCTGAACCGCAATAGCGCGAGCAATACACAACCGCTGCTGTTGTCCCCCCGAAAGAGAAGTTCCCAACTTATGAAGATCGTCCTTTACCTCATCCCAGATGGCAGCACGGCGGAGAGAATTTTCCACAATCTCGTCCATATTGCCCTTAATGCCATTCACCCGCAAGCCATAGGCTACATTGTCATAAATTGACTTAGGAAAAGGGTTAGGCTGCTGAAACACCATACCAACCCTACGACGGACTACCACCGGGTCAACTCCAGCGCCATAGAGATTTTGCCCTCGGTAAGTGAGGTATCCCTTCACGTGAGCACCAGGAATCAAGGCATTAGTCCGATTGAAACAACGCAGGAGAGTACTTTTACCACAACCTGAAGGACCAATCAAGGCAGTAATTTTTCTCTCCAGGATATCCATTGTCACATATTGAAGGGCGATCGCACCACCATAGTAAACCGATAAATCCTTGACCTCAAAAATGCGCCTAGTATCAATGGAACCGCTATTACTAATTTTTTTTTCCATAGTATTCTCAATTTAGAGTGTATAGAACTTGGCCGAGTTCGCAGCCAAAAGAATTGAATTCCCTGATGTTAGAATTTTTTTTGCCGACTGAAGTACCGAGCCAAAATACTAAACAACAGCACAATTGACAATAACATCAAGGCAGCCGCCCAAGCCAAACTCTGGGAAGCCTTATAGGGAATAATCGAGAAAAAGTAAATTAACACTGGTAGGGTGGCCACAGGTTCCCAAACATTAGTAGCCCAGAAATTATTGTTAAAAGACGTGAACAGCAAGGGAGCTGCTTCTCCGGCGGCGCGGGCGACGGATAAAACCACACCAGTAATAATTGAAGTCAGAGCTGCTGGTAAGACAATCTGGATAATGGTTTCAAATTTTGTCGCCCCAATACCCATTGCTGCCAAACGCAACTCATTAGGCACCAACAACAAAGCCTCTTCCGTGGAGCGAATAATAATAGGTAGCATTAACACTGCTAAAGCCACCCCACCCGAAAAAGCCGAAAATGACCCTAAGGGCATCACCACAATTGCATAGGCAAATAAGCCACACAAAATAGCGGGGACACCGGTGAGTACATTACAGGAAAATTTTACCAAGTAAGCCAAGCGAGTTCCCCGACCAAACTCAGCTAAGTAAATAGCAGCGATCACACCAAAAGGGACGGAAATCAATGTAGCAATTCCCAGGGTCATTAAAGTTCCAATAATGGCATGACCAAAGCCCCCCTCAGATAATCCCGGAGGTGGGGGGAGCTTAGTAAAAATATCTGGAAGTATGAGGGAATTAACACCCTTTTGAAACACACTCACCAGAACCCAAATCAGAGGGATAATTACCGTTGCAGCAAACACCATAGTTAAAATGGTCAACACCCGTCCCGTGATCCGGCGATGGGGTGCCATGCTTTCCTCACTGATATCAAAACCACTGTCTGTGGCTAACGCCACGCTATCGCCATCATAGCCAAAGGAATACTGATTATCTGGAGTACCCATAATTTAATTGATATTTCGTAAACTTAATCTTGGATCCACTCGTACTCAAAACTGGGGAAAAGGCCTGATTTTTTACTCAATATTTTGGAAGCGACGAATAATTATCTCAGCTAAAATATTCACCACCAGAGACAAAAGCATTAGCACTACGCCAGCGTACATCAGAGCCGCTACTTGGGTGCGCCCTGCTTCTCCAAACTGGGAGGCAATCAAACCTGTGATTGTCGATCCGGGTTGCAGCCATGATATGTTAATGCGGTTGGCGTTACCAACGAGCATAGCGGCTACCATGGTTTCCCCCATGGCTCGACCCATAGCCAACATCACAGAACTGATAATGCCAGATAACCCTGCGGGAATCAGCACTCTGAGAATTGTTTCCCAGCGAGTTGCTCCCAAAGCTAAGGAACCATTGCGGAGATTACTGGGTAGGACTTCAAAGGTGCTACGGGTAATAGAGATGATAATGGGCACAATCATAATTGCTAGTACCAAGCCCACAATCAGTAGACTATTGCCAAAAACAGAATCGCCACCTAAAAAAGGAATCCAGCCGAAGTAGGTGTTAAGGAAGGTAAAAATAGGTCTGATAGCAGGAATGAGGACAAAAATACCCCAAATTCCCAAGACCACGCTGGGAATAGCCACGATAAGTTCAATGGCAAAAGCAATGGGAGTTGTGACCCATTTAGGCGCAAATCCTTCTGTTAAAAAGATGGCGACTCCGATGCCCAAAGGGATAGCAATTAACAGGGCAATAAAGGCAGTGACTAAAGTTCCATATATCTGAGGTAGTACCCCATAGACGTTGGTGACAGGGTTCCAGGTTGTGCCGACCAAAAAACCCAGACCAAATTTTTCAATGGCTGGTGTAGCTGCTATAGCGGTCTGTATGATTACCCATAGTAAAACTGCTCCGGCACTGATAGCTAGTATCAGGGTTAGTCCCCAAAATCCCACATCGAGAACCCTAGCTGGACTGAGTTGCTTTTCTAGGCTATTCCGGGTTAATTGAGTTGATTTATCTGCCGACATCATGACTTTGTTTTTGCTCCATAAATGGTTATTGTGACATGGTGATGCCCCAACTCAGGTATCTGGATGAATTTTGGGAGTGTTAGATGTCAAAGACACTCCCAATCATCTCGGATTATTACTTGGCGTTCACCTTGTCAAATTCTGCTTTGATTCTCTGCACTAAAGGCTCAGGAGTTGGGACAAACAGTAGCTCTTCTGTTAATTTTTTGCCCTCTGGTCCTAAAGACCACTCAAACACCTGACGCAAGGCTTGCCACTTAGCATCGTCTTCATACTGTCGATAGATCATCACCCAAACGAGACCGACTATAGGGTAGGAATCAACACCGGAAGGGTCTGGAACTAGGAGCGCGAAATCATCGGGAACCGGCTCATCTAGTAGGGCTTTAGCTGCTGCTTCTGGAGATGGAGCTATAAAGGTTCCAGCCTTGTTTTCAATTAAGGCGGAATTGATGTTGTTGAGGGCAGCATAGGCGTAGGATAAGTAACCAATAGCTCCCTGATTCTGCTGAATAGCAGCGGCGACTCCCTCGTTACCTTGACCGCCAATTCCCACAGGCCAGTCTACTGAAGTTCCCGCCCCTGCTTTCCAGTCTGGGCAGACAGTTTTAATGTGATTGGTAAATACAAAGGTAGTACCACTCCCATCAGACCGGTGGGCAAAGGTAATGGGTAGGTCGGGAATCTTTAAACCGGGGTTAGCTGCAGCAATGACTGGATCACTCCAGCGAGTAATTTTTCCGGTTACAATACCGCAGTAGGCTTGGCGGGATAGTTTGAGTTCTAAGTTGTTAACTCCTGGCAGATTATAGGAGAAGGATATAAACCCTCCAGTAATCGGAAGTTGGATCGGATCGTAATTATGAGCTTCTTTGAAGGATTTAACCCGACTGGCAGAGTCAGTAATGGGTGCCTCGCTGGCTCCAAAGTCTACGGTGTTATTGATGTATTGCTCCAAACCCGCCCCACTTCCTACCGACTGATAGCTCACCTGGACGTTGGGGTTGACTTGGCGATTATAGGCATCAAACCACCGTTGAAAAAGAGGTGCAGGAAATGTTGCACCAGCTCCAGTAATGGCTATTCTCTGCCCACCACCACCATCGGAAGGACTACAGGCTGTTGCTACCAACATTATTGGTAGTGAAGCGATGGCTAACACAACTTTGCGATTAAGAACCATGGAAAATACGTCCACTTTGCGAAAGTACTACGGAGTTAAATTAAAACGACCTTGCTTGATTGGTCATGAAAACATTATCGATACCAAAGTCTAGGGTTGTAGCAGTAGCAACGGAATCCTCTGAGTCTTGCTCTGTTCGACAATCCCTTCAGCTAAATTACATATGTAACAGTGATGCTGTAGCTGCTAGGCGAATCGTGTTGATTACATGTAGACGTGTCGATCTTTAGTCAATTTATCCATATCAGCGATATTAGAATACCCCTAAAAGATGCGTCTGTAGGTAAACAAAAGGTTAACAAAAGCAAAAAAATATATTTTTCTGCTCTATTTGCTACATTAAAAACTGAAAAATTCATACATTCTTTAGTCAAGCTACCTGGTATAAATTACACACAGATAGGCAACACCAGACTATTCCGTATGGTTTTTAGCGATCGCCATTTATTCAGAAGCTCATCGCTCAAACCTGAACCCAGAGACGAGAATAACCGGCTACAGCGTTAGCAGATTAATGTAATAAATAATACTTATTATCCCATCAATTCGCGTATAACTTTAGCCCAAACTAATTTTCTTATTATTAACTTTAACTTCGACTGTCAAACACCTAACTTGATGTTCCTTGCGCCAAGCATGGGACGGTAAACGACGATGTTGATGAGTTTAAAGCTGTTACTTTATATACAGATGGTGATTTTTCAACTTCCTGGAATTTAGCAACACACCAAGTTTTGAGTACAGTTTGTGATGAAAACCTTTAGCTTCCAGACCCTCTACATAAATATGGCGGGTAACATAATCATCTTGAATTACCAGAATTATTTTGACGATTCGCACTTCATTTTATAGCAACCTTAATTATACTGTTAAATTCACTTTTTGGATATTAAGATATACAAATATTAGCTATTTAATTAACACTTGTACTAATTCAAATATTTTAAATAATATTCTAAATCTTATAGAAAAGAGGCTTCTTTAATTAATGGCAAAATCACAGTAATGCTAGTGCCTATATCTACTTCACTTTCGACCTTCACTTGACCACCGTGTAAATCTACCAGGGTTTTTATAATCGATAATCCTAGTCCATTCCCGGGTATATCCCCAATATTATTACCCCTATAAAATCGTTCAAATAATCTTTTTTGATCTAGGAATGGAATGCCGATTCCTTGGTCTTTTATCTGAAAAATTAACTGTTCTTGATCACAATCCAGAATGAAATCAACCCTCATATAATAGGGAGAGTATTTAAGAGCATTTTCTAGCAAATTCCTCAATATATAGTCTAGTAATTTTGGATCAACGTAGCCCTTTATTAGTTCTACTTTACTGATGAAATTTATTCTGTTATGGCTCATAATCATGTGCATTCCCGCTACTAAATTATGACAGAATTCCACTAATTCCAGTGGTTGAGGTGCAAAATTGATTTTGGCTGCTTGTGCTTGAGAGAATAACAAAATGTCATCCAACATCTGGCTGATTTGTGCGATAGCTTTTTCAATATTCTCCACTAATAATAGGATTTGTTTCTCGGTTGTTAAGTCTACTTTTTCTGCAATTAAGCTATTACAAAATGAAATAATATTTAATGGAGTGCGAAATTGATGACAGACCATAGAAACAAAGTGTGCTTTCAGTTCGCTCAGTTCTTTAGCTTGTTCTAAAGCCTGATTAAGATTTGACTCTAAATTTTTGTAATCTGTTATATCTATACATATAATTAGTTCTGAGGCTTTTCCAAGTAGATTGAACATTCCATCAAGGTTGGTAACCACTCCAATTAGACAGCGTTCTGTACCATCTTGTGCGAGGATATTTATCTCCTGGTATTCCAAGTCAACTGATTGTTTTTCTAAGTATAACTGTCTAGGTTTTTTACCCGTAATTAGTCTATGAATATTAAAGTCATTTAGCAGTTCCTGTTTCTTATAACCGGTCAGTTTTTCTGCTGCGGGATTTATGTAACGTATTCGGTTTGATTGAATGAGAAAAATGCCGGCTTCTATTGTTTCTAATAAAGTCAATATTTTACTTGTATTCAAAGCTTCTTGAATACAACCTATAACTCCATCACTTTGATATCTAAGCACGGCACATCCAAATTTTATACCTTTTCTTTCCAGGTATATAATAGAAGTTTCTACGATAAATATACCTTTTCTCTTAGTAAGATAGCGAGATTTAAAGCTAGAATAATATTCTGATTTTATCCCTAATAGACTATGGATATCAAAATCTATATCTAAATCGTAAATCCTCATGGAAAGTAATTCTTCACGGGAATACTCAGTCATTCTGCAAATCGCATCATTTACATAAATAAACTGCTGATATTCTCCTAAACAAAAAGCTGGTTCTAAACTTTTATCTACCAAGAAATAAGCGAACTTTAAATCTATTTCTTCCTGTATATTTTCGGAAAAATTTGCCATAAATAACCTGTTTTTGCTAGAATAAATGACGTTAATTTCTCTATCTCATCAGTCAGCAATATCTTCATCAAAAAACCATTATAACCATTAACAATACCTATATCTCTTCCTCATTTTCCAAATAGCAATCTTAAATTAATTTCGGAAAATATCTATATTTTATTTTTATTAAAACTAGTAATAGTTCTCAGAAAATAAACTTACGAATCATGTAAATGATCAATTATAAAATATTCCTATTCTACCTGATTACGGAATTTGAGAATAAACTTAGTATAAGTTTTAATTTAAAATTAAATCAAAATAAGTTGGTTTAATTTTGTAACAATTTAAATCATGAAGTGATTTTTCCCTAAATTTAACACTCGGTTATAAGTGCTATATTTATAAAATAAAGTAAATCATCTCACTTAAAAAAATCATAATCCACATGTATCTGCTTTGAAATAAGCCATCCAATAAATAAGGATTATAGGTTGAAATTATCCTTGAATATGTATGAATAGATGTCAAGGCAGACAATTATTTCAAATCATCATTTCTATGATATACGACTTTAAATTTAACTACATTGTTGATGATTTATTCATCTGTCTTGGGGAATAAATATTATCAGATATAAGTAGCTTAAGATGATATTTTTATCGTAATGCAGATAATTTTTAGAGCAAATCTATCTGAAGAAGTAATAAACAGGAATATATGTTGTAATTAAGCTGGTAAAAATTATTGATATTTTATATTGATATTGTCAACCTGAACTATCAACTAATGTTTGCTATTATTGTGAGCTTTTTCCGGATAACTCAATTATGGGTGTGAAGATTTTTAATCTCCGTACTCCCTTCCTAGTGAGTATGGGGAATAACTGACAGAAATACACATCTCATACTTTTTTTGATATCTTGACTCAAGAAATGATCAGAGTCATGTTTGTCATAATGAAACATAACCCTCAGCGAACTTAAAGTATTAAACTATACTTTAATGTAAGAATTAAATACATAAATAACTGATAAAAACACTGTTAGAGTATTTGTGCGAGTAAAATGGCTGGAAGTGCAGGAAATGTGGGAACTATTGAATTACTATGGTCTATGGTTGGTTTGCTGCTCACCATGGGTGGTACCTTCCTAGAAGCCTATAGTATCGCTTTACCGTGGAGTGGGAATAATCAAGAGACTCAGATTTTTTCTCTGGGTGTCACCTGTCAAGTTGGTGCGGTGCTGTTAGTAGGTTGTTTAGGAGGTAAAAATGCGGGCGCACTATCACAAATCGCTTATGTGGTCATGGGTTTAACCTTGCTACCTGTATTTGCCGATGGTGGCGGTATTGGATATGTTAAACTATCTCAGTTCGGTTATCTGTTAGGTTTTATCCCTGGAGGGTGGATTTGTGGATATTTAGCCTTTCAAGCTAGACCTAAGTTGGAAACCCTCGCTTTCAGTTGTTTGAGTGGCTTGTTAACTGTCCACCTCTGTGGTGTTACTTATTTGATCGTCAGTTATATTTTTCACTGGCAAGGTATGGAAAATTTGGCTCTAATCCAAGCAATCCTCAGATATTCTTGGTTTGCACTACCTGGCCAACTAGCTGTAGTTTGTGCTGTTACCGTAATAGCATATATATTACGTCATTTAATGTTTTATTAGTTATGTCGGGGGTAGTGTCACAGTCAAGTCAAAATTAATAAATACTATTTGATATAGGGTTTCCATCAACTGTAAATGCTCGGTAATAATTGTACATTGGCCCAGTAAATATATGTATTTTACTATACAGAAGAATATGGTAATTTTGGACTCAATCTGTTAAATAGTATTTTTATTTATATTCCCCTTTACTATCTCTCACTCCCTAGTTTCTAGTTTCATGCTTTTAAAAAATCATCTGTTTTGGATTACTGCCTTCATTTCTTTTTTCTTAGATCAACTAACAAAATACTGGATAGTGCAGACCTTTAGCCTGGGAGAGACACTACCAATTATACCAGATGTATTCCATTTTACTTATGTGACTAATACTGGTGCAGCCTTTAGTATCTTCAGTGGTAAAGTAGAGTGGTTACGATGGCTATCATTGGTTATAAGTTTGCTATTGATAGCACTAGGATGTTTTGGTCAGCATTTAAGTCGTTGGAATCAGTTAGGCTACGGTTTGATTTTAGGCGGAGCTATGGGGAATGGTATTGATCGGTTCGCTTTAGGTTATGTAGTTGATTTCCTGGACTTTCGCTTGATTAATTTTGCTGTATTTAATATGGCAGATTCATCTATTACTATTGGTATTATTTGTCTACTAATAGCTTCTTGGGAAAAAGCACCCAGTCATAGTGATAGTTAGAGCTAATCTAAATAGTTGATAAATAAAAAAAAATGAAACTCTGGGGTAAATTTACCATATCAGCTTTGATTTTACTTTGAATTAACATTAAATTTATTACTCTAATATTTCCACAAATGATAGATAGTCAGTGACTATGGGATCCCAATCTTGTATTAGTGATAAGGGTAATAAAACCAAATTGTTAGGTCTTATGAGCTGATATTTTCTTGGTGTAAGATTGAATGAGTACAAACTACCTATAGCTAATTTCTGCTTTGACTGATGAGTATAATGGTGGAATATCTGTATCTAGATTGTCAAACCGCCCGAATGTTTGCCAATAATTCTGATGTAAATAGCCTATGAGTTCCCCCCTACCTCCTCATAAGCCACAAACTGTACTTGGTCAACTGACTCAAGCAGTACAGACTATTCAAGCGAGAGTTGACTTTTCCAAGTTGGCCCTTAAGCCTAATGCCAAAGTACCAGAGATATGGGTGCAGAATGCGGGGGCGGAACGTGAGGTATATCCGTTGTTAGGCGATCGCTATATATTAGGCCGTAGTTCCAAATCATGTGATATAGTCATTCGCAATCCCGTTGTCAGCCAAATTCACTTGTCACTGTCACGGGATTCAACTCAACGCAGCCCTGTTTTTGTCATCCAAGATGAAAACTCTACTAACGGTATTTATCTTGGGAAACGCCGAATTAATCGCTTAGAACTGCGTCACGGTGATGTTTTTACTTTAGGACCACCAGAACTTGCAGCTTCAGTGCGGCTACAATACTTCGATCCTGCACCCTTACATATTAGAGCAGGAACTTGGGCGGCTTACAGTATCGCTGGTGTGAGCGCCTTAGTGGGGTTAGTCATAGGCGTAGAATGGCTAAAATTTTCCGTCAGACCCTTACCTACTGCTACCAGCGCCCCCATAGTGATTTATGCCCGCGATGGCTCGACACCCTTGCGTGAGCCTCGGACTACCTCTCATGTGGATCTCAAGAGTTTAGAGGACTTTGGCTATTTGCCCGCAGCCGTAGTAGCCTCAGAAGATAGTCGTTACTATTGGCACTTCGGTGTTGACCCCTTGGGGATTTTGCGAGCTGTCCTGGTCAATACCCGCAGTGGAGATGTACAGCAGGGGGCTAGTACCATTACCCAGCAAGTAGCCCGAAGTTTATTCCGGGACTATGTTGGCGCTCAAGACTCCTTAGGACGTAAACTGCGGGAAGCCGTTGTTTCCTTTAAGCTAGAAACTTTTTACAGTAAAGATCAAATATTACTCACTTACTTAAACCGAGTATTTTTGGGAGTGGATACATCCGGGTTCGAGGATGCGGCTCGTTATTACTTTGACAAGTCAGCCAGAGAACTAACTCTCTCTGAAGCTGCAACATTAGTGGGAATTTTACCTGCTCCCAACGCTTTTAATTTTTGTGGAAATAACCCCAATAGGCTACAACTAGTTGACTATCGGAATCGCGTCATTAGGCGAATGTTGGAAATGGGCAAAATTTCCGAAGAACAGGCCAATCGAGCTAGGCGCTCCCCAGTCCAAATTCACCCCAGAGTTTGTGAAAGGCAAGCCGGTACCATTGCTCCTTACTTTTACGAGTATGTCTTCCGGGAATTGGAATCTATCTTGGGAGTAGGAATTGCCAGAGAAGGCAATTTTATCATTGAAACCCAGCTTGATCCCAGAATCCAAGCAGCAGCGGAAACAGCTTTGCGTAATCAAATCAATAACGCTGGTTCTACCTTTGGCTTTTCTCAAGGAGCGATGGTTACCCTAGACACTAGAACTGGTAGTATTTTGTCGATGGTAGGCGGGACTGATTTTAGACAAACCCAGTTTAACCGTGCTGTTCAAGCCCAAAGACAACCGGGTTCTACCTTCAAAGTTTTCGCTTTTGCAGCAGCCCTCGAGAGGGGAATACCAGCTTCTAAAACTTATTCTTGCGCCGCTCTACCCTGGCAAGGATTTACCTATAGACCTTGTAGAATTGGTGCAGGGAATTCCTTAGATATGACTACTGGCTTTGCTCTGTCGGAAAATCCTATCGCCCTGCGAATTGCCAGGGAGGTGGGGCTAGATAGAGTCGTATCCACCGCTAGGCGTTTAGGAATCAAGTCATCACTCGAAGCAGTTCCCGGCTTAGTACTGGGTCAAAGTGTAGTCAATGTTTTAGAAATGACTGGTGCTTTTGGCGGCATTAGCAATCGTGGTGTTTGGAATCCACCCCACGCAATTAGCAGAATTATAGACAGTAGTGATTGTCAGGATAGTCAGGATTTAAAAACCTGTCGTGTGGTCTATTCCTTTGACGAACATCCAGACGCTAACCAGCGAGTTTTACCCACAGGTGTAGCCGACGAAATCAACAGGATGATGCGCCAGGCAGTGACTAGCGGTACTGGTCGCGCTGCGGCTATAGGACTGGGGGAAGGTGGTAAAACCGGCACAACTGATAAAAATGTTGATCTTTGGTTTATTGGTTCAATCCCCAGTCGGCAGCTAGTAACTGGCATTTGGCTAGGTAATGACAATAATTCTCCCACATCCGGCAGCAGCGGGCAAGCCGCTCAACTGTGGGGCGATTATATGAGACAAATTACCAGATAGGCGGAGGTGAATAATCACTGATATCCCCACCAAGGGCTAACTTGCAGAATGCCCGTTCTAGTGAAAACTACTTTAAATTGGGCTATTGATTCATTAGCTTTGAGAGAACCAAGAGCAGGATTCTGTAGCAACTTGGGCAGAGGAGTTAATTCTATTTCCTCATTTGCCCCTTGATTTACCGCTTTATAACCAATGATTGCACCATCAGCATTTGCACCTACCCGATAGACTAAATCTTGTGTTAATTCGGAGCGATTAATCCAACCTAGATTAATTTGCTCATAAATTTTTCCATTCAGAACACGTAGTTGGGATGAATTAGTAATTTCTGTAGCTGAACTTAAGAGTGCTTCTAAATCTCCGATTTGGGGTGCTGTATTCACCGGAGTCGCTACATCTAGGTCAGTTACCGGGGAAGTTCGTGAGGTCTCTATATTTACCGGTGTTGTCTGATCTGGTGCGTCAGAATTGGGAGTAGGTGCGATGGAGACAGTCTCTTCTTCCGCCGGGGCTACAGGTGGGCGCATCTCAGGAGCAGGAATTAGAGTCAAGGCAATGGCCGCAACTGCTACACTTGAAACTCCTATACTTGCTGCTACTCCTTGGTTGAGCAGGAATTCATTAGCACTGCCATAACTTCTAGCCACTGGCTGTAATTCTAATGACAACTCTGGTAGGGTTTGGCTGTCAGCAAAAAATTGATCCACAGCTTCAACCAGGTCAAATAACTGCACTGTATTCAAATCGATTTGAATAGGCGGTTGATTGTAGTTAGGCTGAGACTCAAAAGCATCTACAGCTATTTCAGAATGGACAATTAACCTGTGTCGGTTACTGTAAATTTTTTGTAACTCCACTAGTTCTGAGTCTTGATTGTGTGCTTGAGGGTTTGACACATTACTCAAAAATTCTTGAGCATAGCCACTCACAGCCCGGACTAGACTCTCAAAAAATTCTCTTCCGCCTACTAGAGGCTGACTATAGCCAGATATATAGCATTCTGCATTTACCAATATGGATAATTCTGGACGCATCCCTTGATAGTATGCTGCTTTGGCTACATCACTGAAACCCTCTAACAGCAGCGTACAATTAGGTAGACTATACTTACGTTGAATATTCATTCTACTTCACCGTCAAAAAGACTAATCCAAAATCGCTGCATTCCAGCCGTGCCAGTACAAAATAATAATTGCCCCAACAAATTGATTGCTAGTTCATCTAACTTATCGTCAGAATTTAATGCCATGACACTAGAACGCCTAGGATTCATTCTGCTCCTAAAATGTACTCGAAATCGCTCTAGGTAATTAGATAGCCGCAAATTTTGTGCTAAAGGTATTTGCTTTTCGCTCATTTGCTGATATGTCATCAACATTTGGCGAATGACAACCGTTAAACGCCGCGCGATGTAGCTGGCAATAACGACTAAAGCTTTTGCCTCCATGATCGTCAAGGGACGGCGGATATGAGCTCTTCGCAGTGGGTTAGAGCTGCGCATTCGCCATAAATTTACTCGGTTCTTAATAATTCCTTTGAGTTCCAACTCATCAGCAAAAGCCAGAATAGCTTCGGAACTGCCAAGTTCTAAAGCTTCAATCGCCAGTAAAATTAAATCAACTTGCATTCGGGTTCTAGCGGGACAACCCTGTGCTCCCTTGGCGAAGCTGACCGTAGGCATTGCAGGGTCCGGTAAAGTATCCAGAATCATCGGCAAGGATGGGGGGGATGGACTATTCAATGGCGTTAAGCTGGCTGAGACATTCATTTTATAAATTACCTTGTGCAGAGCTAATAGGCAGAATAAAACTAGTACAACTAATTTAAAAGAGCTATAACAGGCAAAATCAACTCGTTTCAAAGTTGCTTGTAATGCTTAAGAATTGATTACTTTTCCTGATGTCCAAAATACCTAAAAATTAGGTAAACAAGTCTCTTGTTCTCAGCAAAAAACTGCTTTACCAATTTTTTTGTCGGAGGTAATTCTCTTGGATAATGTGGCTTTGTAGAATTCCTTATGTAATTGAGAGTGGTATTACAGTTGCAGTATATACCTGCTTTGTAAGATACAGCCTCCCAGTTCCTCTAAGTAACGCCATCAAAAATCACCTCCGATTTAGTTGTCTTGAGTATAGTAAAAGAATATATCAAAAATCAGGAAACCCCCAAAAGCTAACATATGATTGTGGCTTACATCCCCAGGGTCTAGGACTGAGTAAAATGACCTCATTTGGTTAAATTAGAGCCTCAATTCCCAGGTGATGACATTATAGTGTAGGATTTTTCAGGGACTAGTCATGAGTCATTGGTCATTAATCCCCCCTATCCCTCATAACTTAATTTTATGGATTTAAAGTCTCTAATTCGCGATATTCCAGATTTTCCCAAACCGGGAATTGTATTTCGCGATATCACTACTTTACTACGCGATTCAGAGGGATTACGCTACACTATTGACTTTTTTACTGAAAAATGCCTTGATTTAGGCTTAACGGCTGATTATGTTGTGGGTATGGAGTCCCGTGGGTTTATTTTTGGATCTCCTCTAGCTTACAAATTAGGAGCGGGTTTTATTCCCGTACGGAAGCCGGGAAAGTTACCAGGAGCAGTTCACTCAATTGAATATGAATTAGAATATGGTACAGACTGCTTGGAAATGCATCAAGACGCTTTGCATCCAAATAGTCGGGTTTTAATTGTAGATGACTTGATTGCAACAGGTGGTACAGCTAGTGCAACGGCTAAGTTGGTGCAGAAGATTGGCTGCGAATTGGTAGGGTTTGGGTTTATCATCGAGCTACAGGATTTACAAGGGCGTAAATATTTACCAGATGTGCCGATTATTTCCCTAATTGAATACTAATCATTGGTACTGTGTCCTATATCCTGAGCAATGGACTAATCAAAAATGACTAAATTGCTATGACTTCTAAGAGAATGTCCTGGAATGCCGGTCAGGAGAGCTTTATAGGGCTAGTCAAAAACGAAACATTTTTTTATGTGGTGAAACGGATATTACAAGCACTGTTAACCTTGTTATTGGCAACAGCGCTATCCTTTTTGATCATGAAACTCTCTCCTGGGGATTATGTGGATACCTTGCGCCAAAATCCCACAATTTCGCCAGAACGCATTGAGGAATTAAGGCAACAGTTTGGTTTAAATAAATCTTGGCCAGAACAGTTTGGATTATGGTTATGGCGAATTTTCACCCAAGGAGATTTTGGTACTAGTTTTGTTTACCAACGCTCAGTAGCTTCTCTGTTGTGGGAACGGATACCGGCCACTTTACTTTTAGCGATCGCTTCTTTATTTTGTACCTGGGCGATCGCGATTCCCTTAGGTATTATCGCCGCTGTCAAACAAAATCAAACCACTGACCGCATTTTACAAGTGATTAGCTACACGGGACAAGGTTTTCCGAGTTTTATCACTGCTCTGTTTCTGCTCATATTTGCTCAAATCACCTCACCTTTATTTCCAGTGGGTGGTATGACTAGCATCAATCATACTGATTTATCTTGGTTCGGTAAAATCCTTGATATTGGTTGGCACATGATTTTACCCACTATTGCCTTAAGTATCACTAGTTTTGCTGGGTTGCAAAGAATCACTCGCGGTGAATTATTAGATGTTCTACGTCAAGATTATATCCAAACGGCTCGCGCCAAGGGACTACCAGAAAATCGGGTGATTTATGTTCACGCTCTTCGCAATGCCATAAATCCTTTAATTACTTTGTTAGGCTTTGAATTGGCTGGTTTATTAGGTGGTGCATTCATTGCTGAACAATTCTTTAATTGGCCTGGTTTAGGGAGATTAACTTTACAGGCGGTAATGGCTAAAGACCAGTATTTAGTCATGGCCAGCCTCGTCATGAGTGCCCTATTGCTGAATATAGGCAATTTAATGGCAGATCTGCTGTTGAAGGTAGCCGACCCCCGGATTCGTTTGGAATCCTAATTGAGTATGTTTTCTGAAATTTATTATTTAGTGCGATCCCAAACCGACGGTCGTTATCTCCTAGCCCGTCCCCATGCTGAAACTTCAGGTTATTTATTGCTGTTTCGAGAAAACTTTGATGCTTTAAGCTACCTCAACACCCATGGCACAGAAGTCGTGGACCGCTTTGCTGTAGAATCCATTGCGGGTACACAATTAGGAAACTTGCTCAAACGTTGGGGTTTTAGCGGCATAGGTATTGTCACAGATCCTTTATTACCCAGAGTTGAGTTTATGCAAATGCCATGAAGTTGATTACAGCAGTTTCTAGCTAGCTAGATGACCTATAGATATTAATCGTAAAACTATTTTGGGCATCATACCTCACTTAAGTGAAATCTACTGTATAATAATTAATCAGGGGCGCTCTAAAATTAAGTAATACCCAAAAGCTTCTCCCTTATGGCTCACAGTAAACGGCATGAAAAGACCAGGAATTGAATTGATCACCAAATATTTAAGCAACGGATAAGCAATTATTTTTGCTTTCCAAGATAAGGAAAAAAGTTTCAGGGACAACCTTTGTAATTTCGATAAAGTAGGCTGAATTGCCCAATAAAAGTCTTCCATCACTTCAACTCGAAAGCCAATTGATTGCAAGATCGCATACCAATTGAGTTGTAATTCATAATGATTTAATGCATCCAAAATTTCTCAGGGGCGGACATTTTGCCCGCCCCATCATGCTTGGGTAATTTCGCTAATGCACTAAACCACAACTGTTTCTAACATCAATTTAGAACGCTTGACTTGCTCAGGAATAGCTACAGGATAATCTCCAGTAAAGCAAGCTGAACAGAAACTACTAGTATCTTCCTGGGTTGCTTCGAGCATTCCCTCCCAACTGAGATAAGCCAGGGTATCTACTCCCAACTGCTCGGCAATTTCTGACACTGACTTAGTAGCAGCAATCAACTGATCCTGACTATCAGTATCGATACCGTAAAAACACGGATGTGTAACCGGTGGGGAAGAAATCCGCATATGCACCTCGCTAGCACCTGCTTCACGTAATGCTTTCACCAGTTTCCGACTCGTTGTACCTCTCACAATGGAATCATCCACAATAATTACCCGTTTACCCACCAATACATCTTTGAGGGGGTTGAGTTTCATCCGAATCCCCGACTCGCGCATAGATTGTGTGGGCTGAATAAAAGTTCGACCCACATAGCGATTTTTAATCAGTCCTTCCGCGTAGGGGATACCAGAGGCTTGGGAGAATCCAATGGCCGCAGGTATTCCCGAGTCAGGAACACCAAAGACAATATCAGCATCTACAGCGGATTCTGCCGCTATTTGTCGCCCTAACCTCATGCGATAGGTATACAAACTTTCATTGTGCATGATGCTATCAGGACGGGCAAAGTAAATCATTTCAAAGATACACAACTTACGAGCAGGTTTTTGACTCCAATGATAGGAAGCTAAACCGGATTCAGTAATCCAAACTAATTCCCCTGGTTCCACATCTCGTAAGTATTCGGCTCCTATGATATCTAAACCACAAGTTTCCGAGGCCAAGACATAACGGACTGGTAACCCGGGTAAAGTTCCAATTACTAAGGGGCGGATACCATTGGGGTCACGCGCACCCATGACACCAACGGGAGTACCAATCACCAAACTAAAAGCACCTTGGCAACGGTGAAACGCGCTACTTGCCCCTTCTACCCAATCTGCACCGGCGTTGATAGCTTGAGCGATCGCCAAAGCAATCATTTCCGAATCTGTTGTTGTGATTAAACTCACTTGGTTCCGCACTAACTCTGACCGCAGTTGCACAGTATTGACTAAATTACCATTATGAGCTAAAGCCAATGAACCTAGTCGAGTTTCCACCACTGCCGGCTGGGCATTATCCTTGCGGCTAGAACCAGTAGTTGAATAACGAGTGTGACCAATAGCGAGGTTTCCGGGTAACCGAGCCAAAATAGATTCATTAAAGACCTGAGAAACTAAGCCCATGTCTTTGTGTAGGTGTACTTTTGCATCTTCAAAAGTTGCAATCCCAGCTGATTCTTGACCCCTATGTTGCAGAGCGTATAATCCAAAGTAGGTCATTTTGGCAACATCTTCTTCTGGTGCGTAAATGCCAAAAACACCACAAGCTTCTTCTGGTTTGTCAGGTCGATGTTCATGACTATTGATTAGATCTATTTCCTGATGTGGGTATTGATCCGATAGCTTCTGCGGTTTAGCCATAGTGACGGAATGGATGGGAATCATTAGCTATTGCTCCTGGTTTGGGTGTCAAGTCGGAATAATCGGTAATTGATAATTTTTAACTCGTAATTACTACCCCAGCAAAAAATGCAGTAACCTATGCTGCATTCTAATCTGGAATTAATTACGAATGAAAAACTAAGAATTAGTAATTATTGAGCACCTGGGATGATGTCGCGGGATAGTTGCCAAATTCTTAACGAATCTTTAACCATCTATTAAAACAGTACCGTAATTCTGCTCAAAGAGGTTAATTATCCCCATCTAGGGGATGGAAAAAATTAATTGGGAGTATTACTTAGGGGGGTAAGACGGTTAGCTATGGCTGAGAAATAACGCTCTTTCATCTGTTCCAGAGTCACCTTGATTAAGATTTGGTTATCATTGGTTAAAACTTTCAAACCTAGTTCAGAATCACCCAAATTACCTACTATACCTAGTTTTTGCCAATTATCCCCCAGATGTTCATCTAAGTAAGATTCCCAAGTTTTCTGTTGTGCTTGTGCTACAGAGACTAAAATTCTCGCCCCACCTTCACCAAACAGCACTTCATCCAGACGTTGTAACTGATTTTGAGGAATTTCTATCTGGATTTGGGCACCTAAGTTACCAGAAAGGCAACATTCAGCCAAAGCAACAGTCACCCCCCCCTCGGATGAATCATGGGCCGAACGTATCCAACCAGTACGAATACCTGTGCGGCAAACTTGCTGTACACGACGTTCCAAATCAAAATCTATCCGCGGGGGCTTACCAGCAACAGTATTGTGAATACTAGCTAAATACTCAGATGCGCCCAAACCAACAACAGAGGATGTCAGAGGTAATCCCAAAAGATAAATTAAATCACCGTTCCCTTGCCAACCTTGAGAACAAATCTTTGTTAAGTCAGGAATTAACCCCACCATACCCACCACAGGAGTAGGATAAATAGGTTGGGGATTACCTTGAGAATCAAAGGTTTCATTGTACAGAGAGACATTCCCCCCTGTAACTGGTGTTGCCAATTCTAGACAACCTGTAGACAAACCCCGACAAGCCTGGCTCAATTGCCAGTAACCAACAGGTTTTTCTGGACTACCAAAATTGAGATTATCTGTCACCGCCAGAGGTTCAGCACCCACACAGCTGAGATTACGTGCTGCTTCTGCCACCACAGCCTTAGCTCCCTCATAGGGGTCAAGATAAACATAACGAGGATTACAGTCTACAGTCGCCGCCACACCCGATGTAAAACTTTCAGGTTTTGATTCTTCATTTTGCTTGGTTTCCAGGGGACGTAAGCGCACTACGGCAGCATCAGCACCACCGGGCAAAATCACAGTATTATTCTGTACTTGATGGTCATACTGACGATAAACCCAACTTTTAGAAGCGATGGTTGGCGCACCGAGCAAAGTTAACAGAATATGATTCCAGGACTGTAATTTACCTTCAATCTCCACCCCCTCAATTGTAGCAGGTGGTAAAGAATCAGGTGACCATTTCCAAGCTTCCAGGGCATACTCTGGTGGTTCTGCTAACAATTCCCGTTCATAAAGTGGGGTATTTTCCGCCAAAGCTTCAGCCGGAATTTCTGCTGCAACTTTACCCTGAAATAAAATCCGCACCATAGGTTCAGCAATTACCGTACCTGCAACCACAGCATGAAGTCCCCAACGCTGGAAAATATCAATTAGCTCTTGTTCGCGACCCTTGTGGGCGACAAATAGCATTCTTTCTTGAGATTCAGACAGTAGGTACTCGTAGGGAACCATCCCCAACTCCCGCACAGGAATCTGATCTAAATCGAATTCAATCCCCACACCACCTTTAGCCGCCATCTCTGAAGTTGAACAAGTAATACCCGCAGCACCCATATCTTGAGCGGCGACAACAGCACCTGTTTTAAATGCTTCCAGACAAGCTTCAATTAGAGACTTTTCCAGAAAGGGGTCACCTACTTGCACTGCGGGACGGTTATCCATTGATTCATCTGTTAATTCCGCACTAGCAAAACTAGCGCCCCCCATACCGTCCCTTCCGGTGGTGGAACCGACATATAACACAGGATTACCAATACCAGAAGCACCAGATTTAACAATTTCTGGTGTTTCCATTAATCCCAGTGCCATGACGTTAACTAAAGGATTACCTGAATAAGCTGGGTCAAAATATACTTCACCCCCAACTGTCGGCACTCCAACGGAATTACCATAATGTGAAATACCTGCTACAACACCGCTAAACAACCTTTGGGTTTTGGGATCATCTAAAGAGCCGAAACGTAAAGAGTTTAATAAGGCAATGGGACGCGCCCCCATTGTAAATATATCTCTTAATATACCACCTACACCTGTGGCGGCACCTTGGAAGGGTTCGACGGCTGAGGGGTGGTTATGAGATTCAATTTTAAATGCTAATTGCAGTCCAGCGCCTAAGTCTACAACTCCGGCATTTTCACCAGGCCCAACTAGGATGCGCGGTCCTGTGGTGGGAAACTGCTTGAGTAAAGGACGGGAATTTTTATAACAGCAATGCTCGGACCACATCACTCCAAACATTCCCAGTTCGGCTTTGTTGGGATGTCGCCCTAAGCGTCTGACAATTTCTGCATATTCTTCTGGTTTTAATCCTTCGGCGGCGATTTCTTCAGGGGAAAAGGGAGTAGAGGAAGTGGCGGTCATGGAAATAATGCACCAAGAGTACAGAGAATTATTGTATCGATTTAGTTACCCTATATGCACTTTCCCACCACTAAGTAAGAATTTTTTGTATATTTCCCTCTCAACTAGTAGGGAGTATCTGCTAAAATTCCCCCACACTTGGTTAATAACTTGACACATTCTTTTGCCAGAGCCATGACCAAATGTAGGGAGGTTATGATCAAATGAGAAATCTTATGGGTCTAATACCTTAAAATTCACAATCCTAGAACCAAGACCAGTGGGATCAAGACATGGCTTGAATGATGTAATCAAAGTAGGGTGCTGCTTCCGCCGCATCTTCCACACTTAGTAAGTCAAGGGAGGCGGTTTTCAAGGCGCTAATAGCTTCTACCATGCCTGGTACAGGAACACCTAAAGAATTGTACATTTCTCGCACACCGATTAAACCAATTTTTTCGATTGGTTCTTTGTCGCCAGCAAGTACGCCATAGGTAATTAGGCGCAAATACCAGCCAAAGTCGCGGATACATAGGGAACGCTGACGTTCACCGTAAGCATTACCGCCGGGGGCGATAAAGTCTGGGCGCTTTTTCCATAGATTTTTGGTTGCTTCTTGAACAATCTTTTTTTCGTTCTCGGCTAAGGTCGCCGCGATGCGTGTTCTTTGTTCACCAGTTTGGAGAAATTCTTGGATGCTTTTGAGTTCTCCACTGCTGGGATAACGCAGCTGGTCGTCGGCTTGGAGAATAACTTGGCTAATTACGGTCATAATTATACCCTCTTGTGTGCGGAATATTATTTGCTAGTTTAGCGAGTCTGAGGTACACAAAGGAAGGAAAATTAGGAAGATGATAGGAGTGAAGAGCAAGATTGTGATTTTCTGATGACCAATGACTAACAACCAATGAGTAAACAACAGGGTAAGTTAATTGAAATTACCATCACCGACTTGAATAGTACGGGTGATGGTGTGGGACGTTTTGAGGAAATTGTGGTTTTTGTCCCCGATACTGTTCCAGGCGATCGCGCTATAGTTCGCTTAGTACAAGTGAAAGCTGAATATGCTCATGGGAAACTCCATCAGCTCTTACAAGCATCTGCTCATCGGGTCAGAGCAGGTTGTATTGTCGCTGATAAGTGTGGTGGTTGTCAGTGGCAACATATTGATTATGAATATCAGCTAGTAGCCAAGCATGATCAAGTTATCCAAGCTCTACAACGTATTGGTGGTTTTGTCAATCCACCAGTTGATCGGGTGTTAACCACAGATGCACCTTTGGGCTATCGCAATAAAGCGACTTATCCTCTGGGAATTTCCGCCAGCGGTAAGGTACAAGCTGGTTACTACCAAAAAGGTAGCCATCGATTGGTGAATTTAAATCAGTGTCCCGTTCAAGATCCCAGATTAAATCCTTTACTGGCACAAGTGAAACAGGACATTCAACAGCGAGGTTGGCAAATTTACGATGAAGGAAAACACCAAGGACAAATTCGCCATTTGGGTTTACGCATTGGACGCCGGACTGGTGAAATGTTGTTGACTTTGATAGTCAAGGAGTGGAATTTACCAGGAATTGAACAGCAAGCCCAGGAATGGTTAGAGCGCTATCCCCAATTGGTGGGTGTGTCATTAAATCGCAATCACCATCGCACAAATGCCATTTTTGGAGATGAAACTCGTTGCGTTGCGGGTGTTTCTTACCTGCGAGAAGTCTTTGCTGGGTTAGAATTTCAAGTGCGTCCAGATACCTTTTTCCAGGTTTATACAGAAACCGCAGAAGCATTGTTGCAGGTAATTCAGTCGGAACTCAATCTTCAAGGACAGGAGTTGCTAATTGATGCTTATTGTGGTATAGGTACTCTAATTTTACCTTTAGCCAAACAAGTTCGGCAAGCTATAGGATTAGAATTACAACCAGAAGCTGTGGAGCAAGCCGTTTTCAATGCCGAGCACAATGGAATTAATAATGTTACATTCCAAGTAGGGGCAGTAGAGAATTTGCTGCCGGAAATGAGCATAAAACCAGATGTGGTGTTGCTTGATCCCCCTCGCAAAGGATGCGATCGTGCCGTGATTAATTCTTTATTAGAACTGAAACCTCCACGCATAGTTTACGTCAGTTGTAAAGTAGCTACTCTGGCTCGCGACCTAAAATTTTTATGCCAAGATGGGCTATATCAGATCACAAGTATACAACCTGCTGATTTCTTTCCCCAAACAGCTCATGTGGAAGCGGTTGCTTTTCTGGTCTTAACACATTAGTATCAGTAATACTGAGTCTAGAAAAAAAAACTTACTTTCAAATTCGTAGTCTAATGCATCCTAAAAATGCTAGAATCTAATTAACCTAAAAGAACGATTTTGTTACAGAGATTAAATTCCCATCGACCCCAAGGAACATGAATAAGCTTTGGTAAAGCAACGTTCGGCAATACCAAGATTATCCTCATAACTCTTGAATATTACCAATAATTTTCTTTGTTAACTGCACTAGCAGTATAACCCTTATATGTATCAACAATCCCATCTCATAAACAGAGTCAATGCTCCCTAGCATTTCCAAAATTTAGTTTTTAAAGACGCAAGTTTGAAGGCAGCGTGACCACCTCACTTTTATATCAGGGTGCCTGTAATCCATAGCAAACTAATGTCTAGCTAACTGAAAGCTGCGGGGTTTCTCTTGTGATGACCATTTCCCTTCGTCCAGTTGGACGTTATTGGGGCACAATTAGTTTTGCCTCAACTCTTTATCTATGCCCAATTTTAGATTTACTACTAGCTGAGATTCCAGAAAAACTGCAAGCAGAATTGCGCTTAGGACTCCAAGAAGCCCTAGTAAATGCCGCAAAACATGGTAATAATCTAGATCCTAGTAAAACAGTCGTAGTCCGTTTTTCCCTGATCAATAATCAATATTGGTGGGTAATCTCAGACCAGGGTCGAGGATTTGTTCCTGTATCGGCTGATGATGAAAACCCCACAGATTATTTACCACCAGATGAGTCAGAAAATGGTCGTGGTTTATGTCTTCTCCATCAAATTTTTGATCAAGTAGAGTGGAATCGTAAAGGTACAGAATTGAGGTTGTGTAAAGAAATGGAAAATCGCCCCCGTTTGTCTTTAAGACGGTAGAGTATTCAGTCATTATTAATAGTCGTTAATCATTAGTATGCAGCAATAAATATTTTGTCAAAAGCACTAAAACAAACTGGCGATGATTTAAGTACGGTGGGGCGCAACGAAACTTCTAACGCTTGCGGAGAGATAAGCCTCTACCCAGACTTGGTAACAAGTTTGGGTAAGGTTGCTCATTGAAGCAAGAATCCCCGTCCCTCTATAGGGCGGGGATCGTCAAGCCTTATTCCCATGGGTGGGACAGGGAGGCGCAGAAATTGAGCGGTCTAACCAACCAACAGCTTGTTTTAATCTGACTATGGCTTCTTCTGGCTGATTTTGGACAAGGTACAAAACAGCCGCAGCGGCCTGTTCACTAGCGCGAGAATTGCGGTTAGACTTGAGGTGATGCCAATCCTGAGGTGAGATACTTAGCCTCTCCATGAGGGCTTGGGCTATCTCTAGGGTGCTCAGTTCATTCAATTTATTGGCTTGAGATAGCTGAGTAGGTTGAGACATGATTTTAAATGGTAAGTGGTGCCTAAAGACAAGTTGAATCACCCATATAAAATAGTGCTGATTCAGAACTGAAAATTTTGAGTATTGACCAGCATTTGATCATAGTTTACTACCTGAACATGAAACCGCCTCACGAATCACTATCGCCGCAGGAAAGTCAGGCGATCGCGAAGCTTTCGCGCCAGTAGATCCCTCCAATCCTTAAATAAACCTTACAATCCAGTACAAAGCCATGGACAAAAATAGGCAAAATGGCAACAGCATCCCTGGGATCAAGTTAAATGTTAATATTGTGTAATATCTGTCTTAGTTGACAAAATAGAACTTATATAGTATGTCGAATCAAAGAATTGCAGAAGTATTGCGGAGTGGTCAACCCGATGAGTCTCTGGTAGTTCAAGGCTGGGTGAGAACAAAACGGGAGTTAAAAGGATTTGCGTTTATAGAACTCAATGACGGTTCATCACTAGCTAATTTACAAGTAGTGATCAATCAGGATTTAGCAAACTACGAAGTTATTATTAAAAAGCTGAATACAGGTGCGTCGGTGGAGGTGAGTGGGCTACTAGTGGCTTCTCAAGGTAAAGGACAACGCATTGAATTAACAGCCACAGCAGTGAAAGTTTATGGGGAAGCTGATCCCGAAACCTATCCTCTGCAAAAAAAACGCCACTCCTTTGAATTTTTACGCACCATTGGACACTTGCGATCGCGCACAAATTCCTTTGGTGCAGTATTCCGGGTGCGAAACGCCTGTTCTGCAGCCATTCACGAATTTTTCCAACAGAGAGGCTTTTTATGGGTACATACACCTGTAATTACAGCTAACGACTGCGAGGGCGCGGGTGAACTATTCAGTGTCACCAGTCTTGACCTCAAAAACATACCAAGCACAGACAAACAAGCAATAGATTATACTCAAGACTTCTTTGGTAAACCTACCTACTTAACAGTTAGCGGTCAGTTAGAAGCTGAAGTCATGGCCATGGCCTTTACTAACGTCTACACCTTTGGACCCACATTCCGGGCCGAAAATTCCAACACTTCGCGCCACCTCGCGGAGTTTTGGATGGTGGAGCCAGAAATGGCCTTCTGTGACCTAGATGCTAATATGGATTTAGCCGAAGCATTTCTCAAACATATTTTTCGATATGTGTTAGAGAAATGCCCAGAAGACATGGAATTTTTCAATCAACGCATTGATAATACTGTTCTAGCAACAGCCGACAATATTATTAATAATCAATTTGAGCGCTTAACTTATACAGAAGCAGTCAAATTATTAGAAAAAGCCGATGTCAAATTTGAATATCCAGTCAGTTGGGGCTTAGATTTACAATCAGAACATGAAAGATATTTAGCAGAACAGCTGTTTAAAAAGCCTGTAATTGTCACAGATTATCCAGCCCAAATCAAAGCGTTTTATATGCGGTTGAACGAAGATGAAAAAACCGTTCGTGCTATGGATATTCTTGCACCAAAAATTGGGGAGATTATCGGCGGTTCTCAAAGAGAAGAAAGGTTAGATGTATTAGAGCGCCGCATTTTAGCCCAGGGGATGCAACCTGAAGATTTATGGTGGTACATGGATTTACGCCGTTATGGTACTGTTCCCCATGCTGGTTTCGGCTTAGGTTTTGAAAGACTGGTGCAATTTATCACAGGTATGGGAAACATCCGGGATGTCATCCCCTTCCCCCGCACACCCCAAAGCGCCGATTTCTAGTATTTTCAACCATCATGTCAATTTCTTTCAGCCTTAACCTACCCTAAAGTGATTTACATTTAGGTGGGGTGATGTAGTGATAATTTTAGGTGATATCCTGGTTGGAACATCGTAGTTGATAGCTGTATTATGAATTATGAATTATGAAGTTTGAATTAAAAAAATCCAAATTTAGCTTCACAATTCATAATTTGTTAGTCGTAAAACTAGGGTCAGGATTCCAGAACAAGCTCTAGTTTTGAGATATTCTGTGTAACTCAAAACTGAGAACTTGGCAAATCAGCAGACAGATTAAGCCATTTGATTTTCAATCGCCCAACGCGCCAGTTCAGTGCGGTTGTGGAGATTGGTTTTGCCCAACATATTGGACACATGGCTTTCAACTGTACGCTGACTCACATTTAGTTCTTCGGCAATTTCCCGATTAGCTAAACCCCTAGCGACAAACTGTACCACTTTCAGTTCAGTTGGGGTTAACTGTACATCAAAGGGAACCTGAATTCGGGAACCGTTTTCCCCTCCTTTAGCTTGGTGTTCTTTCCAGCGAGTAGTTTGCTTCAGGGAAGATTCTACTTGTGCTACGAGTTCTTCAGGTTCAAAGGGCTTGACCATATAAACATCAGCTCCTTTGTTCAGACCTTTAACTCGTTCTGCACTTTGCCCCTTAGCTGATAGGAAAAGCACGGGAATCCATGCAGTGCGTTCATTTTGTCGGAGTTGTTCTACAAAAGTATATCCGTCCATCTCCGGCATGATGACGTCACAGATGATCATCTCTGGAATATCGTATTGAAGCATTTCCAGAGCTTCTCGTCCATTTGCGGCAGTGTTAACTTCATAGCCTCTAAATTCCAGGTAGTCCTTCACCAGCAATATGAGGTTAGGGTCATCATCAATCAGTAGCAGTCTTTTGTGATCTTTCATGCTGGGCTCTTTCATAGCATTGGCACTTTTGGCGCTTCGGTCCATCAAGGTATTGAATGGTTATCCTTTATGGTGGATCATTGAGATGTTGTCCTTTTTCTACTTACCTCGCCCTTGCTTTCTGGAAGTCTTAAAAGTGGTAATTACTTTGGATAAGACAACTAGAACATGGACAAACTTCCGGTAATGATACGTAGAACAGTAGTATTTATAATGCATTATTATATATCGCTTTGAAAGTGGCGGGTGAAAAAAACTGATTAAATAATCATGGTTTTAATTCACGAAGTACATATTGGCTGAAGATGACCCTAACTTCAAAAAACCGCCATTTCAGAGGCTTACTGCTTTACTATATCCCGGTGATGTTCAGCCTTAACAAATGTTCGCAAGCAAGTAGAGGATTTATGGGCACAAGATGGGTAAAAATGCGTATTCTTGCACCACCATTATGCCTATCGAGTGTTTTGGGATGACAGGCTCAATAACTTCTGGTTTTGCTGGGCAATACCAGGAACCATATGGGTAGACCACCATTATCGGTCTAGAGTAACCAACCTGCAAGAGATTGGCTGTAGTCTTAAGGATGCAAATGGGGCACTTGCTCAAAGTTGCTCAAGTTTATAGCCGTTTAATTCACTCTTGGGTTTTGGTTAGTATTCCCAACATCCCAGACTAACGTGTTTTGCACAGACGTGAGTTACTGTTTCGTCAGCACAGATCAAGTTGTCTGGCTGAATTGTTGCCATTCCTCAGATTTCTAGACAATTACTTAAGGCTTTGTCATTGAGGAACTGAGTGATTTTTGCGAGTTCACGTCGTTACTGTACCAGTGTAGTGTTACCCATTGAGCGGCACCCTGATTACAGTTTTATAACAATTTCTCAGCTTTGCACATAAATTTATCGATTTGACACTCCAGTGCTTCAAGGGGAGTGGACTCTGGGGCTGAATAAAAGTATTAGTAACTTACCCAGCAAAACCCCATATATCAAGACTATCGAGTATTTATACTTAAGTAGTTCAGCCATATGCTAGTGTGGAAACCCGTACTCAAGTAATTATTGCCATTGTATGCTGGTTTTGGGTACATTAGCACTCAGGAGTTGAGAGTGCTAACTCTGGAGAAAATATATTTATGGCAGCTGTAACTTTAAGCGTTTCTACAGTAAAACCCCTAGGCGATCGCGTTTTCGTAAAAGTGAGCGCCCCCGAAGAAAAAACCGCAGGTGGACTGTTTTTACCTGACAACGCCCAGGAAAAACCCCAAGTAGGCGAAGTAGTAGCCCTTGGACCTGGCAAGCGTAACGATGACGGTAGCCGTCAGACATTAGACATTAAAGTCGGCGATAAAGTGCTGTACTCGAAGTATGCTGGCACTGATATCAAGCTCGGCACAGAAGAATATGTACTGCTTTCTGAAAAAGATATCTTAGCAGTCGTCAACTAATAGGCAATGGGTATAGACGCGAGGAGTCGAACCCCACGCCTCACACCCGAAGCCTAAATTCCAATTATAAATCTTGACTTACTCCCTGAATAGAGATACCCATGGCAAAACGCATTATCTACAACGAAAACGCCCGTCGCGCCCTCGAGCGAGGCATTGACATCTTGGCTGAGGCTGTAGCTGTCACCCTAGGCCCTAAAGGTCGTAACGTAGTTCTCGAAAAGAAATTTGGCGCACCCCAAATCGTTAATGACGGTGTAACCATCGCCAAAGAAATCGAATTAGAAGACCACATTGAAAACACAGGCGTGGCTTTGATTCGTCAAGCTGCTTCTAAGACCAACGACGCTGCTGGGGATGGTACAACCACAGCCACAGTTTTAGCCCACGCTATGGTGAAAGAAGGCTTACGCAACGTTGCTGCGGGTGCAAATGCAATTTTGCTCAAGCGTGGTATTGATAAGGCTGCAGGCTTCTTAGTAGATAAGATTGCTCAACACGCCCGTCCAGTAGAAGATTCTAAATCAATTGCCCAAGTTGCTTCTATTTCAGCTGGTAACGACGAAGAAGTCGGCCAGATGATTGCCCAAGCAATGGACAAAGTAGGCAAGGAAGGCGTAATTTCTCTGGAAGAAGGGAAATCTATGACCACCGAGCTAGAAATTACCGAAGGGATGCGCTTTGACAAGGGCTACATCTCTCCCTACTTTGCCACCGATGCTGAACGCATGGAAACGGTCTTTGATGAGCCTTTCCTGCTGCTCACCGATAAGAAAATCGCTTTAGTACAAGATTTAGTACCAGTTCTAGAACAAGTAGCTCGTGCTGGTCGTCCTCTGGTGATTATCGCTGAGGATATTGAAAAAGAAGCCTTAGCTACCTTGGTGGTTAACCGTCTGCGGGGTGTGTTGAATGTTGCGGCTGTAAAAGCTCCTGGCTTTGGCGATCGCCGTAAAGCTATGCTCGAAGATATCGCCGTTCTCACTGGTGGTCAATTAATTACCGAAGACGCTGGTTTGAAGCTAGAAAACACCAAGCTAGAAAGCCTGGGTAAAGCTCGCCGGATCACCATTACCAAAGACAACACCACCATTGTTGCTGAAGGTAATGAAGTTGCTGTTAAGGCTCGTTGTGAACAAATCCGTCGTCAGATGGAAGAAACCGAATCTTCCTACGACAAAGAGAAGTTACAAGAACGTCTTGCTAAACTCTCTGGTGGTGTAGCTGTGGTGAAAGTGGGTGCAGCCACCGAAACCGAAATGAAAGATAAGAAGCTACGCCTGGAAGACGCTATCAACGCTACCAAAGCGGCTGTAGAAGAAGGTATCGTTCCCGGCGGTGGTACAACTCTAGCTCATCTGGCTCCTAGCCTGGAAGAGTGGGCTAACAGCACCCTTACCGGTGAAGAATTAACAGGTGCTTTGATTGTAGTTCGGGCTTTACCTGCGCCTCTGAAGCGGATTGCTGAGAACGCCGGTCAGAATGGTGCTGTCATTGCTGAACGCGTCAAAGAGAAAGAATTCAACGTTGGTTACAATGCTGCTACCAATGAATTTGTTGATTTGTTAGCCGCTGGTATTGTTGACCCTGCGAAAGTAACTCGTTCTGCTCTGCAAAATGCTGCTTCAATCGCTGGTATGGTGTTGACAACCGAATGTATCATCGTTGACAAGCCAGAACCTAAAGACGCGGCTCCTGCTGCTGGCGCTGGTATGGGTGGCGGTGACTTCGATTACTAATACTCTCTAAGTCACATAAATTAAAAAAGCTCCATTCCCTTGTGGGTGGGGCTTTTTTTGTGATTAATAGTTAAATTTTAGGAAAAAATACAGACTTAGTAATATACTTATCAAGCTTAAATTTTAAGTTTGCCAAGTATGGAAGATTACCAAGCCGCTTTTATGCAGCGTCAACTTGATACCGAAATACTATCTAGAAAGGATTCAGAAAGACGAGTAGCTGCTATGCACTTTGGAGGTGTAACCATTGAATGTTTATTAAAAGCAATGATTTTTGCGACTTTACCAAAAGGCGTAACTCAGGAATGGAAGACAGATTCTACTGATCCTGGTCATACTATTACGAATCCTGGACATAGCTACATAGAAGCATTAAAACGGCATAACCGACTCAAATCGAGAATTGATAATTTTCCTGAAGTGCGAAAATGGATCAATGAAGTAGAAAATCCAAACAGCAAAAATTTTATAGATATGCGTTATTCTGGCCTTGAGCCTGATGATCAAAGTTATGAACGCTGGTTAAACGCCTATCTCAGGCTCAAGGGCTGGTTACAGAAGCAAGCTACTCAACTTTAACGAGGTGGTAAAATGCAGGACAATTGGCAGTCTTTACTCAAGCAGCATATTAACAGCCAATATGTGCAGAATCCTCAAAATGAGTGGGTTGATGTAAATATTTCTACATCAGGATTGCTAAATCTGACTATAGTTAGCAATCAGTTTATTAATTTATCTACCCCTCAGCGTAAAGAACAAATATCAAGCTTACTTAAATCTGAGGTTCCTCATTTATCTCCTGGATTTCTTTCCTTATATACGCTTCAAGAAGCGAAGTCACTAAATCTTTCACAGCCACAAGTTTCTAATACAGGTTCAGTTCATACTTGGCAAGATTTAGCTATCCAAGCAGCAAATCCCCAAAATCAATCACCACGACCCCATCGCGAACTTACTTTACCCAGGACAGTGACATTCTATTCCTTTAAAGGAGGAGTAGGACGCACTACGGCATTAACTCATGTTGCTTGGATTTTAGCAATGCGGGGACATAAAGTTGTAGCTATAGATTTAGATTTAGAAGCACCGGGTTTAAGTACAGCATTTAACCTCGAACCACAACCAAAATACGGAATTGTTGATTATTTTTATGAGCGTTCCTACTTACCAGAGGGAATAGATCCTAAGATTTCAATTACTCAGATATTTGGTGAAGTGAAAATATCTAATGCCACAGGTAGATTATTTGTTGTTCCTGCTGGTTATCTTAATCTTGATTATATTTCTAAGGTTGACGATCTCCGTGCTACTACTGTTATTGATGGAAATCAAAGTCTTTGGTCTGTTTTCAAGGGTGAAATTTACGAACATTTAAAACCTGATATTCTCTTAATTGATTCGAGAACTGGAATTAATCAATGGGGAGCTTTATCATTAATTCAAGCTGCTGACGAAGCGATTATTTTTCTTTTTCCTAATGAACAAAATAAACAGGGGATAGAAGTTTTACTGCAATCACTTCAAGGCATAAAAGACTTATCAATTAATTTTGTTTTTTCTCCAGTGCCTGATGTTACCAAAATTGGTTTATCTAAAGTAAAACAAATTTGGGAATCATTGATAAATAAAATACACACAGCAAAAAATGACACATATGAAACAGATGAAGATGATTCAGACTTAGATAATTGTCAAAATTCCATAGAAGACATTTTAGTAGTTCCTTACCTTGTACCAGTTGCTTTAGCTGATACCTATCCGGCACCAGGAACGCAAGACTACTATACGAAAATTGCTAACTTAATTGATGAAACAACTGATGAACTGAACCGCAGCAATGTTTTAAATACCATAGACCAGCGATGGAAGATTATTGAAAGTTTGGAATTTCCGGAAGTAAATGCGGCTGATCAAAGGCATGATCTAAGTTTACTATTTCAACGAACAACTGATTTTGAAAGGTTTTTAGATGATACAACCTGCCTAATTAGAGGAAGAAAAGGAACAGGTAAAACTGCTTTGTATTCGCTTTTTCTTAAACACGAAACTGTTGCTCGAAAATTAGCTCATGGACGCTTGGATAATACTAGATTTTTATCAGCACATGGTAAATTTCAAGAAAGTCGCCCATCTCGTCTTCAATTCCAAACCATCCATAAAAGTTTGAAAAATAATGATGGCTCATGGGAAGCTTTTTGGATGGCTCATTTACTTTTCAGGTGTGTTCAAGAAGATTTATTCAAATTTACTTCTAGAAGGAAAAAATTTACCGGATTGAGAGAAATTATTAAAAAGTTGCCTAGAAAAGGATGGCCTTCTGAAACTACACAAGCCTTACTAAAATTATCTACTGATTCTGATCTGCGACTTATCGTCAAAGATGTCATAGATATCATTAATCAAACAGCGACAAATAACTCTCAAAAACTGTGGTTTCTCTATGATGATTTAGATGAAGACATTTTTGAAGCAGGAGAATTAAGACAGCAAGCGCTCACTGGCTTATTTCAATTAGTTCAGTCTTGTGATGCCAACAGATTAACAGCAATTAGGTTTAAAATTTTCTTGAGAGAAGATATATGGAATCGCTTAATTTTTGACAACAGAAGTCATTTCAACGGACGTGATATTCTTTTACAGTGGACCAGGGTGGATTTTTTACGATTAGCACTCCGCCAAGTAATACAATCTAAAGATTTCAAAAACTTGGTTGATAAATTCTCTCCTGTTGCTGTGGAAAGTATTGATCAAGCTAGTGAAGAAGTCATTGATAAAGCCTTAGAATTACTTTGGGGAAGTCGTCGCAGAACAGGAGACAAAGCTAAATATGTATCCAGATGGGTTTATGAAAGATTAACAGATTCAAGTGGTACCACTTTTCCTCGAAGTCTCAGTATATTATTAGAAGGAGCAAAAGACCAAGAATTAAGCTATAAAGGAAAATCATCGATTCAACCACCAAGTGACCGTTTACTGCGAAGTAAATCTTTAGAAATTGGTTTGAAGAAAGCATCGGAAAAACGCTGTGATGAAATAAAAGAAGAATATCCTCATTTGGATAAATTTTTTGGCTCCCTCAAACAGAAATCAGCCTTTTTAACCGAAGAAGAATTACATACTATATGGCGAGAATCAGCCCATGATATATCAGAATTTAAAGAGTTCACTTCTTTTTTAAGTGAAATTGGTATTATTGAATGGCGAGAAAAAAAGAAAACCTATAAAGTTGCTGATATATATGTGTATGGTTTTGACATGATTCGTCAAGGCGCAGTATAACAAAAAAATTTGTATTTCTATCCAGTTTGGTTCGACAATTTTTACGGGAGTATATTATAAAACAGTGTGTAATTTAATAATTTTTAGAGGCGTTACCTAGAACCTGTCTAAATATTTCATAATCTTTATATCTTGAATGATAAAGTTACAATCAGACAAACTTTATCAATTTATAAATGATTGTTAACAATCCAACAGATAAAGGTTGGCATGGCAAACTCAATCTAGTATATGCCGATCGCCTGAATAATACCGAGTTAATTCACAGTCACCAGCAAGCACCCCTGAAGGTACAACGGCCTTTTTATCCAGAGGGGGCAAAAATTTGTCATAGTGTGATATTACACACTGCAGGGGGTGTGGTAGGGGGCGATCGCCTATCCTATAACCTCCACCTCCAACCCCAAGCAGAAGCATTAATTACCACAGCAGCAGCCAGTAAAATATACAGAAGTAACGGACTACAAGCTAGGCAAAATATAAACATCCAAATTGATGCAGGTGCTTGTTTAGAATGGCTACCCCAAGAAACGATAATATTTAATGGAGCAATTTATCGCCAAGATTTACGGGTAGAATTAGCACCAGGAGCCAGTTGGTTAGGTTGGGAAATTACCCGATTTGGTCGGACAGCCAGAGGTGAGAAATTTTTACAGGGAAAATGGCGATCGCACACAGAAATTTGGCGGGAAGGCCTTCCCCTGTGGATTGATCGCCAATGGTTACCAGGTAGGGAAGAGGTTTTCCACAGTCCTCATGGTTTAGCGGGACAACCAATAGTAGGTAGTCTGGTTTGGGTAGGAAACCCTATTTCTGGGGAAACCTTAGCGAAAATGCGGAATTTATGGGTGGGTACTGGGGAGATCGGTATGACACAGTTACAAAATGGATTTTTGTGTCGATATCGTGGTAGTTCCACATCAGAAGTGAGAAACTGGTTTACAGTTGTTTGGCAATTACTACGAGTGTCGGTTTTAAATCGTAATAGCTGCGTACCTAGAGTATGGCAGGTTTGAACAAAGCATAGAGGATAAGAGAATGCAACTAACACCCCAAGAAAAAGATAAACTGCTGATTTTCACCGCCGCCTTATTAGCAGAGAGACGTAAAAATAGGGGTTTAAAATTAAACTATCCAGAAGCAGTCGCCTATATTTCCGCTGCTATTTTAGAAGGAGCAAGGGATGGGCAAACTGTAGCAGAATTAATGAGTTATGGCACAACCGTATTAACAAAAGATGATGTTATGCCAGGTATACCCGAAATGGTACAAGAAGTACAGATAGAAGCAACCTTTCCTGATGGTACTAAGTTGGTAACTGTACATAATCCCATTAGATAATTATTAGATAAAAGTAAAACCATGATTCCAGGGGAAATTATTACACCAGATGGCGACATAGAATTAAATGCAGGTCGTCCTACCATTAAACTACAAGTTGCTAATACAGGCGATCGACCGATTCAAGTGGGTTCCCATTTTCACTTTTATGAAGTGAATCCAGCCTTAGATTTTGACCGGGAACAAGCGCGGGGAATGCGACTTGATATTCCCGCAGGAACAGCAGTAAGATTTGAACCGGGAGACCAAAAAGAAGTTACCCTAATACCCTTAGTGGGAAGTCGTCAAGTTTACGGGTTTAATAGCAAAGTTAATGGGAGTCTTTAATATAATTAGGAGTAATTTACTATGCCTTATAGAATTTCTCGTCAAGCCTATGCAGAAACCTATGGTCCTACAGTAGGCGATCGCATTAGACTAGCTGACACAGAATTATTTATTGAAGTAGAACAAGATTTTACCACCTACGGCGATGAAGTGAAATTTGGTGGAGGTAAAGTTATTAGAGATGGAATGGGACAATCCCCCATTTCTAACGCCGATGGCGCGGTGGATTTAGTCATTACCAACGCCTTAATTCTGGATTGGTGGGGTGTGGTCAAGGCAGATATTGGCATTAAAGACGGTAAGATTTTCAAAATCGGTAAGGCCGGAAATCCTTATATTCAAGACAATATAGATATTATTATTGGTCCGGGTACGGAAGCTTTAGCTGGGGAGGGAATGATCCTCACTGCTGGGGGTATTGATAGTCATATTCATTTTATTTGTCCTCAGCAAATTGAGGTGGCGATCGCTTCTGGGATTACTACTATGTTGGGTGGTGGTACTGGACCAGCTACAGGAACAAACGCTACCACCTGCACCCCTGGACCGTGGAATATGCACCGGATGTTACAAGCTGCTGATGCGTTCCCCATGAACTTAGGCTTTTTGGGTAAAGGTAACACCAGTCAACCCCAAGGAATAGTAGAACAAATTTTAGCAGGTGCGATGGGGTTAAAACTCCATGAAGACTGGGGAACTACCCCTACCACTATTGATACTTGTTTGGGTGTAGCTGATGAATATGATGTGCAAGTAGCAATTCACACAGATACTCTCAACGAAGCCGGGTTTGTAGAAGATACCATCGCCGCTTTTAAACATCGTGCTATCCATACTTACCATACTGAAGGTGCGGGGGGTGGACACGCTCCAGATATTATTAAGGTTTGCGGACAAGCCAATGTTTTACCGTCTTCTACCAACCCCACACGCCCTTACACTGTCAACACCTTAGAGGAACATCTAGATATGTTGATGGTATGTCATCACCTCGACCCTAGCATTCCTGAAGATGTGGCTTTTGCTGAGTCCCGTATCCGCCGAGAAACCATCGCAGCTGAGGATATTTTACATGACTTAGGCGCGTTTAGTATGATTGCTTCGGATTCTCAAGCTATGGGTAGGGTAGGAGAAGTCATAATTCGTACCTGGCAAACAGCCCATAAAATGAAGGTGCAACGGGGGAGCCTTGCGGGGGATGGACTTGCGGATAATAATCGCGCCAAGAGATATATTGCAAAATATACGATTAATCCCGCAATTACTCATGGTATTTCCCAGTATGTCGGATCTGTAGAACCAGGGAAACTAGCAGACTTGTGCTTGTGGCGACCAGCGTTTTTTGGTGTGAACCCAGAAATTGTCATTAAAGGTGGGATGATTGCGTGGTCACAGATGGGTGATGCTAATGCTAGTATTCCCACACCCCAACCGGTACATATGCGCCCTATGTTTGCTAGTTTTGCGGGTGCGCGTCACGCTACATCTTTAACTTTTGTTTCCCAAGCTGCGGCGCAAAGGGAAATTAACAGCCAATTGGGTTTACAAAAGTCCATAGTTGCTGTTTCGGGGACACGTCAAATCAGTAAAGGAGATATGAGGCTAAATGATGCGCTCCCACGGATTGAAGTTGACCCAGAAACCTATGAGGTGAGAGCTGATGGTGAATTGTTGACTTGTGAACCCGCCAAGGTTTTACCCATGGCGCAAAGATATTTTCTGTTTTAGATCATCTAATTACTGGAGAATAAATTTAAATACCTGGACAAATAGTTAAAAATATGTTAACGGAAAATTTACTCAATATTCCCCAGATGCTCTATAAACAACGGGAATTTTTTCAAACTGGTAAAACAAAAGATATTAGTTTTCGCCTAGAACAACTGAAAATTCTTAAACAAGCAATACTTGAGAATGAACAAGCAATCATTCAAGCACTAAAAGCAGACTTACATAAACCGGAATTTGAAACTTATGCTACAGAAATTGGTGTAGTCAGTGAAATAGATTACGCTATCAAACATCTCAAGAGTTGGACTAAACCGAAAAAAGCACCAGTTCCCTGGAAGTTCTTTACCTACTCGGCTAAAATTTATCCAGAACCCCTAGGGGTTGTTTTAATTATCGGTCCTTGGAACTATCCTTTACAGCTAATTATTTCTCCTTTAGTGGGTGCGATCGCAGCGGGTAATTGTGCTATTATCAAGCCTTCAGAAATTGCGCCCCATACTTCTAATTTATTAGCTGAAATCATTGGTAAATATTTTCGGTCAGAGTATATCGCCGTAGTAGAAGGAGGTATAGAAACCAGTGAAAAACTCCTAGCAGAAAAGTTTGATCATATCTTTTTCACTGGTGGGACAAAAGTTGGCAAAATTATCATGTCCGCCGCAGCTCAACATCTCACGCCAGTTACTTTAGAATTAGGCGGTAAAAGTCCCTGTATTGTAGATACTGATATTAATCTTGAACATACCGTTAAACGCATAATTTGGGGAAAATTTATCAATGCAGGACAAACTTGTATTGCACCTGATTATCTGTTAGTTCATCAAAAAATCAAACAAGATTTAGTAGATGGTCTGAAAAAATGCCTCAAAGAATTTTATGGAGATAATCCGGCAAATAGTCCAGACTATGCTAGAATTGTTAGTCAAAAGCAATTTGAAAGGTTGGCTAATCTCATTAAGGATGGGCAAATTATCATAGGGGGAGAAACCAAAGCTGAGGACCTCTATATCGCTCCTACCTTAATTGATCATGTTTGTTTAACAGATCCAGTCATGGAAGAAGAAATATTTGGCCCTATCCTGCCTATGATTGAATATACAGATATTACAGAAGCGATCGCCTTAATTAACTCCCGCCCCAAACCCTTAGCTTTATATATATTTACTCAGAATCAGACCCTGCAAAAACAAGTTTTACAGGCAACCTCATCGGGTGGAGTGTGTATAAACGACACAGTAATGCAAGTAGGTGTGTCATCTTTACCCTTTGGTGGTGTAGGTGACAGTGGGATTGGTAGCTATCATGGAAAATCCAGTTTTGACACCTTTTCTCATGACAAAAGTGTGTTAAAAAATTCCTTTTGGTTAGATCTAAACTGGCGATATGCTCCCTACAAAGGCAAATTATCTGCCTTAAAACGAATTTTGGGCTAGACCTTATATTGAAGACTACCAGTAATGACAATTGGGTTTACCCAATTGCTCATTACCGTAACCTATGAATCTAAACCCTGGCTGTTCCGGAAAATTATGATTCCGCTTCCTCTTCTTCAGTGGTGGGATAGACAAAGGTAGAACGTCCAGACAAAATTGACTTACCCAGAGAAAGAGCCTTTTGGGCTTGAACAGCAGCTTTATGTCTCCAGGTGGCTCGACGCTTATCTCGTTTTGATTTGGATGTTTTCTTCTTAGGGACAGCCATAGTGGCGAATCTCGCAATTTTTGACAACCTCCCTATTCTAAGCTATAAACTTGACTTTTATAGGGCCGTTTAAAATGGGAAAATTCCGATTAGGGCGATTGCTTTGGGAATATTTACAAATCAATCGCCGTTTACAGTTAAATAATTAAGGGAAATATCCGGAACTTTTTGCCAATTTGGCCAATAAATATCAAGAGGATGATCAATGATCTAGGTTGAGCAATCTTCTTGCGTATAATCTGATTACCCTCAGTGATCACTAAATATGATAAATTAGGGTTTTTAAGATAAAAAATGCTTATATTTCAGTGACTGGATCAGATTCTCGAAAAAGTATAAAACTTATGTTAGCTTTGTTTTTTGAGCAAAGCCGAGCGCAATTTTAGGCAACAAAATAATAAATAACCTATAAAGGGCGGGATGGCAAATTACTGGGCGATCACAATTGGCATCAATCAATATCAGTTCTTTCAACCCTTACTTTGCGCTCAAGCAGATGCTGAGGTCTTAAATAGTTTTTTGGTTGAAGAAGGAGGGTTACTACAGCAGCGCTGTTTATTGATGACAGATTCTTCGCCACCTATTCGGGATATATCCACCTATCCCACTAAGCAGAATATTCTGCTGTTGTTGGAGAATTTGACCGCTGGTTGTTGGCAACCACAAGATCATCTGTGGTTATTCTTCAGCGGTTATGGGGTGAGTTACAAGGGCAAAGATTACCTAATGCCAGTGGAAGGAAATCCGGAATTGGTGGAAGAAACTGGGATAGAATTGCGATCGCTGATGCAAAGTCTGCAATTGGCTGAAATTAATACAGTGCTGCTGCTGGATTTCAATCGTGCTTTTGGTACTCAAGCAAATAGTCCCGTGGGACTAGAAACCATGGAACTGGCTCAAGAGCTACAAATTGCCGCCATTCTTTCTTGCCAATGCGATGAATTCTCCCATGAAAGTGGCGAACTCGGTCATGGGTTTTTCACAGCCGCATTATTAGAGGCTTTGCGTTCTGGTAATGCTACTCACTTAACTGATCTACACAGCTATTTAAGTGGTCTTACCCCAGAATTATGTCAACATTATTGGCGACCTGTCCAAACCCCGGTAACGATATTTCCACCTGAACAAAAACCCATCTTACCCCAGTTTGAGACCCAAAGCCACAATGAACCAGTTAATGGCGAAGAAGCAGTTATTTTTCCGGGGGAAAGCTTTGCTGTACCCCTAACAGCGCCTTTTGTGGGGGCAACAACCCCCCCCAATTTACCCAAGAGGCAAAACGTGACTATATGGGGAGAATACCAGGGTGTGGAAACTACCCTCGGCGCTCAATACCCCTCAGTAAACTTGCCAAACTTTATACCAGATGTTGGGAAGTTGTCACAATCACAAGTGCCAGGCTCAGAACAGGAGCAATATCTCAACCAAGAGAACACCCCAATTACTACAGGGGAGAGGCTCATTCCTCATGTACCTCAAGGGGATGACTCGCCACTACCCGAGAATCAGACAGATACCCCACTATGGAAACAGTTTTTATTTTGGGGAGGCGGTACCATGTTGGTAGTTGCTTTAATTTCTATAGTTATTCTCCGCAATCAGGTAAGGTATTTACAAGTCCAAGACACTACAGAAATATCACCTTCATCACCAGCCACTGGAAAAGTTGAACACAATCATTCTTCTGCCTTTGAAACACCACCATTAACTCCGAGAGAAAAAACCCCATCTAATGCCCAAATTTCCTCTAATTCTGAGTCTAAAAAGCGCAGTCAAGCACTTTCAGAATTATCGAGAATGTCTCTGAGAGAAACCCAAGCCAGTGATTTGAGCAAAGCGATCGCCACTGCTCAGGGAATTCAGCCAGGGGAACCACTCTATGAACAAGCTCAGGACAATATTCAAGTTTGGAGTCGCATGATCCTAGAGTTAGCAGAGAGTCGTGCCGAAAAAAAAGAATATACAACTGCTATTGCTGCTGCTCAATTAATTGCTCCCGACCAAGAACTTTATTCTCAAGCACAACTAGCAATTCAGCAATGGCAGTTAGAAGCTAAACAATATCTAAGTAATAATACGGTTATAGATGCTGCACAGGCCTTAATTACACCTGGACAAGCATCATCATATAATCGTGCCATTGAAGTTGCTAAAAGAGTACCACCTGGTCAACCGGGATTTGAACGCGCTCAAAAATCCATGAATCAATGGAGTAGACAAATTTTCGACCTGGCGAAGAGTCGAGCTGAACAAGGTAATATACAAGCAGCAATTGAAACCGCTACTTTAGTCCCAGAGATGACAGCAATTTATGAAGATGCTCAAGAATCCATCAAAAAATGGCGCGGCACCCAGAAAAATTAACCAGAAAAATTAAAAAGAGTTGGGAACTAGGGATTAACTCCCAACTCTTAACTTTTACCTGAGTAATAAAGCACTGAGTATTAGCAGTATTGCGACACATCCTCGCCACATTCGTCAGCAAGGTAGCACATAGCGCGGAAACGTAAACCCACGACTTCCTCGTATAAAGGATTGAGTTTACACATAGGTGGAATGTGAAACAGGGTTTTACCAAATAATTTGACATCGCGCTCAAAGGGACATTGAGCGGGAATCATTTTACACAATCGATGAGCCATTTGGCGATTATTAACGGGAATACTATCTACCCACTGGCGCAGGGGTTGGAGGATATCATGGTGAGACTGGGAAGTTAAATCTTGTAACTGACTTATAGGAGCTTTGTTAGTATCGCCTTGATTAAAAGATACCCAGCTTGTTAACAAAAACTTCTTGGTGGTATTATCAAATACCTTCATGGTTAATCCTCTATATTAATGAGGTTATTCACCTTACTGATGAATATATACAACGTAGCAATGATTTTTGCCGGAGGAATTATTCTCTGACTAAGTCACAATCGGGCGTTACACTAGCCACCCAGGTCATAATCGAACTTATGACTACGTCAAGTTAATCGTAATTGTCGCTATATCGGTAGTGTGATCATGCAATCTTATTCATAACCTGACATACTTTAAATTTTAATAAAGCCATCTGTCATTAGACAGGGTTGAGTGTAACTTTTACAAAAGTTAACATAAAAAAGGCTGGGAATATCTTTGGTAAACCAAAATAGTACTTTTGTCCGATCCGCTCCATAGAATGACTTAAGTGATAACTGGGAACGGAATGTGATTGTGCAGAAATTGGCAATTTATGCAGTGTTGGGGCTAACTTACCTGGGTTTAGCATTAGGTTACATCCCTGGTGTACGGATGAACCGGGCCACGATTGCTTTAGTGGGGTCTAGTTTTTTGGTTGGACTCGGGGCGTTGAGTTTACAGGAAGCATGGCTGGCCATTGATGCCAAAACTATTGTGTTTTTGTTAAGCATGATGGTAGTGAACGCCAACCTATTTTATGGAGGTTTTTTTGTGCGATCGCTCTGGGTGCTATTAAGTCTGACCCGTAGTCCTCTAGGCTTGTTGATCACCTTAACATTTGGTAGTGGGAAAACCTAAAAGCCGTACATCTTTATCTTCTCCTGGTGGTCCGCTCAACACTACACCCGGTTGACGGCGCAAAACTTCCCCAATTGTTCTGTAGTTAAACCTTTGTATTTCTCGCTGGTCAAGGATAATTACACCTGTGGGTGAATTTTGGCGTTCTTGAATGAAATTCACCAATGGACTAGTTATTACATCCAATTCAATATCAGGTTCTCTATTTTCCTCGCTTGTCAGATTTGACGTGTCTGGAGTCAATAACTCAGACTGAGTTTGAAGTGATTCTATTTCACTCAGGAGAGGAATTTCACTAGCTGATGCTTGTGGAGTTTTTGCAGTACCAGTGGATACGAAAAAAAATATCAACAAAATACTGTTGAAAAAAATCAGATTACTTTGCATACTGGGAAATGAGATTAATTAATTTTGGGGTAAGTTGGCGCTTGCCCTTTTTTGTACGAAAATGTCAGAGAACGTTGACAAGTTATTGCAATAGTTTCACTAGATAAGTGAAACTAATTGTAATTAATCACTAGATTAAACATGATTAGCTTCTTGAAAGCAATAACTAATAGTTCCGGAAAATAATTAAGATTTATTATCATTAGTGAAGAAGAAGCAAAAAACCCCCGACTCGTCAAAGTCAGGGGTTATCAAATCTTCAACCCTGGTGCAGCGCGATGATTAGGATGCTACCTGGGCTGTGGGGCGAGTCCGCCGTCTTCTACCATCAGCAGCCTTGACAGGTGGTTCTTCGGGAATTTGCATCAACAAAGTTACTGTTGGTTGACATTGTAGTTCTCTACGGATAGAGCGTTGCAACTCTCGCTCTAGCATCCCTTGCAATCCACCCCAGTCCACTTCGGGTCTTTCCCCTTCACGAACATCGGCAAATTCTGACCAACGCACACTGAGCATTTCTTCAATGCGCTGTTGTACCCATTTTTGCACAAGCGATCGCTCTACACTAGTCACGACACCGCGCAGATGAGTTTCTGGTTTAGCCAAAAGTTTGCCATTCCAATCAATGGCCGCAGCGATAGTGACAATACCTTCTTCTGACATCCGCTGTCGCTCTTGGAGAACTTGAGCGCTGACCATACCAGAACTTGTAGTATCCACAAGTTCGATACCACATCTGACTGTACCCGCTACACGGATAGAATCTTGTGTTAATTCTACAATGTTGCCATTTTGAATAATTACCATGTTATCCGCAGGAATACCCATGCTCTGAGCAGTTTCCGCGTGCTTAACCAGCATTCTATGTTCACCGTGAAATGGTACAAAGAACTTGGGACGAGTTAAGGCAATCATCAGTTTTTGTTCTTCTTGACAGGCGTGACCAGAAACGTGAATACCCTTGTCCCTTCCATATACCACCTTTGCCCCTTGAATCATCAATTTATCGATGGTGTTGACCACGGCGATAGTATTACCAGGAATCGGGTTAGCAGAGAATATTACTGTGTCCCCTGGGCGAATTTTGATTTGGGAGTGTTCTTTGTTAGCAATGCGGGTCATGGCTGCCATGGTTTCACCTTGAGAGCCAGTAGTTAAAATCAGCACCTTATCATCGGGTAGATTACGTACTGCTTGCAAAGGCTGGAATAGACTATCTTCACACTTGATGTAACCCAGATTGCGGGCGTGAGCAATCAAATTAAGCATGGAACGTCCGACAACTGATACCACCCGCTGATGCTTCTGCGCCAACTGCAAAATTATGTTGATACGATGCACACTGGAAGCAAAGGTAGTGACAAATAAGCGCCCGGTAGCTTTAGCAAATTCCCGGTCAAGGTTGGGATAAACTGAACGTTCTGAAGGAGTATATCCTGGCACTTCAGCGTTAGTTGAATCACTCAGTAAGCAAAGTACACCTTGTTCGCCGTGTTCTGCTAGCCTCTGTAAGTCAAAGTTTTCGCCGTCTACAGGTGTATGGTCGATTTTAAAGTCTCCTGTGTGGATAACTACACCTAGGGGCGTATGAATAGCCACTGTAAAGCTGTCAGCAATGGAGTGGGTATTACGGATATATTCCACAAAGAAATGTTGACCAATGCGCACCACATCCCGGGGTTTAACTGATCTTAAATCGGTGCGATCACGTACCCCTGCTTCTTCTAGTTTACCCTCTAGCATTGCCATTGCCAGCCTTGGGCCATAGATGACCGGGATATCAAATTGCTTGAGGTGGAAGGCAATACCGCCGATATGGTCTTCATGACCGTGGGTGACGATCATACCTTGAATTTTATGGCGATTCTCCCGTAGATAGGTCGTATCTGGTAGCACAAGATTTACCCCTAGCATTCCTTTGGTTGGAAAGGCTAATCCCGCATCTAAAAGAATAATTTCGTCTTCATACTCAAAAAGGCAGGTATTTTTGCCAATCTCATGCAACCCGCCCAAAGGAATAATTTTGAGGGCAGATTTAGTTTCTTTGTTTACCATTATTTTCCTTGGATTGTTGTTGTTTTTTTTCAGAGTTAATAAATTCAAATTCGGCAATCTTGTTATGAAAGAAAATACTAGCTTTCTATCTGAAAGCAGCTATATTTTGTTTGAGATTGTTCATTTATTACTTTTATAAAAGGATTTGACATAATATAACTTTTATCTAATCTCTGTACTCTGAGGTCAGCCTCTATAGGTTTACATCTCTGGTTAGTTTAATCCCATACCTCACTCAACTAGAATATCAATATATCTACCAGATTTATAGCCGAGTAATTTTAGTTGTAACCCAGTTAAAATCACTCTCATTGTTGATGTACATCTTGAGAAACCACAAGTTAGTAACCATGCAACAAGTTGCTATCTAAATTAAATCAAGTTCTTGCATTACTAGTTTTAACTTATCAGTAACATCTGGGTCAGCTTCACATAGGGGTAAACGAGTTGAACCGACATCCCAACCTTGAAGTTTCAATGCTTGTTTAATGGGAATGGGATTTGTAGTTAAAAATAAAGCTTTGAACAATGGAAATAGCTGTAGATGAATTTCGTTGGCACTAGGGATTTTTCCTACACTAAAAGCTTGAATCATCTGCTGTAGTTGATTACCTACTAGATGAGAAGCTACACTTACGACACCCATAGCCCCGATTGCTAACAAGGGCAAGGTTAAGGAGTCATCTCCAGAGTAAATCTGAAATTCTTTTGGTGTCAAGCGCCGGATTTCACTGGCTTGATCTAAATTGCCACTAGCTTCTTTTATACCAACAATATTATTAATTTCCGCTAATCTAGCAACGGTGTCTGGAGTTAGGTTTTGACCAGTACGCCCTGGGACATTATATAACAGTATTGGTAGTTCTGGACAGGCGTGGGCGATGGCTTGAAAGTGTTGGTAGAGACCTGATTGTGGTGGTTTGTTGTAATAAGGTACAACCTGTAATGAACCATGTACCCCTATTGTAGCAGCTTTTTCGGTGGCGGCGATCGCTTCTTTTGTAGAATTAGAACCACATCCCGCTATTACCTTAGCTTTTCCCCTCACCGCTTGCAATACTTCCACAAACAACTGGTATTCCTCTTCCCAACTGAGGGTAGGGGATTCACCTGTTGTCCCACATACTACCAATGTATCTGTACCGTTGTTAGCTAGATGTGCTGCTAGTTCTACAGCTACATCATAGTTGACACTACCGTCTGTTTTGAACGGCGTAATCATAGCGGTTAAAACTCTGCCAAATTCTCCCACCCTGTTTCACTCCTAATTAGCCTTTGACTTTTTTATCTTTTGGTGGTTCTCTATTTTCATAACCTATTGCTCAAGCAAGGGTAATTGAATCAGGTTGATTTTTATACCCACAAATATTTGAGATTCCATTGCCTATTATTTTTCAGTAGAAACGTAGGTTTTTTCAGGTTTTAGTAGATTTTTTTCTACTAATAATTCGGCAATTTGGACTGCATTCAACGCCGCTCCTTTACGGATTTGGTCACCGGAAAGCCAAAGTTCCAAGCCGCATGGGTGAGAAATATCCTGACGAATTCTCCCTACTAGAACTTCGTCCTGATATGTTGCTTCCATAGGCATAGGAAAGTAATTCCTTTCCCAATCTTCGACTAATTTTACTCCAGGAGAGCGACTTAAAATTTTCCTGGCTGTATCTGGACTAAATGGGTTTTCAAATTCTAAATTAATTGCTTCAGAATGGGCCCGTAGTACTGGAACCCGAATACAAGTAGCAGTAATTCTAATTTTTGGATCGTTAAAAATTTTCCGGGTTTCGTTGACCATTTTCATTTCTTCCTCACAGTAACCCAAGTTGTTTAAAGCTGAGTTATGTGGGAATAAATTAAAGGCTAATGGGTAAGGCAAAACTTCCGTCACTGGTTGCTGTCCTTGTAGGATAGCACTAGCTTGGGTTTTGACTTCTGCCATGGCTTTGGCACCTGCGCCGCTTGCTGATTGATAGGTTGAGACTACAATCCGTTTGATAGGGCTAATTTGATGCAGAGGCCAAATTGCCACTGACATCAAGATTGTTGTGCAGTTGGGGTTGGCGATAATACCTTTGTGGTTAGCAGCCGCTAGGGGATTCACCTCTGGTACTACCAAGGGAATTTCCGGGTTCATCCGAAAGGCGCTGGAATTATCTATTACTACCGCACCTTTTTCCACAGCCACTGCTGCCCAAGTTTTGGATGTAGAACCCCCAGCACTGGCTAGAACTAAGTCCAGATTTTCCAAGGTGCGATCGCTTACCAATTCTACTGGTAAATCCTCACCTTTAAACCGCAGCGATCGCCCTACACTACGCTCCGATGCTAATAACTTCAACTCCCTTACTGGAAAGTTACGGCTTTCTAGTAATTCTAGCAACTCTGTGCCGACAGCACCGGTGGCTCCCAAAATAGCTACACGATAGGATTTTGACAAATTGGCTTTCTCCTTTTCCTCATTTTAATTGTTCTTTTTCCAACAGATGACATTTTATACTTATGTTTCTAAATAGCGATGGCCGATTTTGAATAATTTGTTTAATTCTATGGGATTTTTCGCAAAAAAGAGCATTTATTTTCTAGCTTACATTAAGTTAGACATATTTAATTTAACTAGTATTGCCCCTCCACTCCTCCAGTTATCCGGAAAATTAAATTATATAATACTATTATACAACAGAGTGATATCCAGTAAAAAAAAGGAGTATCTACACTTGAGCATAGTGTAATTCTCAAAGTTGGAAACTCAACGACTCTCTAGATAGTTAAGTAGGTTGTGAATCACGATGGATGTACTATGATCCAGATGGACTGCAACCCGTAAAGTTAAAAGTGTAGCTTTCTGTTTAGGTAAAAGTCACTTTCAGACCCACAAGGTAGACCGACCCAACAGTAGAAGCATTGCTAGCAGATGATACAACTTGAGAAGCACATATGACCGTATTTCAGAAAAAAAGAACTGTTCAAGTCCTTGTAGAACTACAAGTTTCCATATTTAAAGCTACGGCAATAAATTGTCAAGTCCTTTGCCATCACCGGTAAACTGAATATCTACTGAAAACACTCATCCATATAATAATATTATGGGATTTTGAGTCACTTGTGGGTTCCTCCCATTCCCAGGGCAAGAAGAGCAATCAACCCACAGACGCGGTCAATCGCATCAAGTGCCTGCTGGGAAACAAAAAAAATCAGAAATAAATACACAGAAGAAACATGAAAGTTACCCAGGAAAAACTTCCCGCCAGCCAAATCGGTTTGGAAATCGAGATTACGCCAGAAATTACCAAGCAAACTTACGAACTGGTGATTAAAAACTTAGCCAGTAGTACAAGTATTCCTGGGTTTCGTAAAGGTAAAGTCCCACGGCCAATATTGCTACAACGGTTGGGTATAAATCGCATTAAAGCAGCGGCGCTGGAAGAAATAGTTCAAGATGGAGTGGAAAAAGCACTCAAACAAGAAGAAATACTGGCAATTGGACAACCACAACTACGGAGTTCCTTTGAGGAATTGATTAGTAATTATGAACCCGGACAACCCCTGACCTTTTTAGCGGCTGTAGATGTAGAACCAGAAGTTAATCTGGTACAGTATACTGGTTTAACAGCTAAAGCCGAGGAAATCAAATACCAACCTAGTCGAGTTGATGAAGTCCTGGAGAAGGAAAGAGAACAGCTGGCGACCCTGATTCCTGTGGAAGGACGTGCGGCTGAAATTGGTGATGTCGCTGTCGTGGATTTTCAAGGTGTGCTGGCTAAAGGTGAAGGCGAAGACGAAACAGCCGAACCAACGCCAATTCCCGGTGCTCAAGCCACAGGTTTTCAACTGGAATTACAAGAAGATAAATTTATCCCCGGCTTTGTATCAGGGATGGTGGGGATGAATCCGGGAGAAACCAGAGAAATTTCCGCTCAGTTCCCAGATCCTTACGCTAACGAAGATTTAGCTGGAAAAGCAGCAATTTTCACAGTTACACTTAAAGAACTCAAGGAAAAAGAACTACCAGAATTAAACGATGACTTCGCTCAGGAAGTTAGTGAATTTGAAACATTGGATGAGCTGCGTGCTTCTTTAGAAGCACGATATCAAAAAGAGGCTGAGGAAAAAACCAAATCGAACCAGCAGCAAGCTTTGTTGGCAGAAATGCTCAAGTACGTGGAGGTTGACTTACCACAAACCTTGATTGACAAAGAAATAGACGCGATGCTCACACAAACAGCAATGCGGCTTTCTCAGCAAGGATTAGATGTAAGACAACTGTTTACCCAAGAAATCATTCCCCAATTACGGGAGCGATCTCGTGATGAGGCCATTGAACGCCTGAAACAGTCTTTGGGATTACTTGAAGTCGCTAAACGTGAATCTATCGAGGTGACGCCAGAAGAAGTGGAAACTAGAGTCGCTGAAATCATGGAACAGTACGCAGACCAAGAGGTTGACGCCCAAAGAATGCGCTCAGTAGTGGAAAACGAACTGTTAACTGAAAAAATAGTCGATTGGCTTCTAGAACACTCATCAGTTGAACTTCTTCCTGAAGGATCTCTGAGTTCCCCTGCGAAAATTTCCGGCGATTCAGAGACACCTGTAGATCAGTCTGAGGAACAAAGCATCTCCCCTAGTACAGAATCAATATAATTGTTCTGGAGACAAGATTTATACTGTCTATACAAGAAAGTGCTGAGTAACAATTTTTCTGGCTCGGTACTTCCTTGTGGGAGCGTGATTAATCACTTCACCAAACCAAATGTCAGGACAATATTGTCGGAATATTAGCGTGGCTGCGGTGTTTACCCACAGCTATATATATAAGGCATAATGGTTAACAAATAGCGCAAATAAAACTGCATCAGTTCACAAGGCAGTAATAACTGCTAGAAAACCCCTCCTAACTTAATTCTCAATTGTTCTCATATGCTTCTATCCCAATCGGGAAATCATCCCATCCATAGTTTAAGCACAATCAAAATTAGCTCTCACTTGAGCCAACCCAGCAACATTGTACCGATGGTGGTAGAACAGTCTGGCATGGGAGAACGTGCTTTTGATATTTACTCCCGCTTGCTGCGAGAGCGAATTATCTTCTTGGGTACTCCCATAGATGATGCTGTGGCTAATTCCATTGTTGCTCAATTGCTGTTTTTAGACGCCGAAGATTCAGAAAAAGATATTCAGTTGTATATCAATTCCCCCGGAGGTTCTGTCTACGCGGGTATGGCAATTTATGATACAATACAGCAAATCCGCCCGGATGTTGTTACTATATGTTTTGGATTAGCCGCAAGCATGGGGGCTTTCCTGTTGGCAGCAGGTTCTGCTGGTAAACGTATGTCTTTACCTGACTCTCGCATCATGATTCACCAACCACTGGGTGGCGCTCAAGGTCAAGCCATTGATATTGAGATTCAAGCGCGAGAAATTCTTTATGTGAAGGCTAAGTTGAATCAGTTACTCAGTCATCATACTGGTCAACCCCTAGAAAGACTTGAGGCAGATACCGAACGCGACTTTTTTATGTCGGCAGAAGAAGCCAAAAACTACGGTTTGATTGATCAAGTCATCTCCAGACAAAATATTCCCACTGCCGGGGAAAACGTCACCATTCTGAAATAAGAGGCTGGTATGTCTAAGTACGACTCCCATTTAAAATGTTCGTTCTGTGGCAAGTCGCAAGAGCAGGTTCGTAAATTAATCGCAGGTCCGGGAGTCTACATCTGCGATGAATGCGTTGACTTGTGTAATGAAATCCTGGATGAAGAGCTACTGGACACGAATACAGCTGCGTCACAACCAGCACCAAGGTCAGAAACACCTCCAAAACGTCGTGCCCGCTCTTCTAATCTCTCATTGAACCAAATTCCCAAACCTAGAGAAATTAAAAAATATCTAGACGAACATGTGATCGGTCAAGACGAGGCCAAAAAAGTTTTGTCAGTTGCAGTGTATAACCACTACAAGCGGCTAGCAGTCATTCAATCGAAAGGTAAAAATGGCGCAGACGATGCTGTAGAACTGCAAAAGTCTAATATTTTGTTAATCGGTCCGACTGGTTGTGGTAAAACCCTCTTGGCTCAAACCTTAGCCACAATCTTGGATGTCCCCTTTGCTGTGGCTGATGCCACGACACTCACAGAAGCAGGTTATGTGGGTGAAGATGTAGAAAATATCCTGCTGCGACTGTTACAAGTGGCAGATTTGGATGTGGAAGAAGCCCAGCGGGGAATTATTTACATTGATGAAATAGATAAAGTAGCTCGCAAGAGTGAAAATCCTTCGATTACACGGGATGTTTCCGGTGAAGGCGTCCAGCAAGCTTTGCTGAAAATGTTAGAGGGAACTATCGCCAATGTGCCACCTCAAGGAGGTCGTAAGCATCCTTATCAAGATTGTATCCAGATTGATACGAGCAATATTCTCTTTGTTTGTGGGGGTGCCTTCGTGGGTTTAGAGAAGGTAGTAGAGCAAAGAGTGGGTAAAAAGTCAATGGGTTTTGTACAACCGGGAGACAGTCAGTCCAAAGAAAAGCGGGCCGCTGATACTCTGCGCCATCTCGAACCCGATGACTTAGTTAAGTTTGGTATGATTCCCGAATTTATTGGACGAGTACCAATGGTGGCTGTGGTAGATCCTTTGGATGAAGAGGCGCTGATGGAAATTCTCACCCAACCACGCAGTGCTTTGGTGAAACAGTACCAAAAGCTGCTCAACATGGATAATGTCCAGTTAGATTTTAAACAGGATGCTTTGCGGGCGATCGCTCAAGAAGCCTACCGCAGAAAAACCGGAGCTAGAGCCTTGCGCGGTATTGTGGAAGAACTAATGCTTGATGTCATGTATGAATTACCGTCCCGTCAGGATGTCACTCGGTGCATGATTACTAAGGAAATGGTAGAGAAGCGCTCAACAGCTGAATTAATCGTACATCCCTCTTCCCTACCTAAGCCAGAATCAGCTTAGTTATCATTAGTCATTGGTCATTGGTCATTGGTTATTGGTCATTGGCTTTTGACTTTTGATTTTTGATTTTTGATTTTTGATTTTTGATTGTGAACAAATGGCTTATATTTGTGTTCGTGGTGTTGAGCATTACTATGAGTGGGTGAAAAAACCATCTGGTTCCTTGGTAAAGCCAGTAATGGTTTTTATTCATGGTTGGGGGGGATCAGCGAGGTACTGGAAAAGTACGGCTGATGCTCTAGCAGACCGATTTGATTGTTTACTCTACGATTTGCGTGGTTTTGGTCGTTCTCGAGGAAAACCTAACATAGCCACAGTCAGGGAATCTGTTGTAACCTCCGAGTCAAACCCAAAAAAAACATTAGCAGTTAAAGAGTTAACCTATGAGTTAGAAGAATATGCCGAGGATTTAGCAATTTTACTAGATGAGTTGCAAGTCCGGCAGGTTTATATTAACTCTCATTCCATGGGTGCATCTATTGCAACATTGTTTATTAACCGCTATCCCCAACGAGTAGAACAAGGTATATTAACCTGTAGCGGCATTTTTCAGTACGACGAAAAGGCCTTTACGACTTTTCATAAGTTTGGTAGTTATGTAGTCAAATTCCGTCCTAAGTGGCTAAGTAAAATACCTTTAGTTGACAGAATATTCATGGCTAGATTCTTGCACAGACCCATTGCTAGTTCTGAACGTCAGGCTTTTTTGCAAGATTTTCTCCAAGCGGACTATGATGCAGCATTGGGAACAATTTATACTTCAGTTAGTAAAGCTCAGGCGGAGTTAATGCCTCGGGAATTTGCCAAGGTGCAAGTACCAATTTTGCTAGTGGCTGGTGAGTATGACCAGATTATTCCCGCGGAAATGGGTCGTCAGGCCGCATCGGGCAGTGACAAGATTAAGTTTACTATTATTCCTAATACATCCCATTTTCCTATGTTGGAAGATGCTTCAACTTACTTACAACAAGTGCAAGAGTTTTTGCGGCTGAGTCAGGTATAAACATAGATAAACATCAGATAAATTTCAGATTGGAAAACCTACGTGGCTAAAGTCCCAGTTCACGTTTTAACAAATTAACCGATGCAGTCCCAATGTAATTTTCCACTTTAATCAGTTTGGGTGGACGAATGATCTCTTCTAGTGATGCTTGTAGTGCGGCCTGTACAGTGGGGAAACTGGCTTGGTCGGTGATAATTACTTCCGCCCGCTTGACAATGGCTCTGATTTGATAAGCATCTTTTGGCTGGGAAGTCATGATTAATAGTTCATCGCCTCGTAAACCATGAAGAATTGCTTGTGCAGCACGAACAATCCCGGAACTCAGACTCACTATACCTACACAATTCTCCTTTGGTAAGCTTTTGAGTAGTTCCAGTTCTTTGCTGTAGTCGTAGATATCCAGGGGAATCACACGCACGCCTTTCGGGGCGGAGATCGCCTCTACATCGCTGATAAAATAACGATTTGTCACGACTGTAGCCGAAGTAGTTTTATCTAACACTGCGGTTAATTCTTCTATGGCTACTAATTGTACAGGTCTGTTGAGAGATATTTCTAATTCATACACCATCAGTTCCCCGGCACCTGTATCATGAGAGGGAACTGCAACCAATACTTGGGCGCTACAACTTAAGCGCCAATCAATTTCACCTAAAAATATTTCCCGGGCTTCATGTAGTGAATAGCCTTGAGATAACATCTCATCCACTGCTTTTTGCACTAGTTTATACCCATCTTCAGTTTCTTTTCTGATGAATGGGTATTGCAGCTTGCTACCGTATTCATGACCTTGACTTCGTACATAAATTCCCGAACCGGCTATACTTTCTACAAAACCGTTCTCTTCCAACTGACGGTAAACCTTGCTAATGGTATTACGGTGTAAACCAGTTTGCATTGCTAACGCTCTTGTACTTGGCAATTTGTATCCGGGTGGATATTGTCGGGAGGCGATGGCAAACTGAATTTGATTAAATAGCTGATTGGAAGCGGGTATTTCACTGTCTGGCTGAATACGGAATTTAATCATGACCAAACCTATTGATATTAGTAAAGCTAACTAAATAAGTGTATTGATTAGTATTAGCTATTTTATATACGGTTTTATTTTGTTCACAGAAAAAATTTTTTCCCCCAGAGTGTTTGCTAATTGATAATTTTCCAAAGAGCTATATTTACTGGCATAGTGATATCAAATCATCAAATACCTGATTACACAACACAAAGAAAAGTTTTATGCCAGAAAAAATTATACAGACAGCGAAGGTGAAAATTTCCCAAGATAATCTGCAAATATCTGCTTATTTAGCACAGCCACAAGCACCTGGTTCTTATCCCGGTGTTGTGGTGTTACAAGAGATTTTTGGTGTCAATGTTCACATTCGGGAAGTTACAGAACGAATTGCTCAACAAGGATATGTAGCGATCGCCCCAGCACTTTTTCAACGTCAAGCCCCTGATTTTGAAACAGGCTATACCCCAGAAGATATCGAAATTGGCAGAAAATATGCTTGGACACAGACTCAAGCATCAGAGTTATTGCGTGATATTCAATCAGCCATTGACTATCTTAAAACCCTACCCCACGTGAAACCCGATAGTTTTGGCTGTATTGGCTTTTGTTTTGGTGGTCATGTAGCTTATCTTGCTGCTAGCCTAGCAGATATCAAAGCTACTGCTTCCTTCTACGGTGCTGGTATTACTACTCGCACCCCAGGGGGTGGCCATCCCACCATCACCCGTACCCCAGATATTCAAGGCACAATATATACCTTCTTTGGCATGGAAGATGCCAGCATCCCTGCGGCACAGGTGGATAAAATTGCCGCACAATTAGAAAAATATAAAATTTCTCATCGTGTGTTTCGCTACGATGGATCTGACCACGGATTTTTCTGTAACCATCGCGCCAGCTATAATCCTCAAGCCGCGGCTGATGCTTGGGAGCAGGTCAAACAACTTTTTGGTAGGGTGTTAGGAGGCTAGAGAGAAAAGCAAGGGGGAGGTTTCCCGATTGGAGACTATTCAAACTATTTTGGTTGTTTTACCTACCAAATAATCATGCCATAATTACCTAACGCTCCTACTAGCTGGGAAGTTGTTGGGAGTTTAGTAAAACTCCAGTGACATCACATCAAATAATAATTTATCTTTATTAATCGTCATGAACTCCGAATCGAAACTTTCTCAACTAGCCAATTCGTCTTTTACTATGGACGATTTTGCCAAAGCACTAGAAGTACACGACTACCAGTTTCAAAAGGGACAAGTTGTAAGTGGGAAGGTATTTCAACTTGACCCCGATGGAGCCTATGTAGATATTGGTGGCAAATCATCGGCTTTTCTCCCCCGTGATGAGGCTTCTTTGACAGCAGTCACAGATTTATCGCAAGTGCTGTCATTGCATGAGGAACTAGAGTTTCTGATTATCCGAGAGCAGGATGCAGAGGGTCAAGTTACCCTTTCCCGAAAACAGCTGGAAATTCGGCAAATCTGGGAAAGACTCGTAGAAATGCACGAAGGGGGTCAAACGGTGCAAGTCAGGGTCACGGGTGTGAATAAAGGAGGTGTTACTGTTGATCTGCTTTCTTTAAGAGGGTTTATTCCGCGATCGCACTTAGCCGAGCGTGATCATCTAGAAATGCTCAAAGGCCAAAGTTTGACTGTCAGTTTTTTAGAAATTAATCCTGACACCAAAAAACTGATACTTTCCCAACGTTTGGCGACTCGTTCGAGTAGCTTCAGCTTATTAGAACTCAATCAGCTAGTAGAAGGCAAAATTACTGGTATTAAACCTTTTGGAGTATTTGTAGATTTAGATGGTCTGAGTGCCTTACTACATATTAAGCAAGTCAGCCAAAAATTTATTGACTCTCTAGAAAAAGTCTTTCAAATTGGTCAAACAATTAAAGCTGTAATTATTGACTTAGATGAGGGTAAAGGTCGCGTGGCTCTCTCTACCCGGATTTTAGAAAATTTCCCCGGTGAAATACTGGAGAATTTTGATGAAGTCATGGCTTCAGCCGAAGCGCGTGCTAATCGAGCTAGTAACAAATCTGCGGAATAGTTGCACAGTTTCACGCCAATTTTCAGGGCTTTTGGTCTTGGCGTGAACGATGATTTCTGAGATTTCAGGTAAATTAGCTATTTTCAGCTTGAGCCAAGTCTGGCAACTGTTTGATGTTTGAAAGATACTTAGGATATTCTTCAACGGAGAGGGGGAGATTCGAACTCCCGGAGGTTTTAGCCTCATCCGATTTCAAGTCGGACGCAATCGACCACTCTGCCACCTCTCCAATAAAACTGTCGAGCCTATCATAAATACACGACAGTATAGCATTATAGCGCTTTTGCCGAATATTTACAAGCCGACAGATAATACTATATCTCATCATGTACACAGATTGCACTACTGAAGGCAAATATCTCTAACCAGTTCCCCTATCGGCTATACAAAATTTCCTCTGTGGTCACCTGGAAATCATAGCCTACCCACACTAAGGAGACTTGGGACACCTCTCCTGCTTCTAGGGAGACAATGGAAAAATTACGCAGCCTTTGCCCTTGATCATCCAAAATCCTGGGTACATTTGCTGCGTTTAAGTAAATGGTTCCCTCTGGACTTTTAAATACAGCTTTGCGCTGCTGTTTTTTCGTATGTCTGAGGGTGCGGTGCATATGACCAAAGGTCACTAGGGGAATGCGTTTACCAGCGTTGAGAGTTTGAGAAATTGCGGCGGCAAGGTCTGGATCGCCAAAGTCACCGCCGATGGGATGCCAGTCCTTACCGCAGGGATCTTCAGGGCGATCGCCTAAACCACTCGGACCATTGTGACCCAGAAAAATAATTGTGTCATGGGCAGCGCTTTTTGCGGCTTTGGCGATCAGGGCGGTGGATTCCTCCATACTTGTTACACCATAGCGTTGTTGCACGATGTCCGCAAATTTCCACTCTGATCCACCCCAGGTAAAAGGACGACCTCCCACCACAGTTAAATTCCAGGTAGTAAAATCGAGTTTACTGTAACCTACGTGGACTGGCCCTAATAAATCGAGTTGTTCTTGTACCCAATCTGACTGAGAACGGTCATAAGGACATTTGCGCCGTCCCCATTCCGTGGCAGTATACCAGGCATCATGGTTTCCCATCACTGCTGCTTTGGGAATGTCCAGGGAGGCGATCGCTTTGACCACATCCACCGATTCATTACCAAAATCGCCCACAAACAGCACTAAGTCAACACCTAGATACTTGAGTGCAATGCCATCTTCTACTTCCCATTGGTCGTGAACATCTCCAACTACAGCAATTTTTAGGGTTATTGATTTGGTTTTCTGACTGGTCATGCCACTTTCCTTGCCCTCTATATCCAGCATATGAAACTCCGCCGGATTTGCACAGAACCGAAGGGATATCCACCCCTACTATTTTTGGTAAAAACTACTATAATTGAATCCACAGAACAAAAATGTGGAACTTAAGGCAACTCCTAACTGTGTTTACCACCGCACTACCTCAACAAGACAAAACCCAACCGGGTGAACTACCACTAGACTTATTTAGTGCTATTGAGAGTCTTAAAAAGGATCTCAATGCCGTGATCCTGGCTCATTACTATCAAGAACCGGATATTCAGGATATCGCCGACTTTATTGGCGATTCCTTACAATTAGCCAAGGCTGCAGCCCAGACAAATGCAGATGTGATCGTCTTTGCTGGTGTTCACTTTATGGCGGAGACAGCAAAGATACTTAATCCTGATAAGTTGGTGCTTTTACCAGATTTAAATGCTGGTTGTTCTTTAGCAGACAGTTGTCCACCAAAAGCTTTTGCAGCCTTTAAAGCAGCACATCCAGATCATCTGGTAGTTTCATACATCAATTGCTCTGCTGACATTAAAGCCATGAGCGACATTATCTGCACCAGTTCCAATGCTGTCAAAATTGTGCAACAAATACCAGCGACACAGCCGATTATTTTTGCCCCGGATCGGAATCTGGGACGGTATGTCATGGAACAAACGGGAAGAGACTTGTTGTTATGGGAAGGCAGCTGTATTGTTCATGAAACATTTTCTGAAAAGAAAATTGTGCAGTTGAAAATTACACATCCACAAGCAGAAGTGATCGCCCACCCAGAATGTGAGACTAATCTATTACGCCATGCCAGTTTTATTGGCTCTACAGCCTCTTTACTGAAATATTGTCAACATAGTCCCAGTAATAAATTTATTGTTGCTACAGAGCCGGGAATCATTCACCAAATGCAAAAACTAGCCCCCCACAAACAGTTTATTGCTGCTCCACCGATAAATAATTGTAGTTGTAATGAGTGTCCCTTTATGCGCTTAAATACCTTAGAAAAATTGTACTGGGCGATGAAAAACCGCACACCTGAAATTACCATGGCAGAAGAGATACGTATGGCGGCGTGGGAACCCATTCAACGAATGTTAGAAATGAGTAGTTAATTTCAGGTAAGCCAAGATTATCTACCGTCAATTTAAACACATGACTAAATCCCCCGGACTTCAGTCGGGGGATCATCTGAAACTAGATGAGGAAGAAAAGCGATTGCATTTTGGTGATCAACCCAAGCTGGCTTTTAGTCGCCCTGTCTGCCGTACAGACAGACGCCGACAGGTAGATGGGATGAATGCGTAGCACCTTTAGCTGTAGTGATTAATTTAAATTAGTCAGATTTCCTATCAGAACAGGCAATGCTTAATTTGGTAACAATCCTCAAAATCTCCACAATACTGAACTGAGATAACCGAATTTTTGTAGAAGTCGGTTATCTGAATATTATTCGCATAAAACAAAAGACCCCTTAGATAGGAGTCTTTTGTATAAAAATAAACCTGGCATCGAGCTATTTTTGCGGAGGGCTACCCCTCAACTATCGTGGCCGCTGCAGCGTTTCACCTCTGAGTTCGGGAAGGGATCAGTGTGGTTCCACCGCGCCATAGACACCAGGAAAGATTGTTGAGTCACAGGACCCTGAAGACTGCAAGTAACGCGAAAACCAGAGTAATGAGGTCAAGCCCTCGGTCTGTTAGGACTCCTCAGCTACATACATTACTGTACTTCCACTTAGAGCCTATAAACGGGTGTTCTGCCCGTGACCTTACCTACTTAAGTAGTGAGAGCACTCATCTTGAGGTGGGCTTCCCACTTAGATGCTTTCAGCGGTTATCCGCTCCGCACTTAGCTACCCAGCGTCTACTCCTGGTGGAATAACTGGTACACCAGCGGTGCGTCCTTCCCGGTCCTCTCGTACTAAGGAAGGCTCCTCTCAATGCTCTTACGCCTGCACCGGATATGGACCGAACTGTCTCACGACGTTCTGAACCCAGCTCACGTACCGCTTTAATGGGCGAACAGCCCAACCCTTGGGACGTACTTCCGCCCCAGGTTGCGATGAGCCGACATCGAGGTGCCAAACCTCCCCGTCGATGTGGACTCTTGGGGGAGATCAGCCTGTTATCCCTAGAGTAACTTTTATCCGTTGAGCGACGGCCATTCCATTCTGTGCCGTCGGATCACTAAGGCCGACTTTCGTCCCTGCTTGAGTTGTCACTCTTGCAGTCAAGCTCTCTTTATGCCTTTACACTCGCCGCACGGTTTCCAAGCGTGCTGAGAGAACCTTTGCGCGCCTCCGTTACCTTTTAGGAGGCGACCGCCCCAGTCAAACTGCCCACCTGAAACTGTTCCTACACCCGCTGAGGGTGCTAGGTTAGAATTCTAGCTTCGCCAGAGTGGTATCTCACCGTTAGCTCCATACCCCCCACAAGGGGTACTTCTGTGCTTCCCACCTATCCTGCGCAAGCCAAGCCCGAACACAATTCCAGGCTACAGTAAAGCTTCATAGGGTCTTTCTGTCCAGGTGCAGGCAGTCCGTATCTTCACAGACATTCCTATTTCGCCGAGTCTCTCTCTGAGACACCATCCAGATCGTTACGCCTTTCGTGCGGGTCGGAACTTACCCGACAAGGAATTTCGCTACCTTAGGACCGTTATAGTTACGGCCGCCGTTCACCGGGGCTTCGGTCGTCAGCTTCAGGGCGAACCCCTGACCGACTTCCTTAACCTTCCGGCACTGGGCAGGCGTCAGCCCCCATACGTCCTCTTTCGAGTTAGCGGAGACCTGTGTTTTTGGTAAACAGTCGCCTGGATCTCTTCACTGCGACCCACTCTCGTGGGCACCCCTTCTTCCGAAGTTACGGGGCCATTTTGCCGAGTTCCTTAGAGAGAGTTATCTCGCGCCCCTTGGTATTCTCAACCTCCCTACCTGTGTCGGTTTCGGGTACGGGTAAGATGCTTTCATCACATTACCAGCTTTTCTTGGCACTTTCCTTCACCATGCGGAGTTCGTAAACCCCTCCCAAACCAATTAGGGTATGGCTATCTTTCATGCGTCCCTGGCAATGCTCCCACATCTTAGTCAGGGATTATTCACCCTGTGTCCATCGACTACGCCTTTCGACCTCGCCTTAGGTCCCGACTAACCCTCCGCGGACGAACCTGCCGGAGGAACCCTTAGGGTTTCGGGGCATTGGATTCTCACCAATGTTTTCGCTACTCAAGCCGACATTCTCACTTCCGTTTCGTCCACAGCTGCTCGCCGCTACTGCTTCTACCTATGACGGAACGCTCCCCTACCGATTAATTGCTTAATCCCACAGCTTCGGTACATCACTTAGCCCCGTTCATTTTCGGCGCAAGATCGCTTGACTAGTGAGCTATTACGCACTCTTTCAAGGGTGGCTGCTTCTAGGCAAACCTCCTAGTTGTCTATGCAATCTCACCTCCTTTCTCACTTAGTGATGATTTGGGGACCTTAGCTGGTGGTCTGGGCTGTTTCCCTCTTGACAATGAAGCTTATCCCCCACTGTCTCACTGGCAATGTGTGCTCTGGGTATTCTGAGTTTGTCTCGATTTGGTACCGGTCTCCCAGCCCGCACCGAAACAGTGCTTTACCCCCCAGATATATTCATTACCGCTGCGCCTCAACACATTTCGGGGAGAACCAGCTAGCTCCTGGTTCGATTGGCATTTCACCCCTAACCACAGCTCATCCGCTGATTTTTCAACATCAGTCGGTTCGGACCTCCACTTGGTGTTACCCAAGCTTCATCCTGGCCATGGTTAGATCACCAGGGTTCGGGTCTATAAACACTGATCTATGCGCCCTTTTCAGACTCGGTTTCCCTTTGGCTCCAGCATTTTCGCTTTAACCTACCAGTGCCTATAAGTCGCCGGCTCATTCTTCAACAGGCACGCGGTCATCCGTTTAATCGGACTTCCACTGCTTGTAGGCTAACGGTTTCATGTTCTATTTCACTCCCCTTCCGGGGTTCTTTTCACCTTTCCCTCGCGGTACTGGTTCACTATCGGTCACACAGTAGTATTTAGCCTTACGAGATGGTCCTCGCTGATTCACATGGGATTCCTCGTGCCCCATGCTACTCGGGATTCAGCTACTATCCTTGAGTTTTCGACTACAGGACTTTCACCTTCTTTGGTGCAGTATTTAGCTGCTTCGTCTAACCGCCAGATTCGATATCGCTGTCCCACTACCCCAAGGGATATATCCCTTGGTTTAGGCTCCTCCCCTTTCGCTCACCACTACTCAGGGAATCTCTTTTGATTTCTTTTCCTCCAGCTACTAAGATGTTTCAGTTCGCTGGGTTGGCTCTTTCCTGCCTATATATTCAGCAGGTAGTCTTTAGGGTTGCCCCATTCGGAAATCTCCGGCTCTTAGTTTGCTTCCAACTCCCCGGAGCATATCGTCGGTAACCACGTCCTTCTTCGCCTCTGTGTGCCTAGGTATCCACCGTTAGCCCTTATTAGCTTGACCACTTTACATTGGTTTTTCCACTGCAAACACTTTCTTTTGATTGTCTGTGTCTGCCTGCTTTTTTTCGCGTTACTATGCAGTTTTCAAGGTTCTGGCTGGATATAATTCCAGCAGTTCGATTGTGGGTACAATCAATTGCTGAATTTTTCCGGAATTATTATTATATCATACTTTGGTAATCAGTACGATGACATTTATATTTTTCCTGGACTTTTTGACCTAAAAGACATTCTTGCGTTGTCGTTTTTACACAAGGTGGAGATTAGCGGACTCGAACCGCTGACATCCTGCTTGCAAAGCAGGCGCTCTACCAACTGAGCTAAACCCCCATCTAACAACTTGTAATCTTTGGTTTGTCATTCATATTTAACTACTATTGACACACTTTTGATTACTGATTATTTTCAGGTGGGCCATCCTGGACTCGAACCAGGGACCTCACCCTTATCAGGGGTGCGCTCTAACCACCTGAGCTAATAGCCCATTATCCGAACCCAACCTATAGTTTGAAAGCTAACCGCAAATTTTCGCGACCGACCTAGGAATGACCATCTCAGTATCTATTTACTTTGTGTGTTCGATATCTGAGGGGTATAGGTCTCCCTAAAAGGAGGTGATCCAGCCACACCTTCCGGTACGGCTACCTTGTTACGACTTCACCCCAGTCACCAGTCCTACCTTCGGCGTCCCCCTCTCCTAAAAGTTGGGGTAACGACTTCGGGCGTGACCAGCTTCCATGGTGTGACGGGCGGTGTGTACAAGGCCCGGGAACGAATTCACTGCAGTATGCTGACCTGCAATTACTAGCGATTCCTACTTCACGCAGGCGAGTTGCAGCCTGCGATCTGAACTGAGCTACGGTTTATGAGATTTGCTTCACATCGCTGTGTCGCCGCCCTTTGTCCGTAGCATTGTAGTACGTGTGTAGCCCAAGACGTAAGGGGCATGCTGACTTGACGTCATCCCCACCTTCCTCCGGTTTGTCACCGGCAGTCTCTCTAGAGTGCCCATCTTCATGCTGGCAACTAAAAACGAGGGTTGCGCTCGTTGCGGGACTTAACCCAACATCTCACGACACGAGCTGACGACAGCCATGCACCACCTGTGTTCGCGCTCCCGAAGGCACTCCCACCTTTCGGCAGGATTCGCGACATGTCAAGTCTTGGTAAGGTTCTTCGCGTTGCATCGAATTAAACCACATACTCCACCGCTTGTGCGGGCCCCCGTCAATTCCTTTGAGTTTCACACTTGCGTGCGTACTCCCCAGGCGGGATACTTAACGCGTTAGCTCCGGCACGGCTCGGGTCGATACAAGCCACGCCTAGTATCCATCGTTTACGGCTAGGACTACTGGGGTATCTAATCCCATTCGCTCCCCTAGCTTTCGTCCCTCAGTGTCAGTTGCGGCCTAGTAGAGCGCTTTCGCCACTGGTGTTCTTCCTGATATCTACGCATTTCACCGCTACACCAGGAATTCCCTCTACCCCGAACGCACTCTAGCTGTGTAGTTTCCACCGCTCTGATGAGGTTAAGCCTCATTCTTTAACAGCAGACTTACATAGCCACCTGCGGACCCTTTACGCCCAATCATTCCGGATAACGCTTGCATCCTCCGTATTACCGCGGCTGCTGGCACGGAGTTAGCCGATGCTTATTCCTCAGGTACCGTCATTTTTTTCTTCCCTGAGAAAAGAGGTTTACAACCCAAGAGCCTTCCTCCCTCACGCGGTATTGCTCCGTCAGGCTTTCGCCCATTGCGGAAAATTCCCCACTGCTGCCTCCCGTAGGAGTCTGGGCCGTGTCTCAGTCCCAGTGTGGCTGATCATCCTCTCAGACCAGCTACTGATCGTCGCCTAGGTGCGCCTTTACCACACCTACTAGCTAATCAGACGCGAGCTCACCTTCAGGCAGCAAGCCTTTCACCTCTCGGCATATCCGGTATTAGCCACCGTTTCCAGTGGTTGTCCCCGACCTGATTGCAGATTCTCACGCGTTACTCACCCGTCCGCCACTATCTCCTAAGAGACCGTTCGACTTGCATGTGTTAAGCATACCGCCAGCGTTCATCCTGAGCCAGGATCAAACTCTCCGTTTTGAATTGTTTGTTTTAGCTCTTTTGACTGCTCTTTTTTAACTTCAGTCTAGTTAGTTTATTGATTTGACGCGGAATATTTGCTGTCTTATCGCTTTCAAACTATAATATTTTCATGGTTCGGTGTCCCTGTTTGATGCCGCTCTCGGCGCTCGTCTCTCAGGCACTTATCCAATATAGCGAGCGTCCCTAGCTTTGTCAACTCTTTTTTTCCCAAAATCTCAACTTTTTTTTTCATGTCTCTGAAAGTCCCCACAGTGCTAGGTTGTAGGCAACAATAGTGTATGCACTTTGGTGACTAAGGAAAGGTATAGCGTGAATTTTCAGTCGATCATTACTTTATTGCATCAGTTCTGGGGTCAACGTGGTTGCTTAATTGCCCAACCATATGACATTGAAAAGGGTGCGGGTACTAAAAACCCCCACACCTTTTTAAGAGCACTCGGTCCAGAACCCTGGGCTGTTGCTTATGTTGAACCGTGTCGTCGTCCTACTGATGGACGCTACGGTGAAAACCCCAATCGCTTTCAACACTATTATCAGTATCAGGTTCTGATTAAACCGTCGCCAGATAATATTCAAGAAATTTACCTTGATTCTTTGAGGGTTTTAGGCATTTGTCCGGAAGACCATGATATTCGGTTTGTGGAAGATAACTGGGAAGATGCGACGGTGGGTGCGTGGGGTACTGGTTGGGAAGTTTGGTTAGATGGGATGGAAATTACGCAATTTACCTACTTCCAACAATGCGGGGGAATCGATTGTCATCCTGTTTCCATTGAAATTACTTACGGTTTAGAACGACTGGCGATGTACCTTCAGCAAGTGGAGGCGATAACTAAGATTACTTGGACAGATAAGATCACTTATGGTGATATTTTTCTCCAAAGTGAGATTGAGCAGTGTACTTATAACTTTGAAGGCTCTAATCCTGAGTTGCTATTGACGCTATTTAATTTATATGAGCAGGAGGCGGGCCAATTAACTGAACGTGGTTTGGTCGTACCGAGCCTGGATTATGTGATGAAGTGTTCACATACGTTCAATTTACTGGATGCTAGAGGTGTAATTTCGGTGACGGAGAGAACTCGTTATATTGCTAGGATTCGTCATTTGGCTCGGAAGGTTGCGCATCTATATGTTGAACAAAGGGAAAAGTTAGGTTTTCCCTTACTGAAGGGTATAGAAGTTTGTAGCTCTTAAATGTAAAAGAATAAAAGCAATAACAGGACTGAGGCAGAAGTAAGGTGATGAGAAATTAAAGCTTGCACTGAGTAAGAAGGGTGACATTTGACATTTAACCTCAAGATGTGAGGTTTTTGACCTCAGTCCTAACTAAGAGACGAACTGAGCAAGTTTATGAGCCTGAAGAGTTTTTATGTTTCCTTTACTTTTAGAGCTTGAGGAGATACTTACTTTTCCAGAGCTACTCGGTGATTAGCGGGCATCTTGCCCGCTCTACAATAAATTTTGATATATTTTCTTATTTAGCAGTCTTTTAACCTTAAGCATAAATAGAGTTTTGCGGCTGGTAGTCAGTTCTTTAGCAATAGGTACAGGGGTTTTTAGGGCTAAAGCCCTGATGACAAACAAGTAGTTCCATTGAATGAGTGACTTATGGTTCAGACGAGTGGTGTGGTTATCTGTCTTGGTTTTATTTTAGGGTTGTTGTTTACCGCATTACCCGGGGGTGGGTTTTGGGTTTTAGGTTTAGGGATGGTGGGAGCGCTTCTGTTTAGAAACCGCAGATTATTAGTGAAGGCTACAAAATACGAAAGTGATGACATTAAAACTAAGGGATTGACGAATATTGGGCAAAATACCCCTGATTCTAAAATATGGCTAGTTGCTGGGTTACTGGGACTATTAGCAAGTATCTACTTTCAATGGAGAGTACCACAACCCGAACCGCAAGATATTAGTACATTGGTGGCGTCGGAAAATAATATTAATAATCAGCAACAATTGGTGATTGTGCGTGGTGAGGTGGTAAATAGTCCCCGTTTGACGCGCAATCAGCGGGGACAATTTGTGTTAGCAGCTACCCAGGTTGATGAAGTCAAGAATGAAACAGTCCCGGTAGACTTAACTAAAGGGGTAAGGGGCAAATTATATGTGACCGTGCCCATACTTCAGGCTACTGGGTTATATCCTGGTCAACAAATTGCTGTGACTGGAGTTTTATACAAGCCAAAGACAGCATCCAATCCTGGTGCTTTTGATTTTCAGAAGTTTCTTAATTACCAAGGAATATTCGCGGGTTTGAGTGGAAGACAGATTAATGTTCTGGATCGATATGAGGAGCGTAGGTGGGGATGGTGGGAAGTTCGACAGCGAATTTTGCGATCGCACACACAAACCCTAGGTGTTCCCCAAGGTCCATTGGTAAGTGCAATGGTGTTAGGTAGCAAAGCAGTTGATTTACCCCACGATACCCGTGATTTGTTTATCAAAGCTGGATTGGCTCACACGTTAGCAGCTTCAGGATTTCATGTGTCTTTAGTCTTGGGTTTGGTACTCCAGTTGACAAGGGGAGCCTCTGGGAGAACAAAGTTTATTTTTGGCTGTTTAGCCTTAATTATTTTCCTGAGTTTAACGGGGTTCCGACCTTCGGTACTGCGTGCGGTAATTATGGGTTTTGCTGCTTTAGTCGGTTTATTATTACAAAGGAAAGTTAAACAATTTGGCTCCCTGTTATTAGCAGCAACTTTATTATTGTTAATTAACCCGCTGTGGATTTGGGATTTAGGCTTTCAACTGAGCTTTTTAGCAACACTAGGGTTAGTTGTTACAGTTCCTGCATTGGTAAAACGGTTAGACTGGTTACCACCAGTCATTGCTTCTTTAATTGCTGTTCCCCTGGCTGCGACAATTTGGACTTTACCTGTGCAACTTTTTGTGTTTGGGGTGGTTCCTGCTTATGGGGTGTTACTGAATATGATCAGCACGCCTTTGATTGTTGCCATTAGTATAGGTGGAATTATTAGTGCCATAGCGGGATTAGTTTGGCCTACGGGTGGTAGCATCTTAGCCAGTATATTATACTACCCTACTGACTGGCTATTGAAGTTAGTACAATTATTTAGTAAATTTCCCGGTAATTCCCTCAGTTTGGGTAGTATATCTACGTGGCAATTATTAGCCATATATGCACTGGTGATTTTAGTTTGGCTAGTACCTTGGTGGCAAAAACGCTGGTTATTTGCCAGTTTAATGGCCATGGGTTTGCTGATCATCCCGTTTTGGCATTCTGCCAATACATTATTTAGAATCACAGTTCTAGCTACAGGTAAAGAACCAGTTGTAGTCATTCAAGACCGAGGAAAGGTAGCACTAATTAATAGTGGAACCCAGGGGACTGGACGCTTTACTATTCTACCATTTCTACAACAGCAGGGCATTAATCAAATAGATTGGGCGATCGCCTTTGGCAATGGACACAGCAGAATTGGGACTATAAATCAAGATAGCAGTGCTTGGTTGGAGATTATACAAAATGTACGAATCCAGAATTTTTATGAATATTCGCCCAACCTGAAAAATACCATTCCTACTCAGGCAATTCAACAGCAAGTGCAACAGCAACAAGGAATCTACCAAGCTTTAGCAGCGGGTCAAATAGTCAATACTGGTTCAGTAACTATGCAATTAATTAATGAGAGGTTGCCGATTTTACAATTGCAAATTGAAGGCCAGAATTGGCTATTGGTAGGTGATGTTACGGTTCAAGAGGTGGAAGAGTTAGCCAGAATAGGTAGCTGGTTACGTCCGCAAGTCCTGTGGTGTAGTCCTGAGTCTTTGGCAGATTTAGTACCAATGCTGAAACCACAGGTAGCAATAACTTCTTATAATAATCTGGAATCAGAAACCTTATCTGATCTGAGTGAAAACCAAACACAGCTATTTTTTACTAGAGATGATGGTGCTATCCAATGGACACCTAATAATCAATTTGAGGCCTTTGTTCAAGAAACTGAAAATAAATCTACGTTGTTTTAATGAAGTCATCTTGACTGTCCCCACCCCTAAAGGTGGGGGATTCGGTGCGTCAGTCAGGTTCCTTGCTGTTACAGCCTTACTTACCGGTGAGGGGGGTCTAAACGTTAACCGGACGCCTGTCTACTGGTGTTTGGTAATGAATATTACTCCCATCAGCCTCTAATTTTTTGGCAGAATCTTGGCCTGTAATCAATCTAGCCCCACGATTACGGGTAATATAATTCCATGCCCACTGAATCGTTACTACCAACTTATTGTCAAACTCAATTAAGAAGTAGATGTGAATCAATAACCAGAACAGCCATGCAAAGAAACCTTTTAACTTGATGAAACCCAAATCTACCACAGCGGAGTTTTGCCCAATCATTGCCAAACTACCGTGGTCGGTGTAATTGAAGGATGGCAAAGTCTGACCTTGAAGCCGTTTTTGAATCAGTGACGCGACATATTCTCCTTCTTGTTTAGCAACAGGTGCAACCCCTGGTAAGGGTTTGCCATGTTGATGGGAGAAATGAGCCAAATCACCAACTACAAAAATGTTATCATACCCCTTAATACTCAAGTCAGATTCTACAATCACACGACCGGCGCGATCGCACTGCGCACCTGTGCGTTCAGCTAAGACTTTTCCCATGGGTGAAGCTTTGACACCTGCAGCCCACAAAATAGTTTTAGACGCGATTTCTCTGACTTCCTCACCTTGTTTGAGGGTAACAATATCATTTTCAATCTTGGTTACCAAGGCTTTGGTCTCCACAACCACACCCAACTCCTTGAGAGATGCTGCAGCAGCTGCGGATAGATCTGGCGCAAAAGGTGGAAGGATACGATCCATTCCTTCTAAAAGTAAAACTTGGGTTTCTGAAGTGTCAATATTGCGGAAATCTTCTTTAAGAGTTTGGTACGCCAATTCCGCGATCGCCCCTGCCAATTCTACACCAGTCGGGCCGCCACCCACAATTACAAAGGTCAGTAGAGCTAGGCGTTTCTCTGGGTCTGTTTCTTGTTCTGCCGCTTCAAATGCCGAAAATATGCGCCGACGCATTTCTATAGCATCTTCTACAGTTTTCAACCCTGGCGCGAATTCTTCCCATTCATCCTTACCAAAATAAGAATGCTTCGCACCTGTAGCCACAATTAACGTATCATAGGGTACTCTTTTTTCCCCTATAATTACTTCCTGTGCCTCTGGATTAATATCATCTACTTCCCCCAGCAACACCTGAGTGTTTTTGCTCTTACTCAGCACAGAGCGTAATGGCGAGGAAATATCAGCAGGTGATAGCGTCCCCGTAGCAACTTGATATAACAGCGGCTGAAATAGGTGAAAATTACGTTTATCAATCAGGGTAACATTTACCTTCGCTTTACCAAGTGCCTTGGCCGCATACAGTCCACCAAAGCCTCCACCAACAATCACGACTTGATGTGGTGGGGCATTTTCAAGTGAATTTACCATAAATAATATTTCCTTCTGTTACCTTATTGTAACTATTCTTAACAAATTTGTATCAAAATTATCATATTTTTTCTGCTTGTTTTGAACATCCGAAAAAATAATTTAAGTAATCACAGCTACTAAAAATCTGGGTTGCTATAACTGATGACGATACTTCATATAGACTACTCATAAGTGAAGAGTCCCCCGGATTTTAGCCTAGGGGATTGTCAACCCTTACACAAGATTGTCAGGTTCAATACCTAATTCTCTTAAACGTTGAGCCAAAATAATTGCTCTCCTTTGGGCTTCATCCGCCCTTTGACGTTCAGTTTCAGCTTTTTGACGTTCAGTTTCAGCTTTTTGACGTTCAGTTTCAGCTTTTTGACGTTCAGTTTCAGCCTTTTGACGTTCAGTTTCAGCCCTTTGATATTCAGCTTCGGCTTTTTGAACTTCTTCTAAAACAGCTTCCTCAGGGGTAGGTACCAATTGTCCATCCCAATGAAAGTAACGTAATTTACCGTCAAAAATTCCCAAATATAACCCTAACTCTTGACTCCATAACCAACCCTGCTCAGTGGGTGTGACATCCTGATACTCACTCCCTACTAAACGAAATCCTGTTAACTCTAAAGTATTGGGTGAGAACCAAAAATACTCAGGAGTGCGAAACTGGTTTTGATATAGTTGTTTCTTTAACCCCCGGTCTACCTTAGCTGTAGACTCAGAGAGTAATTCAATAATCAAATTCGGGTAATTACCGTTTTCTTCCCATACTACCCAAGAAGTACGGGGGCGTTTTTCAGTATCTTTAACTAGAAAAAAGTCCGGGCCTCTAAACTCTCGATTTTTTAACTGTTGACGGCTATAGTAAATAGTCAGATTAGCGCCGATAAAGAAATCCTCCCTATCTCTCCACAACCACTCTAAGCACGTTACCAGTATCAATAGTTGTGTATAGTGTAAAGAACTCTCCATTTCCGGCTCATCACTGAGTAGTTGTGTGCAATCTGGCATTAATGCCTCTATTTCTTGTGCTGTTATAGCCATAGGTTTTATTTTGCACTATTTTCTATTTATTATATTCTCTGGGTAGCTGGGCTGTAGGATGCTGAAGCTAGAAGTTAGAGTGATTTGCGTCCTGAGATGAAAACCACACCAGTGTAGGAAATTTGAAATTTTAGTCTAAATATATACTAATATACTTGTAATCTGATATACTATTACAGGTGCAATAATTTTTTCTTCAACAAATATACATATTCAACAGTAGTCATGCATTTACGTAAGCCTTTTTCGCGGGTATTTTCTCCCCTGGGTTTTCGCAAACATAGTAAAACTAAAGTTAAATTTCCGAAATTATTACCTCTCCTGTGGTTGGTTATAGGGATTTACTGTTTTTTAAACTTCGCTTGGCCACAGCGTTTTCTGCTTCCGACAGTCTTTGGAGAGTCAGTATTTTGTGTCAATACTCCTGATAAAGTTTTAGCACTGACATTTGACGATGGACCCGACCCAGTATACACAAGAGCAATTGCTCAGACACTTTTAGATTACCAAGCCCATGGCACATTTTTTGTGTTAGGAAAACACAGCCAACAGTATCCCCACATTATCAAATCTTTAGAAAAACAGGGACATGAAATAGCTAACCATACTTGGAATCATTACAACCTGAATAGTCAGATGCAAAATTCTATTTATCGGGAAGTGAGAGAAACCGATAATTTAATTAATCAGTTGGGATACTCCCATAATATTTATTTTAGACCTCCTTTTGGTCGGGCTGGCTTGTTTGTCACTAATGTTTTAAAGCAGATGGAAAAACCCATTATATTTTGGGATGTGGATTTACAGGACTGGCGAGGTAAGTCAGCAGGAGAAATGATGAATATATTTGAAAAAAGCTTTCACAATGGTTCCATCATACTTTTACATGACTCCGATGGTGTCGCGAAAGGAGGAGTGTATGCTAGTCGCCATAATACTGTAGAAGTGGTGGAAAGAATTTTGAGTGCTTACACTCCCCAGGGATATGAATTTGTGACCGTATCCGAGTTATTGAAGAGAGGAACTATGGTTAAATCACTCAATATGTGTCTACAGAATTAACCCTTGTACGACTTGGATAAATCATAAAAATACCCCTCATGAGATATTGGCATCTGTGTATTATAACTGTATTTACTCTGTTCTTCCGTTCACCCTTTTTCTTCCGTTCTACATTCAATTGGGATGAAAGTACATTTATTTTAATGGGTCAGTCCATTTTAGATGGTAACTTACCATATGTAGAAATATGGGATTTAAAGCCACCACTTGCATTCTTTAGCTATGCTTTACCTATTTTAGCTTTTGGTAAAGCTATCATATCTGTTCGCCTATTTGGAACCCTATGTGTGGTGATTGCGTCTATTCTCACTTACTATATTTGTCGCTGTGTATGGAGTCAGAAACTGAGTATATTAGCTGCTATTATCTTTGTTATTTTAACTGGTCCGTTGATGGATGGTAAATCTACCATGACCGAGCATATAGCTATTGTACCTTTACTGGGTTCATTAGCCCTGCTGTTGAGAGAACATAAGTTAATAAATCTGAAATTTTTGATCGTTGGTTTCCTCATGGGAACCGCTTGTATGATTCGCCTAAATTTGGCTTATGTAGCATTAATTTTAGGTTTATATATTGCATTCAAAAGCATTAAATTTAATTTAACTTATAAAAGTTTATTCTCCATATTTGCCTATGGAATTGGTTGTTTAATTCCATTCATACTTTTGTTTTTACCATACATAGCGACAAATAATATTGCCCTATTTAAGGGGGCGGTGATTGATGCCTCATTAGCTTATTCCCATTCTCAACTACCATTATGGCAAATTATCTTTAAGCAACTTTATGATATTTGGGGGATTATATTTTTAATAGGTTGTTATCAGATTATTTCAATTATTAAACAACAGGAAAAATATTCAGAGCAACAAAATAAATTAATATACTTATCCATTTACTTTTTAGGTACTGAGTGGTCAATTTTAAATAGTGGTGCGGCACATAGTCATTATATGATCCAACTGGCTCCTTTTTTGGCGATAGTATTGGCATCTGGGTTGATGAAAATTGTGGATTTAAACTTAAAAGCAGGTTATTTTATACTCATAGTCACCTTGATGCTCACGGTTACACCCAGTTTGAATGAATACAAAACTATAGGGACGCGTCTGGTGACACAACAATCAATCTTCTATGGTAAAGAATATGATTTAGCTAAATATTTATCTGAACAGGGAGGAAGTAATATTACAGCATATATGATGGATCATCACTTGGTTTATTGGCTCCTGAACCTGAAACCGCCTACAAAAATAGTCACCCATCCATCAAATATATCCAAAGAATATTTACTACGTGTTCTCCAAGGTCCAACTGCTAATACCAATCAAGCATTACTGGAAGTGTTGGTACAAAAACCTGAGTTTATTGTCAAAAAGGAAAATGTTTGGTATTTACAAGATCATCCAGATGCGATCGCCTTACTGGCAAGAACACTGACAACAGATTATACGCTCTTAAGGAATATGGAAGGCACACAAATTTATCGTAAAATATCCGAGGTCAAACAATAGATAAAGTCAGGAGAGATTAGTACATCATTGAATTAACTTCAGCCAGCAAAAATTCTATAAGTATATGTATTTCAATCAAGATTGGCGCTCTAAGGTTTCTGCTCCCTGGTTTCATCCTTTACTATTGCTGATATGGTTCATAATAGGTGTGGCTTTACGGTTCACCAACTTAACAGCTAAACCACCTTGGACTGATGAAATGGCTACTTTGGTGTTTAGCTTGGGAAATAGTTTTTTACCAGTACCCTTAGATCAAGCGATCGCCCCTGATATATTATTGCAGCCATTACAAATAAATCCCGCCGCTGGTGTGGGGGATGTAATTCATCATCTCCTCACAGAAGATAACCATCCACCCATATATTTTGTACTGGTTCATCTGTGGATGAAACTATTTACCAATCAACAAGGTATAGTATCATTATTTGCTGCGCGCTCATTTCCCGCTTTACTGGGTGCAGTTTCTATTCCCTGTGCTTATATTTTGGGTAAGTTAGCTTTTCGTTCTGCATTAGTGGGACAATTATCGGCGGCGATGATCGCAGTTTCACCATACGGTATTTATTTAGCACAGGAAGCACGTCATTATACTTTGGCTATCCTCTGGGTGATGGCTTCCCTAGGTTGCTTAGTAATTGCTAGGCGTCACCTACAAAACCAAACCTTATTACCCCTGTGGTTAATTGTTGCTTGGGTGAGTGTTAACGCCTTGGGTATTGCTACTCATTACTTTTTTGTGTTCACTCTGGGCGCCATAGCTTTAGTGTTGATTTTTGTAGCTGGGAAGCAACAAGCACAGGCAAAAAATTGGGTGTTATTCTCTCCCAGTTGGCGGCGACTATATTTGATTGCAGTTGGTACTGCTGTAGCTGGGTTAGTTTGGTTACCTACCTGGTTGCAAAATCGTGATCTTGGTGCTTTAACAGAGTGGATTCGAGGTGAACGGGTGGGACTAACTTGGATTAGCCCTATTTTCCAAGCTTTAGCCACCTGGATTACCATGATTTCCCTCCTCCCAGTGGAAGCACCACAGTTAACTGCGGTCATTCTCTCTGGGTTGGTGATGTTAATTTTCTTTATTTGGGCAATACCTATTTCAATTGCTGGTATTAAAGTACAACTACAAAACCCTGAAAGTAGTTTGATCACTCAGGTATTTGCTGGGGTGATATTAGGAGCGATCGCTTTATTTTTCTGCTTTACTTACTTCCTGGGTATAGATATCACACGAGGCGCTCGTTATAGTTTTGTTTACTTTCCCGCTGTGATTATCCTCCTGGGTGCGACTCTAGCAAGTTGTTATCAAAATTCCAATATTGGTAAATGGGGTATCACCGGTAAACAAGCTGTCATCCTAATTTGGGTGATGGGATTACTTAGCGCCATTACAGTTACCTTTAATCTGGGTTATCGCAAATATTACCGCCCTGATTTATTAGTTCCCTTAATTGAACAAAACTCTTCACAACCAGTGTTGATAGCTGCAACCCACAAAAGTTTAGTACAAACTGGGGAAATGATGAGTGTAGCTTGGGAATTAAAATTCTCAGGTTCACAGACTAATACCCAATTTCTCCTAGCTCATCAAGACCAAGACCCTAATACCTCTACTTTAGCCTTAGAAAAAACCCTTACACAATTACCCCGACCCTTGGATTTATGGCTGGTTAATTTTGATGCTCCCCTAGGGGAGACACTAAAACAACAATGTTTACTTGATTCTCAGAACTTACCGGTAGTGACAGGGTATGAATATCAGCGGTATCACTGTAAGTAATGGGAATTTATTTTCCACCAAAGAACGCCAAAAATTACAAACATCAATTAACCATGAATGCTAAAACCAGCTTTACCTTGTTGATGTTTATCTGTCTGCTAGCTACCTGCGTGACAGGATATTTACTAGGAGGAATTAACCCTGATACAATTCAATCTTGGTTACAAGCTGCGGGAATTTGGGCCCCCATCACTTATGTAGCTATTTATGTAGTGGCTACAATCTTAATTTTACCTTCCACAGCTTTAAATTTAACAGGGGGAGCAATTTTCGGAGTGGGGATGGGCACATTTTGGACAAGTATCGCGGCAATAATTGCAGCAATTACAGCCTTTATTTTTGCCCGCACGGTAGGACATGAGATAATTTCCCAAAAATTAGCTGGACGTTGGCAAGCTATAGATGCTGAACTTAGACAAGGGGGTATATCTTATATATTTGCTATCCGCCTGATGCCCATTATGCCCTATGGATTAGTTAATTTTGTCGCCGGGTTAACATCAATTAGCTTTAGGGATTACCTCATAGGTACGACTTTAGGAACAGTACCCGGAATATTACCTTTTGTCCTCTTGGGTAGTTCTGGCTTAAAGGCTGTTCGCACCGGGGAAATTTTACCATTATTAACTGCCTTATTACTAATTGGAATGCTAGTAGGGGGTTCCACTTGGTATCGTCGTAGTCGCTCCTTTCCACCTGATCATAGGTCTGAAAATAATCTCAAATAAAAGCCTACTGCCAAGTGCCTAATAGAGATGAATATGTTTACAAAACCTAACTATGTGGTGATATCTATTGTTGTGCCCTGTTATAATGAGGAGTTGAACCTTGATTATCTTTTTGACAGATTGGTTACGCTACTTGATACGCTAAATCTAAAGTATGAAATTGTCTGTGTCAATGATGGTAGTCGAGATAATACACTCCAGCGTTTAATTGAACATCATCATCGTAACCCAGTTATTAAAATTGTCAATTTTTCACGTAATTTTGGCAAAGAAATTGCTTTAACTGCGGGAATTGAATTTGCAACAGGTGATGCTGTTATTCCCATTGATGCTGATTTACAAGACCCACCCGAATTAATCGGAGAATTGATTACTAAGTGGCGCGAAGGTTATGATGTAATTTATTGCAAACGTCGATCGCGTCAAGGTGAAACTTGGCTAAAGAAAATTACAGCCAATGTGTTTTATAAAGTGATGGAGAAAATGAGCCCAGTTGCAATACCACGGGATACAGGGGATTTTCGGTTAATAGATAGATGTGTAGTAGAAGCATTAAAACAACTTCCCGAATCTCGCCGTTTTATGAAGGGTTTATTTGCTTGGGTGGGATTTAGACAAACGTTTATAGAATATGATCGTCATCCTCGTTTTCAAGGAAAAAGCACATGGAATTATTGGAAACTGTGGAACTTTGCATTAGAAGGAATTATATCTTTTAGTTCTATTCCTTTAAGAATTTGGAGTTACCTAGGTTTATTAATTTCTTTGCTGGCTTTTGTATATGCATCTTTTTTGATTGCGCGCACTCTAATTTTTGGTATTGATCTTCCCGGGTATGCGTCTTTGATGGTTGCTATCTTATTTCTAGGAGGAATCCAACTTTTAACACTAGGAATTATTGGCGAATACCTCAGTCGTGTTCACGATGAAGTCAAAAAACGCCCTCTTTATCTTGTGCGAGACTGTTATGGTTTTGATCCGGTTTCTCAGGTGAGTTATTCCTCAGTCAAATTTCACTAGGTTTAGTGAAACCTAGGGTATTGGATAATTGATATCTTGACATCTCCCCTGGTTGAAACACAGGGAATTCTAAACTGATGATAAATTGCCGATCGCCCGTAAATTTTGACAACGAATTAATTCATTAAAATCTAAACTACCATTTTTTTGCATACCAGCGATCGCCTCAATGGCAGATAATAAATGCTCCGCAGCTTCAGTTTCCGAGTAACCCCGACGTTGGGCGATCGCTATAGCTCCTAAATCGGCGTTTAACTCTAATTCCGAAGATTTGTTACCCCGCCAAATCCGCAAGAGCGCCATAGCGCTTAATCCCGTAGCAACTCCCACACCCAAAACATCCCCCTGTGCTGACTCCATCACTCCCGCTACCAAACCAGCGATCGCCACACCTTGATAAATCTGGGGTTGAAACCACTTCACCTGTGTTAACCAGCTTACCTTCTGCAATATTAATAAATCCCGTTGGGGTTCCGGTAAAGAAGACCAGAAATTAAAATTGATAGATATGACTCGCTCCCGTTTCCAAGGTAGAGGAAAAGTAGCATCAATTACCTTGGGCTGCTTGGGCTTGCTGACAATTTTCACTGTCATGCGACTAGAAGCAGGTATGACATTTAGTAACCGGCGAATCTCAGCCTTTGACTCCATAACAATAATTGTTGATGACATAATTACAGTTGTTCACAGTCTCTGCTCTGGTTACCAAAATACCCTATTAGGGGACTGAGGTGATATTAGTGTATTCTATGATTATGACTGTTGTACTTACAGAATACTTAACCAGCTTAACCTTCTGAATTACCAACTACCAATTAAATGGATGCTTTTGCTCCCATCGCCCCTGAATGGACAAATCAAGCGGTTCATGCTCACCAGTTCTGCTGTCCTAGTTGTCACGCTAGTAGCCTCGAAGCGGTAAAAGTTTGGATTAATAGGCGATCGCCCGTCATCACACCAGACCATCGTCGCAAATGGCAAGAATTTTACCATTGTCAGTGTGGTTATGTGTGGTGGGGTTGGAGTAGCGATCGACCTCCTGCGGATATACAGCACTGTTCAAGTAAATAAAGTACACACCTTAATATCATAAATCTTGTGGGGTGGGCGTCCCGCCATTGTCTACCTTACCCAGATAAAATGGGCTGTATAACCGCTTCTCCCTTTCATCCTCCCTCCTCATCAAACCAAAAAACCCGCACTCAGGCGGGTTTTTGATTAACTGCTCACAACAGCTTTAGAATCTGAAAGTAGTACGCAGTGTACCTACATAGATAGTGTCGTTATTATCGTTGTGCTCAGGGTTGAAAATGACTAACAAACCAGGAGTGACGGTAATGTTGTCACTGAAGCGCATTCTGTAGAGACCTTCTAGGTGATAGGATGTGTCCGACTCAGAACCCACAGAACCACCTGTTACTTTGGGGGGTTGACCAAAGATCAAGCCTAATACGTTACCTCTGCTTCCAAAGTCTTTAACAGCTAAACTGCTAGCCCAGTAGAAAATATCTGCGTCAGCATTGCTAACTTCGGATTTAGCATTGGTGAAACCAGCCCAACCGCCTAGGGTCAGTGATGAGCTAGGTCTGAAACTAGCTTGGAAACCATAGTGGTCAGCAGAGGTTGCAACTCGACGTCGAATTGGACGTCCGCTGCTATCCGTTCCGACCTGTGTGGCACCAAATGGTGTGTTAGCGATTGAACTTCCTGTGCTACCAAAAAGGTTTACACCTGTATTTTGTGATAACGGATCATTTTGATAAGCACGTGCGTAGCTAAAACCAACATTGAAGGCATTGCTAGGTCTGAAGGCTACTTGACCGAAGATTGTACTACCGCCATCGAAAACACCGTTTTTATCTGCGGGGTTGTTAGCATTGGATGCTACATAAGCGGCGCTTAAAGTTAAAGGACCACTGGGATTTAAGTTGACAGTTATAGCACTACCACCACCTGTACGGTAGATGGGGCTGAAACGACCGTAACGGGAAAGCGCACCTCCACCAGAACTGGCAAAGTCAGGATGGAAGTTAGGGACGTTATCATCTAACTCAGCACCGACTGCATCAATTTTGACTCGTACGGAGTCGCTCAGGTTGAAGGTGTAGTTAACTTTATCGATTTGAAGGTTATCAGAGGTGTCAAATCCAAGGCGGGTCATGTTAGTACCCGTCGCCGCCACACCACTATTAAAGTTCCCGTAATTCAACCGAGTTTGCAACCTATCCTTACCAGTAAAGCTAGTATTCAGAGTTAAGCGTACTCTGTTAGCAAAGGCGGTATTGCTTTGTAGGTCCTGACCACCAACTCTTGTATCACCGAAAGCCTGAGATAAGCCAAAAATAGCTTCCCCAGATAACTTGGTGGTGGTAGAAAACTGATTAGCTTCTAACTCAGCAGTGCGAGCTTCCAGAGCATCTACCCGACCGCGGAGGGTTGCCAATTCAGCAGAAAATTCTTCTTGCAAGCGCTGTAATGAAGCTAAATCTTGTCTGGTGATAATATCAGCAGTTGCAGTGGCGATTAGTTCGTTAACTCTGTCTAAACAAGCGTTTAAAGCCGCTGCAAATTCAAACCGAGTCAAGGTGCGGTTACCGCGGAAAGTGTTGTCGGGAAAACCGGATATACAACCGTAGCGCTCTACTAGAGATTGTAAGGCGCGGTATGCCCAGTCTGTGGGGCGGACATCGGAAAACTGAGAAACAGATGTTACCTGACCGATGCTGTTGGCCTCTTGGGACAATTGAGCAACGGTTGTTGTTTGGTTCAGTTCACCAGCCAGGGCTGTATTAGCAAAGAAGAAAGCCGCAATGGCTGGGCTAACTTTGAGGGCATTCCAAAGTAGTTTTGTCATGTTCTTAAATTTCACTCACACCAAATCAGGTGAAATCAATGTTTGATTTCTTTATACCTTCACTCCTCAATATACCAAAATTTTTACAATTAGCACAAGTCCATGAATCATTTTTTTTATACGGTATTTTTTGCTGTATTTTTTAACAGCTTATTTCCTGACCGGAGAATAATTCGCCGCTTGTAACGTAAGAGTAGTTCTTGTTCCTCAAATTCCTGGAGAATCCGGGTTATGGTCACACGAGTAGTATTCAATACTTCTGATATTTCCTGGTGGGTAACATTGAGATCAATTAATCTCCCCTGTTCTACATCACGCCCAAATTTTTTACTTAACCATATTAAGAACTTACCCAAACGTAATGACATCGGTTTGAGATTGACAATACTTAATATTTCCTCTGAATCTTGAATGTGTGACAAAAAGGCATCATTATATTGATGCCACAGATGGGCGGGTATAATGCTGACTTCTACACTTGTGAGACACTCAATTTGATAAGGTTGGACTTTAGTTAAAAAATGCCCCACCACATCACCAGCGCCCCAATAACCCAGAGCCATAAATATCCCATCTTCGCTCCAGGTTAAGGTACGAACTGCTCCACGCTCAATCCGCCACAGAACATCCTTCTCATGGGGAATTAATTCTCGACGGGTAAATAATCTTTGTGGTAATTTTACACATGTACTAGATTTATCAGGTGCATGGGAGTAGTTTGGGGAGAGACTTGTGGAAGACATGATGCCAGTACTTATATTTAGAGCCACCAGAGTCACCCTAATTAAGTCAGTTTAAGAAAAGGTAATGTTTTAGTAAAATGTATGTTACTTAACAAAATTTAAGAAGTCAGGTTAATGAGTTTGTCCGGTCACAATGTATGCTACCCGACGCCCAATATTAGTAGCGTGGTCTGCCATACGTTCTAAACAACGAATTGCTAAGGCCAGAAGTACAATAGGCTCAACGATCCCAGGGACATCTCTTTGCTGGGCTAAAGTTTGATAAACTAGTTCATAGGCATGATCAACAGCATCATCTAAGCGCTTTAAATCCCGTCCCCCCACTTCATCCAAATCAGCTAAAGCTTTTAAACTAGCAGCTAGCATGGCTTGTGCATTGTGGGACATATTTTCAATGTCTGGTAAAGACCTATGTGGGGCATAAGGGAAGATTTTCACCGCAATATCAGCTAAATCTTTAGCATAATCCCCAATGCGTTCTAAATCTCGCACTAACTGCATAAAGGCACTCAAACAGCGCAAATCTTGCTCTGTGGGTGCTTGGAGTGTGATAATTGTCGTACAGTCCGATTCGATTTGTCTATAAAAGCGATCAATTTTTTTATCTAACCCGGGAAGTTCCTGGGATGCTGTTAAATCTCGCTCAAATAGGGCTTGGTGGCTGAGGCGGAAAGATTTTTCAACCAAAGCTCCCATGCGTAATACGTCCCGTTCCAAGCGCCTAATGGCGCGTGCTAACTGGGGATTTTGCGGTTGAGAGTTGCGATCATACAAGGTAGCTTGCACACCTATTAATCTCAAAGGTGAAGATATTCTTAACTATAGTCTTCGGTTGAGTAGTTTGCCATAACTTCAGGAAGTTGAAGTTTTAACCAAGCTCCACCAGTTTCTGGGTGGTTCATGGCTTTGATAGAACCGCCATGGGCGAGAATAATTTGTCGGACAATAGCTAAACCTAAACCATTACCGACAATTGCACCCAGGGAATTATTTTCCGGTGGTGAGGAATGGGTTCGGGCCTTATCTCCCCGGTAAAATCGCTCAAATATACGTGGTAAGTCTGTTTCGGAAAAACCTAGACCTGAATCAATGAGATTTATTTCCAAAATAGTAACCGGGCGACTGTCAGTATCTGGTATTGATAGGATTTGGGCTTGAATTTGAATGGTGGTACCAGGAAGACTATATTTAATGCTGTTGTCCAGCAAGTTGAGAAAAACCTGATACATACGTCCAGGGTCAGCTTTGATCCACAGATTTTCTGGGCCGGAATAGGATAAGGACAGATGTTGTTTTTGGGTTAATGGTTCTAAGCTTTCCCAAACAGATATGATCAGCGATCGCAATTCCACCACTTCCAGATGTAATTGCATAGTGGGGTTAGCTTCCATTTGAGTCAGTTCTAACCAGCTTTGCACCAAGTTAATCAGCCGATCTACCTCTTGCATCAGCCGATCTACCCAACGATTCAAGGGTGGGTCTAAGCGGTTTTGTAAAGTTTCCACCACCAAACGAATGGAAGTCAAGGGGGTTCTCAGTTCGTGAGCTAGGTCAGAAAAAGAGCGATCGCGTTCCTGATTCATCTCTAGCACCGGTTGGCGATTTTCCAGAAACACCCCCACCTGTCCATTGGGTAGTGGTAAACTAGAGGCGCGCAACGCCACAGGTTTGATCCTCGATATCCCTGACACCCCATTACCCTTAGTACCACGAAAAACCCAATCAGAAGAGGGGTGAAATATCCACTCTTTCACCTGTGATTGTTGGCGATCGCGAGTTTTTTCCACCAAATGGTCAAGTTCATAGGAGCGCACCAGCTCTAGTAACAGCCTCACCTTTCCAGGTTGCCATGTTTGTAAATATAATATTTCCCGCGCTTGCTGATTGCACCATAGTAATTGATTTTCCTCATCCACCTGCAAATATCCTATGGGGGCAAAATCCAGCAAATCTTGGTAGATTTTTAGGGACTGCTGCAAATCTTGTTGCTTCTCCCTGATGGTAGTGATTTTGTCTTGCAAAGGAGGTATTAACCCTAAAACCATCCCAGGAGAAGCAGAGCTTGAGGGTAGGAATAGGCCCCTCAAGTAGCGTTTGATTTGCAACTGTTGCCAAATCCACAACCCCAAACCTACCGCTAAACCCAAGAAAAATCCCAATAAGACCATGAGAATATCAGTTGTTAGTTACTTAATCATTAATAAAAACTAACAACTATCTCCACAGATATCAGAAAAATGCTCAAAACCCCACATTAACCAAAGCGGTAACCAAAACCTCTAACAGTCACAATGTATTCTGGATGACTAGGGTCATCTTCTAGTTTTTCCCTTAACCAGCGGATATGAACATCTACAGTTTTACTATCACCGACAAATTCCGGACCCCAAACCTGGTCTAGCAACTGCTCACGAGACCAAACGCGGCGAGGATAATTCATAAACAGTTCCAGCAAGCGAAACTCTTTAGGAGATAAATTCACCTCTTCACCACGGACTAGCACACGGCATTCTTGGGGATTTAAACTCACATTCTTGTGTGTTAATACTTGTAGTTGTGGGAGGGTAATAAAGCGTTGGCGACGAAGTAAAGCCCGACAACGAGCCACTAATTCCCTCATACTAAAGGGTTTGGTTAGGTAATCATCTGCTCCTACTTCTAAACCTAAAACGCGGTCTGTTTCGCTACCTTTAGCACTGAGAATCAAAATTGGTACTGGGCTTCCTTGATGACGCAGCAAGCGACATATATCTAGACCATTAATATACGGCAGCATGACATCAAGAATTATTAAGTCAAAAGGCAGTTCCCCTGACTTAGCTTGACAATTTTGGAAATATTCTACAGCTGACCGCCCATCCCCAGCCCTGATGACGCTAAAACCTTCTTCTTCTAAGGCCAAAGCTAGCATCTCTTGGATTAATTCTTCATCTTCTACTACTAAAATACGGCTGGTAGAGCCGATTTCGCCCCTGGTAGAAGACTGGATGGATTCACTGGTATACATTTATAGCAGAAAAATCTATATTCTTGTAGGAATTCACATTTTGCAATTAACTACATTAGTTTGACTTCTTGACAGCAGTCATTGTGATTGCAAAAAGTAATAAGAGTAACAATACATGATCAATACCTGTAATTGCAAGCTACTATTAGTACTTTTAGCAATTGGCATTGATGACATTATTGGGTTAATTATGATGATTTATTGATAATTCAACCCAAAAAAATCATAACCGTTGAAACTATAATCATCCTGCGCTCACATCCTCTAAGGTAGATACTTTTGTACGACAATCCAACCAGTCAAAGACACCCAAATAAAACCACCAAAGAGAATCATATTCACACCAATATGTAAAGGTCTAGCCCAAGAAACTCTGGTGTTAATTTGTGTGGCGCTCAAAGCAGATAGCAAAACTAATACTACCACTATTAACCCAGCAATTAAGTGTGATGAGTGTCCCAAATAGCCAAAGTGCCCTATAGTGCCAATAATGCCAATGGCTAGCAGCAGTAACACTAGACCAACCATAGTGATACCTATGGTATGGTGTAGCGATCGCACCTGTCTACGTCGTCCCCCCAGGAACCAGGGGAACCTAGGGAAATACTGGGAGGTTCTTTCTTGAAACATCCAAATACCGGTAACTGCTAGGAGCAGATACGCTAGTAGTGATAACCCCATCGACCAAGCGGCTATTTTCCACAACCAAATAAAAGAAGGTAAATTCATGACATTGATTGTAGATGGAAATGGAGCCAGGTGGAGATGGGAGGAGGTAATAAAAAAAGGTTGCAAAATTTTGCAACCCCGAAATTTGATAAAATTGTTTTTTTAATCCAGACTTAGCCAGCAATTGTTAAAGGTTTTGTTGTATTTTCAAGTTTGTTATTAATTGACTGCACCGTTGGTTGTGTCTTCATGGTGTCCATGTCTATTGAGTCTCCATGAAAATCACTGTTATTAGGCTCACTCATAGCCAAGCGATCGCACGCAATTGTATCAGATAAAATTGCACTAGCCATCATCCCCGTATGAATTTCCATTTGAGCTTGTAATGGAGCTTCAAATACAAGGCGCTGTCCTGGAAAAACAACTCTTTCAAAGTACCAATTAGAAATATTGCAGATGCGGGCCACCTGAATTTTGTTTGTAGCATTAACATAGCAACAAAGAATATGCTCAGATTGCTCAGGTGGTAGAGGATCTAATATTTGAGCCATAACTGCGGAGGAGCTTTACGCTACAATTTTACATTACACCTTTTAAGGTAACATCGACTGATCCCAAGATGCTGTAACTCCGACTACCAACTGAAATTTTCTACGCTATTTCTATCTAAATATATGTTCAAGTTATCAAACCTTAATCTAATATCATAAGTTTAGGAAAAATAATATACCACCCTAGAGAGATTTTCAATTTTACCGGCAAAATACCAGTCATAGAAATCACTTCAATCACCTATTCTCATTACCTCAGCCGAGTTTGCTCCCTGAATCAGCAAACTCAATGTTATGGTAAAGATATATAACAATCTTGGTCATCAAATCTATTTATTTCCCTTGACTCAGAGCAAATCTAACTATTTCCACAGTTGTCAACGCTGTTTACTACAGCAGCAATTATGAAGTAAACAGCCAACTAAAATAAACAAAGAGTTTTCAACTGTATATCTGTCTATAGTTTGCATAAACAACTGCAAGGTAAAAGTCCAAAAACCCATGATGGAAAATCGCATCCTCTACGTTCGCCTTCCGTGTAACCCCATTTTTCCCATTGGGGTAGTATATCTTTCAGATCACGTTCACAAACTATTCCCCAACATTGAACAACGGATCTTTGATCTGGGAACAGTACCACCTTTAGATTACGCATCTACCCTAGATACCTGTATCGATGAATTTAAACCCACACTCCTAGTATTCTCTTGGCGTGATATTCAAATTTATGCTCCAGTAGGTGGACGTGGGGGGAACCCACTACAAAACGCCTTTGAATTTTATTATGCTCAGAATCCCCTGATTAAATTGCGAGGGGCTTTAGGTGGTTTGCGCATCTTCATCGCTTACTATGTAGAGTTGTGGCGCAACCAGGGATTAATCAAACGTGGTTTAAAACGCGCCCAAAAATATCATCCTCATGCTCGCGCCATTGTGGGCGGTGGTGCAGTCAGTGTATTTTACGAACAACTGGGTAAAACTTTACCTCATGGGACAATTATTTCCGTAGGTGAAGGTGAAACGCTCATAGAAAAACTCTTAAGTGGTAGAGAAATTCAAGATGAACGTTGTTATGTAGTAGGAGAAACTCAACCGCGACCACGCCTCATTCATGAACAACCCACCCCCTTAGAAAAAACCGCCTGTAACTACGACTATATAGAAAGCATCTGGCCGGAATTTAACTATTACTTACAAGAACAAGACTTTTATATTGGCGTACAAACCAAGCGCGGTTGTCCCCACAATTGTTGTTACTGTGTTTACACCGTCGTAGAAGGTAAACAAGTCCGCATTAACCCAGCTGAGGAAGTAGTTACCGAGATCCGCCAATTATATAATCGCGGTATTCGCAACTTCTGGTTTACTGATGCTCAATTCATCCCCGCACGTAAATTTATTGACGATGCTGTAGAACTATTACAGAAAATTGTCGATTCTGGTATGACAGACATCCACTGGGCAGCATACATCAGAGCCGACAACTTGACACCCAAGTTGTGTGACTTGATGGTGAAAACCGGGATGAACTACTTTGAAATTGGGATTACCAGTGGTTCTCAGGAACTGGTGCGCAAAATGCGCATGGGTTACAACTTACGCACCGTCTTACAAAACTGTCGTGACTTAAAAGCAGCTGGCTTTAACGAATTAGTTTCTGTCAACTATTCCTTTAACGTCATTGATGAACGTCCTGAAACCATCCGCCAAACCATCGCCTACCACCGCGAACTAGAAAGAATTTTTGGCGCGGATAAAGTTGAACCGGCTATCTTTTTTATTGGACTGCAACCCCACACCCATTTAGAAGAATATGCCTTAAAAGAGGGTATCCTTAAACCAGGATACAACCCCATGAGCTTGATGCCATGGACAGCCAAAAAACTCCTCTGGAATCCTGAACCCCTTGGTTCTTTCTTTGGGGAAGTCTGCTTACAAGCTTGGAAACAAAACCCCAATGACTTCGGCCGCGAAGTTATGAACATCTTAGAGGAAAAATTGGGTTGTGCCGATTTGGAGGAAGCACTTTCTGCACCTATGGAAAAGAAAGAAAAACAGGTTCTAAGTGTATCATAGACTTACCGGCTTTGCTGGTTTCAAATATCAACAGCATTTTGGCGGTAGCAGTGGCACAGTCTGCTGACCATATCACAAAATCTATAGATTTTGTGATATGGTATTTGTATTTAGATAACCTAGACCCTGAGCGGGCAGGATGTCCAGCCCAGAGGAGTTTTAAGATTTATTATCCTATTAGCATCTGGCTGCAATTTGCTGTAAAGTCTTAGTTTGATTCAGCAAGGCCTAATTCAGAATTAATAATTACTTACAAATTATGATAGCCCATGTTAGAAGGTTCCATACTACAAAAGCTGGAGACAGCACACCGTAATACTACTAGGCCACTGGGACTTGGAGTTTACTACAAAAATACTTTAGTTGCTCTGTGTCATGCTCTAGAAGACCACATCTTAAGTGAAGATAGTTCACCATTAGTTATTACAGCCTTTCAACAAGGTAAATGGTATCTTCAAGAAGCTCAAAGATACGCAGATATTGCTAAGTGTAGCCGGCAAGTTGTAATTATGGCAGCACCGGACACAGGCTTTATAGAACATCCTACCAGCCAACTTAGTAATGTGGATTTGGTTCCATTAAATCCACTTGATCCAGTAGCCCAGGAATGGCACTTAATTATCCTGTCACCTGGATACACAGCAATGGTACTTTGTCAAGAGCTATCAGAGTCTGATTATGGTGTCGATGGGAGACCGTCTTCTGATCTAGAGCGCAAATTCTATGGGTTATGGACATTTGAACCGGAGTTGGTGCAAGAAACAGCCAACTTGGCGATCGCCCACATTAAACAATACAATCCAGAACTAGCAGAACAACTGATTAATCACCTAACCATTATACATCATAGTCCAGCCCCACCACAACATTTAAATGGAGTTGTCTCCCGCGTAGTAAATTATCTCGAGACAGGAAAAAACCCACAAGCACTTAGCACTACCCCTCGTCAACAGGCTTTAGATCATAACTTGGTTTCTAATGAAATCCAAGCATTTTTACGCATGGCGCAATTAATCGATATGGGAGATGTCCAAAATCCCATGGCCTGTGCCGAAGTCGTAGCACTTTGTGAGATTATGGCCCAGCTGTTAGAACTACCCGCATGGCAGATTAAGCGATTGCGACTAGCAGGTTTTTTACACCGTATACACCCACTACAAACAGCAGAAAGCCTTCTCACCCCCGGTACATCTACCCACTACCAAGAACCAGCCCCCCATTCTCCCTTAACTTGTCCCCTAATACCAGGAGCCCAGGTATTGCGAACTATGCCCCGACTCCAGGCCATTGCCCAAATTATCACCCACCAAAGCGAATGGTGGAACGGTACAGGGGAACCGGCAAATTTAGCCGGAGATGAAATTCCCTTAGAATCGAGAATTTTAGCCCTAGTGTCCGATTTTCAAAGGCGCGTTAACAACATCAAATCATCCCCAAAAACTCCCCAAGAAATATTTACTCAAGCCTTAGAAGAATGCAGACAACAACAATCAACCCGCTTTGACCCCAAACTTGTAGATACCCTAGCTTTATTAGTCATGGGTTTACAGCAGGGTCTGGACTTACCCGTGAGCTCACCGAAAGTCAGCACCGGCCTATGGCTCCTTGACTCCCAATCGGAGAAAGATCAATAGACTAGTACATTACCACCTCACAGATCAAACCTCAGTGAGCTTCACTAATTACCAATCATCCCCATGAATATTGAAGCCATTAAATCAGGAAAACTCAAACAACTTCCAGGAGCTAACTTAGAAGATCAGGAACTCTCCCAACTCGATTTGAGCCGGATCAACCTCCCAGGCGCTACCTTGGTCGGTGCTAATTTCGCCGGTTCCAAACTTGAAGGCGGACATTTCCAGGGAGCCAACTTAATGGGCGCAAACCTGCAAAAAACAGACCTGCGGGCGAACCTCATGGGAGCAAACTTAATGCAAGCCGACTTAACCAGTGCTGACTTGCGTGGTAGTAATTTACGCGGAGCCAACCTGATGGGGGCGACACTGGGCGATGTCTCCCTGGCTGGTGCTTTCTTAAGTGGTGCTAATTTAATGAATGTCAACCTACAAGGTGTTGACTTACGCAGTGCTGACTTGCGGGGCGCAAACCTCACCGGCGCAAATCTCAAAGGTGCTGACTTGAGTGGCGCTGATTTGCAAGGAAGTTTATTCAGTGAAGCCAACTTAGAAGAAGCTGATTTACGGGGCGCAAATTTAGCCGGGGCGAACTTCACTAGCGCAAATTTGCTCTGTGCAGAGTTAGAAGGGGCAAATTTGACCGGCGTTAACTTAGATCAGGCTTGCTTAGTGGGGACAGTCATCGCCACAGTTCCTTAAAAAAATATTAAGCTACAATTCGGCAACGCATCCACACAGCCAGTACACCCATAAACACCACCCCCATAACTCCTTGTAGAGGATTATTATTTACACCCGTCACCCAATCAGGAACTTGACCAGTATATTCAATTAAATTGCCCACATTAATGATGTAATAGCCCCAAACCAAACCACCATGTAAACCAATAGGTAAACCCAATCTTCCCCTACGCCAGTGTTTAGCCCATACCTGCGTTAACCCCAGCAATACCAAAGCTGGAAATTGGGGTAATGTTTGAATAATTGCCTCCCAAGGTTTAATAAAATGCAATGCGGCAAAGGTGACAGCATTAATCCACAGTGCCACACCTAGGCTATAATCCCGTTCTAGCTCATCGAGTAACCAACCTCGAAATAATAACTCTTCCGCAAACCCGACCCCCAAAGAGACAATTAAACCCTCTAGAATTATTCTCGGTAAGAAAACCTGTGGTTGTTGCCATACCAGCCAACCTAATAAACCTTGTAGGCCAAACACTACCAGAATGCTCACCATACCAGTAGCTAAACCATTCAGCAAATCCACGGCATTAGACCGGGTGATTTCCCCGCCGTATTGCCGGAATATTTGGGGTTGGTCATAGACATTTTTCCCCCATAGCTGCAACAGGAAAATAAATTGAGCATATAACAGTACCATTGTCAATATACTTACTAAATTAGAATCCCTAACTAACAAGTACATCGGGATGGCAAAGGGTAGCCATAGGACTAATAAAGCAGCAACGAAATAACCGATCCTGATGGGAACAGGACTTTGGGCTAACCGAATTAGGTTGATTTTCATAGGATTGTGCGGAATAAGACCAATATATTGTCTTATTCGTCCGGCTCAATGGTGCTGCTTAAACCATGACTTTTTAATGTTTCGCAATAAAATTCGGCGTGTTCTTGAGCGCAAGTAATGACTAAGGCCAAACCGTTAGTATGGGCTTCCATCATAATGCTCACTGCTTGGGGTTGGGTCAGGCTCGGTACTGTGGTTAATAGTGTCTGTACTACATACTCCATGGAGTTGTAGTCGTCATTATGGAGCAACACCCGGTACCGAGGGGCGAGCTTGCGGGATGTGGAACGCTTCTCAATGGTTTCGACAGACACGGCTGTTTACTTTTGATTCGATAATTGACAACAAGAATATAAATATTAAGTCAATGCTGTTGACTTAACAGTTATTTACTTATGCTATAACATCCTGATACAAACCTGAAATATTTCCCCCCTCTGCTCATCTTCAGGGGTTTTCACTCCGCCGGGAAATTTCTGATAATCTGAAATTAAGGTATGTTCAATATCTTTGTTTCAGGTAGCGTATTCTCGCTTTTACAATCAAATAAGCAGCAATGTCGTCAACTTAACGAATATGAGCCTAGAGTTTCAACCAGGACAAATTGTATCTTTAGACCATAGTGACAAGAATTTACTTGCAGAAGTTATCCAAGTCGTGGTTGCTCGTCAGTTGTGCTGGTTACGTCCCCTGCTGCTAGCTAACTGTACACAAGAAACACCCCTGATTATCGATCTGCGAGATGCTTCCCATTTGCTTTGTCCTCTCAATTTGGTGCGCCCAGCCTTGGATACAGAGGTGATTACCTTTTTGAGCCAGATTTTAGCAAAAGAACCCAAAAGCCAACTCGACTCAACCGCTCAACGGCAATATTATCAATTTATTCAGCAGCTATGCCCAGGGTATCACCCCACTCCTACGAATTCATAACTAGGGGGAAGAAATTTCCGCCCTAAATCAAGAGTAACGAATACCAGCATCTCTCATGCGTTGAATAGCTTCATCCATCCGCTCATCGGGAATGGTGAGGGCTATTCGGAAAAAGCCCTCCCCGCAAGCACCATAACCAACTCCCGGAGGTACCATAATGCCACATTTGTCCAGTAATAAAGATACGAATTCTTGGGAAGAATATCTAGGAGGTACGGGGGCCCAGACGTAAAGTGTCGCTTGAGGAGGTGCAATCGGCCAGCCTAAAGACTGTAATCCTTTTACAATAATGTCACGACGCTTTTGGTAAGCTGACATTAGGATGGAGAGTTCCCCATCACTTGTGGAGAAAGCTGCGATCGCAGCTTTTTGAATTGCCTTAAATACGCCAGAATCAACATTACTTTTCACCTGTCTCAACCCTTGAATACCAGTGGCATTACCTACTACAAAACCAATACGCCAGCCCATCATATTATAGGATTTAGACAGACTGTGAAATTCAATGGCGACATCTTTTGCACCCGGAACTTGCAAGACACTCGGAGGTTTATAGCCATCGTAAGCCATTTCCGAGTAAGCATGGTCATGACATAGCAAAATATTATACTGCCTGCAAAAATCAACTAATTCTCCCAGAAATTCTAAACTGGCTATGGCTCCAGTGGGATTATTAGGATAATTAATCCACAATAATTTGGACTGACGGGCAATTTCTTCAGGAATTATATTTAGGTCAGGTAAAAAATTGTTTTCTGCCTTCAACGGCATGGTATAAGGTTGACCACCAGCAAAAATTGAGGCAGTCCGATACACAGGATAACCAGGATCGGGGATGAGGGCATAGTCTCCCGCCTCTACAAAAGCTAAGAAGGTGTTATGTATTGCTTCTTTGGAACCAATGGAAGAGATAATTTCTGTATGTGGATTTAACCCTGTCACCCCAAACCTTCGTTCCATCCAATTAACCGCCGCCTGGCGGAATTCTTCTGTTCCCTGATAGGGTGGGTAGTTATGGGTGGATGGATCATCAATTGCTTGATGCATGGCCTGAAGAATCTGAGGAGGAGTTGGTTTATCTGGGTCGCCCAGTGCCAGGTTAATGATATCAACTCCCTGAAGCCCAAGTTGTTCCCGTTTGCTGTTAAGTTCAGCAAACAAATAAGCAGGAATTTGTTCTAAACGTTTAGCGGGCTGCATGACGGTTTACTACTAATGCAAGTTGTGGATGCTCATTAGCACAGTTTACGCCACACTGGTGGAATAAATACTAAAGTTTACTGAAAATGACTAGCCGTAACATGAAATTTCCCCAGATAGCAGTAGTTACCCCCAACTGGGCACTAACTTCACCCGCCCCGCATCCATTTCTGCCATTAATAACTCTAGAGCTTCATAATCAACATCAGAAATGTAACCCATTTGAGTAAGTTCTGAATTGATTTCATTTTCGATTTCGGGGGTTAGTTTTTTAATGTCAAGGGCTTTTTCAACCAGTTGACGGATAATGTGTTTAGTTCTCATCAGCAATATACCAAGACTATATGTGATAATTCTTCTCAAGAATACTATTGGATATAGAATGTGATCTAATTTTTCATGCTGGCGTAAACTATATCATTAGAGCAAGGGATAAATAATCCGTCTTTAACCTTGGTATGCAACCCTCTCCAGCATGATCATCAATCAAGTCTTTGCCTCTAAACCTGAGAGTGAGTTAATTAGTTCAACTGACCAACTCAGTAAGCCTTGTCAGCAAAGTTACGATTAATTGCTCTCCTTGCTACCGGTCTATGTAAATTGTTTTGCAGATAGCTGGAGAAAAAAGTATACACAAATACATTTTATCCTGTATTTATGGCAATTTTATCAAACATAAGATATTTGATAAAAATTTAGCAAAGTCACCGGAGTAGGTGGGACAACATGAGAAGCAAAAGTTGGCAGCCCACAGTTAAGGTGCTGGGCTAAAGTATTAATTCTCCCTGACCCTCACACACAACGGGATAACCAAGTAAGCAAACAGTGCTGAATAGTTAAAATATAAATGTATCAATAACTGCAATTTCTAACTGTAGATGGTGATTCAGCAATGCTCGTAGCAAGTTTTTTTATGAAAAAACTTGCTATGAGCATTGAATAACTCTACTGCACAGGCTACATTCATGCTAAGTTATAGTAGATTAGCTGTAATTAAGGTAGCTAAGAAGATAGCATAGTGATTGTTGCAGTTGAAAAATTAATCACAGCGGATATATTAAAGCCAGCGCGTTACTTGGGTAACGAACGCTTGGCAGTACATAAACCTTGGGATACGGCCACAATACGCTGGGCTTTAACCTACCCAGAAGTATATGAAGTCGGATCTTCTAACTTAGGGCATATTATTCTATATAATATCCTCAATGCCCAGCCCCAGCAATTATGCGATCGCTCTTATCTGCCAGGAGCCGACCTGGTAGCAAAGCTGCGCGCAACTAACACACCGTTATTTGCCGTGGAATCCAAGCGCTCACTAGGGGAATTCGACATTTTAGGATTTAGTCTCAGTTACGAACTAGGAGCAACTAACATCCTGGAAATGTTAGACCTAGCTGGAATTCCCCACACATGGCAAGAAAGATACCATGGGAACTACCCGTTAATTTTTGCCGGGGGACAGACGGCCACATCCAACCCCGAACCATACGCCGACTTCTTCGACTTTTTCGCCCTCGGAGATGGGGAAGAATTACTACCAGAAATTGGGTTAGTGTTGGCAGAAGGTAAACAAAGCAAACTCACTCGAGAAAATCTACTCCTGGACTTGGCACAAATACCAGGGGTATACGTTCCTCAATTTTACAACATGGCAAGGGATGGGTCAGTAAATCCTCGCCGACCAGATGTGCCAAAACGAATTATCCGGCGGGTGTCAACCCCAATCCCAGCCTATTCCATTGGTTTAGTTCCCTACGTGGAAACCGTCCATGACCGTCTGACACTGGAAATCCGTCGAGGTTGTACACGTGGTTGTCGCTTTTGTCAACCAGGAATGCTGACTCGTCCAGCCAGGGACGTGGAACCAGAACAGGTGGTAGCAACCATTGAACAAGGAATGCGCGCTACTGGTTATAATGAGTTTTCCTTGCTATCCCTGAGTTGTTCAGATTATTTATCCTTACCAGCAGTAGGGATGGAAATTAAGAACCGGTTAAAAACCGAGAATATTTCCCTGACACTTCCCAGTCAACGGGTAGACAGATTTGACGAAAATATTGCCAAGATTCTGGGTGGAACCAGGCAAAGTGGACTAACATTTGCGCCAGAAGCTGGAACTCAAAGAATGCGGGATATTGTAAATAAGGGTTTAACTAATGAAGAATTATTAAGAGGCGTAAAGACAGCTTGGGAACAAGGCTGGGATAAAATTAAGTTATATTTCATGATTGGCTTGCCGGGAGAAACAGATGCTGACGTGGTAGGTATTGCCGAAACAGTCAGTTGGCTACAACGAGAATGTCGCGGTAGAGGCAGAAAACCACTAAAGTTTAACCTGACAATTTCTAACTTTACACCTAAGCCCCATACCCCTTTTCAGTGGCATTCAGTTTCGACAACGGAGTTCAAACGGAAACAAAACCTGCTCAGAGAAGAATTTCGCTCGAACAGGGGTGTGAAGGTGAATTTCACCGATGTGCGAATCTCGGCAATGGAAGACTTTGTGGGCAGAGGCGATCGCACAATAGGGAAAGTAGTCCGTCGCGCCTGGGAATTAGGTGCTGGTATGGATTCCTGGTATGAAAATTTAGATGCAGCTTTTGGTGCTTGGGAAAAAGCCATTGCAGAAGCAGGTTTAGATTGGAAATATCGGCGAGTAGAAAAGGGCGAGTGGAATCTATTTGATATCCAGGAGCAGAAAATTGCAGGAGAAGGAGAAACAAAGGAAGTAAATTCTGGCTTGACTCCCCCAATACCTTGGCTAGACTCACTAAATATGCCCCTACCTTGGGATCATATAGACACAGGTATCGATAAAAAGTGGCTCCAGGAAGACTTAAAACGTGCTTTAGCAGCGGCGGTAGTCCCGGATTGTTCTTTTGCAGGTTGCTCACATTGCGGTGTGTGCGGCACAGACTTCGGACATAACATTGTGATTTCATCGCCACCAATACCAGAATTTCCTGGCAATTTTGTCCCCAATACAAATAAAACCCAAAGACTACGGGTCTGGTTTGGTAAGCAAGGGGCTATGGCTTTAGTAAGTCACCTGGATTTAATGCGCCTGTTTGATCGGGTCATCCGCAGAGCAGGTATACCGATTGCTTTTACGGGTGGATTTCATCCCAGTCCCCGGATTGCGATCGCGAGCGCCTTAGCTTTGGGGGCTACCAGCAGTGGAGAAATTGTGGATTTTGAGTTAACCCAGCCAGTGGAAGTGGAGACTTTCCTACAGAAACTGGTTCAGGAACTGCCCACAGATATTCCTATATATAAAGTTGCTAGTATAGACTTAAAAGCGACAGCAGCTAACCAAGTCATGGAGGCAGCGGCTTATGTAATTAAGGTAGCAACCCCCAGATCAATGGTAGCAGCACAATGGCAAGAATGGATTGATGCCATCAAAGGCAAAAATGAGATATGGTGGGAAAAAACAACCAAATCGGGGAAGAGGGAATTAGTAAATCTGCGCTCGCGCCTATTGGAACTGGAATTAGTAAAAACTGAAACCGGTATATTAGAGTCTACAGCTGTTCTGCATTATCTAGGAAGTTGTCGCCATAATGGTGTAGTCTTGCGTCCCGAACAAATACTGTCTATGCTGGAGATAGTCTCCCTCGAAGAATTTCAACTGCTGCACATCCACCGGAGTCAGCTAGTTTTAGGTGTATAATCCCTAATAAGCAATGCTTGATTTCGCCATAAATCAACTATGGCTAACCTCACGGATTTAAAGCCTAGGGCATAGCTGGTGCTAATTGCCTTCGGCACTGCGATGTGCCAAATCGCGGAGCGTGGCATTAACCAAGTCCAACTTAGGGCATAATGGGAATTAATTCCCGTGGTTGGGTTAGAATCAGAACGAGAGAATTTTCACCGCGTGGCCATTCAGTGGACTAGTTCACTCCCCTAGTGATCAGGGAGCGAAAGCTATCTATAGCTATGCCTGGCAAAGCTATCGGAGGGTAGACTGAGCTAAGACTTGCGTTGAAGCTTCTGTGTAAGCATATAACATTGTGACTTCTAGAATTGTATCCAAAGACTTGGTAATGAAGACAGCTTACCGCTCTTCCCAGGAAATAAGCGAATGGCTACGCCACTCAAGCTATCAGCCTACTGCCGCTGAAGCTACTGTCGAAGTAGGTGTGAGACTTGTCTTATAGAAGCCACTCCCCCTATAGCTAACTTGTGAACTAGTAACTGAAAAAATTGGCGTCGTGGGCAACTCTTTCTCGATGTTTTTTCCAACAAATGCTGAATGCCTAATCTCTAGCTACCAGTGGTATAGCATCAAAAATCACCCATAGACGGTTGCCCTGATTCTTAAATGTTAACTTTAGTTAAACAATCAGCAGCCATTTGGGAATCATCACCGCGTGTAAACGCAACTCTTTATTCCGATGCTCCCTTTAATTTTGAGTCAACAAGTCACAATTTTTATGATCAGCAGCGCCTTTTGGAGCTGGCAGGGGCGAAAGGCAGGAAGAACCTCTAAGCTTCTGGTTGGCGCTGCCAATTTTTGAGGAAATTGAATGCCAAAGCAAATCATCATAGCAGAACAGCATCAAATTGCTGCCGTCTTTTCTGAAGATCAAATACAAGAACTCGTAGTCGCTACTGGTCATCATCAAATTGGTGATATCTACTTAGGTGTAGTAGAAAATGTATTACCAGGAATAGACGCGGCTTTTGTCAATATCGGAGACCCAGAGCGCAACGGATTTATTCATGTGACTGACTTGGGTCCATTGAAGCTAAAACGTACAGCAGCAGCAATCACAGAACTATTAGCACCACAACAAAAAGTGTTGGTGCAAGTCATGAAAGAGCCAACAGGGACAAAAGGTCCGAGGCTCACAGGTAACATCACATCACCGGGACGCTATGTAGTTCTCATGCCCTACGGTCGGGGGGTAAACTTATCTCGACGAATTAAAAGTGAAAGTGAGCGCAACCGCTTGCGTGCTCTCGCAATCTTAATTAAACCTGCGGGAATGGGTTTACTGGTGCGTACAGAAGCGGAAGGCAAACCAGAAGAAGCCATTATTGAGGATTTGGAACTGTTGCAAAAGCAATGGGAAGCCATTCAGCAAGAGGCACATTCAACCCGCGCCCCAGCACTACTGAATCGGGACGATGACTTTATCCAGCGCGTACTCAGAGATATGTACGGTGCCGATGTGAATCGGATTGTGGTAGATTCGAGCACTGGGTTGAAAAGAGTAAAACAGTATTTGCAGAATTGGAGCGGAGGTCAAACACCCCAGGGCGTGTTGTTCGACCATCACCGCGATCGCTCGCCAATTTTAGAATATTTCCGCATTAGTGCCGCAATTAGAGAAGCCCTCAAACCTAGAGTAGACCTACCATCTGGGGGCTATATTATCATTGAACCAACAGAAGCATTAACAGTAGTAGATGTTAACTCTGGTTCCTTCACTAGATCCGCAACAGCCAGGGAAACAGTGTTGTGGACAAACTGTGAAGCTGCTACGGAAATCGCTCGTCAGTTACGTCTGCGAAATATTGCCGGGGTAATTGTGGTTGACTTCATTGATATGGAATCGCGGCGTGACCAATTACAAGTTTTAGAACACTTTAATAAAGCACTCAAAGCAGACAAAGCTCGACCTCAGATTGCCCAACTCACGGAGTTAGGACTAGTAGAACTGACCCGTAAACGCCAGGGTCAAAATATTTATGAATTATTTGGTCATACTTGTCCCACTTGTAGCGGTTTGGGGCATATTGTGCGTTTGCCTGGAGATACAGAAACCCGACTGCCAACCACTGCTGAACTATCAGAGCGTTCAGATTTAGGCTCTGTTCAGTCTAAGGTCTCTTTTCCTAATAACGATAGCTATGGCTACGCCACGCAAGCTATCGGAAGAGTTCAAACACCAAGGATACCGGCGGTAAAGCCACGAGTTTATGAGCCTTTTGAGGAAGGTTTTGATGGATCACGTAGCCCAGCTATTGGGGATATTGATACTCCGATGAATCATCCCAGCTATCAAGAACCACGGGAGTTAAAACGTCGTGTTCGTAAGAGCAGCCCTAATAGATTTGGTCTCAATGGAGTCAATGCTAAGGATGATATACGTACTGTGGACATCAGTGGCGTGACTCCTGGTGGAGTAGGTTTTGACAATGATGTAGATATAGACTTAGGTGTTGAAATCCAAACATCTACTCCAGAAATCCCTTCTCCTTCCCTAAATAAATCCGGTTGGCAAGACAGAACCGGGCGGACTACTCGCGAGAAGCTCGAACCAATTAAACCAGTGGTGGAACCGCCAGAATTTAAAAATGTGGAAATGACCCCGGAAGAACAAGATGTGTTCGCTTTGATGGGGGTTTCTCCTTTGTTAAAGTTGGAAGAAGAATCTCAGGTCAAAAGTCCCAAGTCAGTAATTATTAATATTATTCCACCGGGACAGTTAGAGACTAGTGTGACGAAAAATCAAAATTTGATTTTTAATTCACAGGATGAAACCAATCATGAGTTGTCGCCACCAGAAAATAAAACCTTCAGTGTGGTGGATAGATTAGATGGTTTTGCACCCCAAGAAGAAGCCATAGGCATAGGGAGCGTAGTTGAAACTCCAGAACCTATTACTGATATCTTGCCTATGGACTTGGAGGTTCAGCCAACTGTTATTACACCGGTCAACAAAATCTCTACTGGTAACCGTCGCCGTCGCCGTCGTTCTTCTGCTCTAGAGTCTAACTCTTCTACAGATGAGGACAATTAATTCTGTTATGGAGGTAGAAGAAACAGTTTTAGACCCTGGATTCTTGAATTCGGGGGAGGCGGGTCTCCCCTTTTCACCTTCCCCTTTACCTCTGTCTTGTGACTTGGTGGCAGGCATAGATGAGGTGGGGCGAGGTGCATTATTTGGTCCGGTGGTGGCAGCAGCAGTGATTTTGCCTAGTTCTGCTGTAGCAAAACTCATGGTTGCTGGTATTAAGGATAGTAAAAAGCTTTCCAGTTCTCGCAGAGTTACACTAGCAGGGCAAATCTGTGATTTGGCGACCGACTGGACTATTGGTTGTGCTTCCAGTGCTGAAATTGATCAACTAAATATTTTGCAGGCAACTCTGTTGGCTATGAAGCGCGCTGTGCTCAAACTGAATGTACGGCCTCAACTATGTTTGGTTGATGGTAACCAGCCCATTAAAAATTTGCAGGTTCCTCAACAAACTGTGGTTAAGGGTGACCAAACTCATGTGAGTATTGCAGCTGCTAGTATTGTTGCGAAGGTTTGGCGTGACTCACTGCTCATACGTTTGGCATCAAAGTATCCTTTATATAATTTGGAGGAACATAAGGGCTATGCCACCCAAAAGCATTTGCTGGCGCTGCAACAGTACGGTCCATCACGATTGCATCGCAAATCTTTTCGTGGTTGTCAATTCGGCAGTCACTCAAGTGAGCCCCATAGCCTTGAACCTTTACTATAGAAGCTAGGGCTAGTTTGCTAGTTCTTAAATCAAGCTATTTGAGTAGCTTTAGAGAGGTTTTAGAGAAGGGAGTTAATCAATCTGGGTTGAGAATAGGGATTTCCCTGGGGCTGCAATTGCCGGCACTGCGCTGATTGCAATCAGCGCCAGTCTGGTCAATTAGGAGGGTTTCCATACCCTGTGATGCTACCCAGTGCTGGTAATCAGCTAGGAGTTGATGCTGTAGGCGTTGTTTTATGGTCATCAGTATACTTTTGAGTAAACCATTACCTGTGGCTTCTAGAATGGGCTGAGGTGTGAAGGAAAATGGGGGTGGTATATCTACTTCTACTTTTAGATCGGCTTTCCCTTGTAGGATGGTGATGTTGTTGCTTTCTTGGGGTGATAAATACCCTTGTAAATTTAATGACCAGCGCTGGTTGATGTACTCAAAGCCCAGGATTTGACTATTTAGCGATCGCAGCTGAATGGTTCCATGGGATTCTGCCCAGACTTTCAGGTCTACAATGGGTTGAATAGTCAGTGACATGAAGGTTAATGGACGCATTTTTAAGCGAAATACTTCTTCTGAAAGTTGGTGTATGCGACTATTATCTGTGAGGGCTTTGACCAGACGTTGGGGCTGACGCAGGTAGTGTTGGATCGGTATCTGCTGTGCTGGTACATTAATTCTTACTGTTTGACAGGCGGTAAACTGGGTAGCCATGAATTCAAAGCAATAATTGTTGAATTTTTCTATTTTTAATTAAATTATAATTTTATTTTTTTCTCTCAAATAATTTAGGACTAGAGTCTGTGACTATATCTATTGCTCATTTAGGACCTCCTGGCACTTATGCAGAACAAGTAACTGCTTTTTATGCTAATTGGCTGGCCAAGAAAACAGGTAATCAAGCTATGTTATGTCCATATTCGAGCATTTCCCAATCACTCCAGGCTGTTGCATCTGGAGAAACTCAGTTAGCTGTTGTACCGGTAGAAAATTCTATTGAAGGCAGTGTTACTATGACAATGGATACACTGTGGCAGTTGGATAGTTTACGAGTTCAGTTGGCTTTGGTGATGCCGATTGCTCATGCTTTAATTTCTTGTGCCAGTAGTTTAGATACTATTCAAACTGTTTATTCTCATCCACAAGCTTTAGCACAATGTCAAGGATGGTTGGCGCAGTTTCTCCCAAACGTGCAGCTAGTAGCGAGTAATTCGACTACCGAATCGCTACAACGGCTGGATGGAGATTTAACCGCGGCTGCGATCGCCTCCAGTAGAGCGGCTGAACTCTATAAATTGCCTATATTGGCTAGTAATATTAATGACTACCCTGACAACTGCACTCGCTTTTGGGTGGTGAGTCAATGGGTGGAGGATTTAGTCAAGATATCAGGAAGTGCTAGTTACACTTCCTTGGCTTTCAGTGTCCCGGCGAATTTACCGGGAACGCTACTCAAACCTCTACAGGTATTTGCTGGGTTAGGGATTAATCTTAGTCGTATTGAATCCCGACCCACAAAGCGCTCTCTGGGAGAATATTTGTTTTTTATTGATTTAGAAGCGGATGTGCAGGAAGAACAAATGCGATGCGCTTTAGCAAAGTTAACTGAGCATACAGAAATCTTGAAGATTTTTGGCAGCTATAAGATTCTACCCATCACAATTGGCTCCTAACTCGTAATTTAAAAAATACGAATTACGAACTACCTATGGCTAGGCCACGCAAGCTATTGGGTAGCGCTTCCAAAGCAAACGGCAAAAATTATGAATTATTAAAAGTGTCTTTGAGGACAGCGCGGGCTGCTAAGTGATTGCGAGTAGAGGTCAAAATTTCTGCTTCTCTTTCCAAGCGCAGTAAGGTATCTTGTGTCTCTAGTAATGCCTGTTGCTCTGATGGCACACCATAGAGATTACTTGCTACCCAGTAAGAAAGTTCTGTAGGTAGGTCGGGTAATTCCTCTGGTAGTTCCATATTTTGGTCAGTTAACTTAGCTGAGAGACGAACGACATCTCGTAATAGTTGTTCTACCTCTGCGGCTAGGGGGCGTAAATCTCGGGTTGGTGGCTGGTCTTCTAACCATTCTACTAACCCAACACGGTAAGGCTTTTCGCGGACGTATTCTAAAACACGAAACCTTTGCTGTCCCAAGGTTAACATTTTCATGCGGTCATCTGGCAGCCGTTGGTAATGAATGATTTCAGCACAGCAACCAATATTAGCGATTGTACCGTCAACTGGATCGACCATTAACACACCGAACCGGCGATCGCTCTCCAAAATCGTGTTCATCATGATTCGGTAGCGGAATTCAAAGATATGTAGGGGTAATGGTCTAGTAGGAAATAGAACTACTTCAGGTAACGGGAACAGAGGTAGTTCGCGAACTGCAATTTTAGAAGAGGATGTCATTGTTACCTTTGTATAAAATTAATTGTGAAATTTATTCTTCTCTGCTTTCCCCGTACTTTTCTGATATTCTATCATTTGTTTCCCAGCCAATAAAAAGCCCCGAGATAAATTTCTTCAGGGCTGGGTAAATATTACAGCATTAACCAAATTATAGTTTTACTTCAATATCCACACCCGATGGTAGATCTAGCTTCATCAGGGCATCGATAGTTTTAGAAGAAGGTTGGTAAATGTCAATAATCCGGCGATGGGTGCGGGTTTCAAAGTGTTCTCTGGCATCTTTATCTACGTGAGGCGATCGCAGCACACAGTAGATTTTGCGTTTTGTCGGTAGAGGAATTGGGCCTATAGCTGTAGCGTTAGTTCTGTTAGCTGTGTCTACAATCTTCTCGCAAGATGTGTCTAATAAGCGACGGTCAAAAGCCTGTAAACGAATTCTAATTTTTTGCTGCTGTAGAGTTGCCATCTTTAATTTTCTAGGTTCTGATGAATAATTATGACTTTTGTGAGAATTATTTGGGATGGTCACGGTTTCTGCCGACAGTGCCCAAGGCTATGGGGTCAGACTGTCACAATCCCCCTGATCCTAAAGCCCCAACATAGGTGATTACTCGAAAAAGCAATCAAAGAAGGAAGATAAAGGAGCACCGATAGTTTATCTACCAGCGCTCCTTGGTTATAGAACAAACAGGTGTTACTTCAGGATTTTGGATACGACACCAGCACCAATGGTACGGCCACCTTCACGAATCGCGAAGCGCATTCCTTGCTCAATAGCAATGGGGTTGATCAATTCTACTGTCATCTTGATGCGATCGCCTGGCATCACCATTTCTGCGGTGCTACCATCATCAGAAGTAAAGGATTTGATGGTGCCTGTGACATCAGTTGTCCGTACATAAAACTGAGGACGATAGCCAGCAAAGAATGGTGTTTTCCGACCGCCTTCTTTATCGGTCAAGACGTACACTTCACCTTCAAATTCAGTGTGAGGGGTGATTGACTTTGGTTGGGCTATAACCATACCGCGCTCAATGTCAGCCTTTTGGATACCACGTAGGAGCACGCCAGCGTTATCGCCAGCCATACCTTCTTCGAGACTCTTCTTAAACATCTCGATCCCAGTGACAGTGGTATTGCGAGTGTCTTTAATGCCCACTAGTTCAACCACATCACCGACCTTAACCTTACCACGCTCAATCCGGCCAGTAGCCACAGTTCCACGACCTGTGATCGAGAATACATCTTCCACCGCCATCAGGAAGGGCTTGTCTATAGCCCGCTCAGGAGTTGGAATATAGGAATCCACAGCTTCCATGAGTTCATAGATTTTATCTACCCACTGATCTTCACCCTTTTGAAGTTTGGGGTTAGCAGTCATGGCTTCCAGTGCTTTGAGACCGGAGCCAGTGACGATGGGGATGTCGTCGCCGGGGAAATCGTAACTAGATAATAGCTCCCGTACTTCCAATTCCACCAACTCTAGTAGTTCTGGGTCATCTACCATGTCTTCCTTGTTCAGGAACACAACCAGACTGGGTACACCCACCTGTTTTGCCAATAGGATGTGTTCACGGGTTTGGGGCATAGGGCCATCAGCCGCTGAAACCACCAGAATACCACCATCCATTTGGGCAGCACCAGTGATCATGTTTTTCACATAGTCAGCGTGTCCTGGGCAATCTACGTGAGCATAGTGACGATCACCGGTTTCATACTCAACGTGAGCTGTGTTGATGGTAATCCCCCGTGCCTTTTCTTCGGGTGCGTTATCAATTTGATCGTAGCCCTTACCTGTAGCTTGACCCAGCGCGGCTAGAGTCATAGTAATGGCTGCTGTTAGAGTAGTTTTACCATGATCAACGTGGCCAACTGTACCGATATTAACGTGTGGTTTAGTCCTTTCAAACTTTGCGCGTGCCATGAATGCTCGTTTCCTTTTTTAATTAAGCGTTCCCTTTACTTTTAGCTATGATTGCTTCAGCCACGTTCCGAGGTACTTCTTCGTAGTGGCTAAATTCCATTGAGAAGATACCACGGCCTTGGGTCTTGGAGCGGATATCAGTGGCGTAACCAAACATTTCTGCCAATGGGACTTTAGCAGTTACTTTGGCTAAACCATCATCAGATCCCATACCTTCAATTTGTCCACGACGAGAGTTAAGGTCGCCCATCACATCCCCAAGGAAGTTTTCGGGTACTTCAACCTCAACTTTCATCATAGGTTCTAATAGTACAGGAGAGGCTTTCAATACTGCCTCTTTCATTGCCATTGAGCCAGCGATTTTGAAAGCCATTTCTGAAGAGTCTACATCGTGGTATGACCCATCCACCAGAGTTGCTTTGACATCAATTAGTGGATATCCAGCTAATACACCGGATTCGCAGCTTTCTTTCATTCCTTGTTCTGCGGGTCCGACATATTCTTTTGGTACGACACCACCCACAATCTTAGAAACAAATTCAAAGCCTGTACCGGGTTCCCCTGGTTCCAAATCGATTACCACGTGACCGTATTGACCCTTACCACCACTTTGGCGAATGAATTTCCCTTCAATTTTGGAGACCGATTTGCGAATCGTTTCGCGGTAAGCTACCTGGGGCGCGCCAACATTGGCTTCTACTTTGAATTCGCGTAACATCCGGTCTACCAGAATTTCCAAGTGTAGTTCTCCCATTCCCGCGATTACGGTTTGGTTGGTTTCTGGATCCACACTGACACGGAAAGTGGGGTCTTCTTCAGACAGGGATTGCAGAGCTTTGGAAAGCTTATCCATGTCATTCTTGGTTTTGGGTTCAACCGCCACTGAGATTACAGGCTCAGGAATGAATAGAGATTCCAGAATTACTGGTGATCCCTCATCAGTAATAGTATCACCTGTTAAGGTATCTTTCAATCCTAGTGCTGCTCCCAAATCCCCAGCCCGCATTTCATCCACATCCAGCCGTTCATCTGCTTTTAGAATAACCAGACGGGAAATACGCTCTTTCTTATTTTTGGTAGCGTTGAGAACATAACTACCTTTCTTCAGAACACCAGAATAAACACGAACAAAGGTAAGACGGCCGTAGGGATCAGCCATAATCTTGAAAGCTAAAGCTGATAGAGGTTCTTGATCATCAGCTCTACGCTCAACCACCTCACCTGTGGGTAATGTACCTTGGATGGCTGGTACTTCAGTTGGGGCTGGCAGATAATCTACTACTGCATCCAGCATCAACTGTACACCTTTGTTTTTAAATGCCGAGCCGCACAGTACTGGGACAATAGTACCCGCAATTGTACCTTGACGCAGGGCAACACGGATTTCATCTTCTGTAAGTTCTTCTCCCTCGAAGTACTTACTCATCAGAGTGTCATTAGTTTCTGCTACAGCTTCTATCAGCTTGGTGCGGTACTCTTCTACACTGTCTTGCATGTCGGCGGGGATATCTGTTTCTTGGATATCTGTTCCCTCGTCATTGTTATAAATATAGGCACACTGACGTACCAGATCAACGATTCCTTTAAATTCATTTTCACTACCAATTGGTAGTTGAATGGCAATGGCATTAGCCCGCAGACGATCGCGCATTTGTTCGTGAACTCTGTAGAAGTTCGCCCCTGTGCGATCCATTTTGTTCACGAAAGCTATGCGGGGCACTTTATACCGGTCTGCTTGTCGCCAAACTGTTTCCGACTGGGGTTGTACGCCGCCCACCGAACAAAATACCGCGATTACACCATCCAACACACGCATGGAACGTTCCACTTCGATTGTGAAGTCAACGTGTCCTGGAGTATCGATAATGTTAATTTGATGATCTTTCCAACTGGTACTGATAGCAGCAGCAGTGATGGTAATTCCCCGTTCACGCTCCTGAGCCATCCAGTCTGTCACGGCTGTTCCTTCATGAACTTCGCCAATTTTATGAATTATGCCAGAGTAAAACAATATTCTCTCGGTTGTCGTTGTCTTGCCCGCATCTATATGCGCCGCAATACCGATATTGCGTACTCTCTCTAGCGGGATCGTACGTGCCACAGTAGCCTCCTATTATAGTTTTTGCCTCATGATATCTTGTATATTACTCTTTGTTAAGGTTCTATACTTCTACGGAAAACCGTATTTTTTTGTGGGTAGGCGATATACCGCCTTTATATCCACGATATACCCCTACTTGTCTTAGTAACGATAGTGTGCAAAAGCCTTGTTAGCTTCCGCCATCCGGTGTGTTTCTTCCCGCTTGCGAATTGCATTCCCGGTCTCGTTGGCAGCATCCATTAACTCATTAGCTAATTTATTTGCCATTGTGCGTCCGGGTCTAGACCTGGAAAATTTGACTAGCCAGCGCAAAGCTAGGGTTGTACCCCTGTCTGAGCGGACTTCCATCGGTACTTGATAGGTGGCTCCGCCTACTCGACGCGCTTTTACTTCTACTAAAGGTGTGGCGTTGCGTACTGCTCTTTCAAAAGTTTCCAGTGGCGGCGCGCCAGTGCGTTCTTCAATAGTTTTCATCGCATCATAAACCAGCCTAGCAGCCAGTGATTTCTTCCCATGACGCATCACCCGCCGGATTATCATGCTGACCAGGCGACTGTTATATACGGAATCAGGCGGAACTGGACGCCTTTGAATAACACCACGACGAGACATACTTCACCTTTAATTCGGATTTGTCAACGAAATTATATGCTATCAGACACTAGGTATATGGGCGGGTAAAGCCGCCGTATTCACTTTGTCTTGTTTTTCTACGCCAGTTCAGGCGACGACATCATAAACTTTAATATTTTAGATGTAACCGCTGCAATTGCCTACGGCACTGGCGATAGGTTAACCTGGCTTCAGCCATAGCCAATCGCTTGGCAGGATAATGGTTGAAATTACCTACTTTTACCTGCTTAATATAGGGTTTAGCGAGACTGAGTGGCAACAGAAATTACCACTATTGAGCTATCGGCGCTTTTTCCACCATAGGAGCCTACTCATGTATGGCTTACGCCACGCTACGCTATCACAGACAACTAATCGCCTACTTCCTATTTCTTACCTGCCTTCGGGAGCTTGGTTCCATACTTGGAACGCCCTTGTTTACGGTCTTTCACTCCAGCTGTATCTAGGGTTCCACGGATAATGTGGTATCGCACACCTGGTAAGTCTTTCACCCGTCCGCCACGAATCATGACTACTGAATGTTCTTGCAAGTTATGACCGATACCTGGAATGTAAGCTGTGACCTCAAATCCTGATGTCAGTCTTACCCTGGCTACTTTACGTAGAGCGGAGTTAGGCTTCTTAGGTGTAGTTGTGTATACCCTTGTACAAACACCCCGACGTTGTGGGCATTGCTTTAGGGCTGGAGATTTGGTTTTCTGACGCGCTTTTTCGCGTTCGGTACGTATTAATTGCTGTATTGTTGGCATGAGTTACAGCGCGTAAAGCTGCTTAGAGGTCTAACTTTTAACAAATCCTGATTATATCTTTTTTTGGGTTTTTATGTCAAACTGATATTTATTTAAACTTTGGGTGCAATGATAGAGAAGGAAATACCACAGCCGCAAGTCCCTATGGACTGAGGGTTGTGGAAGCGAAAACCACCACCCATTAAATCTTCTGAATAGTCCAATGCCAAACCATTTACATAATTCAAGCTTTCCTCATCTATGAGAACTTGAATCCCGCTGACATCAAAAACGCGATCATTACTCGTCACCACTTGGTCAAAAGACATCTCATAAAACCAACCAGAACAGCCCCCCTCCTTAATTGCTAATCTCAACCAAGAATCTGCCTGCTGTTTAGACTTTAATCGCCCAATTTCAATGATTGCGGCTTGACTCAGATGAATCATAGAATTAGTTTTAACAATAAATATCCCATTTTAAAATATTTCTGATATTTCCAGTCCCAAAATTAGGAGGACAAAAAATATTTTTGTGATTTTTACTAGAGTCAAATCACATCCTAAGTCATCATACTCTGCTAATATTGCATCTTTTATTGATTAGTGAACAATTTTCATATCTGAGCAGGTGAGGAAAAACAGTAGTCCCCGCCTTAATTCAGACGGGGGTAAAGTTTGGTGTAATTAATGCCGACGGTTGGCCAGAATATTCAGTGTATTATACAAAAATTCGCCATCTGTGGCAGTTTTAACTATCCTGACGGGCATAGTCATCTTGATAGCGAATAATATCATCTTCACCTAAATATTCACCATTTTGGACTTCAATTAACACTAAAGGAATCACTCCGGGATTCTCTAGACGATGGGATGTACATTGAGGTACATAGGTTGACTCATTGTTTCTCAGTAGCACCTCTTGATCTCCACAAATAACCTTAGCCGTGCCAGAAACAACAATCCAGTGTTCGCTGCGGTGGTGGTGCATTTGCAGACTGAGGCGCTGACCGGGCTTGACTTCTATGCGTTTAATTTTGTAGCCTCGCCCTTCTTCCAAAACTGTAAAAGAACCCCAAGGGCGCAGCTCAGTTGCAGCAATCCCTTTATTCGAGCTGGCGAAGGGTAAAGATAGATGATTAGTTTGTGTGGTTTCTGGAAATTGCGCCATAGTTACCTCAGTTGGTCTACATAAAAAACGGTTATAAATCCTTGGGGAAGCGTACAACCTTGATACTTGCACCTTGCCAAACATAGCAAAATTCAAATAGGTTGGCTCAAAGATAACCCCTGAAAGCAGAAGTTCTATACCAACTCTTCACACCACAAACCGGAGGGATGACCTGAAGCTCAAAAAAAATATGGGTTACTGCTGATGAGCAGTTGAAAAACTAGAATTTTTCCCCTTGGTTTGGCTGCTCCCTACTGTTGTAAGAAAACCCCAATCCCATTGTGGACACGTCCAGCAGTATTAGTCGAACGGTCAAGTAGTTGTCCTCCTAAATAAAGACTGGTGGAACTTCCACCGTCTAAATTCAGAGCGTTGACACAACCAATATTCTTCATTAATTGGGCGTGTTCCGCCAGAGTGGGGCCATGTCCGCCAGCACGATTGTGTACAGCCACAATAATGACAGATCCCCTTGCTGTTGTGCAAATAGCACTGCGAGCCGCTTTTTGTGTAATAAAAGCCGGACTAAATCTTTCGCTAGCAGCATCCAGGACAATTCGATTATTTTGTACCAAAAGGGGACCGCCTCCCATAATATGGGGATAGCGGTAAAAGTTGGGGGAATTGGTGGCGCTGGTAATGCTGACTGGTGTGCCAACAGGTAATTGTGATGCCGCTGTGGTAGCATTGGCACGTAAGGTTAATAGGTAGCCGTCTTGGGGAATGGTAAATGTTTTTTCACCGGCTTTACCACCTGGTAGCTGATTTGTGACTCGGTTTTGTTGGACAATAATAATGATTTCATTATCCGTTAGGGGGGTGTAGCTAGTTCCCCAGGTATTAGTGTAACGAGCAATACCAGTCTGCACGTAACCACTATTTAAAAATAGAATCGGCAACCTTTGATTATTGCCAGTGATTAAACTTTCTTCTAAACTCAGACGACCAAAGTAAAATTCCCCGGAGTCATTCCAGGCGATCGCCCCCCTGTTAAGAATCGGACCTGATAGCCACTGACCATCCCGACGAATCGCCCCCAAAGGTAAACGATTATTACGGTTAAAAAAACCAGCATTAATAGCCGCCACAGCCAAAGACTGCTCTGCCATTTGGATGAGTGGCGCTGTACCGGTTTGGCTGCTCCTGTCAGTCCCAATGGGTTGTAAACGTAACCCATTTTGACGGGGATTAATATCCAACCAAACAACAGGAAAGCGTTCCGTACCTAAACTGACAAATTCCTGTCGCCAGCGCAATCCTTCAGCCCAGTTAATATCTCGTTGTACCAAGGCATCGGTACGCAGATCAATCACTAGGCGGTTGGGATCTGCTAAGGTCATGATCTGGGGAGCCATGCCAAAAGGTACACTCAGACTAATAATTGTGCGGTTATTAACTACCTCTAATTTTCTCACTATTGATCTGTCCACCCTACCCCCATGAGGATTTTCTGGGGTTGGTGATGTTGATGGGGCGTAGCGTTGGCTTAAACCAGCATCGGCGATCGCATCTACAGACACTACCCACTCCCTATTGGGTGGTGCTGTAGATTCGGCTGATGTTTCATTGGTGATATTTAGTCCTTGGGAGATTTGCCAAGGTGATGGACGATCTAAATCTAAGACAATGCGAGCCGAATGAAAAGGCGGATGACTAACCCCTGATGACTGGGGTCGAGTAGTTATCGGTTGTTGACTCTGACGAATGTTTTTGATTTGAGCCTTTGGGGTAGCGATCGCCATCAGATTACCATTAGCTTCCAACTGCCAACCTACCCTTTGAGCAAAATCAGTAATATCCATATAGCGATGGCCTTGCAGCAGTCTGGTGGCTAGAACCATCGACTGATTTGATGAGAACCACTCAACTGGTTGTTTAGCTGCGCTGCTACTGCTCAAAAAGTCCATACCCATGAACTGCCTGAGAGCACCGTCACTCATCAGAGTTTTTACCCGACCATCTGCCCCTATCTCTTGTAACCAAGCTCCTGGTAAAGTACGACCATTGAGGATAATTTGCTTACCAGACCCTAAGACTCTGCCTGTAGAGGTGCAGCAGGGTGAATTTTCCCCACCAGGGCTGGTACTTACGGAGGATTCTATGGCTCTACTAGACCAGTTAGTACATAAACAGAATATAGTAATTATGACGACCTTTGGTGCTAAAGACTGAAACCCTTGTATGAAGGGTAGCTGCAGCCAGCTTTGATTAGTGCTGTCGGCAATAGCACTGTATTGTTTTTTACGGCGATGCCACATTTTGATCATATTTTACCTGATACAGGTGATAGCTTGCTTGACTTAGATATAGACTACTGGCGGCGCAGTAAGTTTGGCAGGAATCTTAAGAAAGAGTGATTTCATTTTGGTACAAACGTGATATTATATAAATTGGCTATCTATCTCTTGTCAACTTAAAAAGTAATCACACCACTAAAAACACTATTACCAAGTGTTGAAATGATCACTGTTTTTCAGTCTGACTATATAAAAATGTAGTTGGATCACTCAAAAGGCAGTGAAAATATTTAATATTCACGTATGGTTGCTATTTGAGTGGGGTCTGCCTTCTAGTAAGGTAGATAAGATCGGCATCAAACAATAAAATATATACAACCACAAATATTTGAGCAATTGTCAAATGTGTATGTTGTATAATACGCTGATTTTGGAGATGAACCAGGATTATTCCCCACTTTAAAACTCAGTTGTGTTATGGGTACGCCTACAAATGTAGAGACGTTCCATGGAACGTATGTACTTAAACCCTAATTTTCATTTGGGAATAGAAACTGGAACCAAAAAATAGCTTGACAATATCAACCCAAAGTATAAGAAAAAACCGCAGGTATTTACACGAGGTGAAAGAAGAAAAACCCGTTGTAGAAATTTACAACTTTTACAAAGTGAAAGTTGTAACTAAATGCCGGTGATTTATATATTTCCCAGGTAAAACCATTTCTCCCATCGTCTAAGATTGCTTCTCCCACCGAGAGTCCGCGTCAAAGACTAGGGTACATGCTTACGATAGCGTAGCGTTGCGTAAGCCATATTCTTCTCACAAATATTGGCAACATTTGTGACTAACCATCTCACGGAACAGTCTATGAAAGATAAAGCGATGCATCAATCACAAACAAAGAATTTCTCAGATATTAAAACTGTCAAATCATTAGATGGCCCAAGGTGGTTAGTAGAAGAACGAGATGCTTGTGGTGTAGGTTTTATTGCTCATCGCCGTAATTATGCCAGTCACGAAATTGTGACAAAAGCTTTAGACGCTTTAACCTGTTTAGAACACCGTGGTGGTTGTAGCGCTGACCAAGACTCCGGTGATGGTGCGGGAATATTAACAGCAATTCCTTGGGAATTGTTCCCAAAAGACTATTCCCAGGAAAATGTGGGGGTAGGAATGTTATTTTTACCCCAAAATCCCGAGATAGCGGCAAAAATTAGAGGTATAGTTGAGCAAATAGCCACCTCTGAAAAATTAACCGTACTGGGTTGGCGAGTGGTACCAGTACAACCTAACTTGCTGGGGATACAAGCAAAGGAAAATCAACCCCAGATAGAACAAGTTTTTCTAGCATCAGCAGACAAAAGTGGGGATGAACTAGAAAGAGAACTATATATCACCCGCCGGCGAATTTTCAAAGCTACTCAGCATATTTCCGAAGAATTCTATATTTGCTCTCTGTCCAATCGGACAATAGTCTATAAAGGCATGGTGCGCTCTGCCATCTTAGGAGATTTTTATCTGGATTTAAAGAATCCAGCCTACAAAAGCGCCTTTGCCGTTTACCATCGCCGCTTTAGCACTAATACTATGCCCAAGTGGCCCCTAGCTCAACCGATGCGTTTATTGGGTCACAACGGCGAAATTAACACCTTGTTGGGTAATATTAACTGGATGATGGCACGGGAATCTAGCCTGAATCACCCAGTATGGGGCGATCGCTCCCAAGAATTCAAGCCCCTAGTTCATATCGACAACAGCGACTCAGCTACTTTAGATAACGTTCTGGAATTAATGGTACGTTCAGGACGTAGCCCCTTGGAAGCCCTAATGATTATGGTTCCAGAGGCATACCAAAATCAACCTTCTTTGCGTCAATATCCAGAAATCATCGACTTTTACGAATATTACAGCGGACTGCAAGAAGCATGGGACGGTCCAGCACTGTTAGTATTTAGCGATGGTGAAAAAGTTGGCGCAACACTAGACCGTAATGGGTTAAGACCAGCTCGTTATCTGATTACCAAAGATGATTACATCGTTGTGGCTTCTGAAGCAGGGGTAGTGGAAGTTTCCGAGGCCAATATTCTGGAGAAAGGTAGACTCGGACCAGGACAAATGATTGCTGTGGATTTAGTCAATCATCAAATCCTAAAAAATTGGGAAATTAAACAATACATCGCCCAGCAGCATCCCTATGGGGAATGGTTAAAACAATACCGCCAAGAACTCAAACACTTAGTAAGTGAGGTTTTTCCCAACGGAAATGGTCATACCAGCACATCTAAAATTTTCAGTGGCGAAAGCAGTGATGACCAAACCCTACTGCGTCATCAATTAGCCTTTGGGTATACCACAGAAGATGTAGAAATGGTAATTCAACCCATGGCCGCTGAGGGTAAAGAACCGACTTTCTGCATGGGGGATGATATTCCTTTAGCTGTGCTGTCAGAAAAACCCCACCTACTGTATGACTACTTCAAGCAGCGTTTTGCTCAAGTGACAAATCCAGCCATTGACCCCCTACGGGAAAGGTTGGTAATGTCCTTAAATGTGGAACTGGGAGAACGGGGAAACTTATTAGAAGTTAAACCAGAACACGCCCGCAAACTCAAGTTAGAATCCCCTGTGTTGATGGAGACAGAACTAGAAGCGATTCGGCTATCAGGGTTTGCAACAGCGGAATTATCAACCTTATTTGCGATCGCCCCAGGGCCTGATGGGTTAAAAGATGCTGTCCAGTCTTTACAATCACAAGCTGCAGCATCTGTCAAGTCTGGCGCCAAAATTCTGATTTTGAGTGACCGTGCTCTAGAAGTAGAAAATGGCATTAGTGCTGAATATACTTACATTCCTCCCTTGTTAGCGGCAGGTGCGGTACATCATCACCTGATTCGGGAAGGATTAAGAACCCAAACCTCCTTGATTGTCAATACAGCTCAGTGCTGGAGTACACATCATTTCGCTTGTTTAATTGGCTATGGTGTTGACGCGGTTTGTCCTTACACAGCTTTGGATACCGTCCGCGACTGGTGGTGGAAACCCAAAACCCAAAACTTTATGGAACGGGGTAAAATCAAGCAGATTACCATAGGAGAAGCTTTAGAGAATTATCGCCAAGCAGTAAACTCCGGTTTACTCAAAATTCTCTCAAAAATGGGAATCTCCCTACTCTCAAGTTATCAAGCAGCACAAATTTTTGAAGCCATTGGTATCGGTGGGGATTTATTAACCTTGGGATTCTGTGGTACAACTTCCCGCATCGGTGGGTTAAGCGTCAAGGAATTAGCACAAGAGGTGCTTTCTTTTCATCGCAAGGCTTTCCCGGAACTGACCGCTAAGAAATTAGAAAATTTGGGTTTTGTTCAGTATTTCCCTAAGGGAGAATACCATATGAACAACCCAGAAATGGCCAAGGCGCTCCATAAAGCCGTGGATGGTAAACAATATGACCACTACGAAGTTTACAAGCAACACCTCCAAGGACGACCAGTAACAGCCTTGCGTGATTTGTTGGACTTCCAAAGCGATCGCTCACCCATTCCTTTAGAAGAGGTAGAATCAGTCGGTGAGATTGTCAAACGTTTCTGCACTGGTGGGATGTCTTTAGGCGCATTATCACGAGAAGCCCATGAGACTTTGGCTATAGCCATGAACCGCATTGGTGGCAAATCTAACTCTGGGGAGGGTGGCGAAGATCCAGTACGGTATAAAGTGCTAAATGACGTAGACCCATCCGGTAAATCACTGACTTTACCTCATTTGCATGGCTTGCGCAATGGTGACACAGCTTCTAGTGCTATTAAGCAAGTTGCATCGGGACGGTTTGGGGTGACACCAGGATATTTAAGCAGCGCCCAACAAATTGAAATCAAAATCGCCCAAGGGGCAAAACCCGGTGAAGGTGGACAACTACCAGGAGCAAAAGTTAGTCCTTATATTGCTATGTTAAGGCGGTCTAAGCCCGGTGTAACCCTGATTTCACCCCCACCCCACCATGATATTTATTCCATTGAAGATTTAGCACAGCTGATTTTTGACCTGCACCAAATTAACCCCACAGCACAGGTATCTGTAAAGCTGGTAGCAGAAATTGGTATCGGTACTATTGCGGCGGGTGTAGCTAAAGCTAACGCCGATATTATTCAGATATCTGGTCATGACGGTGGTACGGGAGCCTCACCACTGAGTTCTATTAAACACGCAGGTTCACCCTGGGAACTAGGGTTAACTGAAGTACATCGTGTATTAATGCACAATGGCCTACGCGATCGCGTGATTTTGCGTGTAGACGGTGGACTAAAATCTGGTTGGGATGTGGTCATGGGCGCTTTGATGGGCGGTGAGGAATTTGGTTTTGGTTCCATCGCCATGATTGCCGAAGGTTGTATTATGGCCCGCATCTGTCATACTAATAACTGTCCTGTGGGTGTTGCGTCTCAAAAAGAAGAACTCCGCAAACGGTTTACAGGAATGCCAGAACATGTAGTCAACTTCTTCTATTTCATCGCTGAAGAAGTTCGCCATTTATTAGCAAGACTCGGTTACCGCTCTTTATTAGAAATTGTCGGACGGGCTGATTTATTGACCCCACGGGAGGGGTCAAAAGTTAGCAAAACTCAAGCACTCAACCTCGACTGTTTACTACAGCTCCCAGATGCTAAAAATAACCGTACCTGGTTACTACATGAAGAAGTCCACAGTAACGGTGTGGTGCTAGATGACCAATTACTGGCTGACCAGGATATTCAAAGGGCGATCGCCCAAAATACCACTGCTACCAAAACCCTGGCGGTAGTTAACACCGATAGAACAGTGGGAGCACGGTTAGCCGGGGCGATCGCCTCCCGCTACGGTGACAGTGGTTTTGAAGGACAAATTAACCTCAACTTCCAAGGTAGTGTGGGGCAAAGCTTTGGTGCTTTCAACCTCCCTGGGATGATTTTGACCTTGACAGGAGAAGCTAACGACTATGTGGGTAAGGGGATGCACGGTGGTGAAATCATCATCAAACCGCCAGCTGATGCTACCTATGCACCATCACAAAATGTCATAGTTGGCAACACCTGCCTTTATGGTGCCACCGGTGGGGTATTATTCGCCAACGGTTTAGCCGGTGAACGCTTCGCTGTACGTAACTCCAAAGGTATGGCAGTTATTGAAGGTGCAGGAGACCACTGCTGTGAGTACATGACCGGTGGTGTGATTGTTGTCCTGGGGAAAGTAGGACGTAATGTCGGCGCCGGGATGACTGGCGGATTAGCATACTTCCTAGATGAAGACAATTCCTTCCCAGAGTTAGTCAATCCAGAAATCGTTAAAATCCAGCGCGTCTTAACAGAAGCAGGTGCAAAACAATTGCAAGAATTAATTAGAAATCATGGCGATCGCACCGGTTCACCAAAAGCAAAAATGATTCTGCAAAATTGGTCAGAATACCTGCCTAAATTCTGGCAATTAGTACCACCTTCTGAAGCCGAAACTCCAGAAGCAAATCCCCAAGCTGTTATGGAAAAACAGTTGAGTTCAGTTTAGTTATCAACAACATCCCAACTTTTCCCAACAGTTGAAAGACCCTAGAGACGTTACTAAGTAACGTCTCTACATCTGGTAATTTAGATGGCCTAGCCATAAGCATTATTTTTTGTTTGCCAGCAACCTTTGATTTTTGTCTTCCATGACTAAAAGTTCTGGAATAGTGACAAAACTATAACCCTGCTGTCGAAACTTACTAATAATTTCTGGTAGAGCCTGCACAGTTCGGGAGCGATTTCCTCCCCCATCATGCAACAACACAATACCCCCTGGTTGGGCATTTCTAAACACATTATTAACTAAGTTCGGAACACTGGGTAGGGAATAGTCTAATGAATCCGACGACCACAGAATAATGGCATACTGATTATTTCTGGCATAAGCAGCTACTCCATTGTGCATAATTCCCCCTGGTGGTCTAAACAAATTAGTCTTAACACCAGTAACTTGATAAATTATCTCTGTTGTGTGGTTAATTTCATAAGCAGCCGCATTGGGATCCATATAATGGTACCAATGGTGCCAAGTATGATTACCAATAGCGTGACCTTCAGCAATCACCCTTTGTACTAGATGGGGATAATTCTTAACATTCTGCCCAACAACAAAAAATGTAGCTTTAATATTATTCTTTTTGAGAATATCCAGCACTTGTGAAGTGGTTTCCGGCCAAGGACCATCATCAAAGGTCAGAGCAATGACTTTTTGATCTTGATTGACTTTCCCCGCCTTAATAGTTGCTCCTTGAAAGGGTAGTGGTGCATTAGAGGTAACACCCTTAATATTTGCTTCTTGCTCCCAACTAGTGAGCATCGCCGCCTTTAACTGCTCAATGCGCTCCTGAGTACCAACTTGAGCAGCAGGTAAATTATTTATATTTATACTTCCTTTGCTGTGACCAATAGCTACGCCACGCCAGCTATTAGATGCATTGGGCTTGATGAATAACATTAAGCTAATGCTGAAACTAGCACTCAAAAGAAGCAATGCAATTAGTATTGCTTGCGGCCACAAAAAAGTCTTGCTTTTTGCCACTTCATAGCTCCTTCAAGGGTAGAACTATCAGTTATAGTTGTGACGGTGGTTTCATAACAGAATTGGTTATAAATACTAAATGCGCAGACTTTTATTGGTATTCATAATTTTTAGCTAGAGATATACCTATATTTGGGAAATAAATACCAGATTATAGCTTTTAAAGCTGCAAATATAACCTAAAAAATCTGGTTTTAGAAAAAAAACAGCCCCATGACATTGGTCAATCTCTCACAATAACACCTAAGTTGTGCAAGGAATTATCTTTTCACTGTGTTTGATGTATCAAAAAAATATATCCATATAAATTATCTGACGAGTTAAACACACTGGAAAATTGCCCAGCTAGGATTGAGGATTTGAGTCCTCTCTCATGTTGTCTCGTAGTTATTACACCAAATAGCAAGTTAACAATTTCTGTGACATTTAAATAAATCTTATCCCCTCTTCAATCGCCTAACATTTTTCTCCTGATAGCCTAGCCTACCATCAACGATTTGTCATTACTATCTTTGGAAGAAAAATTTAAATTTTCAACTCAATAACTATGGATTCCTTTCTAAGAGGATGTTTGGAAAGTCATGATTAGTGTATCGAATATTATTTGACCCCTCCCTAACCCTCCCCTTGTAAGGGGAGGGGACTGGATTTGATTGTTTTTTGTGCGGTCGGTGAGCGAAGTCGATAGCGATAGCGTGGCGTTAGCCATACCGTGTTCCCCAATCCTTCCCATTCCCTGTTCCCTGTTCCCTGTTCCCTGTTCCCTAAGATAAAAATTACCTGTTGAAAACTTATCAAACATCCTCTAAGACAATTTGTAACCTAATAACAATTAACTGCATAGATTTTCCCATTAATAATTTACAAAAAGCAGTCAATTATTATACTTTTTGCCGATTTATTGGCAACAATTGCCAGCAAGATATCAGTTTTTTCATAAATGCTAATACTTAAGCATTTCTAGAGTATTATCACTAGGGTTTAACTAAGGTCTTATTTATCATAGTTACTCGTGAATTTGCACATTAATTGCACCCTTCCCCTTAAATAAATTCAGTTACACTCAGCACACGAACCAAAAGCGAGATAAACTGAAAAATATTGTATTGTAATTTTCACACATGCGCCGATTTGCAGAGAAAAAATGGCTAATCACCTTACTTCTGGGATCTCTGATCCTCTGGCTAATATTTTTGGGAAACTCACCCTTACGAGATTGGGATGAGGGTACTGTAGCACAAGTTGCTCGTGAAATTTGGCGCGCCCCAGTTGGTTCCATGGCTTGGCTTTACCCAGTTTTGGGAGATCAACCATATCATAATAAACCCCCTCTCATCCATATACTCATTGCTTGGACTTACTCCCTGGGAGGGGTGAATGAGTTGACAACACGTTTACCTAGTGCACTATTAACTGCCTTGGGAGTACCTATACTCTATTTAGTAGGAGGTTTGGTTTTTCACCAAAATTTACCAGCTTTGTTTTCAGCCTTAGTTTACCTCACAATGCTGCCCGTAGTACGTCATGGACGACTCGCTATGCTAGATGGCGCCAGTATTACTTTTTTCTTATTATTGTTATTTTTTTTACTAAAATCACGTCATCATCAGCAATATGCACTAGGTGCAGGTCTTTGTCTGGGGTTAATTACTCTGACAAAAGGGATGCTTGTTTTATTATTGGGTTTGATCGCTTGTTTATTTTTGATTACTCAGAAAGAATTAACTTTGTGGAAAAATCCCTACTTCTGGACGGGAATGTTTTTGGGAACAGCTGCACCTTTAACTTGGTATTTTGCCCAATGGAAATATTATGGGGATAATTTCTTGCAAATAAATTTGCAGGTACAAACCTTTAACCGTGTTGTTCAATCTGTAGAAGGTAATAGCGGTCCGCCTTGGTACTATTTAATCGAGTTAATTAAATATGGTTTTCCCTGGCTCATATTTTTACCCGGGGGTTTATATCTAGCTATAAAAAAACATCATACCTCTTGGGGCCGTTTAGTTCTCATCGGGATAATTGTTTACTTTTTGAGTATTTCTGTGATGAGAACCAAACTACCTTGGTATATTATGCCAGTTTATCCTTTCCTAGCTTTGGCAATTGGGGCAAAACTCAGCCAAGTTTGGCAGTTTAAGCATCTAATTAACAAATCTTGGTCAATATATTTGAGTATTATTGCTTTAGCAGGTGTGGGAGGATGTATTTACTTTATTGTTGCTGAACCTCAGCCTGCATTAATAGCCATGAGTCTAGTTTTGGCAATCAGTATAAGTTTAGCAGCATGGTTGATTCAACAACGCGATCGCCGTTTTATTCCTGTTTTATTTTCGGGTATGTATCTAGTGTTATCACTATTAATGAGTTCGCAATCCTGGATTTGGGAGTTAAACGAAGATTTTCCGGTTAAACCAGTAGCTGCATTAATTCGCTCCCATGTTGCACCAGGAACTAAAATTTACACTTCTTTTGCTTATGGTCGTCCTAGTTTAGATTTTTACTGTGATTGTCAAGTCATTCCCGCAGATGTTAAATTTTTACAACAAATGTGGTCAAAAAAATATTATTTACTATTAGATAATGCTAGTTTAGAACACCTTAATTTACCTATGATTCAAGTTATGGGCAAGGTTGAAGAATTGACATTAATTGCACCACTAATTAATTAAGCTTTTCCCTGACGGGGTGACAAAAACCTTTAAATTAAATACTCAGCAAGGGTTTTGAATGTTTACCCCATGAAAAAGTCAACATCATTTTTTGGCTTTATTGATTGTATTCTCAATAATCAAAACCCACAAGTCTGAATTTTGTGTTGGAATAGGTTCCCAATTTGTTTTCATCTTTTGTAGGCTGACTCTTTGACAATCCTTATTCGATAAGGGTTTAGTCTGAATTTGTCACCCATTCAGAGCTTTTCCTAAATAGGTAAACATCACCATTCTGATATACTAGGTTCAATACTTGGCTAGTTTTCATTTCATTGATTAAATTTTGGTTAAATTCAGCATTTTTCTTTCTGCTCATATTTAAATCTAAGAGGACATAATCAAATCCTTGATCACTAATTTGTACAGCATTCAAATTCATATTAATGAGTTTAATATTTTGTCGATGGCTCAAATGGGGAGCTATGGTTGAGGTGGTGATAACACTGGATTGATTTGGTACTAAGCTAACGGCAGTATGAAGAAATTCGAGATTTGGTATATTTGATAAATACCTGGTGATAAAGAAATCATACTTGCCTAATAGCAAAAATACAATAATAGCCCAAGTTATTAAAATGGAAGGCTGTAACCAACGTCTTCTTCTTTCCTTTTGGTACTGTCTGATTGAATCCAACATCCAGACAATAATAAATGGAAAAATTAGCAGAGAATAATGATGAACTAAATCTCGTTGCGCCGAATAGTCAGAGATAATATTGAGAAGTAACATTGGCAATGCAGGTAACAATGCCATTGATTTTCGCCAATGTACTCCAATAATTACTGGTAGTATAAGTAGGAAATAATAAAACAATGTATCAGGTAAGAAAAACCTGCCTAAAATTAACCCAGGATTACTAATAATATTCCAGATAATTTCTCTAGGAGAATTACCAAGAGAATTATAAAATACGACCCCACCTGCTTCACCACCCCTCAGCCAAGGAACAAGATAACCAATTGTCAGTAAATACCAAACTATACCCGCTACAATACAACCAATTCCATAAATACGTCGATGCTGGCTCAACCATAGCCATATGCCGAAAGCAACCACAGTTAAACTTAAAGTATCCTTGCATATCAAAACTAAAGTAATAGCTATAATTAACTGTCTAGTTTTGCCTGCAATTCCAGCCCACATTGCCCATAGTATTGCTGGAACTGCAATTGCTTCTGGGCGAAAGTCAGTAAAAAAGTTGATATTGAATAAGGCAGGATAAAGCAAATAAGAAACAGCTATTGCTCTCGCATAATTGACGGATAAACCAGTTTGCAAACTCAAGGTGTATATAGGTAAGCACCCTATTGCTAAAGCGAAGGCTTGAATTGCAAACAACCAATGGACATTAGGATAAATTCGATATGCCAGGGCGATCAAATATAGAATAAAAGCAGCATGATCTCCAATCATGTGAAAACCAAAGAAAGATGAAATGGGCGGTAATCCTTGACTTGTTAAATATATCCATTGATCAAAGACAGCTAGATCCAGGGCAGTTGATTGAAATAAAAAGTGTCTTAAACTGCTAGCTGCAAATAAAACTAAAGTACCCACCCCAATCATCCAACCAATAGCACCAGGTGAAATTAGGCTTTGTTTCCCTAGTCCCAACCAACTATTTTTACTCATGATTAACTGCCTGTTTTCCGCTAATTAATGCTTCAGACTACCTAAACTATAGTCCCAAATATTATCTCAAAATTGGGGTTTAAATCTCTCAGGTATAAACGAGAAAAACTAAAATTGCCGACAATCTGGTACAGGAGAGTGTCAAACTAGAAGTTGTCTGTAAATTCTTAAGCAATTATGAAGGCTATTACCCTTCTGGGTTCTACCGGCTCCATCGGTACTCAAACTTTAGATATCGTCACTCAGTATCCAGACCAATTTCGGATCGTGGGATTGGCTGCTGGTAATAATGTAGAGATGTTAGCGGCTCAAATTCGCCAGTTTCGACCCAGTATAGCGGCAATTTCTGCCCAGGAGAAATTACCAGAACTGCAAGCAGCCATCAAAGACCTTGATCCCCAACCTATTTTACTCGCTGGTACTTCTGGAGTCATCGAAGTAGCCCGTTATGGTGATGCGGAAACCGTGGTTACGGGTATTGTGGGTTGTGCTGGTTTATTACCGACTATCGCTGCTATTGAAGCTGGTAAAGATATTGCTTTAGCAAATAAAGAAACTTTAATCGCAGGCGCTCCGGTGGTTTTACCTCTGGTAGAAAAACACGGGGTCAAACTCTTACCTGCTGACTCTGAGCATTCCGCAATCTTTCAGTGTCTCCAAGGTGTCCCCAAGAATGGCTTACGGCGAATTTTACTCACTGCTTCCGGTGGTGCTTTCCGTGATTGGGATGTAGCCAAGTTAGCAGAGGTAACCGTTGCTGATGCTCTCAAGCATCCTAACTGGTCTATGGGGCGGAAAATTACCGTAGACTCGGCTACTTTAATGAATAAGGGATTAGAGGTAATTGAGGCTCATTTCCTTTTTGGCTTAGATTATCAACATATTGATATTGTCATTCATCCCCAAAGTATTATTCACTCACTTATTGAGTTACAAGATACATCGGTTTTGGCTCAACTGGGTTGGCCGGATATGCGGTTACCTTTACTTTATGCTTTGTCTTGGCCTGAGCGCATCTACACGGACTGGGAAAGGCTAGATCTGGTTAAGGCTGGTAATTTGACTTTCCGTGAACCAGACCACCAGAAGTATCCTTGTATGCAGTTGGCTTATGCTGCTGGTAAAGCTGGGGGTTCCATGCCCGCTGTATTAAATGCTGCCAATGAGCAGGTTGTGGCTTTATTTTTAGATGAGAAAATTCAATTTTTAGATATTCCCCGATGTATCGAATCAGTCTGCGATCGCCATCAAAATCATAACTCTAGCAATCCCTCTTTAGATGACATTTTGGCAGCAGATAAATGGGCTAGGCAAGAGGTTATAACATTAGCTCACAAGTTAAAATCTCCTACCAAGGTAATTCCCCTGTACTCTACAACTCCATAGTATCAAAATATCTAGTGAGGAGGGTTAGCGAAGATAACCCTCCTCACTGGCTTTATAAATCATTGTGGATGAGTCATAAAATTTAGATATACTTAAGCGTGAATTCTTAAAAATTACTAATCTTGATTCAAATATCACGGATTTATCACAAGAATATGGAAGATATAGGGTAGAGTCCCCAGATAAGAATTAAGAGAAAAACATAAGACCAAGGATATTATTAAGCGACGGACAACTTGTACAAGAGTATTTTCTATCAGCTTTGAGTTATTTGCCAATTCTGCTACCAAAATATATCAGTATTTTCAGTCTTACTGTGTTGTGTATCTTTAAAGGAAAATCATATTAAACACATACATCAATATTCACTAATATTCACTCTAACCATTAAAAATACGACATATTCAGGAATTAAAATTTATGATTCCCACCCTAATTCTTGCTTGGATAGTCTTTGTTATCTTGTTAAAAGTTCTCAAAACTACTTTGAAGAACGCATTAACAATTGCAGCTATCCTCATTTTATTAAATGTCGGCTTCGGTATCACACCTGAGGATATTTGGCAACAGATTAGGCAAATTACTCAAACAATTTCACCCCAGCAGTAGATAGTGTCACCTATTAGCCACCTATCTGTATCCTCGATTATTTTTGTAACCTAGGAAGCTTCGCTAACGCATCCTTAATACTTGCAGGTAGCTGACGCATGATCTTACCTCTTTCCCGATCCAGTCCTACTAATGTTACCTTAGCTGTAGTGTATAACTCCTGTCCATCTGTGGAGACAATGCCATAATCCCAGTTCATGCGCACACCGGTTACTTCAGCAATACGTGTTTTGACAATTACAGTCATTCCTAACTGAATTGCACGATGATAGCGTACTGAAAGTTCCACCACCGGTAAATCGCAGCCTAAAGCGACTAAATCAGCAAAATCAATACCGATAGAGCGCAAACATTCTACCCTTGCTTCTTCCATCCAAGTTAAATAACTTCCATGCCAAACCACACCCCCATAGTCAGTATGATGGGGTTGCACTCTCACCGGATATTCAAACCAACTTTCAAATTCCCGGTTAGATGGTATATCAATGGTAGTATTTGGTGGTAATTGCTTTGGGATTACTTCTTTTTCAGACATTTTTCAGTTTGTTAACAGTATGAATGTTAGCCATCTGACAGAATTTTCTACCGGAACCGCCTGCTATGTAAACACCAATGTTGGTCAGTGCGTTAGGGGGATAGTCCATAACGCACTCTAGCAAATGAAAATAAACGTAGTTCAGGTTTTTCACTTGTGTTTACACTGTACAACCCTTAATGAGAACAGGTATTTGACTATTGACATGGTCAAGCCTATCACTTTTTAGCGAGGGTTCTATTACCAAAACTCTTTGGTGTAGATTCCTTGACAAGATTAGCGAGTTCTTGTAACTGATTAATGGCTTCTGCACCCTCTAATTTCATTAATTCCCGATCATCCCGCATTTCAGTCCAAGTAATCCCGTAATCGGATACTAAGAATCGAATCAAGTGATTGTCGCCTAAACTGACCATAAATGAAGCACTATTCATCTGGTCTCCACACGTATAACATGACGCTGGGTATCCACGTCGTTCTAGTACAATTGCCAAGGCTTGTAGATTCATTACCAAGTCTTGAACGAATTGTTGGTGTTGATGCGCTAATCTCAGAAACACTTTTTTCCTCCAGACACCACAGTGATTTTAGTCGTCTTTATATTTTCTTTAGCTTTTTGCATCCACTGGTATTGTAAACTAAACATTACATTTACCAAAGTCTTGTAAAATCATTAACTAATTACCTTGCTTAGGGTAGTCAATAAATCTACACATTACGGTATCAAACTATTCAATTTTGAGGATTGACTGCTCGGACGTATTTCATGAACTTCACCTCGTCAGTTATGTATGTCCGACTAAATGCCTAGCTGAAACGATTCCGTTTTCAGAGTAACCCGAATTTGGTATAAGTCAACAGCATAAGATTTACAGTGGTCATTTACCAGGACATACAGCAATTTTATTTGGTTGAGAGACACTCAGGTGAGCAGGATGGTCAAGCCCTAAGAGTTTCAACTTCAATATATTAGCTATCTATAACCGCATCTGCTGTATATTTCCAAGACTCTCTCATAACAAGACTTGAAACTGGTTGGGTATTTTGGCTCGAGAATCTTTAGGGCTGTCCACTTAAATCTAATACTCACCTGAACTACTTACCTAGGAGATTAAGGCTTACTTAGGCTATATGGGAGTATTGCTGAATCGTTCTTTAATTAACTCAACCATGCTACCAAATACGTATCCCAAATACCTATGGCTTATGACTGAGAATAACTGAAAACAGCATAGCTATGCTGCCATTTTGTCAATATTTTGAAATTTTTGAGGTATTACCGTCAATATTGGCTAACAAGTATAATTTGGGAATCACTTAATCTTGGAATTGCCGCTATACCTGATAAACTAAGTATAGCGGTGGATATTTTAATCGACAACTTGCCACCAACCGAAAGCCGGACCGATAAAACGGATCGTTATCCAAGCCACTACCATAACACCAATACAGAACCAGGTTCCGCGAGTAGTCCACTTCATAAACTGTTCAGATTGGGTTTTGGTGATGGGAACCCAGGGTAAGATTCGAGCTTCTTGACCGTAGTTGTCTCCCAGTGTAGTTTTACGACGCTTTGCTTCACCCATAATCAGCAATTCTTGAATGAGGTTTTAAGATGCTTGCACCACAGCTGATGATAGCGCTTGCTATGAACTGATGGGACGGTAATTGATAAAAGTCAATACTCAACTAGCCAGAATTCTCTTCATGACGATGAGAAAACATACTGGGATCAAGATAGTTAATACGTGCTAGAGGACTAAGGACGGCCAGCACTTGTGCCCCATAACTGCGGTTAACTACACGACTGTCAAGTAAAGCTACAATACCTTGACTTTCTCTGACTGGTGCGATCGCCCGTTGTAATTCATTCAAAGCAGCTGGTAATAAGAATAAACGAAACCAATCCTGATGAGATCGCTTGTAGTAAGCAACCCTACCAGCTACAAGGGGGCTCTCTAAAGATGGTAACGGTAAAGTAGCAATAATTAACAGATGGGGCGCCGGTAAAACCGACTGATGCGATCGCCAAAATTCCCAACCACTAATTAAAATCCCATTATCATCCAAACAAGTTTTTTCCACCTGAACCCGTGAACCAAATTCTGAGGCCAGAATAGCACCTACTTGAGCCTTGAGTGGCACATCTCCCACCAATACGACCGTCAAACCAGGCGCTGTCGCACTCAGACAAACCAGTGTCCGCACCTTGTGAATAAATGCTGCTTGAAACTCTGGGGTGTTAGGTAGAGGCAATTTATGGGGTACATACAATTGAATTGCTGTCCCTTGAGTCTCATTGGAGAACTTCAAGCAAGTTACTTCATTCAAACCCAAACGCTCACGAAACAAAGGCGCTTCAGTTTCCGGTTCTAAAGCGCTACCTACTAAGACCACTGGCTGTCTGAGCCAAATAGGCGCGAGACTTTTTCCTAATTCGATGGGAGCAGAGTGTAAAGAAAACCACCCTTGGCGACGCTCAATTGTTGCCCATAAAAGAGAAGATAATGGCATATTTTCTTCTCTGTTATAAAATTGTGGCCCAAAATATTGCCATGGCTTTGTTAGTGTTTTTACATAGCTTATTTGCTCATATAAATCACATAATATTTTTTGTTCTAAGGGAGAAATAAGATAGCACTCATAGGGATTAACTGGGTGCTGGAACAGACCGCGAGTTAGTTGCGCCCGTGCCGAGCGAATCATGTCCGCTTTGTCAGGACAAGCTAGCATCAGTTGATCCCAATCATGGGGTGTAATATTTCGGGTTAGCTGAACACGTACCCAATCTTCTAAATCATCCACCCCATCAATAATTGTAGGAATCCCAGGAGGAAAACTATCACCAGATGCGAACTGCCCTTTTAACCAAGCCTGGGGAGATGTCAATAGTAGTCCTTGAAAATCAGATCCCGGCCAAACTTCACCTGTCCTAATCGGTTTATTAGCTGGTAGCCACGGCTGGAGACGGGGAATTTCCACTTGCAGTAAACGTTGCTGTACTGCTTCCGGGGCGACAATAATTACCGGACCATGCCACATCAAAGCCGACGCTACAAAACTAGTGCGATACCGACCTTGATAGCCAGAAACCGCCCCAACTTGAATTAAGGCACTACGTCCTAGGCGCAAAGCCCGTGCTACCAACCTGGCCATCGTTAAATGATGGGGCCAGGAAGGAAACCCCGACTGCGATCGCAGGAAGTTATGTAGTGACAAATGAACTTCAGCCTCAATCACAAGCTTTTAATCCCATACAAAGTGATTTTTCACCTCATCACTTCCGCTTCGCGTTACGTGAGAGGTTGCGTGCGGACTTAGCTAATTCTTATCGCCCCATTTCTATTATCTTGTCATTAGTTGTAGAAACGCGAGCTATCACCTCTAGACATTACTAGTTAATAATTACCTAAATTATGCCAACTGACCAGGGAACCTTCAGCCTAGCCTATGGCTACCCCACCCAAGCTATGGGAGATCGACTCGACCGCCAACCAGAGGAAGCCTGACCATAAAACCAGACCTGAGCCAATGGCTTGAGACATGGGGATAAGTCGGTACCGACTTCAGTCGCAGTGGAGCGAGTACGTGGCTTTAGCCACATTGAATATTATATAGCTTGACTTGTTGCGAAGGTTGCAGCTAGTTTTTTAAGAAAAGTAGCGATATTGGGTAGGGATAAGTGCTACTTCTGTCTTAGGGCAAATGATTACCAAGCAGCAGAACTCAAGAATTATGACTTGAAAATTGCCGAGATATACCTCACTATTAAAATTAGACCTTTGACACCAGTAAATTTCATTGGCATTCATGGCCTGTTTATTGGCGGTTAATCATTGATTATTTGAAGTAAGCATTTTTCTCAATATGGCAGTTCACCTTATAAAACGAATATCAATACTCGCCAGTATTTGCGCCTATGTGATCTTAATTCCGGGAATTGCCTTGGCTGAACCTGTTCACATCAACTCTATCCCTAGTATCATTATTGCCCAAAGCCAAAAAAATACTGACTATAGCTTATTTTGGGATACTAACATTGGGACACACTCTATGAACACACCACAGCAGCAACAACAACTCCAGGCTGCGCGTCAGAGGAGAAATAGAGACATAGGCGCAGTATTAAATACATCCCAGCGAGCCAAACTGGCAGAAAATATGCGCTCTGGTGACAACATAAATCAGGGTTTAAAAAAACTGAATTTACCATCAGAACAAAAAGAACTAATCGATACCATTTTGGAGTTGGCTAATCTGAAAATGCAGGCCATTTCATCCCGCTATTCCCTGGAGATACGGCAAGATTAAACTTTTCATCGAACATCTGACCAACAAAAATATAGAGAGGTTATATAGAAGCCCTCTAGCAAGTTATTGCCAAAGCAATAATAGTTAGTTTTGACTCACCCGTTCTGCTTAAGATCGGCCAATTTCACAAAATATCTATGACTGTAAACTTTTCCAACATCTATAATATATCTTGCCCTATTTAGTCCCTTACCATGTCCGAAGAAGATATCCGTGCCGCCAGGCTGGAAAAAGTCAACCAACTCAAGCAGCTAGGATCTAACCCCTACGCCTATCGTTGGCAATCTAGCCATCACACAGCAGAATTACAAGCCAAATTTGCCGACTTACCCACTGGTGAAGAAGTTGATTTAGATGTTGCCGTTGCTGGACGTATTATGGCACGTCGGGTGTTCGGTAAACTGGCTTTCTTCACCCTCCAAGATGAAACCGGCGCTATTCAACTTTATCTCGAAAAAAGTCGCATCCAAGAATGGATGGCAGATATTGATGGCGAAGCCTTCACCCACCTCAAACAACTTACAGATGCAGGTGATATTCTGGGAGCCAAAGGTACTATTAAACGGACTGAAAAGGGCGAATTATCTGTCTATGTTAAAGAATACACCATTCTTACAAAGTCTCTGTTACCCCTACCGGACAAGTGGCATGGTTTAACCGATGTTGCTAAACGCTACCGTCAACGCTATGTAGATTTAATTGTTAACCCCGAAGTGCGCCAAACCTTCCGCCGTCGGGCCCAAATTACTGCGGGAATTCGCCGCTATTTAGAAGAACGGGATTTTCTAGAAATTGAAACTCCTGTTTTACAAAGTGAGGCCGGCGGTGCTGATGCGCGTCCCTTCATCACTTACCACAACACCTTAGAAATGGAGTTGTACCTGCGAATTGCTACAGAACTTCATTTAAAGCGGTTGATTGTCGGTGGTTTTGAAAAGGTATTTGAATTAGGGCGCATTTTTCGCAACGAGGGAGTATCAACCCGTCACAATCCTGAATTTACTTCAATTGAGGTTTACCAAGCCTACGCCGACTACAATGATATGATGTCCCTCACAGAGGGAATTATTACCACTGTAGCCCAAGAGGTACTCGGTACACTGCAAATTACCTACCAAGGAAAACAAATAGATTTATCACCACCGTGGCGACGGGTGACGATGCATGATTTAGTTAAACAATATACGGGGCTAGATTTTAATTCTTTCTCTACATTGGAGGAAGCTAAAGCGGCAAGTAAAAATGCGGGGCTTCAAGGTATAGAAGATGTAGCAACCATCGGTAAACTTTTGAACGAAGTCTTTGAACAAAAAATAGAAGAAAAATTAATTCAGCCTACCTTTGTCATCGATTATCCCGTAGAAATTTCGCCCCTAGCTAAACCCCATCGTTCTCGTCCGGGTTTGGTAGAACGATTTGAGTTATTTATCGTGGGGCGTGAGACTGCTAACAGTTTCTCGGAACTTACAGATCCCATAGACCAAAGAGAACGTTTAGAGGCTCAAGCAGCGTTAAAAGCAGCTGGTAATTTAGAAGCCCAAGGTGTAGATGAAGATTTTCTTACAGCTTTAGAATATGGAATGCCCCCTACGGGTGGTTTAGGCATTGGTATTGATAGGTTAGTCATGTTACTAACTGATTGTGCCAGTATTCGGGATGCGATCGCCTTCCCGCTACTGAAGCCAGAGAAATCAGAATCATCACCAAATTCGAGCAATTGAACAAAAATGTTGATCGCAGTCCCTACCTATAAGGTAGGGTCAGCAAAATCAATTTTGCTACATTCAACTGCTCCACCCACAAGGGGATGGGGCGGCTGACATTAATTTGCTACTTCCGCTATTTCAATCACCCGGCCCTCATAGTCCTTAACTAAAAAATTTATGGGCTTTTGGTTGCGAATCTTAAACTTTAAACCGCGCATTTCAACCCGCAGTAAAATCATGTCCAAGCAATCGCGGTCAAAACAAACATGACGCTGCTGATTTTTATTACCCAAACTAGCCCCCCTAATAACGTGTAACTGAGTATTTTTCTTCATTTGATACCACAGTCCATCATTAGCATTGTTCATCATCTTGTTAGACCAGCTGGGGCTAGTAGACATATACAACGGGTCAATACCAGTTGTACCTAGAGTTTGTTCGTAGTTGTAGTAATAGTGTAAAGGTACTTCTGCAGCTGGCAAATCTAGCAACCCTTCATAAAACTGTCGAGCAATTTCTAAGTCAGACACCATAATAGTGTGTACTTTTGGCGCACTAGTCAGAAACATCCACATAGCGCCAGCATAAGCAGCCAGTAACATCACCATAATGCCTTGGGTGGAAAATAAGCTATCCAAAGGCACAGAAGACAAAAAAGAGCCGAAAGTCAGAGGGGCGAACAAGAAAGGCATCACGTTAACTACTATAACCATGAATAAACCAAAGATTATATAAGGGAGTGGCTTATATTATTCTCGCTGAGAACTAAGTTTAAGTCTTACCTTCTAGTTTATCAGCTGCGATCATGGACGCAAAATTCCATATTGTTCACTCTTGACACTCCCCACGGCTAGAAGCCGGGGGATTCTTGCTTCACGGGGACTCCAATGAATTTACCCGCGCTAACGCGCCGCTCCGCTAACTGCAAGCATCTTGACCGTGTGCCCCACGGCTGCAAGTCCACGTATAGCGACTACCTGAGCGGCTGCAACATCTCTATCTGTTGTATACCCGCAATTTGAACAAACATGAGTACGCTCTGACAGTTCTTTCTTACCAGTCTCAACTCCACAATTAGGGCAGATTTGGCTGGTTTTACGTGAGTCTACCTTTTGAAAATAGACATCGCGCTTCAAACAGGTTTGTTGAAGGATATTAAAAAACTGACCAAATCCAGCATCCAAGCAATGTTTACCTAGGATTGAACGGGATAAGCCAACTAAATTTAAATCTTCCACAAACACCATCCCCGCGTTGTCACAGATTTGATGAGACAACTTTCTGTGCCAATCTTGACGACAATTAGCAACGTACTCATGTAATTTAGCAACTTTCTTTTGTGCTTTGTGCCAATTGTTCGAGCCTAACCGTTTTTTGGCAACACGCTGTTGCAGCAATTTCAGCTTGCGTTCCGCATCTCCAAAAAATCTCGGACGTTTGATTAAAAGACCATGAGAAGTTGCTATAAAATTTGTTAGACCGACATCTATTCCTACTGGTTCCCCATGTGGCAGAGGTTGGGGTACGGATACATCCCACTGTACTGTTAACATTACGTACAACCCAGAGGCACGCTTAACTACACGCGCCTGTTTAATTACGCCTCCATCTGGAATTGAGCGGGATTGACGCACTTTGACCAACCCAATTACAGGTAATTTTACATACCTATTGGTTAATGGATTTACTCCTAATTGAGAAAAGGAAAAAGAACGTATTCGCCCCTTTTTCTTAAATCTTGGAAACCCATGATTCTGTTCCCACATACTGACAAAAGCTTTTTCTAGTCGTCTTAATGTTTGCTGCAAAGATTGAGCATTAACACGTTTTAAATACTCATTTTCCTTACGTGCAACAGTCAGAGACTTACATTGACTTGCAAATGTGGGACGAGGCGCATCAGCAGGGATGATATAACAACTATGAATGCTGCAAGCATTTACCTGGCAACTACGAGACCGATACCAGTCTTTACGCTCTGCCAAAGCATGATTGTAAACCCGTCGATGGGTTTCTAACCATTCTTCAAATATTGCTATTTGTTTTTGAGTTGGTTTGAGCTTAAATTCGTAAGTCAGATTAAACACTTGCATTACCTCCTAGTAAGATTATACCTTGAGGCTAATATTTTTTCAGACGATTTTTAGGAATGCGACCCAAGTCGCTAGCGCACAGTGCCCCATAGTTAGAAACCAGGGGCACTGTGCGCGTTTTTTGGTAGGGAGACCTTCAATATGCTCAGGTTCGCCACATTTCACTAAAAAAGCCTAGCATCCCGAAATCACTGGTTTAATTCAAAAGTACAGTACCATCATCTTGAATCCGCACTGTATTCTTATCTTCTCCTAAATCTGTAGTTTCATTAAATGTCAGCTGCATTACGCCTGCTTTCCTGGATGGTTGAGGTGTTACTTCTAATAGTCCCCCATCCTCGCGGAAAAATGTTACTGTCACTGGCGCTTGTAAATCTTCTAGTGTTACATCTGATTTACCTTCCAGCGATCGCGGTGGAGTATCGCCAATTACCTCGTAAGTAATATTGGCCCCAGTATCATTAACCAATGTGATCTCTACCATACCATTAGCCAGAGTAATCTCGGCGCTGGGCGGTTGTTGCTCTTCTGGTGGGGGTGCTTCAATAGCGATCATTGGTGGACGGGCCAGTACAGCTGACTCCGGGGGAATACCCCGTGCTAAAAGTTCTTCTGTTATAGCATTTGGTGGACATCCCGGAGGTACAACATTTCTACTATTATATGGTTCTTCGTAATAAATACTAGGGCAAGGATTCAGTGCTAAAGTATCTGAATCTGGTGCTTCGCCGCCCACACCTAGCGGTATTTGACTAGGTGGAACCGTAGGAGGGACAACGGGAAGCCGCCCTTGGGCTTGTAGTTCCCGGGTAAAGTCATTAGGAGGACATCCCTCTGGGACTACAACCCGGCTGTTGTGTGGTTCTTCGTAGTAAATACTAGGACAAGGGTTAAGCGGGGAAGTTCCTTGCTGTGCTACTACCCGGGGAGAAATCAGGGATCCACCAATCAGGAAGCCACCGCAAATAACGCCGAAAAATCGAGCATAATTGCGAATTTTTCGGGAGTTTTTAGTCATAATTAGCTCCTAAAAAATTATGCATTTTTTAAAAAAAAATATTGGCAAACAATGAATGATTTCAAGTTAACAACTAAGTTAAATATTTTAATCTAACTAGAGAATAGGAAAAAAAATCAAATTAGAACATTATTTAAATCTCAGGTATGATGTAATTAAATAATTAATAATTGGGGGTCAAGGTTGAGGTTTGGCAGACAAAATACATTAACCATTTATGAGTGATGATTCATAAGAATAATCGGTAAAGTGACAGTAAAAGTTGTACCTTTACCAATATTGCTTTCAACCTGAAGATGACCTTGATGATGTTCCACAATCGCCGATGCGATCGCTAATCCCAATCCTGAACCTGTAGAAGTTTCTGTATTTGTCCTTGCTGTCTTATGGGTGCGTGCTGGATCTACCCGATAAAAACGGTCAAATAACCGGGGTAAGGCTTCACTGGGAATACCAATTCCCGTATCACTAACTTTAATTTGTAATACAGCTGTGCCATGACGAAGTTTAGAACCGCGATTGCTTCCCTCAATACGGGACAACTGTACAGATACCTGTCCCTCAGATAGGGTATATTGCAACGCATTACTAATCAAATTTGTAAACAGCTGTACGAGTTGATCCCATTGACCCGGAAATGTAAACCAATTTTCCAGTAATTCTGGGGAGATTTCCCCACTGGGGGGATCAATCAGGTCTAAGGTTAAAGTAATTTTTTTTTCCCTAGCTAATAATTGTTGTTCTTCCACTACTTCCATCAGCAAAGCATCCAAAGGACAAGAGGAAAAAACATTTTTGCTGATCCCACTGTCTTGTCTGGCTAAAAACAATAAATCATTGACTAGCTTACCCAAGCGCTGGGTTAGTCGTTCCACCACTTTTAACTGTTGGCGATAGTTGACAAGGGTCGTAGTTTGTGAATCCGCCAGTTCTAAATCAGCCAGGGCCACTTGGACATTAGTTTGAATCAAAGTAATGGGACTTCGGAGTTCGTGAGAAGCGTCAGCAGTGAATTGTTTGAGACGTTGGTAAGATTCCCCCACCGGTTCCATCGCTTTACCTGAAAGAAACCAGCCACTTGCGGCTACAGACAAAACCATAAACCAAGTACCTAAAGCCAAATCAATAATTAACTGGCGACTAGGTTTAGTGACTTCAAACCATGGGTGACTAACACGCAAATATCCTAATACTTGTCTTCCTCTTTCTACACGCTGGGTAACTTGTCGCAGTAAGACGACAGAGTTATGAGTTTCCCCATCTCCCCAGATATCCTGTTTAATTACCCGGACGGTTTCACCAAGATGCTGACCATGAATGGGAACATTTAAAGGTGATGATAGGGTTGACCAAAGTAATTTACCAGTGGGACTAAACCACTCTAGGTCAATGTGGTCATCTTCCACCGTCATAGAATTATCGCGAAAACTGGCTTCTACATTAATCTGAAATTGTCCAGCCTCCCCATTCACTGTTGAAATCACCAGCGATCGCTCGACAATTTCCACCACGTGATTGAGGGTATCATCAATGCGCTCAATTAATGTATTGCGGAAATATAAATATACACCACTGGCAAATAGCAACAATAATACTGCAGTGACGGCAGTGTACCAGAGCGCAAGACGGCGGCGAGTAGCTTGAAACATTTGGCAAAGCGGAGAGAGTTCTGTTTGAATATGAAATTATCCCTAACTAGATAGTTTCACTTATGCCCTAATTAATCTAATATATTTATTGTCCCTAGATGTAGAGCTTAATCTACCTACTCCGAGATCGTTATGCCGAAATCAAAAAAGAGCGCTAATCCCATTGATTTGAACGATCCACAATATTACATTAACCGCGAGTTAAGCTGGTTAGAATTTAACAGTCGTGTACTGCACGAGGCCTGTGACCCCCGGACACTTCTTCTAGAACGATTAAAATTTTTGGCCATCTTCAGCGCCAACTTAGACGAATTCTTTATGGTGCGGGTTGCAGCTTTAAAGCAACAGGTAGAAGCAAAAGTTTCTCAGTTAACTCCTGATGGTCGCACACCGCAACAACAACTAGACGATATTCGATCAACTCTCACTCCCCAGGTGACAAGACAGCACCAACAATTTCAACAGGTTCTACAACCTCTGCTAGCCAGTCATGGTATTCATATACTAGACTATATAAACTTAAATCAAAAACAACGGACTTACTTAGATAACTACTTTGAAGAACAAATCTTTCCGGTTCTCACTCCCTTAGCTGTTGACCCTAGCCATCCTTTCCCCTTTATTTCTAATCTCAGCCTGAATTTAGCGGTTGTAGTCCAAAATCCCGACACCGAAGAAGAATTTTTTGCTCGGGTAAAAGTCCCCAGTGTCCTACCGCGATTTTTGCCGATACCGCCGGAGTTAGGAATTGCTGAAACCGGAGAAATTGCTCACTGGACGGGTGTACCCCTAGAACAGGCGATCGCCCATAATCTGGAGTTTCTATTTCCAGGCATGAATATACAAGAATACCACCCCTTCCGCATTACCCGCGATGCTGATTTGGCTTTAGAAGAAGATGAAGCCGATGACCTGCTCTTAGCCATAGAACAAGAACTACGCAAACGGCGGATGGGGGGAACCACTGTCAGACTAGAAATTAAATCCCACACCCCTGAGCCTATACGTTCTCGGTTACTGCAAGACTTGGAGTTAACCGAAAATGATCTTTATGAGGTTGATGGTCTTTTAGGACTCCGAGACCTCATGTATTTCATGGCCTTACCATTACCCGAACTTAAAGACCCGCCACGTCAGTCTGTAGTACCTTCACGCCTCCAAAGGTTGAGAGAACCAAGTTTAAACTCAGAGACTGTGGAACTAGAAGAAGGTCAAGACTTTTTTGCAGTGATTCGTGAAAAAGATTTGTTGGTACACCACCCATATCAATCCTTTTCCTCAGCAGTGGTTAACTTTATTACCCATGCAGCCTATGACCAGAATGTGCTGGCGATTAAAATGACCCTTTACCGCACTTCTGGCGACTCTCCTATAGTCAAAGCCTTAATTGCAGCCGCAGAAAATGGTAAGCAAGTATCTGTATTAGTGGAATTAAAGGCGCGGTTTGATGAGGAAAATAATATTTACTGGGCTAGAAGTTTAGAAAGGGTCGGTGTTCATGTTGTCTACGGTTTAGTAGGGCTAAAAACTCATTGCAAAACCGTAATGGTCGTACGACGAGAAAAAGACCGCATGCGCCGCTATATACACATAGGTACTGGTAACTATAATCCTAAAACAGCCCGGTTGTACACAGATTTAGGATTATTTAGCTGTCGGGAGGAATTAGGCGCGGATATTACAGACTTATTTAATTTCTTAACAGGCTATTCTCGGCAAAAATCTTACCGGGAAGTCCTAGTTGCGCCTGTGAATATGCGTGATCGCTTTTTAGCATTAATTCATCGGGAAATAGAAAATGTTCAAAATGGTTTTTCTGGGCGCATTGTTGCCAAAATGAATTCACTGGTAGATCCTCAAATTATTGCTACTTTATATGAAGCTTCTGGCGCTGGAGTGGAAATTGATCTGATTATTCGAGGTATTTGCTGTCTGCGTCCAGGAATAAAAAATATCAGTGAAAATATTCGTGTGATTAGTATTATCGGACGTTTCTTAGAACATTCTCGCATTTATTATTTTCATAACAATGGACAGGAGGAAATTTACATTGGAAGTGCTGATTGGATGCGGCGGAACTTAGATCGCCGAGTAGAAGTAATTACTCCAATTAAAGACCCCGATATTGCTAAAGATTTGCAAGAAATTTTGGGAATTATGTTAGCAGATAATCGTCAAGCCTGGGAATTACAATCTGATGGTACTTATATCCAACGCCGTCCTGGTGATCAATGTCCAGCCACCAGTTCCCAAACAACTCTGCTAAATATGGCATTAGCCTCAACTGGAGTAGCCTCAAACCTGATTGATTCCAAAAAAAGTTACTATTACACAGACAAATAGCTAACTCTATTTCCCAGGTATCAAACCTATTTTTTAGGTACATAGACTCACGAAGTACGAGTGACAAAAAATATTATTCAACCATAAGATAGAGTGTTTTTTCTTGCGTATTACCATAAACTCTAAGAGATGTTGAAAGTATTTATTATTCCCTTATAATGTTAATTTTCTCTTGTGAATCTGTGACCTTGCGTGTTCTGATAGTTGATGATCACGAACTTACACGTTTAAGTCTAAAATTGGCTTTTTATAATCAAGAAAATATCTGCGTAGTGGGTCTAGCCTGCAATGGTCAAGAAGCTATAGAAATGCTCAAAAGCTACCAACCTGACGTAATTGTTCTAGATTTACAAATGCCAGTTATGGATGGTTGGCGTGCTTCTTGTCATATCAAAGCAATATCTCCTAAAACTCAGATACTGGCTTATTCTTCAACGGAAGATGCAAGTTTTTTCAATCCTAAAAACATAGCCAATTTTGACTATGTTGCTACCAAAGATATTCCTACTAATAAACTTATTACTTTGGTTAGGGAGTTAGGAGAACGTGCAAGAAATTGATAAGCAAGAATAAATCATCTTGACCGGTGGTTTGTAAACTAACCCAGTCTTCGGAAAATATACATCTAGAATACATTAACAAGACTATGATTATAGACAAACGGCGCCAGTTTATCCGGTGACTCACGGTTTAACTAACGCCACTGTGTGTTTTGATCTAGTTAGTTGAGCCTAATTATTATCAGTCTCCGGAAAAGTCCGTTTAAATTCATCAATTAAATCATCCATTTCTTCTAAAGCCTGGTTGACATCAATTCTCAAATTTCCTAAGTTTGGCTGTTCCAACAGGCTTAGGAGGTACTCGCGTTTGTTTCTAACTAGGGTAATTCGTTCTTTTATCGTCTGTAAGTCCATCATTATTTTCTGGTCTTTAAATAGCCTCAAATTCAAACTTAACCCAAAATAGACTCGAGATGCGACTAGTCTTGTATATACAAGAGCCATCAGCAATGGCCAAAGGTGAGACGCAAGAGATAGGAGTCATGATTCTCAAAGCATCAACTTAGTTGGGGTCGTTCACTTGTGACCAATAAGCGATGATAATAAAACTTAGATGTTAAGAATCTATAATATCCTAAGCTCATGTTACCTAAAATTTCCTTGGGGACTGTCGGGTTAAGCGTTGGTGGTATATTAATCATTATGGGGTTTGCCGCCTACGCTGCTGACAATGCCACACTTAATCTAGTCGGTTTTTTCTATGGGTTTCCTCTTTTCTTGGGAGGATTGGCACTCAAAGCCAATGAAATTGTGCCTATACCCTTTAGCCAAGATACAACGCCAGATGTATTACGCTTACGGGAGCAGCAAGCAACTATCACTCAAAATAAAATTCGTAAGGACATCACTCGATACTGTTATGGTCAAGAGGCTCATTTAGACGAGGCTCTCTCTTATCTTGGTCTGAGTCCTACAGATGAAGACCGTCCAGTAGTAACAGGTTTACGAGAAACGGAAATTAATGGCGCTTATGCCTTAATTTTAGAATTTTATTCCCCCTTTATTTCATTTGACCTTTGGCAGGAGAAACAGGAGAAAATGACGCGGTATTTTGGACCGGGAGTAGATATTAAAATTACACAAGTCGGTGAAGATATGATTGAATTAACAATTGTCACCAGCCTTGATAAGTAATATCTCTACCTATAATCCGGTCATATCCGCGGGGAGTGTCAATGTAAATCTACTTTTCTAATCGTATTGCATACCACTGTAAATATTTTCCCAGACCAACATCTAATTCACAACTTGTATCAATTAAATATTGGGCTTGAGCACTGACGGAATCAAACCTTTGTAAATCTATAGGTAATTCCTGTTCAGTCATTGTTTGTAACACCAGCTCAAGCTTTTCTAATAATTCATTTGCCGTGAGCAATTGTTCTGCTTGGTCTGTCTCTAAAACAACAAAGTTTTCCTGCTGATACATTAATGAGTCGGGCATTGGCAAACAGCTGATTAATAGAATAGATTGTGATTTTGAGCCGAAATAATCAAATGAGGGAACAGGGAACACACCGAACAGGGAACACCGGAAGTAACGAAATCCAGTCCCATTCCCTTCACAAGGAAATGGTGAGGGTGGGGTAAAACAATATTTGATACATTAATCATAACTTTTAAAACATCCTCTAAGATGGATATACTGGTAATGTAAAATGGAACCATGCGCCGCCATTGGCCGCAGAATCCACCCAAATTTGCCCATAATGGGACTGTATGATGCGTTGGCATAAACACAGACCAATGCCATAGCCATCAATATCTTGATCACGTTGTAAACGATAGTGATGTTCAAAAATGCGAGTGCGGTTTTCTAGGGGAATTCCCGGACCAGTATCACCAATAGTGAGTTGAACTTTTTGGGTAGTTCGGTGTAATCCGGCAATGGTGATTTTGCCACATTCAGGTGTATATTTGATGGCATTATCTAACAGATTAATTAGCACTTGTCGCACACGTTCTGGATCTGCATATACCTTTGGTAGATCTTGGGGAATATCTGTTTCTATTATCTGGGATTTGGCAATGTAGCGATCGCGCAATTCTGCCAATACATCCAAACAAAGTTCGCCAATTTCCATTTTCTGTGGTATTATGGGTATCTTTGTATCTTCACCCCGCCCCACCTGTAACAAGTCAGCAATCATTCTGTCAATAGTCTTAGTTTGATTACGAGCCTGTTTCAATAAATGTGCTACCAAAGCCGGTTTTAGCCGCTTAAATGCACCAACATCTATGTTGTAATTAGATTGTAGGGTTTCTATGGCAATAGCAGCAGCAGTCAGAGGATTGCGGATATCGTGCGCTAGCATAGCAATGACTCTATCTTTAAATTGTAGCTGCTCTTGTAGTTTCTCTTTTTCCTGTTTTAAGTGAAAAACCTGGTCTGAAAGTTTCATCAGTTCCGCAGAAGCAGCCACAGAATGAATTGTAGATTGGGGCGATGATATGCGACTATTATCATCTATTCGATCTTTTAAATCTCCTTGTAATTTTAAGTAAGTATCTACAGCCACATTCCAGCGAGGCCACCAGTCCTTCAATTGAGCGATGATATTACTCCCAGCTATAATCTGTCGTGGTTCTGGCTGAATTTTGACCAAGGCTGGTGTAGCCACTAATTTAAAATGTTCTGCTAAATAGGGTTGTTCCCCGACATCGATAATTTGAAGTTCAAAATTATACTCAGTACGTAATTCTTTTAAGTAAGCGCGGATACGCTGCACTTGTTGTCGAGACTTTGGTCGTCCATCGACAAATAGTAACAGTTGGAGTGGAGCCTCAGAATAAATAGGATGATCCTGGGAAACTTGCATGTAATCGTGTTTCAGCACTGGTAACAACCCGGCGACGCTTCGCTTAACAGAAATTAGAATAGATTGACGGTTGTCGATGGTCGTTGATTTTCTTCAATTTAATATCTATCTTAGATTTTGCATACTCCTATCTGCTCAACATTGTTGACATGAGATATTGATTTTTGAGCTTTTGCTCGCTTTTGGTTGAGCTTCTATTCCAGAAAGTACACTGTATTAGTCAATTGCAGTTCCCCTCCTAACTTCAAATCTCACATCAAAGCCAGCCAATATAAAATTGTATACCGATGCCAAAATACTTTTCTAGCCTCAGACAGATTTGATTGTCTCTATTGACAAAGCACTGACAACAGTAATAGTGAAGATGCCAATAGTAAAGGGATCTGTAAAAGGGTTGACGAGCTGAACTATAAATCTCCTCAAATTTACAAAAACTTACTTAAACTTTACCAGAAATATGGCTTAAAAAATACCTGAACAAGGACAATTAATCAATTTTAAATAGCCCCTATACAAAAACCACACGTAAAACTCTTAAAGTTTCCAGGTATCTCAAACAGATTCTCTCTCCAATCATGTAGATACTTGTCATGGAATTTCTCTATATTTTCAATCAGCCAGGTCTCTCTTTAACTGAACAGTAAGCTAATTCCATATTTTTCGGTAAGTGTGAGTAAGTTGAGTAGAGATACAATTAACAATTTAAGTTAAGAGCATACAAACTTGTGTTGACAGTCAGCAAAAAGAATCTCAAAACCGAGTGTAATCGCAAGATAGATTTACCGATAAACCCCTTAACCTGAACTGATCAATTAACTCCAGCCCCAAATCAAATTGACTGCTATTTGCATACTTCCAGTCGGGGGTCATTCAAACCATTCCCAGTCCGAGACAAACTCTAATCAACACCGATACCTATTAGCACTGGTAGATTATTACATTTGGGAATGACTTACCTGACTGTACAAGAGAACTAAAATTATGGGCTGACATTTAAGCAACAGTAACGAAAGTTTTTTTGGCTCCAGAGTACAGAGATTGCCATCAACTTTGTTGGGTGTGATCTTTTCCCTGCTATCAGACCTACTCAAATCTACCTTAAATCAATCTAATTCTAGTTTAGCACTTGAGTCCCTGCCAGAATCCTTTTAAGTTTCGCAGTCATTTTCACTCCTAGTAGTGACAGTCTGCGCTACGGTAGGAATTGAAACCCACTTGTAATTTCCTGTGCTTTTGTGTAAACGTTCAGCTGTCTTATTGAGTTTGGCTCTTTTATTCACTTCTTTAACAGCTTGTACCCACAGTCCCACCGCCAAAACCATAGAACAGTCTTTGGCGGCAGATCCCATATTACAAGATAAACCAGTAATATTTGGTCAATCTCAGAGAAATCAGCCAAAAAACAGCCATAACCAACCCAAAGTTGAGTTACCATCTGATTTTCCCCCAGATATTCCTTTGTATCCTCGTGCTAGTTTAGATTCAGTCAGACCTGCTAAAGCCCCAGAAAACAGGACAGTCACCCGTTGGCTTAGTTATGACCCCGCCAATTTTATTGCTAGCTTTTATAGTGAGCAGTTTCAGACAAATGACTGGCAGATTTTACAACAGCCCACAGATAACTTAGAAGATACCTTTGAAGCACGTCGTCAAGGTGTTCAGGTTAAGGTATCTATTCAGCCACAATCAGTTACTCAAGCCAAACCTAATCAATCACAAACAGCTACCGCATTAGTTATTGAGTACATAGCTAATAGTGCAGAAGTTATACAACCTGCCAAAACTGCAAATTCCCAAGCTAATAATCCCAGTTTCATTGGTCCAAAGCTACCTGATAATGTCCTCACACAGCCAGATGAGACATCCGCCAGACAAGTTGCTACACCTAACTCTGAGCAATTCTACGACCTTAACCAAGCACCGGCAGAACTGCGTCAATTCATTCAGGACTTAGCATCTTTGGGAGTTTTATCCTTACAAGATCAAGGAGTTCAGAGCAGCTCGAATCACCTGACTGGCAAATCATTTGAACCTAGTAAGAATATTACTCGTCGAGAATATGCCCGTTGGCTAGTTGCTGCTAACAATGTTATGTATTTTAATAATCCAGCTAAACAGATTCGCTTGGCTTCCCAAAATACTCAACCTATTTTTACTGATGTATCCCCCAGTGATCCTGATTTTCCAGTGATTCAAGGGTTAGCTGAAACTGGTTTAATCCCTAGTCCTTTGTCTGGTGACTCCACCGCAGTTTTATTTCGTCCTGATGCACCACTAACACGAGAACAGCTGCTTTTGTGGAAAGTTCCCCTAGATACTCGTCAAGCCCTACCAGAGGCTAATTTACAAGCAGTAAATCAAACCTGGGGTTTTCAAGATGTGGGAAAAATTGACCCCAGGGCTTTACGTGCCGTACTTGCTGATTTCCAAAATGGGGAAAAGTCAAATATTCGTCGTGTCTTCGGTTATACAACCCTCTTACAACCCAAAAAACCAGTGTCTCGCGCACAAGCTGCTGCGGCTTTGGGGTATTTTGGGACTCTAGGGGAGGGTATATCTGCTGCTGAGGTTGTGAGTCTGAGGCGATCGCCTGTAGCAGCTCCCTCAGGCCAATCCTACAACTGAGGCTTAGAGTCTTAGAAGACTGTCCGCACTTAAATAGCGGTTGTTCTATCTAATAGGAGCAAAGTATTGTTAATTAATCTAACCCAAGCCGATGACGGGATTTGAACCCGTGTCCTGCTGATTACGAATCAGCTGCTCTACCACTGAGCCACATCGGCGTGCACAGCAAACTATTATAGCATTATTTACCCATGATTAAACCAAATCCTCAAAATCCCATCAACCCAGAGCAATATGCCCGCCTCAAAGCTGAAATAGCAGCCCCATATAGGAGTTTACGCCAATTTTTGTATCTAGGTTTTGCCGCTTCTGCTTTAATCGGGGCGTTTATCTTCTTTTTTCAAGTCCTTGCTGGCAGAAATATTGACAGCGCTGCACCTAATTTAGTCCTACAACTAGGAATTTTTGCCCTGATGATCTTCCTTTGGCGCTGGGAGCAAAGTCGGCGAAGGAGTTCTTAACTAAATTAATGTTAATTTCCTCACTACTTTACTGGCAAAAATATGCAAGTTATTAAGTTACGGTCACATTTCGATACATTAAGGAATATAAATGTAGGAAATATAAAAAAATTTCGAAAATATCACAGGGAAAAAATTTCTGAGACTATGAAAAAAGTTGAAACCAGCTCAGCCAATATCAAGACATTGAAAATAAACCTAATCAAATTAACTTATTGAAAAACCCTAAAAGTCATAAAAAAACACAAGCCTGGAGCACCAAAGTGACTTTTTGTCATTCTGGCGCTTTAAATTTGCCGGCTAAAACCTCAACTAGTCCCGGAGAATACCCCACTTTCAATAACAACTCGTCATCACATGGGCAAATCATCCTCAGAATGTTTGAGCCAGCACTTAGAAAATAGGCCCGATTTTTAATACGCTAAAGTTTCTAAAGTTTCTCGTAAATATCTTTTTACTTGTTTCTCCAGATGAAGTCCCTGCAATTGGCGATAGTGTTCTAGTCGCCACCTTTGAAAACCTGAACTACTGGAGATCGCGCATTTGAGGCTATACCAAATTTCGGGATCAGCAGACAATTGGCCATTACCGTCGTTACTGCGCCCAGATCGATCGCGTTCGCAAACCGTATGCTTTGCACTCAGCGTTCCATAGGAATCGCTACCAAATGATGGAATTTGAGCCATAGTTCTTGATTCCTCAGTTTTAACTTCAGTATATACCAGCATTCATTTTCAGTAATTATGACATTACCCACAGGAGAAACTACATAATCGGTTTAACACTTATCACAGTTTACTTTAGAGTTGATTTTCGGTTTATGTTAATTTCTCTTTTGGGATTGAAATCGCCGAAGTAGAATTTGATTAACCTGCACAGGTTACATACTCCCCCATGTATGCAAGCACACAGCCTGGCCTTGGCCACTATCACTACTGCCCGGTTATTAATGCCACTCTCGGCTTGGCCTGATCCGTGGCGATTTTATTCGCAGCAGCTAAATTTCTTCTTGATATTATAGTAGTCACAGCCAAAAATTCTGTCTCATTAGTTACTAAAAGACCTGAGAGACTCACTGGCAGTGTCAAAATTGATTACTTACAAATAGGACTTACGCAACTGCCACAGGGGAATGCCTAGTATAGTTGTTAACACTTACCCGCTACACTGCAAAGCAGTGTAGCGGGAGATTCTTGCTTCTTAGAGGATGTTTGTCAAGTATTAAACAACTCAATTAAGCGAGTCTTCTGAGCATTAACCGAATCATGGCGATTTGTACAAAGGTTTCATGGGTCTGGGGTAAAATTTCGTAGTCCTTACTCAATCGACGACACCAATTAAACCAACCAAAACTACGCTCGACAACCCAACGCTTTGGTAACAGAATAAAGCCTTTAGTATTAACCGGACGACGTATAACCTGCAAAACCCAATGATACGTATCCATCACCCATCTCATAAAGCCTTCACCTTGATACCCAGCATCAACCCTCAGCACCAACCGATTCAAGCGATCGCTAATTCTGTTCTTGGCTTGGGCGAATCATTTTCTTGCTCCTGCTTGATCGGATTCATCAGCCGAGGTGACTACAACCATCAAAACTAATCCCAGAGTGTCAACTAAAAAATGCCGTTTACGTCCCTTAACCAGTTTCCCAGAATCAAAACCGACAGCTTGGGATACCATTGTTCCATTCTCTACAGACTGAGAATCCACAATTGCTGCACTTGGGTTTGGTTCATCGTCTTCGAGAACACGTACCCACTGTTGAAGTTTGTGGTTAATGCGTTCCCATGTTCCATCCAGGCGCCATTTTGGGAAGTCATTTGGCAACATCCGCCATGGACAACCCCCACAAAGAAGATAAAATATGTTTTGCTAGTTAAGCAAACATCCCTAGTCAACGAAAAAATTTCCCGACAATCCATGAAAGGAGTAGAGGGCATTGATGAGTTTTGAAGTTTGAGTTGTCCACTCTTTTGATCTCAAAACTCATCATCTTTACTCACGGCCTAGAAATTAGTAAGCAGCACTATTTCGTCAATGTCAGTGTGCGACGCTTGGTTACCATTTGGAAGGCTTCAATCACGTCCCCTTCTATCCAGTCATGGAACTTATCAATGTTGATACCGCATTCATAACCGGAATTGACTTCTCGCACATCTTCCTTCATGCGTTTGAGGGAATCAAGGACACCTTCGTACACGAGCTTACCGCCACGACGCACTCGCACCTTGCAGTTGCGAACCAATTTGCCAGACTGTACATAACAACCAGCAACAGCTCCACGACCCACAGGGAAGACGGCACGGACTTCGGTTTGACCAAGGGGCTCTTCTACCAACTCTGGTTCCAGAAGACCTTCTAAAGCTCCTTGAATATCTTCCAAAAGTTTGTAGATGATATTGTATTCTCTCACATCTACCCCAGCTTCGTCAGCCGCTTGTCTAGCGCCACTAGCGTAGGTAGTGTTGAAACCAATGATCACAGCACCACTAGCTGCGGCTAGGTCAATATCTGTTTCAGTTATTTCCCCAGCAGTTGCCAATAGCATGCGGATTTGAACCTCGTTTTGGGGGATTTGCCTGAGAGAGCCAATAATGGCTTCCACAGAACCTTGTACGTCTGCCTTCAAGATCAAGTTGAGTTCTTTCAACTCTCCCTCTTGTGCTTGGGCCGAAAGTGTGGTCAAAGTAACACGCCCCTGTAACAGACGGGATAGACGTTTTTTGTCAGCGCGATCGCCAGCCAGAGACCTGGCTTCTTTTTCGTTAGCGAAGACCTCGAATTCATCGCCAGCGGCTGGGACATCACTTAAACCGAGCACTTCCACTGCAAAGGAAGGACTTGCAACCTCTACTCGTTTGCCTCGGTCATCTACCATTGCCCGAACTTTACCAAAGGCCGAGCCAGCCACTAACATATCTCCCACATGGAGGGTACCATTCTGAATCAGCAGGGTAGCAACTGCGCCTTTTGCCTTATCCAGATGTGCCTCAATCACTGTGCCCTTAGCAGCCCGATCTGGATTAGCAGAGAGTTCTCCTACTTCTGCTACTAGCAAAATCATATCTAAGAGTGTATCTAGGTTTTCGCCCTTGATTGCACTCACAGGAACCATGATTGTTTCGCCGCCCCATTCTTCAGGTGTGAGACCATACTGAGTAAGTTCTTGTTTCACCCTATCTGGCTGTGCTCCTTCCTTATCAATTTTGTTGATCGCAACCACAATTGGCACTCCTGCGGCCTGGGCGTGACTAATAGCCTCTACCGTTTGGGGACGAACACCGTCATCAGCAGCCACCACTAAGACTGCAATATCAGTTACCCGTGCTCCCCGCGCCCGCATAGCCGTGAATGCTTCATGTCCGGGAGTATCAAGGAAAACTATCTGCTGTGTTTTGCCCTCATGTTCCACATCCACATGGTATGCACCAATGTGTTGAGTAATACCACCAGCTTCCCCAGCAGCAACCTTAGTTTTACGAATCGAGTCTAGTAGAGTTGTCTTCCCATGGTCTACGTGACCCATAATTGTCACAACAGGCGGACGTCGCTGGAGCAGCTCCATGTCTGCCACATCTAACATTTCTGTGACTTTGCGGGCTTCTGCTTCTGGTTCGGCAGTTTCGATTTCTATCTCTAGCTCTTTCCCTATTAAAGTGATGGTTGGGATATCCAAATTCTGGGTGATACTTACAGCCATGCCTTTGAGGAAGAGGATTTTAACAATCTCCGTATCGGCAATGGCAAAAACATCAGCCAGTTCTTGGACTGTCATTGGCCCTGTGATCACTACTTTTTCAGGGCGTTCACGCTTTGTCTCCACTTCTTGGCGACGGTTTTGGTCGCGACGAGAGAAGGATTTTTTCTTTCTAGCAGTTGGAGCGCTAATGACTGATGCGGTTAGTGGCTGTGTACCGCGAGCAGCTTTTGGTTTGGGAGGACGGGCAATGGAAAGACTAACATGGACTGTAGCTTGTGAGTCTTGATCCTCATCATCGAGTAAATCCTCTTCTTCAAAGTCATCCTCAACGATGGGTTTAACTCGCTTGCCTTTATTTCCTACCTTACCGGACTTTTCCTTGATTTCGTCAATAATTTCTTCTTCTTGCCACTTTTTACCACCTTTAGATAGACGGGGTGGTGTGGGACGCTTCAAATCAAGTAGTTCCGGTACGATGGACTCGGTATCGAGGTCTGGTTTTTTTTGTCCCCCTGACATTGGTTTTGGGGGAGTAGCAACTGGCATTGCGGCTACAACTTCCGACGGACGTATTGGACGGCTGGGTTTTGTCCCATCTGCCAATGGTGCATTTCGTAACCGCTGCTCAGGGTGAGCTTGTCCTGCCCCTCGATTGCCTTTCTGATCGGCTTTCACTGGAGTTTTGGGAGTGGCACGATGCTGTTTTGCCGGACTTTGTGGGGTATCGGTGCTAGTGCCTCGTTGAGGCTTCTGCTTGACTTGATCTCGTTTAAGTACTGGTTTTTCTGTCGGACTCTGGCCAGAGGCTACACGGGAATTTGCGGCCACTGGTCTGGCTGGTGGCTCTGCCAGATGAGGTTTTTGCGGTTGTTTTTCCGCTTTTGATTTCAGGGAAACCGGACTTCGGCTGCGCTCAGTTCCAGCTTTTTCAGGTTTTGCGGCTGCTCTTGTTTCGGGCGCCTCGATCTTAGAAACTGGATCTACTGGTTTGTTTGCAGATTCTGGTGAGTTCTCAGATTGATTCCGGGGTACAGGTCTAATTGGTGCCGTCGGCTTCATGGGTGAGACTGATGTATCTATTGGCTCTGATTGTGAAGAAGAATTAACTTCTAAGGAAGCAAGTTGGCTATCATTAGCCACTGAAGCTTGGTGAGCGTTGCGGGTATTATTTCTCAATATTTTGGGTTTGCGAATTTCCAAAATTTGTGGTTTGTGAGGTGGTGTAGGTCGATTGCGATTGCCTCCGGCAGTGCGCTCCGCGCCATCGCCAGTTTCTGATGTATTTAGTTTACTAGATGTATTGTTGCCTTTCAAATTATTAGCTGTAAGTTTTTCGGCAGCCATGCGTATACGTTCTGCCTCAGATTCAGAAATAGTGCTGCTATGGCTTTTTACCGCGATATCGAGCTGATCGCAAATAGCTAATAGCTCTTTGTTATCCAAATTCAATTCCTTTGATAATTCGTAGATTCTAACTTTGCCGTTGTTCATCCACTCTTCCCCTTTAATTTACAGTTTTTTAGCGGATGGTTGCCTGGTTTTGGACATCTCCATCCTTGGATTACTGTTTTAGGTTGCCCTTGGTGATTTTGCCGGTGCCTCCAGTCAGGAAAGAGAGATATTTCGGTTTAACTTTGGCATTTCCACCAATAATCATGATGGTTGGTACCAAGCTGCCCCTGATCGCTACCAGGTTGCCATTCTTTAGTTTTTTGTTTTGCTGATTCTGAGTCTTCCACAACACAATCGAGTAAAACTTTTTAGGGGTATTGCTCTGCCACTAGTCTGGTAAACAAGCCGCAGGTTACTACACCCATTTACTATTGTGGCATTTCCCCCATCAATTGCAGAGCCGGCTGTATGCACAAAGACTCTGGGGATTACCGCTTGAAGGTTTTTCCACTTGATTATTAATTTTGATTTTGGCTATGACTTTCAGCCAGACGATGCCACAATGTTTGATACAGTGTTTCTGGCACTGATGCATGTAGCGATCGCCCAAGTCTATTTTTTTTCTGAGCCGCTTGTAGGCAACTCATTTGCGGGCAGATATAGGCAGAACGCCCCATGCCCTGATCTAATTGTACCTTTCCAGATGGAAAGACGCGGACAATCCGCCAAAAGTCTTCTTTCAAGCCTACCTTGCGGCAACTTATACAACGTCGATAATTCGGTTTCATTGGTCTTATTTGACTACGGGACAGAAATCTGGTTGTGAAAATCAATCAAGTTGGCTTTACCAATCTTTACTTAATAGTGACATTATTGATTCTGTAGTAATCATTAAGACTAGTAATGTTGTCAGTCAATAGTAGCAGAACTCCATTAGACTCATAAGTTAATCTTGATCACTCATCTGAAAAATTTCTTCTTCCTCTTCTAACCCTTCTTGATTCTCATAATCTAGCTCCTCTATTTCCAGATCATCTGCCTCTGGTTTATATTGAGATCGTGCCTCCGCGAACTTAGTATCCTCCCCTACATAATCATACTTAGCTTTGTCTTTAATGTCGATTTTCCAACCAGTTAAACGAGCTGCCAAGCGAACATTTTGTCCTTCCTTACCAATAGCTAAACTCAGTTGATCTTCAGCCACCAGCACATGAGTTTGGCGGGTTTCCGGATCCATGAGACGGACTTCATCCACCCGTGCTGGACTCAAGGCATTAGCAATATATGTAGATGGATCTGGAGACCAACGAATCACATCTATTTTTTCGCCACGTAATTCGTTGACTACTACTTGAATGCGTGAGCCTCGGGCACCAATACAAGCCCCAACTGGGTCTACATCCCGCTCCAGGGTATCTACTGCAATTTTAGTCCGAGGACCCACATACCGGGAAGGTGGATTAGCTTCTCGTGCTACAGCAACAATTCTGACTACTTCATCTTCAATTTCTGGGACTTCGTTAGCAAACAGATAAACCACTAAACCAGCATCAGCCCGAGATACCAGCAACTGAGGACCGCGCTGTTGCCCTTGGGAAACTTTTTTGAGATATACCTTAAATGTGGCATTAGCGCGATAATTATCATTGGGCAGTTGTTCTCGCTTAGGTAATTCAGCTTCCACTTCTGGCTGACCAAAACCACTCGACACTGCCAAAATCACCGATTGTCTTTCAAATCGTAAAACCCTGGCTTGTAGGACAGTCCCTTCTAAGTCCTGGAATTCTTCTTGAACCATTTGGCGTTGCTGATCCCGGAGTTTCTGCGCCAGCACTTGCTTGGTTTGCATTGCTGCCATGCGACCAAATTCCCCTTGATCTGGGGTAACATCCAGTACTACAGAATCTCCCAACTGCGCCTCAGGCGCAACTTGTTGCACTTCCTCGAGGGATATTTGATGGTCGGAGTTATCCACTGCTTGGACAATGGTTTTGGTAGAAAGAACGCGAAACCCTTCTCCTTCGATGTCAAGTTCTACCTCAAAATTCTGAAAATACTCTTCATCAAACTGTCTACGTTCTAAGCTTTGGGCACGACGATAACGTTCGTAGCCTTTAAGTAATGCTTCTCTAATAGCTGATTGAACTGCTAGACGTGGCAAATTGCGCTCAAGACTGATACTTTCTATTAATTCTTTTAATCCTGGTAAACTAACCATTGACATAGGTAATCTCCTTTAAAATCGACTCTAAAAAAATAGGAATAGGGAAAATAAGAGGCGCGATTAATTAACCAGCGCCCTGTTAACTTTCCCAAGGTAGAGATAACTCATCAATTACCCCTAATTAACTCTCCTGTATACAAAGGAGTGGAGAGCGAGAAACTACACATTAGAGATTTGGGATTAGAGAAAAGTTTGACTCTACTCCCTAGCCTTTTACTTCTAGTTACTGTCGTCTAGCTGTGAGTTCCTAACCTATGAGCGCTCATCTAGTTGCACCCTAGTAATCAGAGTACGGGGAATTTCGATCACACGACCTTTTTGGTTTAAGTAAACACTGACTTCATCCCGGCGAATCAACTTACCAATCCACTCTTGTTGTCCGTCGTAGGGTTGGGAAGTGGAGATAATCACAGGAAATCCTTTGAAGGAAATAAACTCCCTGTCTGTAATTAATTGTCGTGAAATTCCTGGACTAGACACTTCCAAGACATAAGCATCTGGAATTATCTGTGCCGCATCTAGGGAAGCTTCTAAAGCCCGACTCATCAGCTCACAATCACTCAGTCCAGTGTCATGTCGGGGGTTACGGATGTCCACCCTTAATACTGGTGGACGTTGGTTAGTCTGAAAAACTATGCCAACGACTTCCAAGCCCAGTTCTGCTGCGACTGGTGTTGCCAAATCGATAATTTGTGGAACTAAAGGATGAGTCATGGGAAATTTCAATAAAAAAAGTGGGCAGCGACCCACTTCCTGCGATAGTGATATCTTCCAAGAAGTCTTGTGACGAATCAATAATGCTTCGTCTCTCTTCCGAGTTTAGCGCATTTCTTTAATAGTCAATAGTCAATAGTCATTGCTCACTGGTGATTAGTCAATGTTTTTTGCCCTTGTTCTCCTGATTGCGGCGATATCCATCAATTTTACCTAGTTTTTGTTCTTGAGTGGGAAAGTGGAATCTTTATCTACTGATGGTTGTATTTTTAGCTGTCTGGTTTGCTCCATAATCTGGTCTATGTCTTCTTGGGATAAGCGCTGGACATAGTTGAGCTTAAGTTCTTCGAGGAAATCAGAGATTAAATTTTGAATTTCCGCAATTACGTGTTGTTGCTGTACTTCTTCTCCCAATGCTTTGCTAAAGCTTTGGGCCAGTTGACTGGAAAGTTTTGCCCCTACAGGATCTTTCATCGCCCCAGTAACGGCGCTGTAAAGGTTTATGGTGATTTGGGTTGCTAGTTGCTCGCTGAGTTGGGTTTGTATATTACCTAATCCCGAAGGTACAAGGTGGCGGTAAAGGGGAACTTGATTCATGGTGCTGGCAATATTGTGGCCTAAAATGGCAATGATTTCTGGTTGAACCTTCGGCAGTACTTGATAGACAACTATCTCCACTAAAATACTCGCGATCGCTTCTATTTCGTTGGTATTGTTAATATTTATGTAGGGGCGCACATTTTGTTTTTCCGTCAGCCAGTTAGTTAAATCACCGCGGCGAATTGAACCTTGAAGCTGGTTAATGACTCTGACTACGACTATTTCTGTGAGGTCTTCGGCAAAATTCGCTAATATTGATTGGTTTATTTGCTGCTGTAAGGGCTGAAGATTTAATAACCGGGCTTGGTGTAAGCGGACTGTTACTGATATAACGCGCAACCAGCGCCAAAAAGGCAATAGCAAGAATAAGTCATACCAGCGCCACAAGATAGCATTTACCCAGGTAAAACTGGTGTGACGACGACGCCAATAAAAGGAGCGTCCTAATAACTCTATCCCAAATAGCAAGACAAAGGGTAAATCAATCAGCCAAAAGTTATCCAAAAATTCCCCATTTTCACCAATGCGGCGAAAATAGTTGCTAGCTATCAAAGGACGAATTTGTCTGTTAAAAAAGTTAATCTCTTGGTTCCAGCCTTGTGTTGATAAATATTCTCGACTCCAAAAAGTATTAAAAGACTGTTTTGCCGATTCTTTGCCGATGCGATCGCGCATTCGATTCTTAGCTTTTTCAAAGTTACCACTTTTATTCACCGCCGCAAAGGGGTTACCATCAACCATTTCATTGCTGAGGCGACGTAGTTCTTCTAACTTAGCTTTGGCCTGTGGGGAAGTTAACCCTGTTTGACTCACCTGCTGTGCGAGTGCGTCTACTTTATTTAAATAATTTCTGGTTTCTCTATGGTCTTCAATACCCTTGACTGGATCATAAATTCGGGTAATTTGGGGGAAATTCCGTAAATACAAATCCCGCCACGGTATGTAACTGATATTAAATAATACTAAACACAAGTTACCCATGGCAATTATTGCCATGACCCTTTCAAAAAATAGATGTGATGATTTTAAAGGCTTTTGTTTACTCATTGACTGTGATTATTTTTTCACTTGTTGGACTAGTGCCGATATAATACGGATATATACAACACTTCACCAGTCAATAAAGCACTACATATTAAATGATTTAATCTCACAAATCCTCTGGGGCACCTAGGCAAGCCAGCCTTCTACCTAGATGGAATATAGTTTAATTTACTGTACTGTTTTCAGCAGTAAATCTCCCTAAATCACCCTTAATCTCAGGTGTATTCCTCCCCCTCATCCATTTTTAAATCCATGTCTTCTAGAGTTTGCTGGGGAATGGCCTCAATAATTGCATCTATTACTTTCGATACTGCCAATATTTCAATGTCGAAATCCGGGTATTTTTGTCCTTTGGGAACGATTGCTCGTTTAAATCCCAGTTTCGCAGCTTCCTTTAATCGTAGTTCCATTTGAGACACTGATCGCACTTGTCCCCCTAATCCCACTTCACCAATTAATATTGTACCAGGATCAACTATGCGATCACGGAAACTGGCAACAATAGCAACAGCTATTCCTAAATCCACCGCTGGTTCTTCTACATTTAAACCACCCGCTGAGGCGACGTAAGAATCTAATTTTGACATGGGAATACCGACGCGTTTCTCTAAAACAGCTAGAATTTGCACTAGGCGGTTATAGTCTATCCCTGTAGCTGCGCGCCGGGGAGATGGGTAACTAGTAGGACTGACTAAAGCTTGTAATTCTACAACAATGGGGCGAGTACCCTCACAAGCTACAACAATAGCTGTTCCGGGTGCTGGGTCATCGCGGCTACCTAAAAATAACTCTGAAGGGTTAGGGACTTCTCGCAATCCGTTCTTTACCATTTCAAATATACCAATTTCGTGAGTAGCGCCGAAACGGTTTTTGACAGTTCTTAATAATCTATGGGAGGCAAAGCGATCACCCTCAAAATATAATACTGTATCGACTAAGTGTTCTAAAACTTTGGGACCTGCGATCGCCCCTTCTTTGGTGACGTGTCCGACAATTAACATGGTAATATCTTCATGTTTTGCCACCTTCATCAAAGCTGCTGTACACTCCCTTACCTGAGCCACAGAACCCGGTGCGGAGGTGAGCGCCGGAAAGAATATCGTTTGAATACTATCAATTACCGCCAGATTTGGCCTTAGTGAGTCCATCTCCTTTAATATTTCTTCTAAATCTGTTTCTGGTAATACATACAAATCCGCATTTATACTATCTTCTGGCGCATCTTGATCGGTCGGCTCCAGCTTTTGACGACTGACATCCTGGGTTTTTGATACTCCCAATCGAGAAGCTCGCAATTTTACCTGTTGTCCTGATTCTTCTCCTGTGACGTAGAGGATACGGTATTTTTGTGCTAGCTGGTTTGATACTTGTAATAGTAAAGTAGACTTACCTATCCCTGGGTCACCCCCGATTAGCACCATAGAACCAGGAACAACTCCACCACCCAGTACCCGGTCTAATTCAGTATACCCAGATTCCCAACGAGCAATTTGGCGATCGCTAATCTGATCAAATGTCAGAGAAGCTCTAGGCTTGGCTGGTTTACCAGTAGATTTACCATGGCTGTGAGTTCCTTGCCAACCACTTAGACCACCCCTACTAAGTACATCTGCTGATGATTGAATCGCAATCTGTTCTTCTAATGAATTATATGTACCGCAAGCTGGACACTTACCAAACCACTGGGAAGATTCTGCTCCACACTCGTTACAAACGTAAAAGGTTTTAGGCTTTGCCATTCTTCAAATTAGTTGTAAAAATTTAATATTTTCTTAATTGTTGCTCAAAACTAATATCGAATCAGAATCAGAGTTAGAGCTTTTTCCCAATCAATTGATGGAATGATATCTTAATATTATGGTATTAAAAGTTAATCATCTTAAATTTTAGTTAAGGAGCATGGAGAAACTTGGAAAGCCATAAAGAAAAAATCTTGGTGGTAGACGACGAAGCCAGTATTCGCCGGATTTTGGAAACGCGTCTTTCCATGATTGGCTACGATGTGGTCACAGCGGGAGATGGAGAAGAAGCTTTAGAAACCTTTCGCAAATCAGAACCTGACTTAGTAGTATTAGATGTGATGATGCCAAAGCTAGATGGCTATGGTGTGTGTCAAGAATTGCGTAAGGAGTCCGATGTTCCCATTATCATGCTAACAGCCTTGGGGGACGTTGCCGATCGCATTACCGGTCTAGAATTAGGTGCTGATGACTATGTTGTCAAACCATTTTCCCCCAAAGAGTTAGAAGCTCGCATTCGCTCAGTACTGCGAAGAGTAGATAAAACAGGAGCTTCTGGTATTCCTAGCTCCGGGGTCATTCATGTTGGTAATATTAGAATAGATACCAATAAACGCCAAGTCTACAAAGGGGATGAGCGCATTCGGTTGACAGGTATGGAGTTTAGTCTCCTGGAGTTACTAGTTAGCCGTTCTGGGGAAGCATTTTCTCGCTCAGAAATATTACAGGAAGTATGGGGTTACACACCAGAACGCCATGTAGATACTCGTGTCGTAGATGTACATATTTCCCGTTTGCGGGCTAAGTTAGAAGATGATCCTAGTAATCCAGAATTAATTCTCACAGCTAGAGGTACTGGTTATTTGTTTCAGAGGATAATTGAACCAGGCGAGGAATAAAAACAGTTAAAAAAAGTCAATAGTTGTATTCTCACAACTAATGACTAACCACTAATGACTAAGGACGAATGGACAAATCTGACCCCAATAAAATCTTGCGCCGTTTACCCTTAGCTGTGGGTGGAATAGGCGCTGTGCTTTTGCTAATTAACCGCTTGCTGACTCCAGAATTAACCGATTCCCAAGCGCGTGCGGATGTAGTTGGGGTAATTTTGAGTGCGGTGATGATTTTAACCGGTTTAATTTGGCAGCAAGTACAGCCGAGATCCCCTGATGCAGTAGAATTAATTGGGGAAGAGGGTTTTATACTTGCACCAGACTTGCCCGAAGCTGTCAAAACAGAATTAGCTTGGGGATCTCGGTTACTACTGACTAATACGGTAACACGCTCCCTGGTGGTAGTTTATCAAGGCCGAGTTTTACTGCGTCGTGGTATTTTGGCTGCTAAATCCGAAGTAATACCCGGTTCCATCTTAAAACGAGTCCTAGAAACACAAAAGCCGATTTATTTAGTAGACTTAAAAGTATACCCAGGAAGAATTGAATTTGATTACTTGCCAGAAAACACACAAGGTGTAATCTGTCAACCCATAGGCAACCAAGGTGTGTTGATTTTAGCAGCGAATGCACCCCGCAGTTACACTAAACAAGATGAAAATTGGATTGCGGGAATTGCTGATAAATTATCCGTGACCCTCCATTCCTCCTTGCTAGCTGAGGCGGAGATTTAAAACTTTATGCAAGTTATTTATTGGCTACTAATTACCCTTATGATACTGGGTATCATTGGTTCTGTAGTTCCCGGTATACCCGGAAGCGGGTTAATTCTTACTTCTATTATTATTTGGGGTATTTTTAGTAGTTCCTTTGCAGCGATTAAAATACCCCTAATTGTCACAGTTGTAGTTTTAATCCTGAGTATCGCCGTAGATTTTTTAGCTAGCTACTTAGGTGCTAAAAAAGCCGGTGCTAGTAAGTGGGGACAAATCGGTGCTATCGTAGGATTAATATTAGGATTTTTTGGCTTACTACCAACCTTACCCTTTGGCGGACCCTTGTTAGGAATTCTAATAGGGCCTCTACTAGGCGCAATTATCGCTGAGTTTATTTACCGACGGGAACTATGGCCAGCAGTTAAAGCTGGTGTAGGTATTATAGTAGGTTCGATAGTTGGAAACTTAATTCAAGGAGTTTTAGCCATCGCCGCGGTTGTAGTTTTTATAGTCACAACTTGGCCTCAATTGTATGGAACTTAACACATTCAAGCCAAATCTAGAGATTGTTTAGCTTCATGCGCCACAGCTTCCACTTTATCATCAGTAAGAGTTTCTAAAAGCGAGTACGCATCAGCACCACCCAAACGGGTCAAAGCTTGGACAACTCGGTAACGGATTTGCCAATCGGAACTAGTTGTAAAAGGGGCTAAAAGGGGAACTGCTTGCATATCTCCCAACTCCCCCAAAGAACTAATAGCGGCTGTTTGGACTAACTCATTCTGAGAACACAAAGCTTCCTTGAGTAGTTCAAATCCCCGTGGATCGCCTAACTCTCCTAGTGTCGCAATCACACTAAATTGTACCAGCCATTCGGGGCTTGTATGATAAAGTTGCTGTAAATCCTCAAAAGCATCTTGGAGTTTCAGCGCACCCAAACAATCAGCTGCTGCAGCTTGGACATCAGGTTCAGGGTCATTGAGCATACCGCGCAACACATCCAAAGATAACTCTAAATTTTGCCTTCCCAGAGTATCCATCTGACTTACTGCTGAATATCTCACCCGCGAGTTACTATCACCCATAGCAACTTGAATTAATTCAAAAGCCTTTGCTGGTTCCAAGTCACGAAGTTGATTAACCGCACGCAAGCGATCTCCCAAATTTTCAGAACTGAGCGCTTGCTTAATAGACTCAGAAGTAATATTCATTTATTTGTCCTAATTTTCTCAATTGTTGAAAAAAGCTTTAAATATTAAATTAACTACTTGCCATAGCCCTAATAATATCACCACGGGTTAGGATACCAACCACTTGACTCTCGCTGTCAACTACTGGTAAGCGGTGAATATGGCGATCGTGCATCAGTTGTGCTGCTGCTTTTACAGTTTCTTGTGGGTAAATACTTACAGGATTCTTGGTCATGACCTCGCCAACAGTTTGTCCCAATACTTTGTGTAGTTCGCGATCGTAAGTAGCAGGATTTTGTAAATAGATGACGCTATCTAGAAACATAATGTAAGCCGGAGGAGTCACACCAGTTTCTCGCCACATCAAGTCAGTTTCTGAAATAATCCCCACCAATTTACCCCCATGATCCACCACTGGTAAGCCACTAAAGCGGTTTTCTGCTAAAATGCGGATAGCTTCCTCCAGTGGAGTTTCCCTCTGGACAACAATTGGGTCACAGGTCATTACATCGGTAACGGTCTTAGACATTTGCTTACTGATACCCTTACTCAAAGTCTCTACCACCATTATTTTGACACTCGCCGCGGCTATAAGCCGGGGGATTCTTGCTTCACGGGGACTCCAATGAATTTACACGCGCTAACGCGCCACTTTGCTAACAGCAAGCATCTTGACCATGTGCCCCACGGATGCAAGTCTTTGTATAGCGACTACCTGAGCGGCTGCAACATCTCTATCTGTTCCTATTGGTTCCCCATGTGGTAGAGGTTGAGGTACAGATACATCCCACTGTACTGTTAACATTACGTACCACCCAGAGGCAGGCTTAACTACACATGCCTGTTTAATCACACCTCCATCTGGACTTGATACTCCCCTCGGCTAGAAGCCGGGGGATTCTTGAAGAGTCCACAAACGGACTTTCAATGGTGCTATCAAAGACACCCTACTGATTCCGCTTAGGTCTAAACCTAGCTTTATCGCTACTTTTGTTAAAATATTAGCTGCAACCTTCGCCACAAGTCAAGCTATATAATATTCGATGTGGCTAAAGCCACGTACTCGCTCCACTGCAACTGAAGTCGCTACCGACTTATCCCCATGTCTAAAGCCATTGGTTCAGCTCTCGTTTTTTGGTCAAGATGATTCCTAGGAATGAGACTGAAATCCCTAGGGCGCTACACACCCATAGTTAGAAACCAGGGGTACTGTGCGCGTTTTTTGGTAGGTAGGACTGCATGAATCAATCATGAGCTTTTTGGGGCAGAACAGATATTTTGTTCTAAACCAATATTTGTAACAAAAATCGATTCAAAATCCAGGTTTTTCAAAGTGTGGAGAGTTCAAAATCTTGACTATGAGCAAAAATTTTTTACTTAAATTGCTTGATGGACTGCTTTAAGGCCGCAATAATTTGAATATTAGCCTGGGGAAAAGTGAACTTGTCCAGATCATCCAAGTTCACCCAGCAAATCTCATCGCATTCTATAGGTTGGGGAATACCTTTAATTAGACGACAGTGATGCACCATGAGGGTAACGCGCAAGTGAGTGTAAGTATGATCAATAGTGATCAAATGTTCTCCCACTGCAATTTCTATGCCTAATTCTTCTTTAATTTCCCGTTGAATACATTCTGCGATGGTTTCACCAGGCTCAATTTTGCCCCCAGGAAATTCCCATAAACCACCCATTACACCCTGGGGAAGACGGCGGTCAATTAAAATTTGCTGATTATCGTCCCAGATTACCGCCACACCAATAATTTTGTGAGGTGGGAAAGGGTTAGTTTTACTCATCATCGGGGGCTTGACACTCCGCGCACTCAAGTGGAAAAGTGAAAGGAATCTTGGTTGATCTGTCTTCACCGGATACTACATTCCCAGCGCCCAGTTCCCCACCGTTTTCATGTCCCACGGGTACACGCCGTTGGACATCGGCGTGTGCAGCAAGATTCAGATTATAATATTCATTTTTTTTAGGAAAAGCGGGAAATAATTACTCAACTGCGTGATGATTGTCTTCACTTCCTTGCAAAACAGCTTCAAAATGCATTCTCTGTTCAGCGTTCCGCAGAAAATAACCACTAATCATCGCCGAAGCCAATAGCTGACCAAGACTCTCACGACTGGTGGTGATGGTAATGTCAAAGTGTTCTGAAGGTAGGTTACCTAATAGTCCGATGATATTACGCTCCATTACCTGAATAACTTCAGAGGAAGTTGGCCTTGATAGTTGGGTAACTGTTTCCGGACTCATAGATTTAACGTATTGCCACAGTAAGTTAGTGGTTTCTGAATCACCGTTAAAAAATTCTGAGACCTTCTTGGATTGGTTACTCATCTTGTACCTCCTGTACTCACACTACTAACTGTAGTGTCATGTTTGCCACTTTAACAGTAAATGCCTGTTTTTGACTTAGTGCAACTGGCAATCAACTGTTGATATCAGTCTAATGTAACAGTCTACGTCCCTGCTTAAAGTCGATGTAACCGTACCTCCAGTAGCGTATTTTCTCATCTTAACCCATACTCTGCTCATAGGGCTTGGGGATAAGGACGGGATGACTGGCGTCTGTAGTCAACTTGCCAAGTATTCGTTCATATTAGCTTTAGATTTACGAAGTTTACTTAAGGCTTCTCGTTCGATTTGCCGGACTCGTTCGCGGCTAATGTTGAGAAGGTCACCTATTTTAGCTAAAGTTAGAGCCTGTCCATCTAGTAAGCCAAAGCGTAATTTAATTACTTCCTTTTGTTGTGGCGTGAGTTCATCCATCAGACGCTCTAAGTCAGAAGATAAAGAAGACTGCATGACAAACTCTTCCGGAGAAACTCCCGGATCTTCTAACATTTCCCCCAGTTCGGTATCGTAGTTGTCACCCAAGCGCAAGTCTAAAGATAAAGGTAACCGCGCTCTTTCCAGATACTCTCGTACCTGTTTTGGTGTTAAATCTAATTCTTCAGCCAGTTCCGCAGCTGAGGGTGCACGTCCCAATTTTTGCGATAGTTGGCGTTGTGCTTTTTTAATTTTATTTAGTTTTTCAGTAATGTGAATTGGCAATCGGATAGTGCGAGCTTTCTCAGCGATCGCTCTGGTTATGGCTTGACGTATCCACCAATAAGCATAGGTAGAAAATCTATAGCCCTTGGTAGGGTCAAACTTTTCCACACCCCGTTGCATTCCAATACTACCTTCTTGAATCAAATCCAATAGATCAACGTTACGCTTAATGTACTTTTTGGCAACGGATACTACCAGACGCAAATTGGCTTCTACCATCTTGCGTTTAGCTATTTCACCCTCGGCGATCGCATCTTTCAACTCTGTTACCTCCAGATTGGCGGCTTGCGCCCACTCCTCCGGACTAGGTTGACGACCCATCTGGTTAACCAGAGAATCCCTAACATCATGCAAAGTACGAGAAAATTGCACCTGTTTACCGTAGGAAATTTCCTCCTCGTGGGTTAAGAGTGGCACACGGCCAATCTCACGCAGGTAAGTCCGCACGAGGTCTGTGGCTGTCTGAGCGGTCTTCATGGCGCTACTCTTTGGTAATTAATAATGGATTTGACTGTAGGTTAACTAACTGATCTTTGTTGCTATGGGATATAACCCAGTGGGAATCATTACTATTGCTCGGGTTAATACTTTATACATTCCGATGTGATTATCGGCTGCTTTCCCGGCTTAGGACTTGGCTGCTGGAATATATATTTATGTCTCATTTTTTACATCTGTCTTAAGTTAGATCAAATTTAATAGAGCAAAGATTCTTGTATCTATATTAAAAACTGTAACATTTATGATAGAAGATGCCAAGACCTGTAGCCCCTAATTTCCGTGGCATTTACTAATGGATATCATTATCTGTAGCAATAGTTAAAAGTACTAGCGGTGGAGATAATTGGAGAAATCAATAGGTTTAATGATCATAAGTCTTGTATTTTGGCTTTTTCCTCCCTTTTAAATCTAGCCCTGTTGCCAGACCCACAATTTATAGACTTGGATCAGGTTGGTATCGTCTTCATTAACAATGACACCAACCCGCAGCATAGCTCCGACCAGAGCCTATTAGGGCGTATCTGACGATGAAATATTAATGATATTCCCTCATATTTCTTAATATATCTCAATAGAAACAATAATTATGGTTCTATAATAATTGCTTAATTTTTCTGGCAAGTAGTTTTGATAGCGTAGCGACAGTCATATGCAGATTAACTAAAAAAGCAAAGTGGCCAACTTTGCCTGACCACTTTGTTCATATCAGCCGAAATTTGCTCAGGTATTAGTCCCTAGTTCACTCTCCTTGCCGTAATCTTGGATCACCCTGACATCTAAAGTAGTATTTTGCAGTGAACGAATGGCGGCCACAGTAGCTCTAGCCCCAGCAATAGTAGTCACAATGGGGATTTTGTAGCCTAAGGCTGTACGTCGGATCAACCGAGCATCAGTTTGAGCCTCTTCCCCGGAAGGTGTGTTAATAATCAATTGAATTTTCTGATTTTTAATTGCATCCAGGACGTGGGGACGACCTTCATGGAGTTTCAGCACTAACTCAACATCTAACCCGTGTTCCTGGAGGACACGGCGTGTACCTAATGTAGCCATGACCTTAAAGCCCAATTGCATCAGTTCCTTCACCACATTTGCTGCGTCAGATTTATCGCGATCGCTCATGGAGACAAATACAGTACCCTGAAGGGGTAGAAATTCCCCAGCAGCTAATTCTGCTTTAGCAAACGCCCGGCCAAAGTCGCTGTCAATCCCCATTACCTCCCCGGTGGAGCGCATTTCTGGGCCTAATATAGTGTCAGTTCCCGGAAACTTGTTAAAGGGTAATACTGCTTCCTTGACAGCGATGTGAGATGGAATCACCTCCTGAGTTAAGTTGAGTTCTGCCAAAGTTTTTCCTGACATAATTAAGGATGCCAATTTTGCTAAAGGTACACCCGTAGCTTTAGATACAAATGGTACCGTCCGCGAGGCGCGGGGGTTAGCTTCCAGAATATAAACTTGGGGAGAATACCCTTGAGCGCCCACAACAGCAAACTGAATATTCATTAATCCCACCACCGATAATGCTTGAGCTAATTGCACAGTCCAAGTGCGGATTTGTTGTAGAACTGCTGGCGATAGGGAAATAGAGGGTAACGAGCAAGCGGAATCTCCTGAGTGAATACCCGCCTGCTCAATGTGTTCCATAATTCCACCGATCACCACCTTCCCGGTGTGGTCGGCGATCGCATCCACATCCACCTCAATGGCATTTTCTAGAAACTTATCAATTAAAATGGGATGATCTGGCTCCACCTGCACCGCAAAGGTCATGTAGCGCTCTAATTCCGTGTCAGAATAGACGATTTCCATGGCCCGCCCTCCCAAGACATAACTAGGGCGCACCACCACTGGATAACCGATGCGTTTAGCGACAATCAGCGCGTCTTCGTAACTGCGAGCGATACCATTGGGGGGTTGAGCAATATTCAACTGATTGAGAATCTTCTCAAACCGTTCTCGATCTTCGGCTATGTCAATAGAATCTGGGGATGTTCCCCAAATTTTGGTAGACAGAGCGCTGTTCTGGTTGAGAAATTCTTGTAAGGGAACTGCCAATTTCAGGGGTGTTTGTCCACCAAACTGTATAATTATACCTACCGGCTTTTCTGCTTCAATAATGTTGATCACATCTTCTTTGGTCAACGGCTCAAAATAGAGGCGATCGCTGGTGTCATAATCTGTAGAAACAGTCTCAGGATTAGAATTAACCATAATTGTTTCAAATCCGGCTTTCTTCAAAGCATAGGCTGCGTGACAACAACAATAGTCAAACTCAATTCCCTGGCCAATACGGTTAGGACCACCACCCAAAATCATCACTTTCGGCTTAGTTGTGGGTAAAACTTCTGTTTCTGATTCGTAGGTGGAATAATAGTAAGGAGTAAAAGCTTCAAACTCAGCCGCACAGGTATCCACAGTTTTATAAACTGGAATTACTCCCAATTGTTTCCGGTAATTGCGGACTTCATCCTCACTGGTTTTAGTAGCAAAGGCAATCTGGCGATCACTAAAACCATGGCGTTTTGTATCATATAAATGTTCCTTTGTCAACTGTTGTAAAGGTGTCCGCTTCAGGAACTTTTCCACCTCCAGCAGTTGCTGCATTTTATCCAAGAACCACGGATCAATAGCCGTAAGTTCGTAGATTTCCTCCGTACTTAAACCCAACTGTAAAGCATGACGTACCGCAAAAATGCGATCGGGATGAGGTGTTCGCAATTGAGCGCGAATTTGTTCACCACTGGGTAACTTTTCTGATTGGTCGCAACCCCAACCAGCGCGACCAGTTTCCAAAGAACGGAAAGCCTTTTGGAAAGATTCATTAAATGTCCGCCCAATAGCCATAGCTTCCCCCACCGACTTCATTTGAGTTGTGAGTACAGAGTCAGAACCGGGAAACTTTTCAAAAGCGAAGCGGGGAATTTTGGTAACTACATAGTCAATAGTTGGCTCAAAAGATGCGGGGGTTTGCTTGGTGATATCGTTTTTGATTTCATCCAGACTGTAGCCTACAGCGAGCTTGGCTGCAATTTTGGCAATGGGGAAACCCGTAGCCTTGGAAGCTAAGGCGGAACTACGGGAAACACGGGGATTCATTTCAATCACCACCACATCACCATTCACTGGATTAACAGCAAATTGGATATTAGAACCGCCAGTTTCTACACCAATCTCGCGGATGATCTTAATTGCCATATCCCGCAGGCGCTGATACTCCTTATCAGTCAAGGTTTGGGCGGGAGCAACAGTAATCGAGTCGCCGGTGTGGATCCCCATAGGATCCAGGTTTTCGATGGAACAGATAATCACTACATTATCTGCTAAATCGCGCATTACTTCCAACTCGTATTCTTTCCAACCCAGTAGGGACTGGTCGATAAGAATTTGTGACACGGGACTAGCATCTATACCTACCTGTGCCATTTCTTCAAATTCTTCTTGATTGTAAGCAATACCGCCACCAGTCCCCCCCATTGTAAAGGCAGGACGAATGATTAGGGGGTAACTGCCAATGCGATCGGCGATTTCTTTGGCTTCTGCTAAAGACGAAGCTGTTCCACTAGGACACACAGCCACTCCTATTTTGGCCATGGCTTCATTAAATAGTTTGCGGTCTTCCGCTTTCTCGATGGCTGGTAATTTAGCGCCGATTAGTTCAACTTTATACTTATCTAAGGCTCCATTTTTCGCCAGGGCTACGGCAATATTGAGCGCTGTTTGTCCTCCCATGGTCGGTAGAAGGGCATCAGGGCGTTCTTTAGCGATCACCTTTTCGACTATATCCGGTGTTAGTGGCTCAATATAGGTGCGATCCGCTGTTTCTGGATCGGTCATAATTGTTGCCGGGTTAGAATTAACTAACACCACTTCATAGCCTTCTTCTCGCAGTGCTTTACAAGCTTGAGTACCAGAGTAATCAAATTCGCAGGCTTGACCGATGACGATAGGACCAGAGCCTAATAGTAGTATTTTGCGGAGGTCTTGACGACGGGGCATAGTTGTTGCTTTGGAGTAAGAAAATACAAATCCTGATTATTTTAAGGGTCTTTTGCCTTGGTCAGATTATTTATTATTAAGTTTTCCATGTTAGATATTGCAGCGGGGGTGAAAGTTCGCTTACCTCATCCGCGGGCCATTGTATCAAGGAAACTGCTATAGCTACCTTATACAAGATGATTATGTGTTCTGTGGCTATAGTATATTGCTGAAGTATGGATAATTACAGAATCTCCGATTACTCAAGAGGTTTCATTATTTCTCCTACCATCCAACCATTTATTCATCTATATTAATAGGATAAATTACTAACAATATTAATTCTCCTATTAGTAACTCTACTCAATAACTGCAAATCATAATTTTTAGAGGATATCTGATAACTCTAATTTAAGTGATTGGAAATTACATCTAGGAAAGAAAACCCAGATTACCCATCCATAAAGTCTGGTAAACTGGGCTTGTGTAGTAGGGAATCATATTACCCGAGGATTTTTCATAGCTCCTCAAATTTTCATCAGTTTATCTTCTAACTAGCTTTTCCATACATCGAAAAAGCAGGTGTTTCAAACCTTGGGAGTTGAAACACCTGCTTTTTGTCTATGCTTTTAATGGTTAAGTCTGTCAACTCTTATCTGAGAGCAGGCTTGACCACAATGAAATTATCACAGTACTAATTCTCAGCAGTTTGGACAAATCCTAAAGTTAAGCTATCTTTAGCCAGAAAATGAGCTAAATGGTAAGCTCTTTCCTCAGTTTTTAACAGAATTTGCTCATAGAGATAGCGCGTACCACGGTCACCCAAACTCTCTGCTTGAGAAGCTTGACGACGAATAACATTAATGATGGCTTGTTCTGCTGCTAAATCATTTTCGATCATTTGGCGGCAAGAATATACACCATCGGCTTCTGGCTGGAAACAGGTTAGCTCTGCTAACTTACTAAAACTAGCCGCAGGTACACCACCCAGTCCGTTTAAGCGCTCGCCAATTTCATGCACATGATCTTGTACTTGTTCGTAGCTATCGCTAAAGAACTCATGCAGTGAGTAAAACTCTGAACCTTCTACTACAAAATGATGCTTTTGGTATTGCAAATACAGTGCTTGGAAGCTAGCCAGGACAATATTAAAACCTTCTGTCACCGGAGCAGTGATACTCCGATCTAGCAGTACGGGATTGTCATAAACTTGACCAAAGTCTTGTAACAAAGTTTGTGTATTAGACATTGTTCTCCTCGCTTTTCACAGTTATGATTTTTAACTGCTTATCTTTTACATATTAACATTTTATCAATAAATTAACCCGACATATTCACAAAAAAATTATATTTTTATCTCCGCTATATTGGGATTTTTACTTATTAGCATGATTATCCCGTGGGTATCAGGCGAGTTATGAGTAACGGTAATATATAGAAATTACTGAATATCAAAAATCACTAAACTCTATCCCCTTCCACTTTCATTTTATCCATGGGTAACAGAGATATTTTTTATCTTTTTTCCCGCTAAATACCCCTGCTTACCAGGGGAGGGGATCAAACTTGATTTTCCCTGGAGATTAAGGATGATTTCCTAGATGATGTCTTGTTAACTCATTTTCCTATGGGCTATTCCCCCATTACGGAATTCCCCATTCATAACCGGAAATTATCATCAGGTTTTGAGATTTTTTTGAATTCAATTGAGAAATTATAGCATTTAATGTATGCTGGTGTAAGGAGGCATTACTCGCCAAAAGTTTGCCATTCGGGGTTTGAAAGCACCAATTGGTCGTAAGTTGAGGGCTAGTCTATTGAAACCGTGGAGTTCTGAAATTGAGAAAAATTTGGTTGTAGAGCTAGAGGTAGACCGGGTAGACCGATGGCAAGTCTATCAACGCTTGCAGGAGCTAAATATTCCCTGTTGGTGTGAGACTAACCAGCCATTGAGAGTTGAAATTAACAACCCTTTAGCAATTGTTCAACTATCGTCTGTGATGCAGCGGTTCAGAGCGTCTCGCCAAGATTTGATTTGGAGTCTGGAAGACTGCTGGAAAAGTCGCTACGGAAATTTCTGAAGTTTTGACATATAACTGATGTTCAGGCTGATTTAGTTAAGGAGAGGTTAAGGAAAATGAGTGCATCTTACAGTAGAGAAATGTCAGAATTTCGCCTAGAAGGAAAATTCATAAATTTTGTCATTAAAGATGGCTACAACCTCAAAGGCTTGTTATTAGGTACTACTGAGGGTGAATGTTATGTTAAATTGGCTAAACATTTACGGGCTGCTTTTGACTTGCGGTTACCACCGGGTACCTGGCTGCAAGTTACTGGTTATAAAAAGCATGATATAAAAAAAGATAAAGTTATATTAAAGGCAGAGCGTGTGATGGCAGCACGTTCTGCTCAACAAACAGTTACAAGGGTTACCTCAGTCAAAGAAACCCCAGCCATCGAAACTACTCAGGTACAAACAGGTAAAAATAAAGACACAATTTTAGTGTGTCACAAGTCTGATTGCATGAAGCGTGGTGGTAAAGCAGTTTGTCAAGCCTTGGAGGCTGCTTTAAATCATCGTGGTTTACAAGACCAAGTGATGATTAAAGGTACTGGCTGTATGAAAAAATGTAAAGCAGGTCCTAATATAGTGATGCCAGACAAAACCCGTTATAGTCGTATTCCATCCACACAAGTTCCGGCAATTATGGACAAGCATTTTGCTCACTGTAAGAAGCAGCAGGAGGCACATAATTGCTCAGAACAGATCATACGTCATCGCAAAATTGGCTGAAACTGCTGGTAGAATGGTGATTTTTGCGGGGAAAATACCCGAAAATTACCTGCTTTTTTTCGGGGTATTTGGGAGTAATTATTGTTAGATTTTAGTTACAATTCTACAGGTGTTCCTAGGCAATCCTAAAAGCGATCGCCTGGTATTTTCCTGTAGTAAAAATAGGTTAAACAACTGCAATACAGTCGATTTCTACCAAAACATTCTTTGGTAGACGAGAAACCTGGACACAAGCACGGGCTGGGGCAGTTGCTTCAGGAAAATATTGAGCATAAACGGCATTAACTGTAGCAAAATCATTCATATCAGCCAAAAATACGGTAGTTTTGACCACATTTTCAAAGGTGGCACCAGATGCTGTTAGAATAGCTTCGAGATTAGCCATCACCTGCTCTGTTTGCTTTTTAACATCATCTGTGTAGATGACATCACCCAGGCGCGGGTCAATGGCAATTTGTCCAGCCACAAATATCATTTGACCGTTAGCGGCAATGGCTTGATTATAAGGTCCCACCGGAGCCGGTGCTTTATCAGTACGAATTACTTGGCGATTCATAGATAACATGTTGTCTAATAATGTTTGACCTGTGCCAATTTTTCCCTCGGAGGTGTTTGGCTGTCGGTAAACTTCCCCATCTGGCATTATCGCACCAGTCAGGTCAGCATTTTCAAAGCTAGTACCATAAATATTGGCTCCGGTCAAAATCGCTCCCTGCAAATTTGCACCATCTAAATTTGCTAGCATTAAATTTGCATCTGTGAGACAGACTCTTTCCAAATTTGCCCCTTGTAAACAAGCCCCCTTGAGGTTTGCTTGTTCTAGAGAAGCCCCAACTAAATTCGCCTGAGCTAAATTCACCCCTGACAAATTAGACTTGTCTAACCGGACTCCCCGAAGTTGGGCTTCCTGCAGATTGCAGTTTTCCCATAATGCTTTCATCAGATTAGTATGGATTAGGTTAGCTTGGGTGAAATTTGCGCCAGAAAGATTCGCCTCTTCCAAATTTGCAAAACTTAAATCAACACCAGTCAGGTCAGCCCAACTTAAATTAAGCCGATAGCCCCTAATTTGACTCAAATTTGTAGATTTTAAAGCAGCCCTAGAGAGATTTGCTTCCCAGAGATTAGCTTTTTTTAATTTAGCTTCACTTAAATCTACTCCACTTAAATCTGTTTTGTGTAAATCTATATCATTTAACTGTGCCCCTCTCAAGTCTACACCGCTAAAATTGGCGTTTTGAAATTGCCGTTGTCCTGCGGCATATTGCTCTAACAATTCCTCAACATTCATAATGTACTCTCAAGTACTATTAATACAGTATAGAGTAATAATTTATTCCTTTCAATCTATGTAAATCTGTGGTTAATTAGTCAAAACCCAAGTTGGGACGTAGCCCATAATGGCGATAATGCCAATAATCCCGGAGAATGCGATCATGGTCAAAACATAAATTACTCGGTACACACCAAGACTCAAAAATGCCTATATTTTTGGCATCATCACCTGCCATTGGTTCCCCCGTGGCCGTTGCTAAAAACACAATGCTGATGGTATGCTGACGGCGATCGCGACTAGGGTCAGAATATACCAAAAATTGTGTAATTAACTCGACTTTCAAACCCGTTTCTTCCTCAGCTTCCCGTCGCGCCGCCACCTCTACAGGTTCACCATAATCAACAAAACCACCGGGAATAGCCCAACCAAACGGTGAATTATGGCGCTCAATTAATACTATTGGTCTATGTGGACGATCTAGCAATTCAATAATGATGTCAACCGTCGGTGCAGGGTTCTTATAAGTCATGATAAATTTGATGGAATAACTTCTTGCTATATTTCCAATTAAATATGCCTTTTCCAAGATCCAGTGGTATTTTATTGCATCCTACATCCTTCCCGAGCAGGTTTGGTATTGGAGATTTAGGCTTAGAAGCCTATAAATTTATTGATTTTCTCAGAGAGAGTTACCAGCAATATTGGCAAGTTTTACCTTTAGGACCAACGGGATACGGTAATTCTCCTTATGCTGCATATTCAGCCATGGCGGGAAACCCCCTGCTGATCAGTCCAGAGCAGCTACAAGAGCAAGGTTTACTAACTGAAGAGGACTTTGCTAATTTACCAGTATTTAATGACTCTCAGGTAGACTACGAGGGAGTCAAGTCTCTCAAGACTGCTTTGCTGCAAAAAGCTTTTGCGAATTTTCAGGTTAAGGCTACACCTTTACAACAAAAGGAATTTGCTGGTTTTGGCGACAGCAAAGCCTATTGGTTAGATGATTACGCCTTATTTATGGCGCTCAAAGACACTCATAATAATACCAGTTGGCATACTTGGGAGGCGGAACTTGTCAAGCGTGAACCCGCAGCAATACACCAAGCCAAAGAAAAATTAAGCTCGCAAATCCTCTATTATAAGTTTGTCCAATTTGAATTTTTCCGCCAGTGGTCTGAACTCAAATCTTATGCCAACATGAGCGGGATTTACATTATCGGTGATATTCCCATTTATGTAGCCCAAGATAGTGCTGATGTCTGGGCTCACCCCGAGATATTTTGTCTTGATGAAGAAACCAGAGAACCGGCTTTAATGGCGGGAGTTCCACCGGATTACTTTAGTGAAACTGGTCAATTATGGGGTAATCCTGTTTATAATTGGGAAGAATTACAAAAGCAAAATTTTAAATGGTGGGTGGGTCGCTTTGAAGCGATGCTCGATTATATAGATGTAATTCGCATTGACCATTTCCGAGGCTTTGAAGCTTACTGGGCTGTGGAAAAAGGAGAAGATACAGCCATGAATGGGGAGTGGTTGAAAGCTCCAGGAGAAGAGTTATTTGATGCGATTAAAACGGAACTGGGTATACTACCAGTGTTAGCGGAAGACTTGGGGGTAATTACCCCAGAGGTAGAAGCATTACGGGACAAGTACGAATTTCCTGGGATGAAAGTTTTGCAGTTTGCTTTTGGTTCTGATCCCGGTAATCCCTTTTTACCTTTTAACTATACACGCAATGCTATAGTTTATACGGGTACTCACGATAATGACACAACTGTAGGTTGGTTTAATCAAGCTAACGATTGGGAGAAGCGCAATTTACTACTTTATTTAGGTTGTAGTAGTCCCGAAGGGATCCACTGGGATGTAATTAGACTAGCTTTGAGTTCCATTGCTAATCAAGCAATTATTCCTTTGCAGGATATTTTAGGTTTAGGAAGTGAGGCGCGCATGAACTTTCCCAGTACTGCTGAGGGTAACTGGGGTTGGCGTTACCAGTCCTCATTGTTAACCAGAGAACTAAAAGAGCGTCTGAAAAATCTGACTCAACTTTATGGACGCGCACCCCAGGAGAAGTAAGGTATAAACAGCTGTTTCTTTCTCAGGACTTTGGTCTATTAGCAATCTTGATTTCTCTCTCTTTACCTGGTTCTCCCATTTGTTTAGCTTCTTCCTCATTAACACTGATTAACACGCTACCTGCATTATTAGTTTTCAGGGTTAGCTGTTCCTGGGCTTTCCAAGTTCGGTGGGTTCCTTTTGGGAGAACGCCTTCAAACTCAGTTTTCCCATCAGCGATGATCCTGATCCATGATGATGCTTTCAATGTCACACCAATATGTAGTGATTTATTATTGTTGTTGCGATTAAAACTATCGCTCACACTTTGTAAATGGTTTTCTCCTTGAGAATTTCCCTGGGTTTGGTGTGTTTGAAAAACAGTTTCTCCTGTTGGTTTTTGACTGCTGTTGCTCAGAGTAGTATTATTGAGTAACTGAGATAAACTAGTTACAGAGCATACAATTACAAATATGTAAAGTAAGTAAAGGTGAACAGGACGTAGTAGAGTATTGAAGTAAACTTTGGGAGTATTTGGTAAGTTTACGGTTGGAGAACCGAGGGGAAAACTCTTAGCAAATTCCACTCCATTTAAGCCTAATGCTTCGGCAAATTGCCTAATTAAGGCTCTAATATAAACTGGTTCTGGCAGTTGATCTAATTTACCTTGTTCAATAGCCTCTAAGAGTTTACAGGGAATTTTAGTTAAAATTACTATGTCTTCTAGTGATAAACTCCGTTCTTGACGGTAAGCCAACAGGTGTGCTCCCAATTCTGCCAATTTTTCCGATTGTTGTTGTTTTAATGAAACTCTAATTTCCGGTTTATCTTTACTTTTTAGCCACTTCATGCTACGGTTCCATTCCTGATATCATCTCAATCTTTAACTGATAGATGCTGGATTTGCTCTTGCAAGAAGCGAACTTCAGCATCATTAAGCGAACGATATTTACCCTCATGTAATAAGGGCAAGTTTGGCATTTTTAATTGAATAGGACCTATGGCAGTACGATGTAGCTTAATTACTGGATATCCTAGCTGTTTAGCTACACGGCGAATCTGTCGTTTTCTCCCCTCCTTTAAAACTATTTCTAAATGGCTGTTTTTGGCAATAGTTCCTATAACATTTACTCCAGCAGGACGTGTTTTTCTTCCCTCTAAAACTACCCCTTGACGCCACATTTCTAGCACCGCTTGTGGAGGGTGTCCCTTGACTATTACCTGATAAGTTTTAGGAATACTGTGACGTGGATGGGTGAGTCCAAATGTTAGATTTCCATCATTTGTCAGGATTAATGCTCCCGTTGATTGTGCATCTAAACGACCCACTGGGTGCAGACCTGATCCCCGGCGTAATTCCGGAGGGAGTAAATCCAAAACTGTTTTTCTTCCCTGGGGGTCGTCACAAGTAGAAACTACTCCTGGGGGTTTATTTAGTAATAAATATATCAATGAGCGTCGCTTTTGGGCAGATACTGGCTGACCATCTACAGTGATTTGATCTTTTTCTGGATCAAGTTTTTGACCTAAATGTGCTGTTACACCATTGATCTGCACTCGCGATCGCTGAATCATTTCTTCAGCTTGACGACGTGATGCAATCCCCCACTGAGCTAGAATCTTTTGTACCCGCGCCTCCATAATGAAATAACCGTGTATAATATTGCTGAATTTCAATAATTTTATTATTTAAATTTTCTGCTGAATAGACATAAATGTTACATTTAATGCTGATTTCGTGTTTTGTTAGTTATTGAGCGAGTACCCATCAATGTAGTGTTTCAATGTCCGAGAAAAATTCCCTCACCAGAAATCCACATAAAATCCGAATCATCACCCATACACTGACAACAGCCGTCAAACTGTGGTTAAAATCACAAGTCAGCCAAGTATCGCAGTTAGATGTAGAAATTAAAGCGAGCGATCGCCAAGTTCTCTCTGCTTGTATTCCCTGGGTATCTATTTTTGCCAGCAATGCAGTTTATCAAGGTATTCATCTCACACGAATTCAACTCATAGCAGAAAATATTCAGGTAAATATTGCCTCAATCCTCAAGGGACAACCACTACGACTAGTAAAAATAGTACCAGTTTCCTTTCAGTTGAATGTAGAAGAGAATGACCTGAATAATTCCCTCTCATCCGAATTATTTTCTACTGGTTTAAATGATGTATTGTTGAAAATATTACCAGAAATTGCTTCGACATCGAAGCTAATTTCCTGGCAAAGAATAATGCTTGGTAATAATCGAATTATGCTCAAAGGTATTATATCACATGGCAGTCAAGCCACTCCTCTAGAAATTGATTTTAATTTATCCCTCATTGGCGGTCATCAGTTGAAACTAGAAAATATCCAAGTGATGCAAAATAAAGTACCTCTGTTCAGGGATGAACATAGTTACAATTTGGATCTTGGCTCAGATGTCGATATTCAAGAAATCAGCCTGCTCCCCGGTCAGCTGGTTTGCCAAGGAAGAATCAACGTTCATCCTTGAGGAGAGAGTACATAAAAAACTGGGAATTAATTCCCATGAGTCGTATTTCCTACCAGTCTAAAGACCTAGAATTTCCAGACATCCTGGGAGGTTTTATGAACCCGGGATCGGGATCAGTTGTTTAGGTTATGACCCTTATTCCCCATACCTCAGAGATTTGCGATCAATGGTAATAAAAGTGTCACGAAATAGTAAACCAATGGGGCGGTAAAAATATAACTATCAGTGCGGTCCAAGATACCACCATGACCTGGGATCAACTGCCCTGAGTCCTTGACCCCAGCATCACGCTTGAGCATAGACTCGGTCAGGTCACCTAACAGACTAGCAATACCAATCAGTAAACCTAATGCTACACCAGTGAAGAGGAATTTTGGCAATTGCAGATAATAGGCTCCTGCTAAAGCTACAAAGATGCTGGCTATGATCCCAAAGACCGCACCTTCAACGGTTTTTTTAGGACTGATATCAGATAAACGGGTTTTACCAAAGAATTTGCCAATAATGTAAGCACCAATATCAGCAGCCCAAATACAAAAGAAAGTCAACACTGTTAAAGTTAAGCCTGGTGATAAGGATGCCAAACTTTCTTCCTGGAACTTACCAATGTTAGACCAGTAACCACCGATAGCTTGCGTGGCGTAGCCATAGGGGATATTGCCGTAGGCTAAACTATCAATATTGCGCAATCTTACCCAGTAACTTGATAAGTAGCCAACATAAAATAGTCCCATAATCGAGGCAGAAATATCGGCGATTGTAGCCATTTTTGGTTGAAACAGTAAATAAAAACAAATTAATGTTCCTGCTATTGGCATCACAGCATCAGCCAAACTTTCATTAAAGTTACAAATCACTAGTAAAGCTAGGCTGACAAACATGGTAGTTTTAGCAGCAGGTAAAATACCTCTAGCTCGTACCAAATTAAAATATTCTTCTTGACCTAAAAGAACCACCACCGCAATGGCGATAGTAAAGTACCAGCCACCCAGAAGGGTAGCCACCAGAGCAAGGGCGATCGCGACAATTCCACTAATAATCCGAGACCAAGGCATAGAAATCAGTATGAAGTATAAAGGATGAAGTCCGAGGTATGAGGTGTCATTTGTCCTTGATACCTCAGTTTTCTTCCCCCTAAACTAGTCTAGTTTCTCACCACTCAGGATAAAAATAGGATCAACAGCCACAAAGGTTTGAGAAAATCCCCGCGTCTCCAAGCGGTTGACAGCAGACTGGACAACTTCAACATTTCGAGCTAGCAACAGGGAGAAGCTTTGGGAAATAGCATATAGTCCTTCTAGATTAGCAGCTGTGGCCACAACCCTACCTGATGGGGGCAAATAATGCCATACGGCTGGCAAAATATCCTCTATGGGTTTTCCACCCTCAATGCAAACCCGATCAGGGACTAACTTGATCTCCTGTAAACAGTCTGGGGCGCTACCTTGAATTATTTCCACATTTTTGACTTCAAAGCGATGGCAGTTGCGCTGAATTAAGTTGGCTACATCTTCATCCCGTTCTACTGCTATAATGTGTCCGTTAGGACATAGTAGTCCAGCTTCTACGGGGATTGTCCCGGTTCCCGCGCCAATATCCCATAATACTGAATCAGATTTGAGCCGCAGTTGGGAAATTAATAATAGTCGCAGTTCTCGCTGACTGAAGGGAATACCCGGTAAATGCTCAAATAATTCATCGGGAATACCAGGAGTAGTATAAGGCCAAAGTTGGGAAGGCATAGAAAGACACAATTATACTAAAGGTATCAGCTTGCCCAATTTGACAAGCCATAAGCTGAAAAAGCTTGAAAACTTAGCGTTATTAGCAATCATAATGGTCAGCGAAATCTTAGGCGATCGCTACGAAGTCCAGCAGCTATTAGGAAAGAAATCAGGGCGACGGACGTTTTTAGCCAGGGATCAAATCACCAGGGAGTTAGTAATCGTCAAGTTACTTTCTTTGAGCAGTGACTTTGAATGGGATGATCTCAAGCTATTTGAGCGAGAAGCCAAAATTTTAAAGTCTTTATCCCATCCCGCTATCCCCAGTTATCTAGACTATTTTGAAGTAAATTTACCCAATCTTAAAGGATTTGCTCTAGTACAAAGCTATATTTCGGGTCAAACTTTAGAACAATACATCAAAGTTGGACGGACTTTTACAGAATCTGAAATCAAACAGGTAGCCACAGAGCTTTTAGAAATTCTCATCTACCTACATGGGCTGCATCCACCTGTGATTCACCGTGATATTAAGCCTAGCAATATTTTATTGGGTGAGCGTTCTGCTCATAATGTCGGTCAAGTTTACCTAGTAGATTTTGGTTCTGTGCAAACTGTACTTGGTACAGAAGGCGGGACTAGAACTGTGGTCGGAACATATGGCTATATGCCTCCAGAGCAATTTGGGGAGCGTACTGTTCCAGCTTCTGACCTTTATAGTTTAGGCGCAACACTAATTTATTTGGTTACGGGAACTCATCCAGCAGATTTACCTCACAAAGATTTTCGCATTCAGTTTGAGCAAGTAACTCACCTGAGTCCAGGCTTGACTCGCTGGTTAAGGTGGATGACTGAACCAACGCTAGAACGGCGACCAAGTTCTGCTTTAGAAGCTTTGAAAGCTTTGAATGAGTCGCAGTTGAAAAGCCCCCTCCCTTTAAATCCTTTAAATATGGTTAAACCTGTGGGGAGTAAAATTCAACTTTCCCAGAATTGGGATCATCTAGAAATTCTCATCCCATCGGCTGGTTGGAAGTTTTCGATGTTATTCACTGGGTTGTTTGCGATCGCTTGGAATTCTTTTATCCTGTTTTGGACAATTGGGGCGCTATCAGCTCCCTTTCCCATCAATCTTCCCTTTGCCTTATTCTCATTACCTTTTTGGGCTGCTGGTGGTTCCATGTTGTATTCGTTGTTTCTGTCTCTATTTAGACGCACCCGTATGCGTTTCGATCACCAGCAAATGACCTTTACTTATGAATTATTCGGCTTTAAATGGTATGGTTTCCCCCCAGCGCCTCGGGAAAATATTACTAAGATTGCTTATATTCCTCAATACGTTGTCAAAGGTTCTGAGGGTGATAGTCTCAAACCCGCAAAGTTAGAAATTTGGGTGGGAGTGAGAAAATACGCTTTGAGTGTTAATGATGGTGCTATTCAATCTGAAGCGGAACTGGAATGGCTAGCTCATGAATTAAGTGATTGGTTAAATATCCCCATTGAGAAAGCATAGACTCACCAAACCAAAAACAATTTAAAAGTCAGCCCAATGGCAAGTTGAAAAATACTTGTTTTGAGCATCTAGGGTGTCTTGCTTTGCCAGCACAGTTAAACGTTGATTTGTAAACTTTCTGACAATCTCACCTCTTGAGACGTGGTGAGTGTCAAATTCAAAGTACAACTGGGAAAAGATTCTAAAATTTTTACTGCTTTGGTCTCACATGGGAGATACTCTCAAAGAAACCCAAATATTGCTTATCTATTGAGATAAACTTGGTATGAGAGGATTTTATAATATAAAATTATGTCTTTAATTATACTTTAACAAAGGATAACCATAATGTTTGGACTAGGATGGCCGGAAGTAGTGATAATTGCCATTGTAGCTATCGTAATTTTTGGCCCTAAAAAAATTCCTGAATTGGGAAATGCATTGGGTAAAACCTTACGGGGTTTCAAGGAAGAATTGAAATCTCAGGATGATGACACCCAGGGTAATGACTAAGGTGGGGTAGCCATAGGATAACAGCAATGTTTAGAAGTAGAGACGCCATAGATTCGTCTCTACAACCCCAACTAAGGTAAAGTCTTGATCACAGAAGATGTCATCCCGTTTTGAGTATCTACGATTGTCGTGGAGGTGCTTTGTGGCTGTACCTCCTCTGTTACTAAACCCCGCAGCTTGATTAACTTGATGGCTCGATTCACACTTTCTGGCAAAATTACCACTAGACTGTTATCGGGAGCCATATCTAAAGCTTGATTAATTGCTGTCGTTTCATCCAAAACTGACTCATAACGACAATTTGGATTAACTTGGGTGATACCGTTGGTAATCAGTTCCGCAGCTGACCCACGCGATCGCCCCCTAGTGTCATCATCTTCTTTGACAATAATATAGTCAAAAATCTCTGCCGACAATTTTCCCAAGGTGACAAAATCTTCATCCCGGCGATCGCCCGGACCACCGACAACGCCAATGCGTTCTCCCGTAGTCCAATTTCGCACAAAAGAACCTAAAGCCTCATAACTGGCGGGATTGTGAGCGTAGTCTACCAAAGCATGATACTTGCCCAAATTAAATAAATTCATTCTTCCCGGGGTTTGACTCACCGAAGCCCGGAAAGTCTTCAACCCGGCGCGAATCTGTTCTATGGTCACATCCTGGACAAAAGCCGCCAAACTAGCCGCCAAAGCATTAGCAATCATAAAACCGGCTCGTCCGCCCATGGTCAAGGGAATATTTTCGGCTCTTTCTATGCGGTGTGTCCAATCGCCCTTAACAATAGACAGATAGCCATTTTCATAAACTGCCGCGACACCGCCCTGTTGTACATGCTGACGCACCAACTCAGCATCAGGATTCATAGTAAAATACGCAACATTAGCTTTAGTTTTCTGGGCCATAGCTGCTACCCGATGGTCATCGGCATTGAGCACCGCATAACCGTCAGGAAATACGGCTTCTGCTACTACACTCTTTAAATTAGCCAACTGCTCAATGGTATCTATGTCACCTATACCCAAATGATCAGCGGCTACATTCAATACTACACCGACATTAGCCATATCAAAACCTACACCAGAGCGGAGGATTCCACCGCGAGCAGTTTCCAGCACTGCCACCTCCACAGTGGGATCTTCCAAAATCACATGGGCGCTTTGGGGGCCAGTATTATCTCCTGACTCTACTAAGTATTCACCGATATAAGTTCCATCTGTAGTTGTATATCCTATTACTTTACCCGTCTGCTTATAAATATGCGCCAACAGTCGAGTAGTGGTAGTTTTACCATTAGTCCCTGTGATGCTTAAAATCGGAATCCGACTCGATTGTTCATGGGGAAACAGCATATCTATCACTGCTCCTGCAACGTTCCGGGGTATTCCTTGACTCGGGGCTACATGCATCCGGAATCCTGGGGCAGCATTGACCTCTACAATTACCCCATCTACCTCACGCAAGGGACGGCTAATATCTGTAGTGACAATATCCAATCCGGCTACATCCAATCCGATAATTTTTACCACCCTTTGAGCCAACCAGACATTTTCCGGGTGGATTTCATCTGTGCGGTCGATAGCACTTCCCCCGGTGCTTAAATTAGCTGTTGCCCTTAAATAACAAATTGTTCCTTTAGGTGGTACGCTCTTAAGGGTTAAGCCCTGCCTTTCTAATAATTGGTAGCTGCTACGGTCTAATTCAATCTTTGTGAGGATATTATCATGTCCCTCACCACGATTAGGATCTTGATTAGTTTCCTCGATCAGTTGAGCAATAGTAGACCGACCATCCCCGACAACATGAGCGGGAACTCTTTCTGCTACGGCTACCACTTTACCATCTACAACCAGCACTCGATGGTCTCGCCCTGGGTAATAGCGCTCAACAATAATAGAGCGAGAAATCAGTCTAGCTGATTCATAAGCGGCTTCGGCTTCATCCCAGTCTCTGATATCAATGGTAATTCCACGCCCGTGGTTACCATCTGATGGTTTGATCACAATAGGATAGCCACCCACATATTCAATAGCCTCTTCTAAATCATCAAAAAAGTTGATTACTGTACCTTTGGGTACTGGGGCTCCAGAGGCGGCCAGAATGCGCTTGGTAGCTTCCTTATCGCAAGCTAATTCCACTCCCAAAATTCCGGTATTACCAGTCATCGTTGCTTGTATCCGCTTCTGATTCACTCCGTAACCTAATTGAATCAAAAACCGGGCACTCAACTGTGTCCAGGGAATACCTCTTTTTTCAGCTTCTTTGATAATTGCTTCAGTGGAAGGACCTAAAGAAGACTCACGCCATAAATCTTGTAGGTCTAGAATATCTTGCTCGAGTTCTGCTTTTGGATAACGACCTCTATCAACGATACTTTGGCACAGCCGTACAGCCGCTCTAGCCGAGTACCGTCCTGCTTCCTCATTCAGATACTCGATCACTACCTGAAAAATTCCAGGTGTGGCAGTTTCGCGGGTGCGCCCAAAGCCGACATGCATTCCGGCTAATTCCTGCAGTTCTAAGGCTACGTGTTCCACTATGTGGCCCATCATAGTTCCTTCCTTAACCCGCATCAAAAAACCGCCACGACATCCGGGGGAGCAGTAATGACCTTCCAGACTTGGCAGAGCCTCGACTAATCCTTCATAAAAGCCAGGGATTTGATTCGAGGGCGTCTCGGCAAGGTTCTCTAAGTCGAGGCGCATAACGATTAGCTTGTGGCGTCGAATGCTCCAGTAGTTTGGGCCACGTAAGGTCTGGATCTTGAGGATTCTCATGGGAATAGGTAGATGGAGATTCGGAACCAAAATTCTAGTTTCTTACTCAAATTGACTGCTAAACTGTTTATGGTGAACAGTTTTTGTGTCAACATCAGCGGGGCTACTAACAAAACAGGGTTATTGGTGATTGGGGGAGTTTCGTCTTTTGGGAATTTTAATTTTTCCTCCCCCTGTTTTTACCGGTCAATGCGGTACACAGCAGGTAATACAGTGCGCTGATATAAGTGAAAGCGATCGCCATAGCTCAGAATGTGCAATCGTAAATTATGCACTGTGAGGGGTTCATTGGCGCCCACGTGAGGCTCATTAGTATGGGTTACTTCTGTGGGATCGACAATAGTGACACTTCCTTTACCCACAACTTGCAGCCAACCATCACGTTCAAAGACAGCACAAGTATCCTCATCGATTCCAATCCCTAGACGATCGGGATGAGCCGCGATCGCACTAATCAATCGACCCATGCGATTACGATTGTGAAAATGCTGGTCAACAATCACTTCCGGGATAAACCCCAAACCCGTTGCCATATCGACCAAGGAACGATTTGGAGTTTCACCGCTACCACCGCCAGCAATCATATGATGCCCCATAACTGCGGCTCCAGCACTAGTACCTGCCAGCGTCAATTGTCCTGATCGTACCCGTTGGCGGATAATTTCCATAGCTGGGGTATCCGATAGTACCCCACAAAGACGCAATTGGTCGCCTCCTGTGAGAAATACACCACTACAGGATTCCAGGGATTCTTTTACCAGGCTTGTTTCACACTGTTCACGCTCCCGGATGTCTAAAATCTCGACTTTGTCTGCACCCATTTCTTCAAATAGGCGAATATATCTACCACCGATGATAGCTGGTTCCCGAGAAGCGGATGGAATAATTGTAATATAGGCCTTACTAGCACCAGCACGGCCAAAAAAAGTTCTCAGGATATCGCGTCCATGAACTTTATCTTCTGCGCCTCCGATAACCAGAACGGCGGTTTTAGTTGCTTGGGGTGTCCTCATTTCCAGCGATTTAGCTTTTAATTGCGGCATTATGTTTCTCCTGTCAACAACTTCAGGTGAATATAACAAGGTATGGCTATGGACACTCAGGGGGATGGCTAACACCAAGAAAGTGATTACACTTTGCTTTTTAGGGGAGAAACTTCTCCGAAAGTTAGGTTCGGGTAACTTGCCGATTTAACTTTTGGTACGATCCACATCTTATTCCAGCCTCTCCGTCAGGATAAGCCTTAATATTCATGTGTTGTTGACTGTTCCTCAAAGCCGGTGCCTTGTTGTTCACCTGTACACTTTTTCCAGACTGGCAAAATAATGCTTGGGAGACCACAGATGACACTTCTGTTCAGTGGGTTTCCCCTGTTTGTAGAAATGTCTGTTTCCCCTCTGGTATTGCGGTCTATCAGGTTTTAACACGCTTTTCTTGAGGCTGGGCCTATGCAGCCACTGAAGTTGTTAACTTGGTCAGATTATTAATTTAAATGTAGTTGTGACAATATTTAAACATAAATTAAGTAATTAGAAAAACTTTTCATCCTACTAAAATCACGAGATTTCCTGAGATCGTTCAGAAAATCCTCTTGATTAAACTTATCTGTAGTTCTATCCTACATTGAGCGATTGTGTTTGCTAGACATTCAAATTTAAGATTAGTGTTCTCCAATACGAATTACTGTGCGCTTTGATATAGTTACACTTTTTCCTGACTGTTTTACCTCAGTTTTAAGTTCTGGTCTGCTGGGTAAAGCCTTAGCTAAACGGATTGCTCAAGTCAATCTGCTTAATCCCAGGGATTTTACCACCGATAAGCACCATAAGGCTGACGATGAACCCTATGGTGGCGGGGTGGGGATGCTGATGAAGCCAGAACCAATATTTGCTGCTGTGGAGTCTTTACCAACTCTACCCCGTAGAGAGATTATTTTTATGAGTCCCCAGGGTCAAACCATCAATCAACCCCTATTGAAAGAATTGGCTGGGAATTATGACCAGCTAGTAGTCATCTGCGGCCATTACGAAGGGGTAGATGAGAGGGTACTCCATTTAGTCACTCGGGAGATATCTTTAGGAGATTTTATTCTGACCGGGGGAGAAATTCCAGCTATGGCATTGCTCAATGGTGTAGTCAGGCTTCTACCAGGTACTGTGGGCAAAGTCGAGTCCTTGAAGGTAGAAAGTTTTGAGGAGGGATTGCTAGATTATCCCCAGTATACTCGCCCGGCTGATTTTCGTGGTTTGAAAGTTCCTGATGTCCTACTATCTGGAAATCATCAGGAAATAGCCCGATGGCGATATCAGCAACAAATCAAAAGGACAGCCGAGCGCCGTCCTGACTTGCTGCAAAAATGGCTAGAGCAGAACCAGCAATCTGGGGAAAAGACATTCTCCAATGACCAATAATCACCACCAACTAATCAATCATAAACATGAATATTCGCATTGGTAACGGCTACGATATCCACAAATTAGTCAGCGATCGCCCTCTAATTTTAGGCGGAATCCCTATTCCTCACGAATTGGGTTTATTAGGGCATAGTGACGCTGATGTCCTGACTCACGCCATTATGGATGCTATGTTGGGGGCATTATCCTTGGGGGATATTGGTCATTATTTTCCCCCCAGCGATCCCCAATGGGCAGGGGCTGATAGTTTAATACTATTAACTCAAGTACATCAATTGGTTAAAAATCAAGGTTGGCAAATTGGAAATATTGACTCGGTAGTGGTAGCAGAGCGTCCGAAATTAAAACCTTATATTGAAAAAATGCGAGCCAAGTTAGCCGCCATTTTAGAATTAGCACCCAATCAAATTGGCATCAAAGCTACCACTAACGAAAAATTAGGGCCTGTGGGGCGGGAAGAAGGTATATGTGCTTATGCGGTAGTTTTATTGTCTGCTAAAAACTGATTAGTCAATTTATTTAATAAAACTAAACGAGAAGTTATGATATTCACTAATAAAATATCTAACCAAATAAAACGTTTTTGGTTAGTCGTAACTCTAGTTGGTTTTACAGCCATGACAATCATAGCTTGTAACCCATCTAAATTTGAAACTAAATCTGCACAAGTAGCGCAGTTAGTCAACAGCATTCTCAGTGATCCGAAAACCTTTAACTATGCGCTGAGTTCGGAATTTCCTAATATTTTCGGTTTAACTTACGAGGGATTAACTACCCAGAATCCCATCACAGGGGAAATTGAACCGGTGTTAGCAGAATCATGGTCAGTTACTGATGATGAATTAGGGTTTATTTTCACCCTCCGAGAGGGTTTAAAATGGTCGGATGGGCAAGAAATAACAGCAGATGACGTTGTTTTCACGTTTAACGACATTTATCTCAATGAAGAAATTCCCACAGATACTAGGGATATTCTGAGAATAGGTGAAAGTCGGACATTACCTAAGGTAGAAAAAATTGATGACCGTCGGGTTAAATTCACGACTCCAGAACCATTTGCGCCCTTTTTAGGGGCTTTAGGAATACCAATTTTACCCGCCCATGTCCTAGAAGAATCCATTACAACAAAAGACACCGAAGGTAAGCCTACATTTCTCTCCAAGTGGGGCGTTGATACTCCTGTGGATGAAATCATCGTCAATGGTCCCTACAAATTAGAGCGTTATGATACTAGTCAGCGGGTAATTTTCCGACGCAACCCCTATTATTGGCGTCAAGATCCACAAGGAAAATCTCAACCTTATATTGAACGGATAGTATGGCCAATTGTGGAATCCACAGATACTTCAATGCTGCAATTCCGTTCTGGTGGTTTAGATGCTGTGGGAGTGACACCAGATTACTTTTCTTTGCTCAAAAAGCAAGAAAAACAGGGGAATTTCACCATCTATAACGGGGGTCCAGCTACTGGAACCTCATTTGTTGTGTTTAATCTCAACAAAGGTAGAAGAGATGGTAAACCTTTAGTAGACCCGATCAAGTCTCGTTGGTTTAATACAGTTGAATTTCGGCAAGCAGTAGCTTATGCTATTGACCGCCAAACGATGATTAATAATACTTTTCGCGGCTTGGGTCAAACTCAAGACTCACCCATTACCATCCAGAGTCCCTTTTATCTATCTCCGGAAGAGGGACTGAAAACTTACGATTACAATCCTGAAAAAGCTAAAGAATTGCTCCAACAGGCTGGATTTAAATATAATACCCAAGGTCAACTATTAGATGCTCAAGATAATCGCGTTCGTTTCACTTTACTAACCAATGCAGGAAACAGAATCCGCGAAGCAATGGGGGCACAAATTAGACAAGATTTAGGCAAAATTGGGATGCAGGTTGATTTCACACCCCTGGCATGGAATACTTACACAAATAAGCTAGCTAATACTCTAGATTGGGATGCTTCTTTACTAGGGTTGACAGGTGGGTTAGAACCCAATAATGGCGCCAACGTCTGGTCACCCGAAGGGGGATTACATATGTTTAATCAAAAACCCCAAGCAGGACAAAAGCCAATAGAAGGTTGGGAAGTAGCTCCTTGGGAGGCGAGAATTGGTGAACTTTACATTCAAGCGGCCAGGGAATTAGACGAAGCCAAACGTAAAGAAATTTATGCACAGACTCAGAGGATTAGCCAAGAATATTTACCGTTTATCTATTTGGTTAATCCTTACTCATTGTCAGCAGTGCGAAATAAATTTGAAAATCTTCAGTATTCAGCTTTAGGTGGCCCATTCTGGAACATTTATGAAATCAAAATGACCTCCTAATTTTCCCATTCCCTCATTGAAAATTACCGTGACTCAACCTGAAAGTTTGCGATCGCTCTTAGAAGCGGTTGCTAATGGTCAAGTAACCCCAGATATAGCCTTAGACTCCCTAAGGAATTTGTCTTATGAATCTGTGGGTGAGTTTGCCAAAATTGACCACCATCGCCAAATCAGAACTGGGTTCCCCGAAGTCATTTGGGGACCAGGTAAGACTCCAGAGCAGATTGTACAAATTATGCAGGTGATGCGCCACCGTAATCAGGTAGTAATGGCTACCCGAATTGAACCAGGAGTTTATACTGCACTGCAACCCAAGATTCGGGATTTACGGTATTACGAATTGGCGAGAATTTGCGCCATTAGTCCCCCCAGCATTGAACCAAAAATTGACGGTTTAATTAGTATTCTTTCAGCTGGGACTGCTGACTTACCGGTGGCTGAAGAGTCGGCTGTTACAGCAGAACTTTGCGGTTTACGTGTACAGCGTCTTTGGGATGTGGGTGTGGCGGGGATTCACCGTTTACTAAGTAATCGCCATTTGATTCAATCTTCATCAGTTCTCATCGTTGTGGCGGGAATGGAAGGGGCTTTACCGAGTGTTGTGGCGGGTTTAGCAGATTGTCCAGTGATTGCTGTTCCTACCAGTATTGGCTATGGCGCAAGTTTTGGCGGTTTAGCACCCCTATTGACAATGCTCAACTCCTGTGCAGCTGGTGTAGGGGTGGTGAATATTGATAATGGTTTTGGTGCTGCTGTTCTCGCGGGGCAAATTTTGCGAACAGCTCAGAAAATCAATTCAAAATAAAAGATTATCTATGAAGAAAGAACAAACTTGGAGTCAACGATTTGAATCGGCATTACATCCAGCCATCGCTCGTTTTAATGCCAGTATAGGTTTCGATATCGAGTTAATCGAATATGACCTGACTGGTTCTCAAGCTCATGCCAAGATGTTAGCTCACACAGGTATTATTTCCCCCCTAGAGGGGGAGCAACTGGTAACTGGTTTAGAACAAATTCGCCAAGAATACCGCCAAGGAAAGTTTACTCCGGGGATTGATGCGGAGGATGTGCATTTTGCCGTAGAACGAAGACTAACGGAAATTGTCGGCGATGTCGGTAAGAAGCTACACACCGCGCGATCGCGTAATGATCAAGTTGGTACTGATACCAGACTTTATCTGCGAGACCAAATTCAAGGAATCCGCAGACAAATAAGAGAATTTCAAGGTGCATTAGTGGATATAGCCCAAGAGCACGTTGAAACCTTGATTCCTGGCTATACGCACCTTCAACGCGCCCAACCCGTGAGTTTAGCTCATCACCTGCTGGCATATTTCCACATGGCACAACGTGACTGGGAACGCCTAGGAGATGTAGCTCGCCGGGTAAATGTTTCCCCCTTAGGATGTGGTGCATTGGCGGGGACAACTTTTCCCATTGACAGACATTACACAGCTGAACTATTGCATTTTGACGCTATATATGATAATAGCTTGGACGCGGTGAGCGATCGCGACTTTGTGATTGAATTTCTCTGTGCAGCCAGCTTAATCATGGTTCACCTCAGCCGTCTTGCTGAGGAAATTATTCTCTGGTCGTCGCAAGAATTTGGTTTTGTCACCCTCAAAGATAGCTGTGCCACTGGTTCAAGCATTATGCCCCAAAAGAAAAACCCCGATGTACCAGAATTAGTGCGGGGAAAAACCGGCAGGGTATTTGGTCACCTCCAAGCAATGCTGGTAATTATGAAAGGCCTACCGCTGGCATATAATAAAGACCTGCAAGAGGATAAAGAAGGTTTATTTGACAGTGTTAACACCATCAAAGCTGCTCTTGAATCCATGACAATATTATTACAAGTTGGCTTAGAATTTTGTCCTCAGCGTTTAGCCGCAGCAGTAGCCGAAGACTTCTCTAATGCTACAGATGTGGCGGATTATCTAGCAGCTAAGGGTGTTCCTTTCCGGGAAGCGTACAACCTTGTTGGTCAGGTGGTGAGAACCAGTATTGCTGCTGGTAAACTCTTAAAAGATCTCACATTGGAAGAGTGGCAACAACTGCATCCATCATTTGCTACAGATATCTATGAAGCAATATCACCCCGTCAAGTCGTAGCAGCACGCAATAGCTACGGTGGCACAGGTTTTATACAAGTGAATCAGGCCATTGCTAAAGCCCGCGCTGAAATTGGTAAATAACAATCTTAGAATGCAGGGAATGGGCAAATCTTTTTGCTCTGGCTTATTTCCAATACCGAAGGCCAATTAATAAATCAGGGAGTAGATATATGGTATGTACTCCCTGAAAATTCAAAAACTTAAATAGTTAAGGGTGTCAACAAACAAACTTAGGACTCAGCGTCAGTTGCTGCTGCGCCCTCTTCTTCCTCACTCTTAGGAGGTCTTTGTTGGAACCTTCTCTGCATTCTTCCTGTAGTAGTCCGTTTACGAAACTTTCTGGCATACGCCTGGTTCCGTAGCGCCTTTTCTTTTTTCGGGTTGCGGCGCTTGGCCATGTTCACCTCATTTAATAAACAACAAAAAAGCCCAACTAGGCATTACATAAGGAACATTAGTTACTTATGCCATTAATATAGTTTTAGCCTAGATTACTCATCATATACTTTTAACAGCATATTAGTCTATCATATTTTATTTATTTATTGGCAACTTCCCAGAGCCAGAAGCTGGGGATTTTTTTTACGGAGTAAAATATACATCAAAAAGAACATCTATTTTTAGCTAATATACTCAGGAATTGAATATCCACAAGGCTTTTAGGATACTTAGCCTATGGTTTGGTCGTCACCCAGACTACTTGTTTGTTAACAATACTCACGCACTTGTTCGATCATTTAACGTCGTTATTTGATTGGTGAACCGGAAAAATTTCTCCTTGAGGAAGCCATCTGAAGGACTTCTCTAAAATCGCTGATATTTTATCGCTATACTTAAACTCAGGTGAATATACTCGACATTTGTTTATACGTTATTTATGATTAAACAGTATCAATAATTACCGTATTGTTTAATTTTGGCAATCCATAAGAATATTGATATACTATACAAACTATTCCAAAAAAATCTTATTGCACGATTTCAACCAAATAAATAACTATAAGATTGAATGTTATTGCTTTTTTTTGCAACATTTACCCAGTCCACAAGCAATTTATGGCGTGTAGTACAAACCGTACTAGGACTGATGTTTCGTCATCCCATTACTGGTGCCAGTATCATTCCCATATTACCAGATGGTAGAATTGTGCTGATTAAAAGGCGCGATGATGGCTGCTGGGCGTTACCCGGTGGTATGGTGGATTGGGGAGAGGATATTCCTCAGACAGTGAAACGAGAATTGAGAGAAGAAACTGGACTGGATTTGGTCAACATTAGCCGTTTAGTGGGAGTTTACTCAGCACCTGATCGCGATCCTCGTATTCATTCCATTTGTGTTGTGGTTGAAGCAGAAGTTCAAGGAAAAATGGAGATTCAAGATACTTTGGAAGCTTTGGAAGTCCACGCCTTTGCAGCTGATTCCTTACCTCTAGGACAAATGTCTCATGATCACACGCGCCAGTTACAAGATTATCTGAACGGCTTGACAACACTAGCATAAAAGCTATGGTTGATTATAGATTTAACCTTAACTTAAAGTGTATACACTATTGCGCAACTCCCGCAGAAAATTCACTCAAGGGCTTTTGTTCTGGCGTGAAGCTGGTGAAGGGACTCCTATAATTTTCTTACATAGTGCTTGGAACGATAGTAGTCAATGGATATCCATAGTTGAGTTACTCTCTGATAAGTTCCATTGCTTTGCACCAGATTTATTAGGTTTTGGTGAGTCAGAAAACCCTAATGTTAATTACTCTGTTGATTTGGAGGTAGAGTGTATTGCCGAATTTATTCAAGCTTTGAGATTGGAAAAAGTATACTTGATAGGGTATTCCCTTGGTGCTTGGATTGCTGCTAGCTATGCTTTAAAGTATCCGGATCAAGTTTATGGTTTAGTATTGCTAGCACCAGAAGGTGTAGCTGTAGGAGGAAAGAAAAGATCCTATCACAAAATGCGAAAATTGCTTAAAAGTCGGACTATCCTGTTAAAGATATTCCAATTCTCTAGGCGGTTCAATAAATTTCCGGTGTGGGAAAAACAAGTTAATAAATATTTTAGTTGGCATCAAATTCAGAGGATGTTTGAATGTCCTGCTGCGTGTCAGATTTTTTTTGAGAGGCGAGATTCAGAAATCGAAGCAGAATTACTAGATAAAAGATTGCACCTGATCAAAGCTCCAGTTTTAATTTTACAAGGGGGTTTAGATTTACTAGATGCAGTAGTAAAAAGTCAAACTTACAATACCTTGCTGCCTCAAGTAGAGTTGAAAATAATCCCTCAAGCTGGGAATGAATTACCTGCATCTTGTCCCGAAATTTTAGTGAGCTATATTGAAAATTTCATCGAGACTAATTCCAGTAATTCAAACTTTCTATAGTAATTACCTAAATCTCAACTAACAGAATTTGACTACTTCTCGCATTCCCCAAAAAATTAAATTTGGTTGTACAATTAAGCGCGCTGCAATTTCGGGAAATTGAAATTGGAGATATTTTAATAGTAACCCGTGATCGCCTCCTTTAATCAGGATTTTAGCATCGGGAAATAACTGCCACCAAGAAAGGCAAAAATCTTTAATTCCAGCGAGTAGAGTGTAAATAATTCCACTTTGAATGGCCTCTGGTGTATTCAAGGCAAAACGTGGAGGTAAGCAGGTAATTTCTGTTTGTACCTGTGGTAATTGTCCGGTTTTTTGCCTCAAAGTAGTAAACTGTAAACCGAGTCCCGGTAAAATTGCGCCTCCTATCAAATAGTGGTTAGTATCCGCACCGGTAAAAGTTAGTGCGGTTCCAGCATCAATTACTAGCATAGGAAAACCCAAACTCTTTCCCGCCCCCCACAACGCTAAAGCCCGGTCAATTCCCAAGGTAGGATACATATTTAAGAGGGGAATTTGCTCTAAGGTGAGCACCCTGACATGAGGGTGATTTTGCCAAATTGCCGTTTGCTGAGGTAGGACTGAGGCTAAGAATATAGGAGGATGGGGAGTTTGATCTGGGACTATTTGCTGATTCCTGACATGGGATGGAAAAATTTCTGGTGGTAAATCATCAAGTGTTCGACATTGACATAGTTGCTGTGTCAATGACTCCGCAACATGGTCAGTATCCCAAGTGTGACTGAGGGTTGTACCTGTGAATAGTCCCCAGTGTAGGCGGGAATTCCCAATTTCCAAGGCTAACCAAATATTCTGTGGTTTCACACTTTTAATTTTTTTAACTGTGTCATAGTTTTTTCAATAAAGCTTAACAATCAAGGCGTGTCACAATAAAAGTAGGGGAAAAATACTCATTGCGTCAAGGAGGACAACTATGGTATCAACAACTCAAAAACGGCTCACCATAGAAACTGTGCCAATTGCTCAAGAAACCATGGCAATCCGCTCTTTAGACTGGGACCGCGATCGCTTCGATATTGAGTTTGGTCTGCAAAACGGTACTACCTATAACTCGTTTCTGATTCGTGGTCAGCAGACTGCCTTAGTTGACACTTCCCACCAAAAGTTTCGCCAGTTATATTTTGATGTACTTACAGGATTAATCAATCCCACAGAAATTGATTATCTAATTGTCAGTCACACGGAACCAGACCATAGCGGCTTAGTCAAAGATTTGTTGCAAATGGCCCCAGAAATCACAGTTGTGGCTTCTAAGGTAGCAATCCAGTTTCTAGAAAATTTAGTACATCAGCCGTTTAAACGCCAAGTAGTCAAAAATGGTGACCGCTTAGATTTAGGTAATGGTCATGAATTAGAATTTGTCATCGCCCCCAATTTGCATTGGCCAGATACTATATTCAGCTTCGATCACAAAACCAAAATTCTCTACACTTGTGATGCTTTTGGGCTGCATTATTGCTCAGATAGCACCTTTGATGAGGATTTAGCAGCCATTGAGGCAGATTTTAAATATTACTACGAGTGCTTAATGGGACCTAATGCGCGTTCAGTCCTATCTGCCCTCAAGCGGATGGCGGAACTAAAAACCATTGAGATGATCGCAACTGGTCACGGGCCGTTGTTATCTCACAATGTATCCGAACTCATAGGACGGTACCGCACTTGGAGCCAAAACCAAAGCAAGGCGGAAACCACAGTAGGGATATTTTACGTTTCTGAATACGGTTACGGCGATCGCCTAGCCCAAGCCATTGCCAAAGGTATTAGTAAAACCGATGTGGCGCTAGAAATTGTAGATTTAGGCTCAGGAGTAGACTCACAGGAACTGCGGGAATTAGTCGGTCGGTGTGCAGGAATAGTAGTGGGAACACCTCCGGCGGTGAGTAATGGGAATATCCAAACAGCACTCAGCACCATTTTAGGGTCTGCCAAAGCAAAACAAGCTATCGGTATATTTGAAACTGGCGGCGGAGATGATGAACCCATAGATCCGCTGTTGAATAAGTTCCGTAACTTAGGACTTACATCAGTTTTTCCCGCAATTCGCATTAAGGAAACCCCGACAGAAAATACTTACCAACTGTGCGAGGAGGCGGGTACAGACTTGGGACAGTGGGTAACACGCGATCGCAGTATCAAGGTGATGAAATCCCTGGATACAGATCTAGATAAAGCACTAGGTAGAATCAGTGGCGGACTATATATAATTACCGCCAAAAAAGGTGACATATCCAGCGCCATGTTAGCTTCCTGGGTTGCTCAAGCCAGCTTCCAACCCCTGGGATTGTCCATTGCAGTGGCTAAAGACCGGGCGATTGAATCACTCATGCAAGTAGGCGATCGCTTTGTTCTCAATGTCTTAGAGGAAGGTAATTACCAAAAACTCATGAGACACTTCTTAAAACGCTTCGCCCCCGGTGCTGACCGCTTTGCAGGGGTGAGAACCCAGCCAGCCCAAAACGGCGCACCCATCCTCACGGAGGCTTTAGCCTACATGGAGTGTGAAGTTGTCAGTAGGATGGACTGCGGCGACCACTGGGTAGTATATAGCCACACCTACGAAGGAAGAGTATCCAAACCAGAAGCATTAACAGCTGTTCATCATCGTAAAGTCGGTAACCATTACTAAAACGATGATTGATCACTGTTGACCTGTTAAAAATGAGTTTTAAAACTATGACTTCCTCTGTGGACAAACCCCGTAATGTTCAAGTCCTTCCCATTGGGACAGATACCACAATACTGCGATCGCGCAGTTGGTCAAGACTGAGATTTGAAATTGAATATGCTCTTGCCAAAGGAACCACTGCCAATTCTTATATAATTCAGGGGCAAAAAACTGCTGTCATTGACCCTCCGGGGGAAACATTTACGCAAATTTACTTAGACGCATTGCAGCAACGGATTGATTTAACAACCATTGATTATGTCATCCTCGGTCATGTCAATCCTAATCGCGCCGCCACTCTCAAAGCTTTATGGGCAGTGGCACCCCAGATCACCTTTATTTGTTCTAATCCCGGGGCTAAAAATTTACGCGGTACTTTAGACAATCAAGATGTACCAGTTAAAGTTATGCGGGGGGATGAAACCCTAAACTTGGGCCAAGGTCATGATTTACAATTCATTCCCACCCCTAACCCACGTTATGCAGATCAGCTTTGCACCTACGACCCACAAACAGAAATCCTATACTCAGATAAGCTATTTGGGTCTCATATTTGTGGCGATCAGGTATTTGATGAGGGCTGGGAAACAATCAACGAAGACCGACGCTATTATTTTGATTGTCTAATGGCTCCCCACCCCCGTCAAGTGGAAACAGCATTAGATAAACTTGCCGATTTATCCATCAGAATGTATGCTCCTGGCCATGGCCCCATAGTCCGTTATGGCTTCATCGAACTGACTAAAGCCTATCGCCAATGGCTAAAACAACAAGCCTCAGCAGACTTGACAGTAGCACTAATTTATGCTTCTGCCTACGGAAATACCACCACCTTGGCACAAGCCATCGCTCGTGGTATCACTAAGGCTGGGGTGGGGGTAGAATCGATTAACTGTGAATTTACAGAACCAGAAGAAATCCGGGCGGCCGTGGAAAAGTCTGCTGGTTTTGTCATCGGTTCACCTACTCTTGGCGGTCACGCACCTACTCCGGTGCAAACAGCTTTAGGAATTGTCCTTTCCACAGCTACTAATGATAAACTCTCGGGGGTTTTTGGTTCCTTTGGCTGGAGTGGTGAAGCAGTTGATTTAATTGAAAATAAACTCAAAGACGCTGGATTTCGGTTTGGTTTTGATACTATCCGGGTGAAGTTTAAACCGGATGATACTACCTTACAATTATGTGAACAGGCTGGTACTGACTTTGCTCAAGGACTGAAGAAGGCTAAAAAGGTACGTGTTCCTACCCAACCAGCCACAAATATAGAGCAAGCGGTTGGTAGGATTGTTGGTTCTCTTTGTATTGTGACAGCCAAGGAAGGTGATATATCTAGCGCCATGTTAGCTTCCTGGGTTTCTCAAGCTAGTTTTAATCCTCCAGGTTTAACTGTCGCTCTGGCTAAAGACCGGGCTTTAGAAACCTTGATGCACTCAGGTAATAAGTTTGTCCTCAATATCCTCGAAGAAGGTAAGCATATAGGTTTGATGAAACACTTTCTCAAACCTTTTGCTCCCGGACAAGACCGATTTGCTGATGTTGCAGCTGAACAGTCCGAAAATGGTTCCCCTGTTCTCACTGAGTCTTTAGCATATTTGGAATGCTCCGTACAAAGTCGCTTGGAATCAGGTGACCATTGGCTGGTTTATGCCACGGTAGATAATGGTAAGGTGTTAAGTAAAGATGGTGTAACAGCTGTACATCAACGTAAAACCGGAAGTCATTATTAGAGTCAGGATCTTAGTGGCGTTGTCTGTCTTAGCAGTTACCGCCACTTCCCATCCGACTGGAAACCGTCTATTTTGCACTTGATCAGCTTTGGCGTCAGCGAAAAATGGCGATTTGAGATGGAAAACCACCGAAAGACTGACTATAAATTCAGTAAAACTCTATACTGTAAATATCAGATTACCAAGTCCAAGAAAAAATATTTACGTTTGGACTGGCAAGATAATGGTAAATATTTTATTAACTGCGATAGTGTGATCTTGGCTTAAGCCATAAGTCAAAAATAAAACTAAACAAGCTGTCAGAGTCGCCCGATAGATTCGTGTAAATGTGCATGAGTTGGTAGAAATATACAGTCACTTTCCACAAAAAAACTGTCTTTATTGAGCAAATATCATGATTTTGGCGGTAAAAATTTGTTTTAAACCCACCTATAACGGCTCCGTACTTTCTCTTCCTGCTCCCCTCTGGGCTGCATTAATACTAAGTGTGGGATTATTGACCGTTAGTTGTGGGGAGGTAGCGAAAGAATCTGCTCAGGCGACATCTCAACAAGGTCGTGAGAGACAAAGGAGTAACAATCCTACACCTGTAGATGTAGCGATCGCCCGTACGGACTCCTTAAGGGTTCAACCCAAATATACAGGGAATACCACACCATTTCAAACAGTATCACTGCGATCGCAAGTAGAAGGAAGATTATTGGCTTTGAACTTAGATGTAGGCGATCGAGTACAAAAGGGTGCCAAGGTGGGATTATTAGATGATGCGTTGTTATTAATAGCCTTAAGACAAGCAGAAGCCGAACTAGCAACCCTGAAATCAGAAGTAACCAAGGCAGAAACTCAAGTAAGTAATGCCCGTGCCGAAGTTGCAAGAATGCAGTTAGAATTATCACAAGCTGAGGCTGACTCCCAAAGACAACAGGAACTCTTTGAAGCGGGGGCGATATCCAAACAAACTGCGGAACAAGCACGCACCAAAGCTCTGAGCGCCGCGCAGTTATTAAGAGCATCGCAAGAGCGGGTGCGTACAGAACAGCAAGCTGTCACCACAGCCCAAGGTAGAGTAACTGCGCAACAAGCCGTAGTTGCTCAATTTCAGGAGCGTAAATCCTACTCTCGTTTAGTATCCCCCATCACTGGTGTAATTACACAAAGAGTCACAGAACCCGGTAATCTCCTCCAACCGGGTAATGAAGTTTTACAAATAGCTGACTTTAGCCGTGTAAAAGTTGTAGTTCAAGTGTCGGAATTAGAACTGTCACAAATTGAAGTAGGACAATCAGCACAAGTCACCTTAGATGCTTTCCCCAATGTCACCCTCATAGGTAGAGTCACACGCATCTCACCAGTGGCTGATACAACAGCTCGCTTGATACCAGTAGAGGTAGTGATTCCCAATAACGACAATAAAATTGGTAGTGGACTCTTAGCAAGAGTCAAATTTGAACCCCAGTCATCACAGCGAGTAGTGGTATCGAAATCAGCTATTCAAAAAGAGTCAGAGAGTTCCAACGGTCAAGTATTTGTAATTACACAAACAGAAGGTAAAACCCGGGTGACAGCCCGTGCGGTGACTTTGGGTAACAAAGCTGATGATAAAGTAGAAATTGTATCGGGCTTACAACCAGGTGAACCCTATGTTGATCGTGCCGCTCGGCCTTTAAAAGATGGTGAATCTGTAGTCATTTCAGCCCTGTCAGAAACAGCCCAGTGAGAGATGGTTAGAAAAAGTAGGAAATAATAAATACATAGATATAAATTGATGAAGCTTCTTTAATTGAATTGGAGAACAGTAATAGATGGGAGAAATTCATAAAGATGGCGGATTTAGTATCAGTACAATTTCCATCCGGAGACACATTGCTACACTGATGTTAGCTCTAGCTGTATTAGTGTTAGGAACTTTTTTTATTACTCAGCTTCCAGTAGATTTATTACCATCCATTACCTATCCCCGAATTGGGGTGAGAATAGAAGCACCGGGAATTTCTCCAGAGGTCGCAGTTGATGAAATCACCAGACCTTTAGAATCAGCTTTTTCCGCTACCGAAGGTGTAATACAGGTTTTTTCTGAAACTCGCGAAGGAAGGGTAAGTTTAGATCTGTATTTTCAACCAGGGGGAAATATTGATCAAGCCCTAAACGATGCTGTAGCCTCTTTTAATAGAGCTAGAGGGAGATTACCAGACACCATTGAAACACCGCGTTTATTCAAGTTCGATCCCTCCCAGTTACCAGTTTATGAATTTGCATTAACCTCACCCTCCCTACAAGGACTAGAATTGCGGGTTTTTGCTGAGGAAGAACTAGCACGTGAGCTTGGTGTTATCCCCGGAGTCGCAGGGGTAGATGTATCCGGAGGAGTGAAAGAGGAAGTCAGAGTGAATCTGGATTTAGTCCGTTTACAAGCTTTGGGTGTAGGTTTGACAAATGTTTTGGATGAACTGAGAAACCGTAATCAAGATATTGCTGGGGGTCGGCTTTTGGGGGCTAATTCTGAGCCATTGACTCGGACTGTGGGGCGCTTTCAAAATGCTGATGAAATTAGAAATTTAGCTTTTGAAGTACGTTCCACAGCAGATGATAACAGCCAGACGCCATTATCTGATCGTCGCGTTTATTTACGAGATTTTGCTCAAGTTATTGATGGTTCTCAACAGCAGCGCATCTACGTTTTACTGAATGGGGAACCAGCTGTTAAACTCAGCATTCAAAAACAACCAGATGCTAACACCGTTAATGTTGTTGATGCTGTCAAAAACCGGTTAAAACAACTCCAAGCATCCGGTGTATTTCCCGAAGGGACAATACTTACACCTACTTTGGATGAGTCAAAGTTTATCCGCAATTCCATTTCTAATGTCCTTACCGCTGGTTTGGTGGGTACGGTGCTAGCTGCTGTTACAGTGTTACTATTTCTGGGTTCCCTGCGACAAACTGTGATTATTGTTCTGGCTATTCCTTTAGCTAGTTTGGCCGCCATGATCTTAATGGGAATATTTGGCTTATCCCTGAACGTCTTTAGTTTGGGTGGTTTAGCTTTGGGGGTGGGTATTGTAGTGGATAACTCCATTGTCATGTTGGAGAATATCGCTCAGGGTGCGGGTATGACTCCTGGGAAGGATAGCAAAACTCACCTGAATTCTCAGGAACTGATTCAACAAGCCGAACGCAGTGGTCAGGAAGTGGAGTCGGCCTTAATTGCTTCTACCAGTACAAACTTAGTGGCGGTGATCCCGTTTTTGCTCATTGGTGGCTTTATATCACTACTGTTCAATGAGTTAATTCTCACTATTACCTTTTCTGTGGCGGCTTCTATTGTGATTGCGTTAACTATTATACCTATGCTCACTTCACGGACTTTGGCATGGCAATTTTCCAGTGGTTTGAGTAGGTTTTGGTTACTACAAGTATTTAACCGCAGCTTTTATGCAGCTACAAATGCATATGGGCGATTTTTATCTCAAGTGTTACGCTGGCGATTCTTAACGGTTGCGATCGCCATTGTAGTTTGTGGCGGTGGCAGTTTGTGGATGGCGCCGCAAATTCCCCAAGAAATCCTCCCGCGCATTAGTACGGGACAAGTGAGATTAAATGCTCAGTTCCCACCCGGTACAACTCTGGAAACCAACCGCAAGGTTATGGGTATAGTTGATGAGATTCTCCTCGATCAACCGGAAACTGAATATGTCTTCTCCACCGCTGGGGGCTCACTATTTGGCACAAATGTCAATGCTAATCCCCTCCGAGGTTCTAGCACTATTACCCTAAAACCCGGGAGTAATACTCAAGCCTACATAGAACGAGTTACCCAAAAATTTAACCAGCTTAATTTAGTAGGAATTCGCCTGCGGCTTTTTCCAGGCCAAGTACGGGGCTTAATTCTGAGTAATTCTCCAGCACGTGGTGCAGATGTTGACGTTATCCTCCAGGGTAATGATACACAGAAGCTCGAACAGGCTGCTAGAGAGGTACTAACTGCTTTGGAGCAGCAAGCTACCTTAGTAAGATTTCGTTCCGAAACTGATGACCGTCAACCAGAACTGCAAATTCTTCCTGATTGGGAGAGAGTTGCAAATTTGGGCTTAAGTACTAGAAATATCGGTGATACAATTCAGACGGCTATATCTGGTAGTGTACCTACCCGACTGCAACGTAATAACCGTTTAGTAGATGTCAGGGTGCAGTTAAATGAAGCATCCATCCGAGAGGTTTCCCAATTGGAAAGATTACCATTGTTCGTGAACAATAACCGTCAGGTGCGACTGATAGATATAGCTACAATTACTAAAGCCCAAGCTCCTGGGGAGATTCAGCGAATCAATCAGCGTCAGGTAGTGATAATACCCGGTAATTTGACCGAGGGAGCTAATCTCAGCGATGCTTTTGCCCAGGTTGATAGCATATTGGATGATATCAGTTTACCTTCAGGTGTGAGCATTTTACCCAGTTCCACCGCTGCATCCAATCAGCAACTACAGAATTCCCTGCGACTATTAGGGGGGTTAGCTAGTTTTCTTGTGTTTGTGGTCATGGCAGTGCAATACAATTCACTCATTGACCCCTTAGTAATTATGTTAACAATTCCCCTGGCTTTGTCCGGGGGTATTTTTGGTCTTTACATTACCAATACGGCTATTGGTGCCACTGTTATAGTCGGGGCGGTATTATTGGTAGGTATTGTTGTTAACAATGCCATCATCATGGTAGAACTAGCGAATCAAATTCGCCAACGAGATAAAGTTGACAGGAAAACAGCAATTTTACAAGCTGCTCCTCAACGCTTACGTCCAATATTAATGACTACTGTGACTACGGTTTTAGGGATATTTCCCTTGGCCTTGGGAATCGGTGAAGGTTCAGAATTTCTTCAACCCTTGGGTGTGGTAGTGTTTTCCGGTTTGTCTTTGGCTACATTACTCACACTGTTGATAATTCCTTGTTTTTACAGTATTGCCGGAGATTTATGCAATTGGCGGCGCAAAAAGCCGATTTTTATCCATGTGGGTGGATGGAAGAAAAAGTTCTGATCGTGAATTGATCAAGATTTTACTGCGAATAAGTAGACTCAAAGACGATGATCGCTTTATGATTATTGATTGTGAGTTTTTAAAGCAGCAACATTATGAACGCTCAAGAGATTATCCGCTCCATTGAGGCGGAACAAATGAAATCAAATCTGCCCATGATTTATGTTGGCGATACTGTAAAAGTGGGTGTGAAGATTAAGGAAGGACAAAAGTTTCGCGTACAACCCTACGAAGGCGTAGTCATTGCTAAACGCAATGGCGGTATTAACGAAACTATTACAGTCCGCCGCGTGTTTCAAGGCATTGGTGTAGAGCGGGTATTTCTGTTACACTCTCCCCGCATCGACAACATTAAAGTCATCCGTCGCGGTAAAGTTCGCCGTGCTAAACTTTATTACTTACGTCAGCGTGTAGGTAAAGCAACCCGGATCAAACAACGGTTTGACCGTGCCTTGTAGATTTCGGCTCAAGTATGGCAGAAAATTCCACAATCAAGCGGCATTTGCCGCTAATTTCCCCGATAAAAAAAAAGGTGACATAATGGAGAAAATGCGCTATACTGAAAAAGGTTCAGTGCAATGACTGAATCCAAGCCACTTTGTGCGCTCTTAGTTCAGTTGGTAGAACGCAGGTCTCCAAAACCTGATGTCGGGGGTTCAAGTCCTCCAGGGCGCGCTTGAAAGCAAAAAAAACACAGCCCGGAAGAACAGCAAGACTGCTAAAATGGCAGATATAGCTGGTTGTTTCGGGTGTAATTATTTTCTATTTAGAGCTTTTTTGCTGCCAGTAAGATGGAATAAGAATCAGCAGGATATACGTTATATTGATAAAACGGGGGTAAAGTGACAGTGGCCAAAAAAAATGAGGCAGAAATGCCAGGAAACACCAATGGCTTCAGTGTAGCCAACTTCTTTCAGGGGACGAAGGAAGAACTGGAAAAAGTGGTTTGGCCAAGTAGAAAGCAACTAGTGAGCGAATCAGCAGGTGTGCTATTAATGGTGACACTATCTGCATCTTTGATATACTTGGTCGATGGATTGTTTGGTTGGGTAGCACAACAGGTATTCTGATGACTTCTGCAACAGACGAACCACATAACTCGGCGTTGCATTCTGAGGAAACAGCAGAAACGGCGCTTAAAGAAGCACGTTGGTATGCAGTACAAGTGGCCTCAGGCTGTGAAAAACGCGTCAAGACAAATTTGGAGCAACGTATCCAAACTTTTGATGTATCTGACAAAATTATCCAAGTGGAAATTCCCCAAACGCCAGCGGTAAAAATCCGCAAGGACGGTAGTCGTCAGCAAACAGAGGAAAAAGTTTTTCCTGGTTATGTGCTAGTGCGAATGATAATGGAGGATGACACTTGGCAGGTGGTACGAAACACTTCTCATGTAATTAATTTCGTGGGAGCAGAACAAAAGCGTGGCGGTGGTAGAAGCCGTGGTCACGTTAAACCAGTACCTTTAGGTCCATCTGAAGTAGAACGGATCTTCAAACAAACTAGTGAACAGGAACCGATTGTCAAAATTGACATGGCTGCTGGTGATAAGATAGTTGTGCTTTCAGGTCCTTTTAAAGACTTTGAAGGTGAGGTGATTGAAGTCAGTCCAGAGCGGAGCAAATTAAAAGCCTTACTCTCGATTTTTGGGCGAGATACACCGGTAGAATTGGAATTTAATCAGGTAGAAAAACAGAGCTAACACAAATGGCGAAGAAAGTAGTAGCGGTCATTAAACTGGCCCTGAATGCTGGAAAAGCCAACCCAGCACCACCAGTTGGCCCAGCATTGGGTCAACATGGTGTGAACATTATGATGTTCTGCAAAGAGTACAACGCCAAAACAGCAGACCAGGCTGGAATGGTAATTCCTGTAGAAATTTCGGTTTATGAAGACCGGAGTTTTACATTTGTACTCAAAACACCACCAGCATCAGTACTGATTCGCAAGGCAGCGAAAATTGAAAGAGGCTCTAATGAACCCAACAAAAAGAAAGTTGGGTCAATTACAAAGGCTCAACTGCAAGAAATTGCGCAAACGAAATTGCCCGATCTCAACGCCAATGATATAGAAGCGGCGATGAAGATTGTGGCAGGTACTGCTAGGAATATGGGCGTAACTATCGCCGAATAACGCCGAATAAATAAAAAAACAATTACGGGGGAGAGATATATTCTCGTAAATGACCCCAGGAGATGAAAATGGGAAAAAAAATATCACGCCGGATGCAGGCGTTGCTACAAAAAGTAGAAGATAGGGAGTATGGGCCTTTAGAGGCTTTAACTCTGCTCAAAGAAACGGCAACGGCTAAGTTTCCTGAAGCGGCTGAAGCACATATCCGCCTGGGAATTGACCCTAAGTACACAGACCAACAGTTGCGGACTACGGTAACTCTGCCCAAAGGTACTGGGCAAACTGTGCGGGTGGCTGTAATTACTAGAGGTGAAAAGGTCGCTGAGGCTAGTAGTGCTGGTGCGGATATTGTTGGCTCTGATGAGCTGATTAACGAAATTCAACAGGGTATGATGGATTTCGATAAACTAATCGCTACTCCAGATGTGATGCCACAGGTGGCAAAACTGGGTAAGTTACTTGGTCCACGTGGTTTGATGCCCTCTCCTAAGGGTGGAACGGTAACATTTGACTTAGCAAGTGCGATCGCTGAATTCAAAGCGGGTAAATTAGAATTCCGAGCGGATCGGACTGGTATCGTCCATGTTATGTTTGGTAAGGTGTCTTTCTCGCCTGAAGATTTGTTGGTAAACTTAAAGGCGTTGCAAGAGACTATTGACCGTAACCGTCCTTCGGGAGCTAAAGGTCGTTATTGGCGGACAATTTATGTAGCTTCCACCATGGGGCCATCAATTAAAGTCGATATCAATGCTCTACGGGATTTAAAAGTCGCTGAAGTAGCTTAAAGGGTATTAGAGACTAGAAAGAAGAAAAGATGGTTGAAATCATCTATTTCTCCACCTGAGTCAGCACTGTACTCTTCCCAAAACTAAATAAAGCCAAGCCGAAGACAGCAGGCGCCATGGGCTGAAATGTCCTGCCGAGGTTAAAGCTCTAATTACTACCATGTTTTACCAATTAACGTGTAAATACTGGGGTATTAAGAGTTTTCCCCTCCGACCCCGGCTAACATAGCTGGGGTTAATTGTTTTGACTGGCTGATAGTAGAAGGAAAAAATACCAAGCCACAAAAAAAACAAAGAAATTCGGCGCACAAAGAAATGGCATTAACATTTTTGAATTGGCTGCTCTCGAATTCACGCCTGCACCTTGAGTTTTAAATAAAAACCAGCAGGAAGTAAAACTCAATTTAATCGAAGTCAGTAGATGTAAATAAGTTTTACTTAGTCGAACATAATGATTTTGCCCTTGGAGGTAAAACTAAGCATGGGTAGAACGCTAGAAAATAAAAAAGAGATAGTAGCTGATCTCAAAGAAACTTTGAGTGAGTCAACTTTGGCACTGGTAATTGATTACCAGGGTTTAACAGTTGCTCAAATTACCGATTTACGGCGGCGGTTACGTCCGAGTGGCACTGTATGTAAGGTAACAAAAAATACCTTAATGGGCATTGCCATTCAGGGTGATGAAAACTGGCAACCACTTGGGGAGTTGCTCAAGGGTTCCTCTGCCTTTTTGTTGGTAAAAGAAGATTTTTCATCAGCAATTAAGGCTTATCAAGACTTTCAGAAAGCTACCAAGAAGACTGAACTTCGTGGTGGGGTGATGGAAGGTCGCCTGCTCAAGGAAACAGATGTCAAGGCTTTAGGAGACTTGCCATCTAAGGAGCAACTTATGGCGCAAATTGCCGGAGCTATCAACGCTTTGGCTACCAAAGTGGCTGTGGGTATCAACGAGGTTCCCAGTTCTTTGGCTCGTGCGTTGCAAGCTGTGGCTGAAAAAGAGCAAGGTGACAGCCCTGAAAGTGCGGCTGAATAAAATTCCCGCCCTTGATACCACTTGGTATCCGCCATGTAAAACCAAGTTTGCTTTCAATGGCTAGGAAGCAAAACACTATTTAGATTACAGGAGTTATATCAATGTCTGCTACAACTGATCAAATTCTCGAACAATTAAAAACTCTCACTTTGCTGGAAGCATCTGAGCTAGTTAAGCAAATTGAAGAAGCCTTTGGCGTGAGTGCTGCTGCTCCTGCTGGGGGAATGATGATGATGGCTCCCGGTGCTGCTGCGGCTGCTGCGGAACCTGTAGAAGAGAAAACTGAGTTTGATGTGGTACTAGAGTCTGTTCCAGCTGACAAGAAGATTGCTGTGCTGAAGATCGTCCGCGAACTGACTGGTTTAGGTCTCAAAGAAGCCAAAGACTTGGTAGAGTCAGCACCCAAAGCCGTCAAAGAAGGCATTGCCAAGGATGCTGCTGAAGATGCTAAGAAGCGCATCGAAGAAGCAGGCGGTAAGGTAACTGTGAAGTAATAAACTTGTAGTTTAGGGACTCTCAGAAAAAGCCTGCTTGTGCAGGCTTTTTTTTTAATGCAAATCAGCATCCCAAACACCAATGTAAATCCTATCCTGCTGGTTGCGTTCAATTACACCTTTTAATTCGCCAACTTTAAAAGGATATCGCTGAGTTTGTCGATCGCGTACTTTTTGCAGTCCTTGCTTGATATCACTATTGGCATTACCATTTAGCATTCCCTGTAATGTTTTTTGCATTACTTCTAAGTTGATAGATTGGGGAAAAGATGCTTCAGTTTGGCGCAAAACTCCGGTTTTTTGGTCAAATAAATAACCTAGATCAACATTATCTTCTAAGCGATAAAGAAAAGCCCGAGTATTCCATAACCCTCTGGAATTTCTACTGGGCTGGCCTAAAACTGCTTTGACAGTCTCTTGAGAAGTTCCTGTAGGAAATGCTGGTACTCTGGAAATTTTGCTGTTGCTAGGAGCCCCATCTTGGTTTTGCTGTGGGGATGGTGGAGGGGTTTCTGGCTGTGGGGTTTCTGGCTGTAGGGTTTCTGGCTGTGGGGGTGTTGGTAAGGTTTCTGACTGTGGGGTTTCTGGCTGTGGGGTTTCTGGCTGTGGGGTTTCTGGTGGTGGGGTTTCTGGTGGTGGGGGTGGTGGTAGGGTTTCTGACTGTGGCGGTGTTGGTAGGGTTTCTAGGTTGAGTTTAAATCTGGGAGTTACTTGGGGCTGTGATTGTAGAGGTACTACTGGCTTTACAGGAGGTTGCAGAGTAGATGCTGTGTCAGTAGGTTTGTTAGGTAAAGAGTTTGGTTCGGAAAATGGTGGGGGTGGTGATGATGTCGTCAGAGATACTTCAGGTTGTGGTTCACGAGTAAGGCTAGAAATTGCCACCCCACCTATGACGGTACCCAACAATAAACTAGCAATAATTAAAACAGGTTTTTGCCAGCTGCTGTTAGGAATAGTTGGCAAAGAAGATAACACCCGGGTTTGCTGAGTTGATACTATATTTTTAGGACTAACATGTACTGTGGCGGTAGTCATAGAGGACTGTGGGGCGGTATCACTAGCAGATTTTAAAGCATAGAGCATTTTACTAGCGGTGCTATAGCGATCGCTCACATGGGGCTGAATTGACTGATTAATTACCTGTGCTAAATGTGGCGAGACATTCGGGGCTAAATCCACCCAGAGAATTTCCCCAGTTTGGGGGTGTGTTGCTAATTCGGATGGGTGTTTCCCAGTCAATAAATAAACCGCCGTCAACCCTAAACTATAGATATCACTGGCGTAAACAGGTCGTCCTATAGCTTGTTCAGTCGGCATATATCCGGGGGTACCAATTACCATGGAACGACTCCCTTGATGGGGAGAACTGGCCACAGAACGGACGGTTTCTTTAACTGCTCCAAAATCAATTAAAACTGGTTTGTTATCCGTCGAACGCAGGATAATATTATCTGGCTTGATATCCCGGTGAATAATACCTTGACTGTGAACATAAATTAGTATGGATAGCAAACTCAAAAGAATTTCCCGCACAGTGCTTTCACTTTGAGGACCCTGAGTTTCCACAATGTCAATCAAAGTTTGTCCCTGAATCCATTCTTGCACCAAGTAAAATTCCCCATGCTCACTAAAGTAAGCATAGAGTTCTGGTATTTGGTCGCTACCCCTCCCCAGGACTTCTAAAGTTGCTGCTTCCCTCTCAAACCTTTGTGTAATCATTTTATGATTGTAGGGATTATTGACTATGGGTTTGAGTTGCTTAATTACACAGCGACGGCGAGAAGGCATATGGGTATCTTCAGCTAAGGAAGTTTCTCCAAATCCACCAGCACCCAACACTTGAATAACTTGATAGCGATTATTTAGTAGCGCTATTGTCATAAATATTTACAAGGTATCTTTCTTTCCCAATGTATATCAGATAGGATAGAAATCTGGCTAAGAAACCACCCACTTCCTATTTTTGCCTTCCTTAGAGGATGTTTGGAAAGTATTAAACAGGTAATTTTTATATTAGGGAACAGGGAACAGGGAACAGGGAATAGGGAGCACCGGAGCACCGGAGCACCGGAGCAGGGAATGGGGGACACTCCGAAACAATAAAATCCAGTCCCCTCCCCTTACAAGGCTATCCATTACCCGGATCTTTCTTAACATTCGTGAGAGCGATCGCTCGCAAACCCCCAAACCTTAATCCTCCGTTGATGATTCTCAATAAAATAAGGGTTTTATCAAGAATAATAAGGTACATTTTGTCAAGACTAGGTAAATTTTCAAGCCTTGAAACCATTGCCACATAAATGTTTCAAGATTGTTAAGAAAGATGTGAGTAATGAATAGCCTTACAAGGGGAGGGTTAGGGTGGGGTGAAACAATAGTTGATACACTAATCATGACTTATCAAACATCCTCTTAGTCCCCCCTGAGAAAGGGGGAAACGAAAAAATATAGTTATCTCTTAAATAGAGGTAACTGGGTGGTGTAAAGGAATCTTTAATACACCAATCATGACTTTCCAAACATTCTCTAACGCTATCAAGTTACTTTAAATCTAATAATCCTTGCTCTTTCAATTTGGGATTAAACCGTAATTGTTCTTGTAAACCGCGGTTTTTCAACACTAGTAAAATTTCTGCTTCTACTCGCCGGGCTATATTTTTCAATACTTTGATTTGTGCCAATTCATCATTAGTTGGGTGATGATATTTTTCTTCTTCCTCTGGTGTCATTAATTGCAGCACATTAATAGCCTGTGTCCAGCTTTCCTGATCATCTGCATTACCTAAAGGAATGGTAGAATTTTCCTCTATCCAACCATTTTGAATACCTTCTAAAATTGCCCGTTTAGGACTTGCAATAGTTTGCACTTTTACCCAATAACATTGTTCTGGTTTACGGACTAAATGCTGCTTAAGACTCAAGTAAACATCCCGAGAATAGCCGACAAATTGTAGTTCTTTAGCTTGGTCAAAAATAGCGTATATGCCTATTTTGCCAGAAAATACTTGAGGCAATTCTCCGTTTATATCAATATAAGGTATGTATTCTATTGCGGCTAAACTGGAAAAGTTGGTTTCAATGGTCATTTGTTCAATACCCAATTCTATCACTGATAGTATACTTTGGGGACTATGTAACGCCAGCTAATAAAGGCGGACGGCTAATTTCAGTAATTGGTACTCTTTATATTACCTGTTATCCTTTAAAGTCAATGATCATTTTTTTATGAAAGTCGCAGGTAACGGACAAGCTAAAATCCTTGGGGAAGCTAAAAACTCGCGTTATTAATATTCAACCCGCATTAGCTGAATTTCTCAAGGACTATGCTCCCAAGCCTGGCTTTCTGTTCCCTGGTAAGCGTGGGGTGACTGAAAGGTTAACAAGGTACTCCGCTGATAAGATTCTCCGTGAAGCTACTAAACGAGTGGGGTTAGAGGGGGTCAGTACTCACAGCTTCCGGAGAACTGCACTAAATCAGATGTCCAGCGCTGGGATACCTCTACGTCATATCCAAGAAATTAGTGGACACAATGACTTAGGGACTTTACAAAGATATCTGGAGGTATCCCCTGAGCAGTGTTACAAGGCAATTTGTGCAATCGGCTTTTAGTTTTTTATCAGTTAGTTAGTTGACTGATCAAACATCCTCTAGAAACATAAATTGTTTACCACTCGTCAAATATGGGGATAACTCAACTAACTAACAGTCACTTTAATGCACTAATTAACCATCACGGAGTTTCGATCAAAATCGCCGAAATGATGATTTTTCTGTTCTGAACCTCCGTCACTTGCTATATAAGGGTTTTAGCTGTTTGACTACTATGCTAAATGCCATTTCATCCGTTAAGTTTCTTGAACCTGGCTAACGCCACGCGATCGCTATCGGAAAGCGCCTCTGGACTTCTTACTGGGACTGTGTTGAAAATGGAAGGGTCCCCACTAGCTGGAGACACTATTTGAATGGAAACCAAGCTTTGCACCTGGCACACATCGGCGGCGGGGTGGCTGTCTATGGAGCGATCTGCTAACGGTTCGACTCCGCTCACCGACCAAGGCGATCGCTATTCTATATACCCATCGCGACACCAACAGAGGTTAGGGTGTCCTAACCTCTGGAGACTAAAGCTGAGAGTGGAAGGTGTTAAAAATCCTCATCCTCATCTAAATCATCCTCATACTCATCCTCATCTTCTACCAGGTCGTTAACTATATCATCAGCAATTAACTCATCCTCTTCATCCAAAATAGACCGACTCATCCCCCTTCCGGGTTGCTTTAACCCAAAAGCACCATCACCTAAATCAGCAGCATCCAAGTTGTAACTCCTGGCTGTGCGGTCATCTAACACCATATCCATGGCATCATCAACCTCATCCAACACCCCTGTACTCTCAATCTGTGTGTACTCATCCAACGCCCCCGGCTCCTCGTAGGTGTTGTAACCAGTCCCTGCTGGAATTAACCGACCAATAATCACGTTCTCTTTCAACCCCCGCAGCCAGTCGGATTTTCCTTCGATCGCAGCCTCGGTTAAAACTCTGGTCGTCTCCTGGAAGGATGCAGCGGAAATAAAGCTATCAGTATTCAACGATGCCTTAGTAATCCCCAGCAACACAGGGGTATACTGTGCTCTTGCACCCCCTGTAATGGCCATAGCTTCATTCACCTGCTCTACCTGTCGGAGTTCCACCAACTCCCCTGGTAACATGGTTGTGTCGCCACCGTCATCAATCCTCACCTTGTTGGTCATTTGGCGGACAATGACTTCAATGTGTTTGTCAGCAATATCAATCCCCTGGGACTGATACACCATCTGGACTTCATTCACTAAAAAGGTTTGCACCTTTTGCAGTGCATGACTAGCACAAGCATAAATCCCATCCTCGGAACCTAAGTTAAAGAAGACATCCAAAATTTCATGGGGGTTAGAGGGTCCATCGCTCAAGGGTTCCCCCGCCTTCACTGTCCCCCCGTCTGGAATGACTAAATTTTGTCCAGGTCCCAGGGGGTACTCCGTCACTGTTCCACCGGGTTCAATGACTCTCCCAGCGATCGCCTCATCCCCACCATCACCATAAACCACTTGTAACTCCCCAGAGCGCCGGGCTAAAATACAGGCTTCCTTGGGTTTACGGGCTTCCAGCAATTCTTCAATCCGCGGTAACCCTTGGATAATATCCCCAGTCTTCGCCCGCTCAAACACCAACAACACCAAGTTATCACCCCGTTGCACCAAGTCCCCATTCTCCACCTGCAACACTGCACCGGGACTGACTCGGTAAGGACGACCAAGCCGCACATAAACAGCATATTCACCAGAAGGTAAAGGAGTTACAGACCACACCTGACCAGACTCCTCAGTGTGGATACCCGGCGCTACCTCTCCACCTTCGACTAATAAATCACCTGGCTTCACCGTGGGTTCGCCACCACAGTTAACCACCACCTGGTCATCCTGACGCAACACCAAGCAGCGGCGCACGGATTCCCCATCAGCCCGCACACCCCGGACTATTCCCCCTTCCTTAGCTAAAATCTTCGTCCGAGCTACAACCGCACCAGGGGCGATGCTGTCTCCATCCTCAACCTCCAAAGTAGTTTGGGTACTACCTTGGGTTGCATCCGCTGCAATATCTCGCCGCACCACTAAAGATTCCAAAATTACCAGCTGTAAGCGGTGAATATCTGGTTGCTCTGTATCCTCAACTAATTCAATATCCGCAGCCAAGGGAGAACTACTATGGTCTTCCCCATCTTGCTCAATTTCCAACACTAACTGGGTACGCAATAGTTCCACCCCATCCACTGATTTTACCCGTTCTGAATCCTTATAGGGTAAACGTTGTATGGCGCGTAGTTGAATAGATCGCCCCGTTTGTTGGTTAATTGAGGTTGTAGATGGTACATCAGGCTGGTTAGATACGGGGAACTCAACTACAGGACGACTTAAAAGAGCCGGACCTTCGGGAGTTTCTACATATTGGATGTAGCGTAACTCTGTGGATATGTTCCCTTGGAACTCCTGACCCGGTTGGATGAAGGTATTATCCAGTGCCATGATTTTTTCTAGGTCGGAATCTATCCCCCCATGGGAATCTAGAGGAGAGGATTCGTCCCCATCAGTAGTTAAGCTTGTAGTTAAGTTTGAACTGAGCGCAGCTGAAGTTGAAGTATCTACCAGCAGTAATTCACCGGGTTTAATTACTACCTCTCGCAAGATATCATTTTTCTGGGTGATTTCTATCACCCCGCTGTTTTGACAGAAAATATCTTTAACTATTTCTGTTCCAGCTTCCACAAATTGTCCATCTTCAACCAACAGGAGGGAGATATCTTTATTGACTTCGTGGGTTTCTTCGGGAATCCACAGCAGGGTACCACCTTGTACGACTTCGTAACCAAGTTTGGCTTTGCCTTTTTTCTGTACCTCTACCCCTGCAAACCGGAGTAACCCTCCTGTGTTGGTGCGGTAGCGATCGTCAATTAGTTCCGCGACCACCTGGTTATTTTGTACTTTTGTCCCTGGTGTCGCCCGCAGGTTAAATACTTGGTTGTTGCTGGTGGTAATTAAATAGTGGTTACGTCCTTGGGAACTTTCCACCGTCACTGAAGCTTGGTCTAGGATGACAGAAGCTGTGATAATTTCTACTTCCCTGGCGTTCTTACCCGGTTCATTAGCTGGTAGGCGAACTACCCCCCCATGTTGGGTGGTGAGTTTGGTTTCTGCTAAAACGCCATTACTATTAATCTGGTCTCCATTTTCTACTACCAGTTCAGCACCGGGGGGTAAATTATAAACTTCACCGGAGAGTACCCAAATTAAACCACCCCTAGCTGCAGTGGTGGTGGTATTACCTTGGCGATCAGTTTTTTGTTCTGGAACAACATCAGCAAATAACACTTCTCCCGCCAAGTCGGAAGCTACATCTTTGACCGCTTTCTCTGTATTAGTCCTGGTGGTGCGTCCCCCTAGGGCTACTTCCGCTAATAGTTGTCCTACCTTTACCTGTTGTCCGTTTTGGACATAGAGGGTAGAACCTTGGGTGACTTTAATTTCTTGAACTTCCAAGGGGGAGTTGGTAATGGCTGCATCCCCAGTTGTTGTCAGGGGGTGGAGGTGAATCACCCCATTGGCTTCCACGTATAAAGCATCTTCTCCATGGCGGGTACGATAGCTGCGGGTGCGGAGTTTCCGGGGGAGGCGGATGGTTCCTTCACTCTTGGAGCGAACCTGTTGGGCGACTTCGCCGGTAAACACACCACCTGTGTGGAATGTACGCATGGTTAACTGGGTTCCTGGTTCCCCAATACTCTGGGCGGCGATAATCCCTACAGCTTCCCCTAGGTCAACCATTTTGCCATGGGCTAAACTCCAGCCGTAACAGTTTTGACAGACAGAGCGGGCGGCTTCGCAGGTGAGGGGCGATCGCACTACTACCTCTGTAATTCCCCCGCGCTCAATCTTTTCTGCTAATTCATCGGATACTGGTGTATTACGAGGGGCGATGATTTCTTGAGTTTCCGGGTGAATCACATCCTCTGCAATTACCCGTCCTAGGAGGCGTTGAGACAGGGGTATTAAAATCTTGCCTCCTTCAGTCATGGCTGTTAAAGGAATACCCCTAGTAGTACCGCAGTCTATTTCGCGGATAATCACATCTTGGGAAACATCCACTAAGCGACGGGTGAGATAACCGGAGTCCGCTGTACGTAGAGCCGTATCTACCAAGCCCTTACGCGCTCCATAGGAGGAAATAATATACTCAGTCACTGTTAAGCCTTCCCGGAAGTTGGTTTTGATGGGTAGGTCAATGATTTCCCCTTGGGGGTCAGCCATCAAGCCGCGCATCCCCACCAACTGACGGACTTGGGAAATATTCCCTCTAGCTCCTGAGAAAGCCATCATGTACACAGAGTTTAAGGGGTCGGTGCTTTTGAAGTGTACTACTACTTCATCTTTGAGGGCTTCACTGGTTCCATTCCAGGTGTCGATAACCTTTTGGAACCGTTCTACTTCCGTGATTTCCCCTCGTTGATAGCGGTTTTCCGTAGCTCTGATTTCTTCCTCTGCTGCTTCTAGGAGCGATCGCTTAGTGGGTGGAATCATTAAATCATCCACACTAATGGAAACTCCCGCCTTAGTAGCGTAGCGGAACCCTAAATCCTTTAGTTTATCTGCCATCACCGCAGTCCGAGCAGTGCCATAGTTGACAAAAGCCCAGGATATTAATTTTCTCAGTTGACCTTTATCAACTACCCGATTGCGAAATACATTAGTTTCTTTAGTCATGAGTAATTCCTTAGTTTGTAATATAGGGAACCGCCAACAGTCAACAGTCAACCGCCAACCGTCAACAGTCAACCGTCAACAGTCAACAGTCAACAATTTACACCGCCAACGCTTCTTGAATCGCCTTGTTATAAATCACTCGTCCCGGGGTGGTGCGGACATACTGACTCAGTAAATTACCCTCAGCATCTAATCTCACCCGGCGATATTTATACATCATAGTTTTAGTACCATCTTCGTTTTCCGTCATCTCCAAAGGTTCTGTATCCACCTGGTCGCTTTCCACTTCCCCATCAAAGCGCACATAAATATAAGCGTGTAAGTCTACCTGCTGTTGATGGAAAGCTATGATGACATCATCCAAGGAAGCGTAGTAACGACCCGCGCCCTTTGTAGCTGCTGGATTTTCAGCAGTGAGATAATAAGCCCCTAATACCATGTCTTGGCTGGGTGTAATAATTGGTCTACCGGTAGCTGGGGACAAGATATTATTAGAAGCTAACATCAGTAACCGTGCTTCCGACTGACTCTCCAGAGATAAAGGTACATGAACCGCCATTTGGTCGCCGTCAAAGTCCGCATTAAAAGCGGGACAAACTAAGGGGTGTAGTTGAATAGCTCGACCTTCTACTAGAATCGGTTCAAAGGCTTGAATCCCTAGGCGGTGCAGGGTAGGAGCGCGGTTGAGCATAACAGGATGACCTTCGATTACTTCTTCGAGGACATCCCAAATACAGGGGTCATTGCGGGATATTAATTTTTTAGCAGCTTTGATGTTATTCACCATTCCGCAGCGGATGAGGCGATTAATTACAAAGGGTTGAAACAGTTCGATCGCCATCTCCCTGGGTAAACCACACTGGTGGATATTTAACTTAGGACCTACCACAATTACTGAGCGTCCCGAATAGTCTACCCGTTTACCTAGGAGGTTCTGGCGGAAACGTCCTTGCTTACCTTCGATGATGTCGGATAGGGATTTAAGGGGGCGATTGTTTGCGCCGACTACAGTCCGTCCCCGGCGACCGTTGTCGATTAAAGCGTCAACAGCTTCTTGCAACATCCGCTTTTCGTTGCGGACGATAATTTCTGGGGCTAATATTTCTTGTAACCGTGCCAACCGGTTATTGCGGTTAATTACGCGACGATAGAGGTCATTGAGGTCACTGGTGGCAAATCTGCCCCCATCTAGCTGCACCATGGGGCGGAGGTCTGGGGGGATGACGGGAATAACGGACATCACCATCCATTCTGGTTGGGAACCGGTGGCGATAAAGTTGTCAATTACCCGCAGGCGTTTGATGAGTTTGGCACGTTTCTGACCTTTGGAACCGGCGATTTCTTCCCGGAGGTTTTCGGCTTCTTGTTCTAGGTTGATGTCACCTAGTAACCGTAATAAGGCTTCGGCGCCGATTCCCACTTCCACACCCTGTAGTACAGAGTCTTCGCTATAAATTTGGTCTTCAATTTCTAGCCACTGGTCTTCACTCAGTAACTGTTTATAACTTAGAGTTTCCGCGTTACCGGGGCTGAGGACGACGTAGGAGTTAAAGTAAACGATTTGCTCCACATCCCGCAATGGCATATCCAACAGGATGGAGATATAACTGGGAATACCTTTGAGATACCATACATGGGCGACTGGGGCTGCTAGTTTGATGTATCCCATACGGTGGCGACGGACGCGGGATTCTGTTACTTCAACGCCGCAGCGTTCGCAGACGATACCACGGTGACGAACTCGTTTGTATTTGCCGCAGTGACATTCCCAATCTTTTGCTGGTCCGAAGATGCGCTCGCAGAATAGACCATCCATTTCGGGCTTGAGGGTGCGGTAATTTATAGTCTCTGGCTTGGTTACCTCACCTACTAGCTGACCATTAGGTAATGTCCTCTCTCCCCATTGGCGAATGCGATCGGGTGAGGCTAAACCGATTTTTACATAATCAAATTGATTTGACTGTATTGTTCTCATATTTCCTTACTCATGAGTAAATCGTTAAATGCGTTCACTGTTGACAGTCAACGGTTCGACTCCGCTCACCGACCACAGTCAACAGTTAACTGTCAGCCGTCATCTGTACAGGTTTTTTAGTCTTCCTCTAAGGAGTCACGGGTAAGAGACTCATAGGTGGGACGGGGGGGAGTACGGCGGTGGTTTTGGTCTGCCATTAAATCAACTTCTACATCTAGTGAACTACCGTCGGCTTGGGTTTCTACTTTATGTACGGCTATGTCTAACCCTAAAGATTGCAATTCTCGCATCAGGACTTTAAATGATTCGGGGGTACCTGGTCGGGGAATAGATTTACCTTTGACGATCGCATTTAACGCTTCATTTCGTCCCTGCATATCATCTGATTTAACAGTCAGTAACTCTTGCAAGGTATAAGCAGCACCAAAGGCTTCTAAAGCCCAAACTTCCATTTCTCCAAATCTTTGACCCCCCTGCTGGGCTTTACCTCCTAAAGGTTGCTGGGTAACAAGGGAGTATGGGCCTGTAGATCGGGCGTGAATTTTATCATCAACTAAGTGAACAAGCTTGAGGATGTAAGCTACACCTACGGTTATTGGGCGATCGAAGGGTTCCCCTGTGCGACCATCAAAGACATTTATTTTACCCGGGTTATCCGGGTTATATACCCAGTCTTTCCCTGTTTCGTCCCTCGCTTCCTGTAGTTTACTGTGTACTAAAGTGCGGGATGTTTCTTCACCATACATTTCATCAAAGGGTGTAATTTTAAACCTTACACCTAAATTATGGGCAGCCCAACCTAACATACACTCAAATACTTGACCTACATTCATCCGGCTGGGAACCCCCAAGGGGTTAAGGACTATATCCACAGTGGAACCATCGGCTAGGTATGGCATATCTTCCACTGGTAATATCCGAGAAATGATTCCCTTGTTACCGTGGCGACCCGCCATTTTATCGCCAACTTGGATTTTGCGCTTTTGGGCGACATAGACCCGCACGACCATGTTAGCTCCGGGGGGTAATTCATCACCTTGTTCTCTGGTGAATAACCGCACATCTACTACTCGCCCTTTTTCGCCATTGGGAACCCGCAGGGAATTATCTCGGACATCCCTAGCTTTTTCGCCAAAAATAGCCCGCAATAGTTTTTCTTCTGGGGGTTGGTCTGATTCTCCCTTGGGTGTAACCTTCCCTACTAAAATATCACCAGACTCTACCCAAGCCCCCACCCGGATAATTCCCTGTTCATCCAGTTGGCGTAAAGCATCTTCCCCAACATTAGGAATTTCTCTGGTAATTTCTTCTGGTCCTAATTTAGTTTGTCTGGCTTCAATTTCGTATTTCTCAATGTGAATTGAGGTATAAATGTCATCTTGTACTAGTCTCTCAGAAATTAAGATAGCATCTTCGTAGTTATAACCCTCCCAGGGCATATAGGCGACGATGATGTTTTGACCTAGGGCTAATTCCCCCCCCTCTGTAGAAGACCCATCTGCTAACACTTGACCAGCGATGACTCGCTCGCCAATGCGCACTAGGGGCTTTTGATTTAAACAAGTATCTTGGTTGGATCTTTGGTATTTAGACAGGCGATACTTAATTTCTGGTGCGTCACCAAAAGGTTTAACCCGAATTTCCTTCGCGTCTACATAGGTAACTTCCCCATCGGTGCGGGAAACAATTACCATCCCTGAATCCCGTGCTCCTTGGGCTTCTAAACCAGTACCGACCAGGGGACGTTCTGGCTTTAATAGGGGGACAGCTTGGCGTTGCATATTGGAACCCATGAGAGCGCGGTTAGCGTCGTCATGTTCCAAGAAGGGAATCATACTAGTGGCAACAGAAACAATCTGTACCGGTGAAACTGCCACATAGTCCACTTCTTCTGGGGTTGTGGTTGCCCAGTCTTGACGATAGCGCACAGGTACAGACGGACCCTTGATGTAGCCATTTTCATCTAAGGGGATATCACCGGTGGCTGTGCGTAGGTCGTCTTCTTCATCGGCAGTCATGTAAACTGGCGGCAGGTCAAAGCGCACCCGACCATTTTCCACCGGGCGAAAGGGTGTTTCTAGGAACCCATATTGATTAACCCGCGCATGGGTAGCTAGGGAACCAATTAACCCCGCATTGGGTCCTTCTGGTGTTTCGATGGGGCAAATTCTGCCGTAGTGGGAGGGGTGAATGTCTCGGACTGCAAAACCCGCTCGTTCCCGTGTTAACCCCCCTGGACCAAGAGCGCTTAGGCGGCGTTTGTGGGTCAGTTCTGCCAAGGGATTAGTTTGATCCATAAACTGGCTGAGTTGACTGGAGCCAAAGAATTCTTTGATTGCTGCTACTAATGGTTTAGGATTAACCAGGGATGCTGGGGTGAGGGCTTCGGCATCGGATACTGTCATCCGTTCTCTAATAATTCGTTCTAACCGGTTTAAGCCCACTCTCACTTGGTTTTGCAGGAGTTCCCCTACACTTCTGACTCGACGATTACCCAGATGATCGATGTCATCTATATTACCAATGTCATATTCTAAGTTAATCAGGTAGTCTATGGCTGCCAAAATATCTCCGGGCGTTAATACTCTGGTGGTGTCGGGAACAGACAGCCGTAATTTTTTGTTAAGTTTGTAGCGACCTACGCGACCAAGGTCATAACGTTTGGGGTCGAAGAAGCGGGAATCTAGTAGCTGTTGTCCACCTAATACCGTGGGTGGTTCACCAGGGCGGAGTTTGCGGTATAATTCCATCAGGGCTTCTTCTTCTGAAAATTGCCCTTCTTTTTCGATGGTTTTTTGAAAGTATTCTGGGTGACGGAGGGCGTCAAATATTTCGTTATCCGATAAACCCAAGGCTTTTAATAGAACTTGGGCTGAGAGTTTACGGGTTTTGTCAATGCGTACCCACACTAAATCATTACGGTCTGTTTCAAATTTGAGCCAAGCACCGCGATTAGGAATTAAGCTAGCTGAATAGGTACGGCGACCGTTCTTGTCGATTTCTGATTTGTAGTAAACCCCAGGCGATCGGACGATTTGGTTAACGATTACCCGTTCTGCTCCGTTGATAATAAAAGTACCACGGTCTGTCATTAAAGGCAGGTCGCCGATAAATACCTCTTGCTCTTTAATATCTCCTGTTTCCTTGTTCAGCAGACGTGTAGGTACATACATCTGTACAGCGTAGGTACTGTCACGCCGTTTTGATTCCTCAACACTGTATTTTGGTTCTTTGAGTTTATAGTTCTGTCCGAGAAAGTGTAGTTCTAATTTACCTGTGTAGTCGGTAATTGGGCTAAAGGAGTTTAGTTCTTCTATTAATCCTTCTTCTAAAAACCAGCGAAAACTTGATCGCTGGATTTCAATTAAATCAGGTAATAAAAACGCTGGTTCCATATATGTATCTGTAGTTATGTCCATAAATTGTCAACCTGTGTTAGTTTTGTTTGTAGGACGCAATGTTGTTTTTTTGCTCCCCGGTGGTATTTATTTGTGTCTACCAATGCATGGGAACTTCTCTGACAGGTCGCTATGCTGCTATTTCTAGAGTTAAACAAACACTGCCATTTTGTTAGCTCTCTCTATTCAACCTTTTAGTCCGACTGCTGTTAGGCATGGCAAGCCTTTACTGCAAGAAGGTACGGTTATGTTCTGTTGTCAACTGCGCTAATATTGTTGAAGTTTTTGTTTGCTATCTCCTTTTAATTGGATGACCTGCGGTGATAATAAATAAAAAATGTTAACACGCTTTTTTTACTTTTAACAATTAATGCCAAGGTGTTGTAGGCTTTCTTTTCTACAGATTAAGTAAGTTCTCATGCTGGCTATTGCTAAGGTCATCATTAGGTTGTCCATTTTAGTAAATCAGTTAAGTTATGATTTACCGAATGTTCTTTGGAGAGTGATCTGGTTGAGTCTAGGCTTTTTGGTCTGCTGCAATCAAGTTGATAAGACCACAGTATCTAAAGTACTTGGTGTATTTAATTGTTTCTGGAAAAAAGAAAAAAATTAAAGTAATTTTTTTGTGTATTTCCAGATTTTTGGTTTTTTTGATGATAGCGAAGGGCTGTAGAAGACAGCAGATCACTGATTCAACTGTGGGAGCCATTGAGTTTAGCATGGGGTGGCTCCCTGCTGATTCGAGTTTTTGGATAGGATGATCAGGTGCGCGACTCGCCACCGGAGATATAAATTTAGCGGCTCCTACCATGGGGTACTTATGCCTTTTACTCTTCACTGTTACTAAGTGCTCTGTTGCTCAAGGTGGGTAGGGATGCGTGATCTTGTGTGTATGGAACCAACTACCACGAAGCACGCTATCAGGTCAGGGAGACTATGCAACGCCTACTAGTCCAAATAATTGACAAGCATTTTTAGTAGTTTGAGCAGCGATCGCTTCTAAGGTTTGCCCTCGTAGTTCAGCTAGCTTTGCAGCTACATAAAGGACATTAGCAGGCTCATTCCTTTTCTCTCCCCGTTTAGGCACAGGGGACAAAAACGGACAGTCTGTTTCTATTAGTAGGCGATCGCTTCTGACCATAGCAGCTGATGCTTGGATAGCCTTGGCGTTTTTGAAAGTTACCGTTCCGCTAAAGCTAATATAGAAACCATTATCCATAAACCAGCGGGTTTCCTCCGGTGTTCCACCCCAACAATGCATTACACCCCGGGGAAACTCTCCAGTACTGCTGCGCCATTGTTCTAATATTTCCCTTACTTGTGCGGCTGCATCCCGACAATGGATAATTACCGGTAAATTAAGTTCGGTGGCGATCGCTAATTGAGCCTCAAAGGCTAGGCGCTGGGCTGCGTAGTTATCGGCTTTATAGAGATCCATACCGGTTTCCCCAATAGCTACCACTTGGGGGCGGCTTGAGGTAGCCAAAGATTGAATTTCTTGGGCTGTATTCGGTTGCCATTTATCAACATCCAAGGGATGTAACCCAACAGCAAAGCTGATTTCCGGGAACTGGTCTGCAATTGATTTGATGGTCGGGAATTCTGACGGTTCGACGCACGAATGTACTAGATGCACTACACCTGCTTCTTGCCATCGCGATCGCAATGTTTGTAAATCCCCATTAAAGCTATCAAAGTTGAGATGGACGTGAGTATCAATTAGCTGCATAGTAGGTTTATTGTTTGGTGCGCCGGGGGCGCAACTTGGTCATGAGTTCTGATGTTTTCATACCCATAGGTTGCTTAGAGTAACTACCATGCTCCCCTGTGCCTGCATTATTTGTCATGGTTCCCTGACAGTAATCAGCTATAGTAACTGATTACTGAACACTTGAACTACTCAGCAGCGAATTGTGTCAGTGATTTGAGTTTGCGAGCCAACCTTGATTTTTTCCTAGCGCCATTATTCGGATGCAGAACACCGCGCTTCACGGCCTTGTCAATTTTGCTGACAGCTGCCGACAGCCGGGACTGTACCTCATTTTCTAAATCTGAGCTAGGATTAGCTGCATAGACATCTACAGCGCTCAAGTATTTTTTCATCAGCGTTTTTACTGCTGATTTGTAGGCTTTGTTCCGCAGACGATTGCGTTCTGCGATTTGGGCACGTTTAAGAGCAGATTTTGTATTCGCCACGGTCAATTCCAGAAATACTATTAATATGTACACACACTACTAGACTTACTAATATAGCACTCATACTGCCAATGTCAGAATTTATCAAAAAAAAACTTTCTGTTGATCTGTGGGAGTGGCAAGTGGAAACTAGGACTATAGAACAGACAGGAGTGAGGTGGTTGAACCATTGATGCTGAGGGTAACCAGGGGGTGAAGCCAGACAGCTTCATTTTCAATTAAAGTATCCTTGACAACTTTAGCCCTGGTGTGTACTCATTGGCTAAGATGCGTTAAGATAAGGTAGTTATATATATAAGTGCTGAAAAGCAAAGTGCCTTGTCTGTGTTAGCAACCTCTCGCCTTAACGTGGGGGAACCGATAGACTGGCTAATCGGCACTCGCCAGATGGACGATGTAATCTGAACAAAGATTTAGTCTTAACTGACTAAGTTAAAGCTCAGTCCTAACAATTACCAGGTGATGGATAATCCATCCGGAGGTGATAAAAACCGGCGGATAAAACAAGCTGACACAGGTAAAACCATCATGGGTAAACTACACAAAAACTACTGTTGGTAGCCTTGGAAGTATCAAAAAAAATCCAGGTTAAGCTAGAGAAGAGAGTTAGGATGATCTCGACCACCTCATCGGTGAAGAGTTAAGACTAATTCTCAGGCGGGAATATTCTAAATTTTGGCATTATCCTTACTCCATGCTGCGAATCATTACTCAGCAGGCAGATGTTGTATCAGAACTACAACGTATCTGCAATCGTACTCACGATGAACACGTGCTTCACAAAGAAGCAACTGTGCGCGAGGTACTGCAAGCAGTGAAGCGCCAAGGCGACAAGGCTGTTTTGCATTATACAGCTGAATTCGATAACCACATCCTGAAATCAGAGGAATTGCGTGTTACTAGCTCGGAAATGGATGCAGCTTACCAACAAGTATCGCGGGAGTTACTCCAGGCGATTCAGTTGGCTAGCCGCCAGATTGAAGCATTTCACCGGCAGCGTGTCCCGAAAGGTTGGGTGCACTTTGGTGATGATGATGTGGTTGTGGGCAAACGCTATACTCCCGTAGATTGTGCAGGTTTATATGTGCCTGGTGGTCGCGCAGCTTATCCGAGTACTGTACTTATGAATGCTATTCCAGCTAAAGTGGCTGGGGTATCTCGTGTAGTCATGGTCACACCGCCTGGTAAGAGAAAAGGGATTAATCCGGCTGTTTTAGTAGCTGCACAAGAGGTAGGGATACGAGAAGTTTATCGAGTTGGCGGGGCGCAAGCGATCGCGGCTTTGGCCTATGGTACAGAAACGATTCCGAAAGTGAACGTAATTACTGGTCCGGGTAATATATATGTCACCTTAGCGAAAAAACTCGTTTACGGTACTGTCGGCATTGATTCCCTAGCCGGTCCGAGTGAAGTTTTAATTATTGCCGATGAAACAGCAAATCCTGTGAATGTGGCGGCGGACTTATTAGCTCAAGCAGAACATGACCCAATGGCCGCGGCGATTTTGTTGACTACGGATACAGCTTTAGCTAAAAACGTCCAAGTAGCTGTGGAAAGACAGTTAGTAGATCATCCACGCCGGATAGACACAGAGAAAGCGATCGCTCACTACGGTTTAATTGTAGTTGTAGAGTCCTTATCAGCAGCTGCAGTATTTTCTAATGAATTTGCCCCAGAACACCTAGAATTACAAGTTCAAGATCCATGGGCATTACTTGCCGATATTCGCCACGCCGGGGCAATCTTCTTAGGGGACTCAACACCAGAAGCAGTGGGAGACTATTTAGCCGGACCTAACCACATTTTACCAACTTCCGGTGCGGCTCGTTATGCTTCACCTTTAGGAGTAGAAACTTTTCTGAAACATTCCAGTATTATTCAATACTCACAGACAGCACTACAAAAGGCAGCTGGGGCAATTGACGCTTTAGCGACAGTGGAAGGACTACCATCTCATAAAGATTCGGTCCGACGGAGAATTCAGCAACAAGAATAATTTTGAATGTTGATTTTTTTTGGAGAACCTATTGTAAAAAGTTACTCAGTAGATGCAAAATAGAAAATTGTCAGGCAGTAGCCGCAATAGAGCAGGGCTATAACTGATAACAACTACTATCAAGGAATTATATTAAAGGGGTCTACCTTTAAGGAGATGAGTGGTGCTAAAAAATGTTTTGGTAGCTCTTGACGGATCGGAAATTGCAGAACGAGTCATTGAAACTTTAAATGACCTGGTGTTTTCCAGTGATACCAAAGTCATTCTCTGTCATGTATTTCCCACGCCAGAATCAAAGATGCAACTATCTACAGATAGCCCTCATCGACAATCTTCTAACCTGCCTGATTTTCATATTGAAAAATTACTGTTAAATTATAAAGAAAAATTAGCATTTAACAGTGAATTAGAACTGGTCACCGGAGATCCTGCCGAAGAAATTATTCGTCTTGCTAACATTCACAAGGCTGATCTAATTATCATTGGCAGTCGGGGGTTAACTGGGATGAAGCGAATTGTTTTGGGTTCTGTAAGTACTCAAGTAGTAGAGGAGGCCAATTGTTCGGTGTTCGTGGTCAAACCAACATGAGGGGAGAGGAGCGGAATTGTTAATTACTTCCAGAGGCGATTAATCGCCTCTTGACTGTTTAAGATATTTAGTTTTATTAAGGTGTTGCAGCCAAAAACCGACGCAAACTTAACAGATTTAGGGTATGAGCAAGATTTAAAGGAAGAATTGAAATCCCTTCTAAGCGCGACTGTACCCAACCTTCTCCCCAGTACCATTCATGAAAGCCATCAATACCCCCACTAAGCAGCAACCGCAAACAATTAGGTGTCGCCACGTCTACTTGATGATGAATTGCAATCGGACCGGCCCAGGTTGTGAACTCACAGCCAGTGTGTAGTTCTTCTGGGATTCCCGGGGTAAAGGTTTGGACCACCAGCCATTGAGCCAGTTTTTGCGGATGTTGCAAACTATCACGAATCGCACTGGCAGAAGCAGTGATTTCTATCCGGATTTGAGTTTGTTGAAAATTACCGAGCATTTTTTAATAATTATTTAAGGTTTAAGTCTGACTTTTAGTGAATTGTAGTTCTAGTATTGCAAATACAATCATATTCTACAGGGAGTAAGGCATAATCACAGAGTCGTTTTCTACTTAAAATAGAAAATGTATGCTTATTAAGAAATGTAAGGTTTTTCATGGCTGATCAATTAATTCGTGCCACGGCTGCCGATGGTGGTATTCGTGCTGTAGGTGTTATTACTAGTCGTTTAACAGAAGAAGCACGGCAACGTCATGGGCTGTCCTATGTGGCAACAGCAGCACTGGGAAGAACTATGGCGGCTGGCTTATTGATGGCTTCTGGTATGAAGCGGCCTGGTTCCCGGGTCAATGTCCGCATTAAGAGCGATGGACCTCTAGGTGGTATTTTGGTTGATGCTGGTTTAGATGGAACAGTCCGCGGCTATGTAGCCAACCCATCTGTAGAATTGCCTCCTAATCAAAAAGGTAAGTTAGATGTTGGTGGTGCGGTGGGTAATGGTTACCTCTATGTAGTGCGAGATATCGGTTATGGCTATCCTTACTCTAGTACAGTAGAGCTGGTATCGGGGGAAATAGGTGATGATGTAGCGCATTACTTACTTAGTTCTGAACAAACACCTTCAGCGTTAGTTTTAGGGGTGTTTGTAGGATCTGGTGGTGTAACTGCTGCTGGGGGGTTGCTGGTACAAGTTTTACCGAAGGCTGCGAGAGATGAAGCCTTAGTGGAAACATTGCAATCTCGTGTATCTAGCTTGTCTGGATTTACGCCATTATTACAAGCTGGTAAGACTTTGCCAGAAATTTTTCATGACTTACTGGGAGACATGGGTCTGTCAATATTTCCGGAACATCAAATGTTGCGTTTCCACTGTGGTTGTTCTTTTGATCGCGTACTAGGAGCATTAAAAATGCTGGGGGCAGAGGAATTGCAAGATATGATTATTCAAGATCATGGTGCAGAAGCAACTTGTGAGTTTTGCGGCGAGGTTTATCAAGCAAGTACTAATCACCTGGCTCAATTAATTGTTGATTTGGAAACAGAATCTTCAGTTTCTGGATAAAGTACATAATCATACCATAAATCCATGTTGTTCATGCTATCTGTGGTCAGAGAATATTGAATCAGGTAGCTGGGGAATTATCATCCATTTGGTATGAGAGCATGGGCATTATCAGCCTATAACAGTCAACTATTAAACTACTTTGGTGTGAGAAATGACACAGCGGGATATTCCAGAAAATTGGTCCCCATCTCCAGAAGGAGAGCCAGATGATATGATCAGTTTATCCCCAACGCCACAATTCGCTAAAATTCAAGCATTTGGTGTCTCGGTTAATGGTTCAACCTCTAAGTCAGTGAATCAACAACAACAAGACAGTTACGAATCACCTTTACATCAGCAGTCAGCTCCAACTAGTCTACCTGGGCAAAAGTCTGGGAAATACGGGGGCTGGACAAAAAACTGGTTTGTGTGGGGATTAATATTAACATTAATACCTGGCAGTATCGGTTTCCTAGCGATGAGAATGTTGCTGAGGCTACCAAGTAGTCCCACTTGTACAGCGGTGTCTCGACCTTTTGTGAGTGCTTCAGTCCGGTTATATTGCGCTCAGAAGCTAGCTGCTGGGCAAAATGTGGATGATTTACTCGGAGCGATCGCTTTGGTGAGTAAGATATCAGAGGATCACCCCTTGGGGGGAGAAATTAACCGTTTTATTACCGAATGGTCGCAAGATATTTTACGGCTGGCAAACGAGAGTTTTCAGTCAGGTGATTTAGCAGGGGCTATTGCCACAGTCCGTCGGATACCTAAACATTTAGCGGCTTATAAATTAGTAGATGAACAGGTCGCTAAATGGGAGTCAATTTGGTCTCAGGCGGAAGGAATATATAACCAGGTGGAAAGGGAATTAAGACAACGGCGCTGGCAATCGGCATCTATGCTGGCGGCTAAATTAATACGTGTAGATAATCAGTACTGGTCTGGTGTTAAATATAATCAGTTAAATAACTTGATTATATCAACAAAAGAGGATGGCGAGAAGTTAGCAAATGCGGAACGTCTAGCAAATACGAAAGTTCAAGATAACTTATTAGAAGCGATTAAACTTTCTGAGTCCCTGAAACCAGAAAGCTACCTTTATCAACAAGCACAAGAGTTGATTCCCGAAATTGGCAGAAAAATGCTAGAGTTAGCACAGGCAAGTCTGGATAGGAGGGATGCCAGCACAGCTCTAGATATTGCCAGACAAATTCCAGATAATGCCCAGTTGCAGGTAGAAGTCCAAGACTTTATCACCTTAACTGATGCCAAAAGGAGTGCATGGATTGGTACTGTATCCGGCTTAGAGACAGCAATCTTTCAGGCGCAACAAGTTGATGCTTCCAGAGCAATTTATGGTGAGGCACAGGCATTAATTGCTAATTGGGAAGTGGAAATTCAAGATGTGGCACGTTTGGAAACAGCCAGAACAATTGCTAGTCAAGGGAGAGTTGAAGATTTAAGAGCCGCCATTGTTGAAGCTCAGTTAGTTTCGGCTAATAGCGCCCGGGCTTCGGAAGCAAGGACAGAGATTAACCGTTGGCGTAACCAAGTAGAGACTATTGAAGATAGACCTATTTTGGAACGGGCTGAACAATTGGTATGGCGTTCAAATGATATTAATGCTTTGCAAGCAGCAATATCGGAAGCTAGACAAATCCGTGAGGGTCGGGCATTGTATTCTGAGGCACAGAGGAGAATTAGGCAATGGACGGCCACCATTGAGCGTATACAAGATCAGCCCTATTTAGATCGAGCCAGAATGCTAGCCCAAGGTGGTAATCTTAATGCTGCTATTAATACAATACAACCCATTGCATCATCACGGCGATCGCTTTCTGGGGAAGCTAGGAATGAGATAAGTAATTGGCAAAGGCAAATCCGCGCCCGCGAAAACTGGACTAGGGCGCAACAGGTAGCAGGTGCGGGTACGCCAGAGGCTTTGTCTCAAGCGATCGCCATAGCGAACCGTGTTCCCAGAAGTAGCACCTTACGGATGGATGTGAATTTTGCCGTTAACCAATGGAGTCAGCAGTTATTAACCATTGCTAATTCTCAGAGTAATTCTAATCTTCCTAGGGCGATTGAGACGGCGAGGTTAATTCCCCGAGGTAGTTCTGCTTATAATGCAGCGCAACAGCAAATTAAGAATTGGCAGCAGTTACTTAATCCTGAGCCTCCACCATTTGAGCCTATAGTTCCGATTGTTGAAAGTAGTTTTTAATCTGGAGTATCTGATTTTCTCCGGTTTTTTGTAACCTTCTGGTCACCGATTGTAGGTGATTATAACATAAACCGACCCCAGCCCTCCCCTTGTGATGGGAGGGGACAAGTTTCAATCCCTATCAGGGATTATAGGTAATTGTAGCTTGCGGTAAATCTTTTACATAATAAAAAGTACCATTTGTTTCAATCCCTGATAGGGATTATAGGTAATTGTAACACTACCACGAAGCATGGATAAACCAGTCTATATTTATAGTTTCAATCCCTGATAGGGATTATAGGTAATTGTAACACTACCACGAAGCATGGATAAACCAGTCTATATTTATAGTTTCAATCCCTGATAGGGATTATAGGTAATTGTAACACTACCACGAAGCATGGATAAACCAGTCTATATTTATAGTTTCAATCCCTGATAGGGATTATAGGTAATTGTAGCTTGTGACGACAAATCATCAAAGAGTACATCATCCAGATTCTTGTTTCAATCCCTGATAGGGATTATAGGTAATTGTAGCTTATATCCAAGTCCCACGCCTGTAAAAAAAAATCCCAACGTTTCAATCCCTGATAGGGATTATAGGTAATTGTAGCAGAAGCATTACACCAGACACAATACAAGCTCGTTTCAATCCCTGATAGGGATTATAGGTATTGTAGCACGGGTTATACTCATGCTGTGAGTATAGTTTAGCGAGTTTCAATCCCTGATAGGGATTATAGGTAATTGTAGCCGCCCGGAGGTGAAAGCATTGATATATGTAGTTTTCAAGGTTCTGTTGCGTCAATCTAAAACAACTATAGCTTTTCAGGAGTTGGGTTGTCAAGAGTAACATTTGAGAAATTAACCTCAAAACACGCGACAGCAAAGGTTTCACTGGGGTGCGTCAACCTTAATTTAAAGATGAGAGGGTTCAAAAGCAGATGAGGTAAGGATTTCAGCCTGAAAATTTCCCCATCTTGTTAAAACATCTACTGGTTGACGCAAAACTCAAGCAAAAAAGACTGTGTTGTCCCTGGGGAGTTCACCGCCAATGCGCTCGACTTTTCCCTGACAGCAAGCGCAAAGAACATAAAACCGGATGCTGTCTTGGTCTGGTTTGATGAGTTTAGATAAACGCGATCGCAGTTTAGCATACTGAGTTTGGGTTAAATCGCACTCAAATACAGAATACTGCATCCACTGTCCATAGGATTTAAGAATTTTGTGAATTTTATTGCGGCGATTATCTTCTGGTATGTCGTAGGAAATAACTACAAACATAAGGTTTAATTTATTTCATAACTAGTGGTGGATATTTGTCAATTTCTCCCATAAGATATTTACCGAGGAGACGGCCTTGGATTTCATCAGATTTGCCCATGAGGTTATATGTTTCTGATTTTAAATAAATCGCCCGAATCTCCCAGGCTTCTCCTCCATGAATATCACCCATAGTGTGGACACGTTCATGTAAATTAGTGCCTTCAATTGTGTATTGATTATCGGTAAACTCTCCAGCACAAAACATCCGCCAATAGCGATGAGGACAATAGGCATATTGATTCAAGGCTGCAATCTGGATATATTCGCTATTATTCATAATTTTTTGTCAGTTTTGATTGATATGTTCGCCGCATCATCCCCATACCCATTGGTGTTTTCCGTCCTACCCCTGCATATAAGGCAAAATCAGCCAAGGCGTTAATATTTTTAATGTCTATAGGTTCTATTTCTCCTAAGATTTGATAGCTCACTTCTCCTACAAATCCAATAAATTTACTACGAGAGTCTGCGACAATTTCTGTATGAACCTTGAAGAATGAGGGAAATATGGAGTCAATAGCAATTTGATTAATTTGGATTTCACTATATTTATTCCACCGAGAAAGTAGGGAATTAAAGATACATTCTCTGGTGGGGAGGGTAGTGTCATATTTTCCTTGACGGAAGGCGGTGGGTGTCGAGAAAGTAAAGTGAATAGTGCGATAGCGATCGCTGGCTTGCTGGTATAATTCACTATAGGGTATAGTATTAGCCCAAGGCTGGGTAGATTGGGGTGTACCTTGAATGCTGGTAATATACAAGTCAGCGGGGCCTAGATGCCAAGGGTGATTAGGGTTAAGATTGAGCCAGAGTTGGGTAAGTTGACCAAAGAGTGTGTCATCTAAGAGGGAGATGCGCCACCAGCAAGGCTTTCCTGGGGGGATAGCTTCTTGGTGTGTATGTTGCAGTTTAGATATTCCTCTAGTTCCCTGAAGGAAATTAGTTTGTAGGGGTGAGAGGGTGAAAGCCTTATCTGCAGTAGAGTTATGTAGGCGATCGCCTAATGTGCGGTCTACGGAACTGACAAGGGTTAAAAATAGTGCGTGCAGATGTCTTCCTGTGAGAAACTGGGGAGGGATAGGCGACAGGGGAAGGAGGTTAAGAATTAAGCTATGAGGCATATTATTTAAATAGTTCAGAATATTTTGTGTTTGCTGGGGAACAGTGGGATAAAGGTAATTTGTAATTGGGAGGGCTAAAGTCAAGAAAGACTCAACAGTTTACTTGGGTGTTTTATTGAGGTGTTTTATTGGGGTGTTTTATTGGGGTGTTTTATTGGGGTGTTTTACTTACGTTTTTTTGTGCTAGATTGGGGAACTCTTGATTCAATGGTAAAGTCTGGTATTTCTGCCAGTTCATATTGACTTAAACTATACTGTTCACAAACTAGGCTCAAACGCTTTCCCATGGTTTGCACAGGGTTAACGGAGTGAGTTAAATCACCTTGGAAGTAAACTAAAGTATTTACCTGGGGTTTAATTTGTCCCAGTTGGCGTTTATGGGACTTGAGTACTAATTCCCCTCCTACCATGTCTTCTGGTAAGCGTACATATAGAACACTGACACACATAGGCGGTTCTACGGTTTTGCAGTAAGAACGCAAGGAGCGGTCAATGTGGGGGTCTACACGGGAACCTTGTTGAAGCTGTAAGGGATTGAGGTAAAAAGCATTACAACTAGGTTGGAGAGCTAAATCTAAGTAGGGCTTAAAGTAGGGAAATTTTTGTTCTACAGTGGAGATGTGCGATCGCCTAAACACTAGAGAAAATCCCTTAGTGGCGACAAAATCGCGGTTAAGATTATTGATAGCAAAGTAAGGACAAGCCTGAATTTCCCCCCATAGGTTATTGAGATAATCCTTGGGGAAAGCGTTATGCTGTTGTTGAAAGTACTTCACGTGACTTGAAAAAGTGATGGAAAGTAAAATTAAGAACCACATTAGGACAATCATGTGTGTTTATTGTCTACATCTGTGGTTCCATATTGCTAAAACTGACCTTGATTAACTCCCAAAACGGTATTCCATGCGAGCGGGAAGCTTTAACCCGGGGATACCATCAAAGTAATAGTATAAACCTCGCATTTGCACATTTTGAATCAGACTAACAGGAGGCATATTTACTACATCATAGCTAATAACTTGATTAGTAAACATGACATCTAAAGGGTTTAAAGGATATTTACAAGTAAATAAACCCTCAGTAGTATGAGACTTGGGTAACTCTGTAACTGTTACCTCAGCCTTACTCATCCATTTACCCAAGCGGATCCATTTTGGTAATTTAATTGGTTTGTCAGCAATTAGGAAAAACTCAAATTGACTTTCTGGTGCAATTTCTTTAGTTCTACCAAAACTGGGGATATTCTTTTGGGTTTTCTCCATCTCGACATGGTAGTTATTATTAGCATACTTCCAGGTGTTAAGAATGGCGGAATGATGCAAAACTCGAGCGGGAGTAATGTAAATTTTCTGCTGGTTGAGTGGTATTAAATGCTCCTCATATTTTGGTACTTGTTCCTGGCTAAAGTAGCGATAGGAGTGTTCATCAGCTACGGTAGTAGAGTGGATTTCACTATCAACTAAACCCAGTGCGTAACAGAGGGCGTAATTGTGAATTATTGGCTCTGTTTCGTAAAGTCGCCCAATTTCACGGGTGGCAAAATACAGGCTATCATGTAGTTCTAATTGACATTGGTAGATAATGCTCATAGAGATTACTTAGCCCGCACCGTTTTCTTTTTGCTAATGTGTTTTTTAGCATAATCCTTGGCTTCCCCATCAGCTTTCTCTAAAATTGCTTTAATTCCTGTTTCTGTACCTGTAAGGGTCTTAACTTCCTGTAGCAGAGGTGAAAAAGCATCACCAATAAAATCAGTATGTACAATAAACTCATCAGCCATTAAAGCCTCAATTGTACTTTTAGCAGCACTAATTACATCATCTTCATCCAAAGGTTCAGGAGGATTAATGGTATTTTGGGCTTTCATTTGGTCATATATGGCTTGAGTCCAACGGAGATTACTGGTAATTTCTCCATCTGCAAATACAACACCAATCAACTCATTGCGCAGACGACCTGTACGGGTGGTTTGGGCTCCATAGTGGCGGGTTCTAAGAATATTATTAAAAACGTAAAGGAAACTAGCCTCTGTGGGATCTTTGAGGGTGACAATACTAGGGAAGAAAACCTGTGGTCTAATATGGTCTTGCTCATTAATACGACTGGTAACTTCACCGATTTTAGAACCATTTTCCCCCTTAGATGCCATTGTACCATTTTCATAGGGGGCGTTGAGGGTAAAAGTTTCGTGGGATTCGTCAAAAGGGGTAATTGAAAATGCTGTATCTACAATTACCTTAGATTTTTCCGAACCAGAATCACCAATGGCAAAACCGTAAATAATACAATCAGGATTATCCATAGCGAAATTAACGTTATATTCGCATTCCTCCGCAGTCATAAAGCCGTAGTTACGCAGTAATTCCCGACCAACTAAACGTTCTGGGGTAGATTGTTTGCGCTTAAACATTGATAAACGGCTAATTGTGGCTTTATCTCTCACTCCAGCTCTCACCCTGGCTTTATTTAATTCTCCATCTGTTTGAAAAAGTGGATAAGATTCTGTAATGCGTATGGTGATAAAATGGGCATATTTTCCCATAGGTTTGTAGGGAATTGCAGCTTGGAATAGTTTTGAAGGAACTGTTTTCAGCAATGACATGATTAATCTCTCCAGAGAATTGAATGTATTTGAAATTGGGTTAATGGAAATATCTAATTACTCAGTTACATCATCTTTTTCGGTATCTTTTTCGGCGTTTTCTTTGTCATCTGCAAGGCGGTAAAGGAACTCACAAGTATTTTTAATTAAATTGATTTGACGACCTGCTAAACGAGCGCGATCGCCTGCAAATGATTTCTCGAATACCTCCTGAACAAAATATCTGGAAAAATCTACCACAGCTTGGCGTTCTTGTTCACGGTTACTCATTACCCAACGTCCTTCAGCAGTATCAACATGAACACGATCCATGAGTTTAAACACTTCCGCCGCCACCGCCATAACTAATGTTTCTCCATGAAAAACACTAGACTCAGCTTTGAGAATAGTGTCAGATGCCATCTTTATAGGTTTCAACACAGCATTAGATTTAGGGTTATAACGCTTATTGGCGCGGTAAAATTTCCGGTAAAAATCCGTGAGATTTTGGGGATGATTTAAGCTAGATTGTTCTCCCACAATTAACTGCTCCATATTTTGATCAAATTTCACATGAGGGTCAAAACAAGGGTAAAAATGATAGGTATAAAGCCTAACTTTTTCGATTCGGGCTGTTTCTACTCCTTGGTTACGCACCCAACGATTGAGATAAGCAAAAACATACAAAGGACTGGTTTCAAAATCCTTAGCTAGTTCTGCAAATTTACCCCAATTCGCATCGTAACCAGTTTTACCTTGTTTAGCATTGACATCTAAATGAATAGCATAGGCGGCTGTTAACACATTTAAAGGTGCTGGGTATTGAATACTGTTTTCTTCCCAACCTTCTAAAATGTAATCAAGACGAAATCTATCCCTTTTGACTAAGGCGCGGAAAGCATGGGGCGCACTATCTAAGAAAACGCTTTCTTCAAATTCAGCACCATCATTAAAAGGTGGAATTGGCGACTCAGAAACCACCGTTTTTACATCTAGAATCATGGGAAAAGCGAAAGCTAGCCAACTCGGCATTATCCAAGATTCAGTATCCGTGCTGTCCTTTCCTGGGGGGAGTGCCATAAAATAAAATGTTAAGGGTTGATCTTCAGGATAAGAAAGCTTAAATGTGCGGTCTTTTCCAGCCTGGATATGTTCATCAATGATGAAAGTATCTACCCTTTGGTAATTTGCTTTTTCTAAGTTTGCCTGTAAATCCTTGCTGATGAAATGATTCCGTATGCTAGTATCAAAGCGAGTTTGAGCAATACCATTATATGCTTTCTGTAAAAACTTATTAGTTTCTGGGGTGAAATAATAAGTTGGGTAAAAATAGAGATAGCGGTATTTTCCGTCTTCAAAGCGTTTACCAACCGCTTGAGTTTGATTCATCAAGATTTGTCTGAGCATCATTTCCACACCAGCAATACTGGAAATGTTCCGCTTGGCGTTGGAACCCCCCAACATTTGTTTATTTGTATAAACTTGGGGTGTAAATAAAACTGCTGATTCCATTTGCTCAGTCACGGTGTAAGCTGAATGAGAAATTGAGCAAATAAGTTGCTTTCCTCTTCCTGATTTTTTAGCACCATTGTAATTAGTTAATTCGTCTAAAAATGTCTGACTTTCAGTTGCAGGTGATACTTGTTGCTTCGTATTTGGCAACATGACGACGCGACTTACCCACAGCCTTAAGTCCTCCCAGCCATCGGGTAATTCATACTGAGAAATAACCGGGTAAATTAAGGTCGATAAGTAATCGATAATTTCCTGACAAATTTCACGGATGTTTTCAATCCCCGGATGAGATTCTAAATATTTAGCCGCTAAATAATACCATTCATAAGGTACTCCCCCAGTATTTCCTTTTAACTTCTTTTCCTTGAGACTTTCGTTAATGCTTTGAATTTCGCGAATTGCGGGTAAATATGCTGTTAAATTCCACAACTCGGCGATTTTGTGGGTTAAGTCTAAATCTGGTAATACTGGTAGTTTTTTATCTTTCTTTCTCGCAGCATCAATGCGCTTAACGGTCTCTTCCCAAATCTTACGAGTGACTAAATCACCAAATTCTGCTATTTGGTCGATGCGGATATCATCTTTAAATGTGAAGTCATAGTCAGCAGATAAAACCTTTTTTTGCTGAAATTTAATCAGATTTTCACTGCGACTTTGAGCAACGGAAGATTTATTGGGGTTTAATATCCTTAATGTAGCATCTAAAGCTACTTGCATTAGACCTAAATGCTCAAAGAATAAATTGTAATATTCCGCATACTTCATCCCTTTACCATCTCGACCAAATCCTGTTTGTCGCAGACGCAGTTGACCTGCACACAGTGACTTAATACTATTAACTACACGGTCTGATAAATTTTCTTTAGTAATGGGAGGTGCATTACGCAATGCTAGATAAATTACACCTGTTGGTAAATACAGTAGAGGTTGATAGTAAATCTTATCATGAGTGTTGACACTGGTATGAGCCTCAATTAAAGCATTATTAACTACATTAGTTAAAACCCCTCTATTTTCAGCAATACTGTGATAGGTAAATTTCAGTTGTCCATCACTTAATTCATGCAGAATTTCTTTGAGTCTGGTATGTTCCGCATCTTGGGGATGTTTGACAATTGAGGCCAGGGAATCAGCCAAACAAGTTAACTCAGATAAATTCCTGAGAATGCGATCTTGGAGAACAGGATTTAAGCCAAATTCTGAAAAATTCCAGTTAGTATCCCACCGTCGTTGTGCATTATAAGCTATGCACAATAAATCATCTAAATATTGCTGATACGCTTCCGAGTTATCTGGGTTAATAAACTTATCAAGTCCTAACTGGTGAATTTTTTGATCAATAATTTGGCGGTGTTCGGTTAAGGGTAACTGGCGACAGTCTGCTGGGACATCGGGAAATTTTTCAAAGTCATGTAAAATAAAGCCTGCAATTACTAATCGGCGTTCTCTTTCTTTAACGAGTCTTCGGACTGTGGTATCAAGTTGTTGTAACCGCTTTTCAATTAAGTTAGCCGGAAATAAACCATTGAGTAAATGTGTATTCAATGATTGGTCAGCAGCATTATCTCGGCGAACTTTAGTTTTACCTGCTGCGGCTCGCTTGTGGTCAATTTTATCAAAGAATTTACCGCCTTTAGCTGTAACACCAATGGCTATATTTAGGAGGTTGGGTAAAACATACTCAGCGAAATCAGCCATTACTGGGTCATGAGGATTTTGCGCCTGAATTGCTTCTCGCAATAGTTTAAGTGTGAGTAATTCACCCTGAGTTTCAATGGTATGGTCTGAAGAACCACTATCAAAACCAAAGTCTTGATTAAACAAATCATCGTCTAATTCTTCTAGTTCTTCATTTTGATTGTCAAATAAATCTAGCTGGTTGTTGTCTGCAATGGCTTGAGTTTTTTTATTCATGATCTACAAAGAATCAAATTGACTAATTATTGCTTGCAGGTAACGGGATATTATTGATTGAGTTGTCTAGTTTCTGAAGAGTAAAGCTGGTGTAAAACTTACTGTCTTAAGATGTGGGTTTTAAGTGACTTATTCAACCATCAGCCAAGCTGTTGGGGATTAAGAATGCTTACGCCTGAGCTTAATACCGCAAGCTGCTAGTTTGCTCTTGTAGGGCTTACCTAGATAAATTATCGGATAACCTATGACATTGGTTCCTCGGTTAATAACCTATATTCAAATTGGTTATTAGCAACTTGTTTTTTTTCAATTAGGTAGCCTTTTTTGCGAGCTTCAAATATGGTATGTCCAAATCGAAAACTGACATTTGCTGCTAGCTCATCGCTAGAATGCCATTTACCATCCTTAAGAATTGCAATTAATTTCTCAAGGTTTGTCAATTTATCTTTCATAATATTCTCGATTTCACAATTTATGAGTTACATACATAGCAGCCCAAATGCTTGTTATATTTGCGCAGGTAATTGATAGTCTGAACCTACATAAAACGAAACCTGTTATCAAAGAATTTTTCTGATTTCTATAAGCACAGGATTATTCAACACTTCTGCTATTGACATATTCAACCTGACTATGAAATACTTCCATCAGATGAAGCTTGAGGAGCACGTAACCACTTAATTAATCCCTATTAGGGATTGAAAAGAATAAGTCTGTGCTTAAAACCGTAAGCTTTTTTCTCAACAATCCCTATCAGGGATTGCAACCTTAAACAATCCATATCTCATCTCCTTTGCTTTTCAAGTTATAGGCGAGGGTATCTAGCAACAGTGCTGACTGACCAAAAGCGATCGCATAAGGTGCATTAGCATCATGAAGGCTGTACTGGTCGCAAATGGGGTAAATCTGAAAGTGCATTGGTAGTCGTAACCGCATCCGCACTTCTGACACGGGTCTACGAATGATGTAAGCAACTAAACCCTGTGTTTTGAGGGGTTTGTTAATTGCACTGATCCATTTATTTTCAGGTTGGGAAATTTCCACCCCAGTTAAAACCTGAACTTTCCCAGTATCCGCTATTGGTTGTAAGTCTCCCGGATAGGTAAATTTCCAGTTGAGTCGTTCCTCACGGTAGGAACGCAACTTGATAAATGCAAGACAATGAGCAAATCTACCTTTGGCTATGGGTTGCTCTGTGCGTTGTGCGGTTTCTGTGAGTGTCCGCATAAATCCTGTTTCTGTCCACATTTCAATGTCTAAATTGCTCAAAATACCTGGTAAATCGTAGGTTTTAAACCTGTCTGCTGGGTTTTCTTCCGTTAAGTCATACAACCCACATTGCAAGGGACTAGAACCCCGAAAACTAAAAGCTTCTTCAGCAATGGGATTACCTGGTTTATCTGAAATTGCTTTCCAGTCTTCCGCCCATTGCTTAATATGTCCACCTATGGATTTGAAGCTGTTGTTAAATACTTGCTCACAGGCTTTTTGAAATTGTTGTCGGCTTTGGGCATACTGTTGTTTAATTGTGTCATGGCTCAATTGGTAACATAGCCGAAATGATTGTACAGTAGCCCAGCGGCGATAATAACCATTAAAATCATTGATTTGTCTATAGTGATCATTAATTATGCTGTGAAAAAATGGGCGGTTATAAGTACCATCTACCTGTAAGGGTGGTGAATCTCCCTGAAATAAACGTTCTCCTAAAAATTTAGGTACAAGGGCAAAAGCTGTAAACTCATTAAACTTAATCATTTGACCATCTTTCTCATAGCCATCATGTCTACCTAACCGCCCTAACCGTTGAATAAAGTTACCTGCATCTGATGATTCAAACATCAGAAAATTGATTTTAAAATCAACTCCCACATCAATTGTGCTAGTACCGATAACTAAATCAGCTATGAGACTGCGTTCTTTTATTTCTTTTCCAGAAAGTCCGGTATTTTCTCCTACTGTTAGATGGTAAGGTTGCAAAAATTCCTGAAAAAATGCCGTTAACCGCTTGACTGCTGCAATGGAGTTGAGAATAATTGCTCCTTTACTACCAGGATAATTTTTAAACTGAGATAAAATTAAATCACTATTTTCTCTGAGCCAATTTTCCGAAGCTTTAGAACTAGGTTCTAAAGGAATAAAATTGAGGGTTATTGTTCTGGCTACCTGTCGCCAGCCCTGTGTTTGTAGTTGATGTTGTTCTTCTGGTGTTGCAGGAAATTGATATTTATTTTCGGCAATGGGATTGATAACTTGACAGCGAAATCCTGCCTGTTGCAGTCTGCTAATTAAGTTTGTGTCTGGTGTAGCTGAGAGAAACAGAAATTTTTTACGCCGATTCGTACAGCGAATTAACAACATTGTATTAATTACACTGGCAATTTGAGGGGCTGTAAAAACATGAAATTCATCAAAAATAAATAAGCCAAAATTTTTATCAATGCTACCCCATAATTTATCTGGGCTATCAACCGGACTTATATAAGCACCTCTATGCAAGTAGTGAAAAATATCAGGATTAGTCAGTAATACTTCTCTCTGATTCGTCAGAGTTGAAATAGCTGCCGCTTTTTTTATTCCTTCATTTTCAGCATAAATTTCTAAGTCAGCCCCGCTTAATTTGGCTACACGCGGCTCATTTTCTGGTTGAAGTTGGGTAATATATCCTCTAATTTGTATTTCTTGGTCTCGTGCAAGTTCGTTAGTTGGGTAAAGTCCAATGGCGGAAGATTGACCTTGAATCACTTCTAAATAAGCCGCTAAACTTTTACCGTCGCCTGTCATAGCTGTGTTGAACACTACGTCAATATTTGGATCGCGTAATGCTTCTAAGGTAGCTAATTGATGCCAAGAAAGTGACCAATTTTGAGGTAATTTCACGCCGTCAGGTGTGGGGACGGTTTGAGAGTAAACAGGCTTGAGAGTAACTTTGCAATCTGCCGACATTCACTTAAATAGTGTCCGTAAACTGTTGTTATTTCTGATCATGCCATGCAAAATAGATGTTAGCAAGATATATCTGGATAAAAGTGTCCGTACAAATATGAGTCGGAAAGGTCAGTCTATAACTCTGTCTTTAAAGGAGCGGGATAAAGCAGAACTGGAAGCCATAGCTCTGCAATTTGGTATGATGTGGGGAAATCGCCCGAACATATCCAAGCTCATAGAAGCCATAGCCCAACGTAAGTTACGCATTGGTAACAATAACAATTGGACAGAAGACAGGATTAGAGCATTACATCGCTGTATAGGTGCATTAACCGACATTGGACAAGTAGAACAAGCCCAAATTATTGCTAACCTGCTTCTAGAACGCAGCGAACTGTCAGTACCATTGCGGACGGAAATACAAGCTTTTTTAGAAAATCTCCCCCCACCCTGGCGGTCACAAATAGATAACTACATTTTGCGACAGCAACCATTTCTGCTTTCCTACCAAGATGCAGCAGGGCGCGTACTGAATTTTACGGTGCGCCATGCTCGGATTACCCCCCAGGAAAAGCGACAATATCTTAACTGCTGGTGTGAGGAGACAGAAGGAAACTCTGATATCCCTGAGCTGATTCATAACTGGACTTTACGCTTAGATAGAATTACAGATGCGGCTGTAACTTCTATTCCCGGTAGATGGCATCCTCAGTTAGATACAATCGACGTGGAAATACATATATTTGGCGGCTTGGCTTTTGGTTATCAAGCCAAACCGGAAGATCACATCAATGAATGGTTACTAGATCAACCAGGGGTGAGGCGAGTTGTGAGGACAGTATCAAATACTTTTTGGTTTAGCCGGGAGGTGATGCAGTATGGGCCAGACTGTGTAGTGATTCTACCTGAGAATGTGCGCGATCGCCTCAGGGAAAAAGTTCGCAACCTCTGCAATTTATACGACATCGAAACCACAAGTTAAATTCCACTCTCATAACATCATCCCCATCTTCAGAGGTCTTCGACTCTCCGGTGAAATTTATCCTAAAATCTGCGCAATCATGCGATTGGCTTGGGAACCATAACCACCGCCAAATAAATTGAAGTGATTGAGAATGTGATAGAGGTTATAGAGGGTTTTTCTTTGCTCATAACCTGGCTGTAAAGGAAACACTTGGTGATAACCTTGGTAAAACTCAGAGGGAAACCCACCAAATAATTCTGTCATGGCAATGTCAACTTCCCGATCGCCAAAATAAGTGGCTGGGTCAAATATCAGAGGTTCTCCCGACAGAGTAAAACCAGCATTCCCACCCCATAAATCACCATGTACTAAGGAAGGTTGTACTTCATGACCTGCTAATATGTCAGGAATAGCCGCCAGTAGCCTATCTTGTTGAGGAAAACTACCCCCCCGTCGCCTAGCTAATTGAAATTGATAATTTAAACGATACTTAGTATAAAATTCTGCCCAGTCTCCTGTCCAGGTGTTGATTTGAGGTGTGGAACCAATAGTATTATTAATTTTCCATCCAAAACCTTTACTGCTTATGGCTTTGTGCATCGCGGCTAGTTTGCGCCCCATTTCTTCCCATTTACCGTTACCGCCTCCCATTTCCAGCCATTCCAAGACGAGATAGCTATACTTACCAGAAGTACCCCAACAAATGGGTTGAGGTACAAGAATCGTATCTGTAACCAGTATTTCCCGTAAGCCCAAGGCCTCAGCTTCAAACATCGCCACTTGAGATGCTTGATTTAGCTTGACGAAGTAAGTTAAATCTCCATCAGAAATAGCATAACCTTGATTAATACAGCCACCACTAACACCCTGCTGGCGCTGAGTTTGAAATTTTTTGCCGGTTACTTGGCTAATATGGGTATCAATTTCAGTCCACATTTTTCAATTAGTAGGGTTTTAAGATTACTACCCCATAAGCATCGGGAGAAAGATACTGTTTTGCCGATCGCATTAAGTCAGTGGTATCTTGGCATTGAATATGATGGGGATAATTAAAAGCAGGTTCTAACTCTCCTATCATAGATTGATAGTAACCATATAAACCAGCGCGATCGCTTGGGGTTTCGTTACCAAATATATACCTATTGGCTACTTGTCGCCGCACCCGAGCAATTTCTGCTTCTGAAACTAACTCTGTATGTAGTATGCGGATATGTTGGGCGATCGCCTCCTCCGCAGCCTGTAAATTTTCCACAGGACATTTAGCGGCAATATAGAATGTCCCTTGTAACTGATTAGTCATATTACTGACAGTAATAGAATTTACCAGTCCCCGTTCTTCCCGTAAATCTCGCACCAGTCTTGATGTGCGTCCATGTCCCAAAATACCCGCCAAAACATCCAACCCATAAATATCATCTAGCTGTTCCAACCCTGGAACCCGCCACACCATGACTAAACGCCCTTGCTGAAGACTCTCATCTATAAATTCCCGACGCACAACTTGTGTAAATGCAGGTTCAGGATTAACTCTTAACTGTTCAGTATTAATTGTTGTGTTTTGACTATGACTAAATCCCTCAGCTACAGTTGCAATTAATTCTTCTACGGGCAAATTACCTACAGCTACAGCGGTAATTGACTGGGGTTGATACCAAGTTCTGTGAAAGTCGCGCATTTGTTGGGCTTGGAGTTGAGAAATTACCGCTTCTGGTCCCAATACTGAACGGCGATAGGGTAAATTTTCAAAAGCTGTCTCCATAGCTCTTCTGAATGTGCGCCGCTGGGGGTTATCTTCACAACGGCGAATTTCTTCTAAAACAACTAAACGTTCCCGTTCAAAGGCATCATCAGGAATACTGGCATTAAGGACTACATCTATTTGTAATGGCGCTAGTTCTACAAAATCTTTGGGAGCAGTGGTTATGTAATAACGTGTATAATCTTGACTAGTGGCTGCATTAGTCACCGCGCCCCTCTCTTCAATTCGACGTTCAAACTCACCGCTAGCTAATTGTTCAGTTCCTTTAAAAACCATATGCTCTAAAAAGTGAGCCATACCATTAATTGTATTAGGTTCTACCGCCGAGCCTACTTTGATCCACAAGCTGAGATTCACAGCTTCTACTGGCATTTGCTCTGCGACTATGGTTAAACCATTTGGTAATTGGTGGAGTTTGGGGGCATTTATCCGAGGGATTTGGAGCAGAGTTGAGGTCATGGGTGGTAGGAGAGTCACGGCTTTTTACTCTTTCATCTTATCCACTAATTTTCATTGTGTATCTTGAGGAGAGTGTTGGGGTTGTGAATGTCACCCGGCTTTTTTTCGCAGATGAAGTAAAATTATGAGTAGTAATATTAAGAATTATAAAGATAAATATCAATGACCCATATTTCTACTCACAAAACTAAATCCCGCGTTGCTGTCATTGGTGCAGGTATAGGCGGACTGACTGCGGCGGCTTTATTAGCCCATCGGGGTTACAGTGTTTTAGTTCTCGACCAAGCCTTGGTTCCGGGGGGTTGTGCTTCTACATTTAAACGTCAAGGATTTACTTTTGATGTGGGGGCGACTCAGGTAGCAGGATTAGAACCGGGGGGAATTCACCACCGCATATTCTCAGAATTAGCCATAGACTTACCAGCCGCAACACCCTGTGACCCCGCTTGTGCTGTGTATTTACCTGGAGAAAGTACACCAATTAATGTTTGGCGTGACCCCCAGAAATGGCAAGAGGAACGCCAAAAACAGTTTCCTGGTAGCGAACCTTTTTGGCGGATGATGGCGGTGTTATTTGAGGCTAGTTGGCAATTTCAAGGGCGTGACCCAGTATTACCACCGCGTAATTTGTGGGATTTATGGCAACTAGCTCAGGCGGTGCGCCCAAGTACATTGATTACAGTACCCTATACTTTATTTACTGTGGGTGATGCTTTAAGGTTTTACGGACTGGGTAAGGATCAGCGTCTGAGGACTTTTCTGGATTTGCAATTAAAACTCTATTCCCAGGTCAGTGCGGAGGAGACAGCTTTACTCTATGCTGCAACAGCCTTGAGTGTCTCTCAATTACCCCAAGGATTATTCCACCTCCAGGGTAGTATGCAGGTACTCAGCGATCGCCTGGTGACATCCTTAGAACGAGATGGTGGTAAGTTATTAATGCGCCATACTGTGGAAAAAATTCAGGTAGAAAATGATCAAGCCCATGCTGTAGTGATTAGAAACCAGAAAACAGGTGAAGTCTGGAGGGAAGTAGTAGATCATGTAGTTGCTAACGTCACAGTACAAAATTTAGTGCAACTATTGGGAGAAAAAGCCCCTTCTGGTTATCAAAACCGTGTGGAAAAGTTACCCCTGGCCTCCGGAGCCTTTGTAGTTTATTTAGGGGTAGATATAAGTGCTATTCCCCCCGGTTGTCCCCCCCATTTACAATTTTTGTATGATGTTAACGCCCCGATTGGTGAAAATAATTCTTTGTTTGTTTCCGTGAGTCATCCCGGAGATGGACGCGCTCCCGAAGGGAAAGCCACAATTATCGCTTCATCTTTTGTCGATCCTACACCCTGGTGGCAAGGTGATAATTATCGACAGTTAAAACAACAGTATACAGAAGATGCGATCGCTCGTCTTGGGCAATACTTCTACCTCAAACCAGAAACCATTATTCATGTAGAAGCTGCTACACCCCGCACCTTTGCCCATTACACAGGGCGCGATCGGGGTATAGTTGGCGGTATTGGTCAGAGAATACCCACCTTTGGCCCCTTTGGATTTGCCAATCGTACACCCATCCAGAATTTATGGTTAGTAGGTGACTCAACTCATCCAGGAGAAGGTACAGCTGGAGTTAGTTACTCAGCGCTGACAGTAGTTAGACAAATTCAGGCGGAATTTTAGAATTAACAGACTTCTAGTTAGAAGTTAATTACTAGCAATCAAGTATCTGTGTTCATCTGTGGTTGAATTGCAAAAACCAACATATCTAATTCCAGTCCCTGATCATAGTCTTCTCATTTCTAGGTATTTTACATCCAACTTTTACAAGTGTTAGGTTTAAGCTGTTTAAGATGCTGGACTTAATTGGTCGCTTTTCATCCCAAAAAATCAGAGATGAATAAAACTTGATTACTGATGGAGAATTCAACATCTCAAAAGTCTTGTGTGCAGTCTCCTCATTATCAAAACTCAGGAAGTAAACAGTATCATCAAAAACGACAGGCTTACTAACTATATGGCTAATTAACCGAAATTCTAACCTCTTATAAAGACCACAGATTGCAATTTTCCAAGGTTGAAAAGTGTACGCACCAACACCAAAAATAGAAAATTTGGGATTACTTTTGTATATTTTACTCTTGCGGTTATCTAAATAACTTGCATGAGACTCTAAATAACTCCAGGTTTTAGGAGCTAAATGTTGTATAGACTCAGTTGATTCACCAACAAATTTCTGAGTTACTAGGAGATATCGATCAGTATTTTTTATACGATTTTGAGCCACATCTGAACCTTTCATTAAAGGAAACACATAAGTTTCTTCAATATCAACAGTTTCTCCTAGTCCATTTACAAAACTATTATTATTTTTACGCAACTCCATGACATTCGAGCAATCATGTTTAATCCCAGAACGCCATTTCTTTTGACGATTGACATCATATAGTTGACTCAATTTTTCAAAAGAAACTATATCTCTTATTAGGAGATTATGGCGATAACCTATTGTATAATATTCTGAGCTTCTCAAACTACTAAATACATTACAGCAGTAGTTTTTAGAGGTTGAATCAAATTTACAGAAGAATAGACAGGCGTCCACAGATGCATCAAAATACTTTTTTGTATCTATGCTATAACTTGCACAGTCAGCCAAATTAAGATTATTAGAATAAAGGTAGCCCAATAACTTTCTGGAAACGGAAGTTTTGCAAAGCATTGCTAGGTAAGCATTACGCCCTTGTAGCCATTGTATAGACTGAATTAGCATCCATTCGGAAATATCAAAGTTACTCTTACCAGTTATAGCGTCCAAGCCTCTGTGATTTTGAAAATTACTTTTTTTGGGTAGGTTTGTGCCACCAATACCTCCCTGTTGCGAACTAGTCACCCAGGGAAAATTACCAAGCACGAGAATTTGTCCAGGCAATTGATTCACATATGACAACCAATTAAACTCAAAGAAGTTGGCATTTTTAAGCTCAATCCTGTTATCTTCTAAAAATAGTTTTTCTGTGTGTGCATTCTCTAAATAATCTGAGTTTATCTCTACTCCAATAATCTTTTCAGTTGATGGAAATAAACGTGCAGCAGTCTTAATAAAATTACCAACTCCACAAGTGGGCTCAATAATCACATCGGGATTAACACCAATTTCTATCAACTGCTGACATACTTCTTGAGCGAGTTCCACCGGGGTTTGGAAATCTCCATATTCTATTTTTGTCTGATCACCAGTCTGAATCATTGGTTAGCCCTGTAAACAGCAACTATACCTTTTTCTTGTCCAGCACGCTCAATAACTCTTGCATATTGTAGTCGCCATTGCAAAGCATTGGAAATAGTTAAAAATCCTTGCAAGGGAGGGTTAAGTAGGATTTCCTCTGCGATGTTAGATGCTTCAATTTCATCAACAGGCAAATTTCTATCATACATAAAAGCAATCAAGTCATCTTTGTTACCTTGATTTTCTAAGATGCTCCGAATTCCACGAGTCATCTGAAAATCTGCCGTTCTTTCTGTACTGACGTAAATTGTGTGCTGAATATTTAAATTTGCAGTCTGATTTGTACTGTTGTCTGTCTTATCATAAACAAAGATGATTAGTCCATATCCCAATCCAAAAATCTTTTGTCTTGCAGATTTATAAGGACACGATGACTGTGGTTGTTTAATGCTTGTGACTTTAATATCAACCAATAACTGGGGAAAGTCAATACCACTAGCTGAATTACCCTGAACAAAATCATATTTCTGTTTGAGATAGAGCTTAAATTTTTGCTCTAGATATGTTCCAATTGCTTTCCCATCAGTAACACCGTAAAGTAATGGTTCTGGGTGTCTAGACTCAGTGACTGAAAATACTGCAGCTTCAGTACATAGGGTTTCTATGGTCAAAATTTTCATGGTTGAAGCAAAAAACAATATTAATTACTGCATTTCTGGTCGATCCAGTCAATATCCCAATATCATAAATCTTGTGGGATTGCTATCCTGATAACCCCCCTACCTACTTTGACTGTTGTGCTACTGCAAAAAACAGTCAAAGTAATAAATTTTACCTATCAAATATACGTTTGTCTTGGGGAAGACCAGGAATTATCGCTACTTTAATCACCTCACGGGCTTTCATCTGGTAAAACACCTGTTCTAAGTCCTGTAGCGATCGCTCTTGACTGATTAACAATTCAAAAGGTATTTTACCACTAGCTATGAGTGAAAGAGCTGCCCGCACATATTCAGGTGTATTATGAAATACCCCTTTTAAAGTCAGTTCACTATAATGTAACTTTTCTGTGTCAACTGTAATAGTTGTGTCTCGGGGACAACCACCGAATAAATTCACAGTTGCACCAGGACGGGCGCAAGTGATGGCGGTTTCCCAGACAGTAGGCACACCTGTAGCTTCAATTACCACGTCAGCACCCCATCCGTGAGTAAGTTCTTTCACTACACCGGGAATATCCGGGATGTGATGATAATTAAATGTGTGTGTTGCTCCCAGTTCTTGACCTACTTTCAGTCTGTGGTCATTACCTCCCCACAGGATCACTTCTGATGTCTGAGCTAACACAGCCACAAACATCAACCCAATAGCCCCATCTCCCAACACAACCACCCGGTCATGGGGTTGCACATGAGAACGAGCCACACCATGCAACACACAAGCTAAAGGTTCGGTCATGGATGCTAAGGATAAAGGCAACCCATCTGGAACCCTTAACATATTATGTTGTACTATTGCCGCAGGAATTTTGAGATATTCGGCAAAAGTGCCGTTGTTCCATGTAATGTTGGGACACAAAGAATATTCCTGTCGTTGACAAAAGAAGCATTTCATGCATGGTGCGGAATTATTAGCGACAATGCGATCGCCCACCTGCCAATTTGTGACACCAGACCCCACTGCGACAATTTCCCCTGCAGCTTCATGACCAAACAAGGTGGGGAGTTGCAGCATTTTTGCATGGCCACCACGCCGCCAAACCTTTAAATCTGTACCGCAGGTGGTTGCTACACCTACTTGAATCACGACTTCACCAGTTGTCGGAGTGGGGTCAGCTACCTGTTCGAGGCGTAAATCTTCTTGACCGTAGAGTAATGCTGCTAACACAGCGGGCAACCTAATTAGTTATTTCCACTTGATTTTATCAGATAGTGGTCATTGACAAATTATCCCTAGTCTCTGAGTGTAGTTTGAGGTACAGCCTCATGGTGAGGTTCACCGGGAGTATGAGCCACACGAACTACAGTTAACATAGGTATCTCTTGGCGACAGGATTGGCAAAACCAATATAATTCATTATGACGGATATGACGCAGGAGGGAACCACCGCAACACGGGCAGATGTTAGACATCATATTCATAGGATCCTCCTCAAGTAAATTTGTTGTTTAAAAGTTGGAAAAAAAATTTCATTAAAATCTGAGCTGATCTGTATCTAAATAACTATTTTCAAAGGCCAACCAGTTTGTTTAGCAATGGCGATCGCCTCTTGAAGACCCTTTTCCAACAGAAAAGCGGCCTAAAAACGCTAAATAATAGGGTTTTTGTGGTTGGACTATGAAGGGATAATCCTGAGCTTCTATACCGTTATAAGTAGCGACATAGTTAAGTTTAATCGGCTGCTGGGCTTTGCTAATACTGACATAAGGTTGCTGGCGATGGTAGGTAAATAGTTTCTGATTATCTGGGGTAAAAGGATTGTGCAAGGTATGGACAGTGCGAGTTGATACCAAAGCGTAACTATTTCCCATAGGGGAAGGATCTGAGTGGACTTCATCAGCTGTTTCAGTTCCCCCGGTGAAAAATTACTCAGAATAAGTATTTACATCAGCTTCTCAAAACAGAAAATTTGTACTTACTTTTTGTGACATAAATTTACCGTGTTGACATTTGGGAAGCAGATGTTAGTTAAGGATATGATTAACCATCACCAAGAGAGTTTCCCACATCAATAATGGCTAATCAGCAGCCATACCTTTAGAATATATCTAAATTGAGACTGGTTGCATCTACCTTGGGGATCATGCCATAGTTCGTATTTTTTGTATTTGCAGTTACACAATAATAATTTTTGTAGCTATTAATACTAATTAACTCAGATATTTGTAATTTCTATTAACCATAAGTTAACCAAAATAGATTAACTAAAGTCATGTAAAATAATTCCTGCCAAAACTAATTAAAAATTAATATTTTTTTTGCATAAAAAAATGAAAATAGCCACTTGGAATGTGAACTCAATTCGCACTCGCCTGGAACAGGTGATATTTTGGTTAAAGGAAAATCCCATCGATGTCCTCTGTTTACAGGAAACAAAAGTTATAGATGCGGACTTTCCGCGATCGCCATTAGAAGAACTGGGTTATTATACTTATTTCTCTGGACAAAAAGCCTATAATGGCGTCGCCCTGATTAGTCGTCAACCAATGACCGACATCAGCGCCGGTTTCACGCCGATTCTACCCAATATTGACCCACTATGGGATCTACAGAAGCGAGTCATTACAGGGGTAATAGAGGGTATTCGGATTGTAAATGTATATGTCCCCAACGGTTCAGCCCTGGGCAGCGAAAAATACGAATTTAAGCTCCGCTGGTTGACAGTCCTGCGCCAGTATTTGCAAACCCTTCTACAGTCACAAGCTGGAATATGTATATGTGGCGACTTCAACATCGCCTTAACCCCAGAAGACATTCATGAGAAAGTTAATGTTGACAATCATATTATGGCATCGGCACCAGAGCGCCAATCCTTACGAGATATTCTGGATTTAGGCTTTGCAGATGCCTTTCGCAAATTCACCAGCGAGGGGGGACACTACAGTTGGTGGGACTATCGCGCCGCCGCTTTTAGGCGGAATATGGGTTGGCGCATTGACCACCATTATCTTAGCCCCATCCTGTATGAAAGAGCTAAAAGCTGCATCATTGACATCACTCCCAGAAAATTACCCCAACCTAGCGACCATACTCCGGTAATCGTAGAATTTTAGATTAGGGTTGTAGATGGAATTCATCAGCCAAAATCCTTATGTTTCTGGTAACTGGAGCAACGGGAGGAATTGGTCGCCGAGTGGTGCGACTCCTACGCCTACAACAAAAGTCAGTGAGAGCATTTGTCCGCCTCACTTCGCGTTATCACGAGTTAGAACACCGAGGAGCAGAAATCTTCATCGGTGATTTGCGAGAAGACCAGGATATTGCAAAAGCTTGTCGCAGTGTGGACTACATTATCAGCTCCCATGGTTCTGATGGTGACCCCCTATCTCTAGACTATCGCGCTAATATTGAACTCATTGATCAGGCAAAAGCTCATGGAATTAAACACTTTGTGTTTATTTCCGTCCTGGGAGCCGAACGGGGTTATGAGGATGCTCCCGTATTCAAAGCCAAAAGAGCAGTAGAACAATATTTAGAAGCTAGTGGCTTGAATTACACAATTCTACGCCCATCTGGATTAGCATCTAACTTACTGCCATTGGCAGAACGTTTTCGCGAAACAGGTTTGTATCTACTCATTGGTGATCCTCAAAACCGTAGTTCTGTTATTAGTACGGATGATTTAGCCAAGATAATAGTGGACTCAGTCACAGCTGAGGGCGCATGCAACCAAATATTACCGGTGGGAGGACCGGAGATTTTATTGCGCCAGGATATCCCCACTATCTTTGGTCGCATCTTCAATAAAGAACCATTAGTAATTAACTTACCTCTGTTCATGGTTGATGGGTTACGCAGTACCTTGGGTTTATTTAATCCCCAAACACAAGCAAATTTAGGAACTTATCGCACATTGCTGGCCAATGAATTTTTCTGTCGCCAAGAGGAAATAGCTAATTTGGAGAGGATTTTCAATTTTCACTTAGAAACTTTAGAAAATTTTCTGCGCCGCTATCTGGCAATTTGAATTAATTGATGAATGGGGATAAAACAGCAGGGGAGAATCAACTTCCCATTCCCCATTCCCCATTCCCCCATAATCTAAAATTTTATGAAATATTCCTTACTGGCAAATGCTGCTCAAGCTCGTCAAACAAAACAACAATTTGCTAAACCAGAAGATCAACTCTCCTATGAATTGGGTAAGGCTGTACAGGAATTACCCCCATTATATACCAGAGTCTTAGCTGGAACACTCAGCTTAGTGGTATTTGGTGCGATCGCCTGGGCTAATTTCTCTCAAATCGATGAAGTGGCGATCGCACCGGGGGAATTAATCGCCTCTACACAGGTACGGCCAGTAACATCTTTAACTGGTGGCTCTATTGTCAAAGTCAAGGTACAAGAGGGCGATTATGTCACTAAGGATCAAGTTTTGATTCAACGCGACCCAGACTTGAAACAAACAGACGTGAATCGCCTCGCCCAAGCTGCAAAATTGATCTCCCAAGACTTACAACGTTTAGAAGCAGAACGCATTGGTACTACAGACACTGGGACAAAACTACAAGATGAACTCTTAGCATCCCGCCTTGCAGATTACCAAGCCCGTCAAGCTGTGGCCGAAGCCGAAGCCAATCGCCAACAAGCAATGATTGCACAGATAAAAGAACGCTCTAGTCGCTTACAAGAAAACTTAGTCAACGCTCAAAGCACTCTGGAAAATGCCCAAACTAATTTGGCCAATGCCGAAAATGTCGTTACTTCAATAGCAAAAAATGTGGCGATCGCCCAACAAAGGGAAGAAAATCTACGGACGCTCATTCATCCTGGCGCATTACCTAGACTTGATTACCTAGAGGCGCAGGAAAGATTAAATCGCGCCAATACAGACATGACCAGAGCTAAGGATGAAGTAATTAACGCCCAGAATAGACTAACAGAAATTCAAGACAGAATAGCATCCTTAAAAAGGGAGATTACCGCCCAATCCCAAGAAATTCGACAAGCAGAACAAGCCTATCAAGGAGTTCGTCAACAGGCCAAGCGTTTAGCATCTGAACGCCAAAGTGAAATTCTCACCCAAATCAAACAGCGCCAAGAGGAACTCAGCAGTATTAACGGTCAGCTCGAACAAGCGAAAAAACAGCAAGCGGGGGAAACTATTACAGCCCCTGTTACAGGCACAGTTTACAAGGTCAGAGCCACCCCAGGTCCAGTACAACCCGGTGAAGAATTGCTATCTATCTTACCCGCAGGGGAAGAAATATTATTAGAAGTGAAAGTTCGCAATCGCGATATTGGCTTTATTCGTCCAGGTATGCAAGCCAAGGTGAAAATGGCAACTTTTCCCTTTCAAGAATTTGGCACTATTGATGGTAAAGTCGTGCAAATTAGCCCCAATGCCATTGCTGATCAAGAATTAGGTTTAGTTTTCCCCACCAGAATACAGCTTACTCAACACTCCATCAACGTCCAGGGCGAAAAAGTACCCTTTACCCCCGGAATGGTTGCTCAGGGTGAAATTGTCACTCGTCAAAAGTCAGTTTTAACTTTTATTATTGAGCCTGTAACTCGCAGATTTAGTCAAGCATTCTCAGTCAGGTAAATTACACAAGGGCCGGGGTGTGTACACCCTATTAGTGAATTCCCAGGAGCTATGCTCCTGTGAATTCACAGGAGCTATTAACTAGACCACTAATATTAAGTAAGTATTGTTGAGTTTCTATATCTGTAGCGATGATCCGACACCATTCAGCAATTACATTAATTTTGTGAAAGAAATATATCGCAATCGAGATTACAATCATAAATGCAAATAGAAAAGATTTGCAGTTAAATAATTAACAATAAGTAACAAAAATTACAGTGTATCTTCACGTTAGAGAAACATAAATACTTAAGTTACATCGTGCAGGTCAGCAACTTTATTATCTAATATGCTTACTTGCAATCTGTTGTAATTCCGATGTTTGCTACCCATACAGTCAGTCTTTCAGGGAGTAAACGACATTCTTTCACGTTCGATACTTGCAGCAGCGCTGGCGCTATCAAACTTTATTTATTGGATAAACAAAGGAGCAGTCATTTATGCCACAGATTCAGAAAAAAGTATACTTAATTACACAAGAACAGCGTGATGCCTTACTCAACTATCTCTTAAATCGTCCATATCGCGAGGTAGCAACTGGAGTTGAGTTTCTCAATAATGCACCAAGTACTATGATTAATCTACAAGTACCTGATGAGCAATTAGAAAGTATATCGGGGGAAACACAACCGGAATCTCAACCCAGAGCACAACAGGAAGGAGAAATACAAATTGCTAATGCTCCTACAGAAGATAATGGTGTTTTTAATCTAGTTTAATTAACTCTTGATTCAGTAGTCATGATCAGGCTGATCCACGAAACCCAAGTAAGTTTATCTAAATAAAATCACCATTAAAAATATCTAGAGGAAAAAATCTAGAAAGAGACTACACTCTCTTTCTAGAGATAACTCGTTAAATTGTAATTAAATTTATCAGGCCAAGAGAGGTATTCTGCACTTTTTGAGCAGCTTCTCATTATAGATTCAAAACTTAATTACCGATTTCCAATACTCATAGAAATCAAAATTACTAATTCAATTACTATTTTGTTATGGATATCATTCAACCTACCACTAATCCATTTAATACAGATGATGATATTCTACTATCTCACAGTCCATATCCTTTCCATCCTCCCATCAGAGAAATTGCCTTTGTTGATTCCCAGTTATATAATTATCAAACACTAATTGAGAAATTGGATGCCAATATCCATGCGATCGCTTTAGATAGCAATTACCATGGAATTACTCAAATTACCGATAAATTACGAAATTACAGTGATTTAGATGCCATCCATATTTTCAGTCATGGTCAACCTGGTGGTGTACAGCTAGGTAGTGCCTTTTTGTCCCAGGATAACTTATGGAATTACGAAAATTCACTAAGAACCTGGGGAGAAGCACTGCGCCCACAAGGTGACCTATTATTTTATGGATGTAATGTAGCCGCTGGTGAATTAGGGGAATCTTTCGTACAAAATATTAGTCAAATTACAGGGGCTGATGTAGCAGCATCAGATAACCTAACAGGAAATGCGAGTTTAGGTGGTGATTGGCTGCTAGAATTTCAAACCGCAGAAGTGGCTTCCATCTTTAATCCAGAAACACTTACACAAACACTTAGCAGTTACTCAGGACTTTTACTACCACAACCATCATACAACAATGATTCCACTAACACCATAATTACTCTCACAAACTTAGGAGACAAACTTAAATTAACAACAGATAATACCGGTAAATTAACCTTAATTGATATAGGAGAAATACCAACCTTTGCCACTATTAGTTTTGATAAACCATCCGAGTCATTAACCATAGATACTCTGGATGGCGATGATGAAATTATCATTGACTCCAGCATAGAATTAGGTAGTGCTCACCTCATTGTGCGAGGTGAAAAAATTTCCCTCAACACCAGTGGGAAAATTACCACCACAGGCAACATCACCTTTAGCGCCGTTGCGAACTTAGCAGCAGAAATAACCAGAGCACAAATCAACCTAGCTGGGGAAATTACCGCCGGAAATTTCACTGGGATAACGCAAACAGAAGGAACATTAATTTCTGACATTATTAACACCAGCGAACAAGCAACTATTCACCTAGATAACGCCACACTTAATGTCAGTAATTTAGATTTACAGGTAATTAGGGAAGGCAACTATTTATCATCGGCGATCCTAGGAACAAATACTATCAATGGTCTTGCCACAGTCAACATTGGCAATAGCAATATTATTGCCACCAACAATATCAATATTGTAGCTCAAGAAAATATAACACTCACCGCAGAAAATCAAGGTATATCTATTAATAACCATTTCCATGGACAAGTGGAAATTGGGATTAGTAATAGTGGCATTCAATCAGGCGCACTGACAGTTAAAGCTGAAAGTAATGCTAACATCAAGGCACAAGCATTACAGGTAGTTAATCAAATTACCGGAGATATTCAAGCCTATATAACTGATAGTAATAATATAATACTTGGTAATGGCGGATTGTCCCTGATAGCACAGGATAATAGCAAAGCGACTGCCATTTCCCCGGGCATGAGCATTGACATAAACACAGGTTTAGGGCAATTAGGATTTACTGGTTCAGCAACAGTAAATACCTTAAACCGTACAACACAAGCGTATATTCAGAACTCCGACATCACAGTTAATGGTGGCGATATTAACGTTAAAGCCCAGAAAAATCAGCAGGCTATAGCCAATACTCCCGCTACACAAATCAGTGATAATAGCTCACAAAGTCCCCTTATTTCTGTCAATATTCAACTTGATGGGACATATTCAGCCAACTCCATATTAGGTGACACCAGGGCATACATTGAAGACAGTACCTTAGAAACAGTGAACACTGGGGATATTGTCATCCAAGCACAAGACACCTCAATCATTGATGCTACCGCTCAAATCAGTGCCTTTGCAGAATCTGAATCACTAGTACCCGTAGATGGATTTGGACTAGGAACATCCATAGCCTTTAACGCTATTGGTTGGGTTAGTGATTGGTTTAACAAGACACTAGATGACTTGATAGGAACCAGTGTAGGGATAACAGAGGAATCAGCAGATGTTCAGGCATACTTGAAAAATGTCACAATTACTGTTGCCGATGATTTATCCATCTTAGCCACATCAGCAGCCCAAATCAACGCCACAGTCAGCAACGCTGCCGAATCTACCGCCTCATCTGTGTATGGAGCTAGTAGTATGGCAAGCAGTGGTATCCTCGCCAGCAACAAAGTCAGCACAACAGTAGCAGCTTACATAGATAGCCTAGTAGATAGCGGTGTCATTGGCGGTAAAACAGACATCACAGCCCAAGACAACATAGGCATATACAGCAACAGCAAAATAGTATCCTCTAGCATTACCACCAACGACGGCGGCGCCGCCCTCCTGCAAGGGGGAATCAACAACCTCATCAAAGCCGACTATAACAGCAACGAAGGGCAAAGAACCCTGAAATTTGGGGAAAGAGTTAGAGAAGCAACCACAGGGAAAGTATACGAATACCTAGGACTAAATAACACGAGCATAGACCTGAGCACAGCCGACTACAGCGACTATGGGGACTGGAAACCAGTCACAGGTACGGAAATAATTCCCCAAGGAAACAACATCAGTGACTCAGATGCCACGGCAGCAGGGGGATTAGTAGTTACAAACCAAGTCAGTGGCAAAGTAGAAAGCTACATCAAAAACAGCACCCTGACAACCACACAATTGAGCATCCAATCCATAGAAAATGCCAGCATCACAGCCAAAATAGACAGTAGCATCACAGCATCAGGAGGTAGCGCCTATGGAACAGGCACAGTCATAGCAGTCAACGGCACCTTAGCAGTCAACGAAATCCTCAGTCAAGCACAAGCGTACATTAGCAACAGCAATATTAACAGCAGTGGGGATATCACAGTAGCAGCGAGCAACACATCCCAAATAGAAGCAGAAAACAAGAGCGCCTCCACATCAGGAGACAAAGCCGTAGGGGTAACAGTAGCATTCAATACCATAGGATGGGAACCACAAAACATATTTGCTGGCACCCTGGATGCCCTATTAGGAAGTGCCATCCTGGGTACAGCCAAGACAGCCCAAGTCAAAGCCTACATAGAAAAATCCACCGTCACCGCCACCGGGAATCTCACCCTCACAGCCCAATCCCAACAGCAAATCACAGCCCTAGTCAGTAACGAAGCCACATCAGCCGCATCAGCCCTGATTGAGGCCACCGGTATGGCCACCAGTGGCATATTAGCTAGTAACCTCATCAACAGTAATGCCCAAGCCTACATAGACAACACACAACAGACAGGGAAAATCCAAGTAACAGGCAGCATAGACATCGCTTCCCTGGATAAAAGCCACATTAACGCCGACACCAAAGTTATAGCCTCCTCCAACACCAGCAATGATGGCGGAGTAGGCATCCGCAATAACCTAGGGAAACAGTTACTAGAAGAATATAAATATACCAGCAACTCCGGCAGCAAACAGCTAAAATTCGGAGACCAAGTTAGACTAGCCAGGGATTACGCCGAAGACAAAGGCATAGCAGGGCAAGTGTACCAATACATGGGCACTGCCGCCACCATAGACCTAGGCACACAAGACTATACCAACTATGCCCTATGGAAAGCCCTCAACAACATCAACATCCTCCCCGCCGGGTTAAACATCAGCGACTCAGACGCCATGGGAGTAGGGGGATTAGTAGTACGTAACGACGTCCGCAGTCAAGTCAGTAGCTACATCCACAATGGAGATGTTAAAGGTAGTAGCCTGAGCATCAGTGCCCAAGACAGCAGCCAAATCACAGCCCTAGCAGAAACCACAGCATCAGCATCAGGGGGTAGTTCCTACGGTAGTGGTACAGTCATAGCCGCAAGTGGCACCATAGCCACCAACACAGTAGTCAGCGAAACCACAGCCTATATCACTAACAGTAAAATAGAAACCAGCACCGGGGATATTACACTTGAGGGGATATCAGACGGTCAGATAAATGCCACCATCTTCACCAACGCCACATCAGGAGATACAGCCGCCGGAGTCACCCTAGCCTTCAACACCATAGGCTGGCAACCACAAAACATATTATCCAACAGCCTAGATGCCTTATTAGGGGATTCAGTGTTAGGCACTGCTAAACCATTCACAGTCAAAGCCTACATCCAAGACAGCAGCATCACAGCCGCGGGAAATCTGACCTTACTAGCAGACTCCACCGCACAAATCACAGCCAAAGTTAGCAACCAAGCCGAATCAGCCGCATCAGCCCTGATTAACGCCTCCGGTATGGCCCTATCCATTACCCACATTTTTCTTAATAATGTTGAAACATTTATGTGGCAAGGGTTTCAACGCTTGAAAATTTCCGTACTCTTGACAAAATGTACCTTATTATTCTTGATAAAACCCTTATTTTATTGAGAATAATCAACGGAGGATTAAGGTTTGGGGGTTTGCGAGCGATCGCTCTCACGAATGTTAAGAAAGATCCGGGTAATGGATAGGGTATGGCCATAGGGGCAGCCCTAATTAGTAACCTAGTGAACAGCCAAGCCCAAGCCTACATAGACTACAGCACCACCACACCAGGAGTAGTGACAGTAGGTGGGGACATTAGCATCACAGCCAAAGACACAGCGGGAATAGAAGCCACCAGTACCATAGTCAGTAAATCCGTAACCACCAACGATGGCGGCTTAGGAATTATTCAAAACTACCTGAATTATTTAGATGACTATGAATATACCACCGCTTCAGGAACCAAATTACTCATACCCTTGATTAACAAAGTCAGACTAGCAGCGGATTACAGCCGTGGGGGAGATGGTGGTAGTGTATACAGATTCTTGGGTACAGATTTAGACTTGATAGTTGACTTAGGCACAGAAGACTATACAAATACCAGCCGCTGGCAGAAAATCACCCAAGAAACAGCGGATTATGTACCAAATATAGGTAACATCAGTGATTCAGATGCTAAAGCCGTAGGAGCAATGGTAGTACGTAATGATGTACGTAGTCAGGTAGGAAGTTGGATAAACAAAGCCCAAATTACCGCCGATAGTATTAGCATCAAAGCCGAAGAATCAGCAATTATTACAGCTAATACAGAGAGTGAGATTACCGCATCAGGAGGTAGTTTCTATGGCAGTGGTACAGTAGTAGCAGGAGGGGGGATAGCAGTTACTAACCTGGTACTGAGTCAAGCAGAAGCCTACATCAGCAACAGTACGATTAATAGTACCGGGAATGTAAATATTACTGCGGATAACAAGTCCATAATTGATGCTACCCTCCTAAGTTCGCTGTCTACGGGGGATACGGGTGGATCTGGTGTGTTAGCTTTTAACTCTATTGGCTGGAAACCGCAAAATGTTTTTGCTAATGCTCTGGATACGTTAATTGGCGATCCCCTGATTTCCGGGGCTTTATCAGGAGAGCAGCCTGCTAGTGTAAAAGCCTATATCAGAAATACTGAAGTTAATGTCGAGGGTAATTTATTTGTCTCTGCCATCTCTGAAGTAAAAATCAACGCTACTGTTAGTAATGCGGCGGATTCGACAGCTTCAGCTTTATATGGTGCGAGTGGCAAGAGCGCTGGGTTAATTTTAGCCAGTAATAAACTTAGTAGTAACGTTGAAGCATATATTGATTATGATAGTGTTTACAGGGGTAAGCGCATAGTTAATGTCGCTGGGGAACTGACGATCGCAGCCCAAGACAATGCTGGTATTTATGCCAATAGTAAAATCGTTTCTTCTTCTACCACTACCAATGATGGTGGTGCAGCCCTTCTCCAAGAAGGAATCAACGATCGCTTAAAGGTTGATTTTAGAAGTTTAGAGGGGCAAAGGACGGTCAAATTTGGCGACAGAGTTCGTCTCACTGATGATTATGACTCAGAATTGGGCAAACCAGGCAGTGTATATGAATATATGGGTACTACTGCCACATTAGACCTCAGTAATGAAAACTATAGTGATAAAGGTTACTGGAAACAAGTACCGGAAACCCAATTAGTACCCCAAGGGTTAAATCTTGCTTATGGGGGAGACTCTGATGCTGTGGGTGTTGGGGGGCTGGTAGTCTTGAATGACGTGAAAAGTAATGTAGTTGCCTACATCAACAGGGGAGAAGTCACCGCAGGGGAAATAACTTTAAAGTCTCTGGAGACCTCAGAAATCAGCGCAACCGCAGATATTACTGCCACAGCTTCCGGCGGTACTGTCATGGGTAAGGGAAATGTACTTGCTGCGAGTGGAGTCATTGCTACTAACCTGATCCTCAGTGATTCCCAAGCTTACATTAGCGAAAGTAACGTCAACACTGGCAACCTAACCTTAGATGCTCAAAATACTTCCCACATTAACGCACAGACATTAAATACTATCAGCAGTGGCGATACAGGGGTGGGAGTGACAATGGCATTTAACACCATTGGCTGGAAGTCACAAAAATTCTTCATGTTCCAGGCTATAGATACCTTACTGGGTGACCCCGTCATTGCCGATGCCTTTAATAGCCAGCAACCAGCTAAGGTACACGCCTTCTTATTTAATACCACGGTTAACGCCACGGGAGATATTTCCCTGACAGCTACTAATGATGCCCAAATCAATGCCACGATTAGCAATAATTCCACATCAGTAGCCACAGCTTTTGCAGATGCGAGCAGTAAGAGTATGGGCTTTGTGGTAGCCAATAACATGGTTAACACGGATGCTAAGGCATATATTGACTATAATCGCAGCAATTTGCAGTTGAATACCGTCAATGCCACAGGCAGCATGACTATATCTGCGGTAGATGAGGCTCATATTGTAGCTGATAGTACTTTACAAGCTCTCTCATCCACCACTAATAACCCCGGTTTGGTAATCACCACTCTATTTGATAATATTCTTTCAGGTTCTTATCAATACACGACTAAATCAGGGCAGCGCGATGTTAAAAACTCCCAAATTGTCCGAGTAGACGATGAATATACTAACGGTGGAGATGCCGGTGGCTTTTATCAGTTTGTTGGCACGGATGCAGAGGGAGAAAATCTTGATTTAGGTACTGTAGACTATAGCAGTGGTAAATGGGAGAAAATTCCCTTAGATAGTGCTGTAGATGATGCCTTGGCATGGGGTAACAAATATGTAGGACTGAGTATAACTGGCTCTGATTCTATGGGCATTGGTGGGTTGATTGTCCGTAATGATGTCAGGGGCGGGGTGGAAAGCTTTATCAAGCAAGCCACCATGACCGTGGCAGATGTCAGTGTATCTGCCTTAGAAAATGCCACCATTAAAGCTACCGATACAAGTACGGTGGAGGCTATAGGTGGCAGTATCATTGCCAGTAGTTCATCCATAGCCGTTAATGGCATTATTGCTAATAATTTAGTATTAAGTGATGCTAAAGCCTACATTACCGGCAGTAATATCACAACTAATATAGGTGGTGTGACTGTCGATGCTCAAAACACTTCTATTATTGATGCCGAGATTACTAGTAATACCACATCTAAAGGCGTTTCTGTAGGCGTTACCTTAGCATTCAATACCATAGGCTGGCAACCACAGAACTTCTTATTCAACACCATTGATACCCTGTTTGGTTCTAGTATTGGTACGGCAGATTTAGCAGAAGTGCAAGCATACATTCTCAACTCTAGTATTCAGTCTGCGGGTGGTTTAACTGTAACTGCCAGTTCTGAGGCTAATATATCTGCAAATATTGGCACGTCATCCACAGCCATTGTGGGCACTTTACAAACTGAGTCTAGTAACACATCTGTGAGTGTGGGTGCAGTAGTAGCCCTCAACAAAGTGGGTACCCTGAGCCGGGCGTACTTGGAAAATACCCCTACTGTCAGAGCCAATAATGGTAGTGTGCGAGTAGAGGTAAGTAATACATCTACCATTGATGCCAATGTGAAAGCCCCATCCCTGGCGGTGGGAGTGGGGGCAGCATCAACCAATACAGTATCTGTGGGCTTCAGTGCTGCCCGCAATGAAATCCTCAATAACACGGAAGCTTATATCAAGAATGGCTCCGTTACAGCTACTAATGGCAGTGTTACCGTTAGTGCCCAACAGAACGCAGCTATTGAGGCTAGTTCTATTGCTTCCTCCATTGCCGTTGCAGTGAGTTTGAACTCTGGTCAAAATGCTATTGGCTTTAGTGGTGGTGGGGCGTTAGCCTTCAATTTAATTCGGGGTAAAGCTAATGCTTATTTAGATAACGCCCCTGTGGTGGCAACGGGTACAGGGGAAAACCAAGGGGTAGTCACTATCAGTGCTACCAATGACGGTAGTATCACTGCGAAGGTAACATCCCTATCTGTTGCCGTAGCTGCTAGTCAAGGTTTTACCCCCGGTGCTTCCATTGGGGCTTCTGTAGCCCGTAACTTAATCGGTTGGAATGAGTATAGTCAAACTACTCCCAATCCTTTCGAGGTACAAGCCTATGCTCTGAATAGTGCCATTACTGCGGCTAAGGGCATTACCTTGAGTGCAACATCAAATACTTTCATTGATGCTACGGTGGCTGTTACCTCTGTTGCGGTTGGTTTGTCTTTGCAAGGTAATGGTTTGGGGTTGAGTGCTGCAGGGCTAGAGGCTACCAATAAGATAGCCACCCGGACTAATGCCTATATTGATGGTGCTGGGACTACAGCCATTACGGCTCAAGGTGGGAATCTAACTGTGAAAGCGGCGGATACTTCCCGCATTACCGGTGACGCCCAGGCTGTATCTGTGGGAGCTTCCTTGTCGGGGGGTAAAGTTAGCGGATCTATTTCTTTAGGTTTGTCTTTGGCAAGTAACTATATTGATAATCAAGTCACTGCCTACATTAAAGATGTCCATGCCACTATTACAGGCTCGGTCATTCTCCAAGCAAATACCCTGGAAGACCAGAGTAAGTTTAATCATCGGTATGATATCTCCCAGACAAAGGCTTTGATGATTGGGGATAGGGTGAAAACTGCTGATGATAAAGTGTATCGTTTCTTAGGGGAAGCTTATAATTACACCACTGAATCTACAACACCAGATGATTTGGTCAATATTACCGCCGGGAACATTATCAAGTTGGCTAATGATTATGCTGGCGGTGGTACTGGCGGTGGGTTTTATCAAGCTAAGGTGAATATTAATGGTATTGATTTGAGTGTTGAAGATTATAGCAATACTGGTCGTTGGCAATTAGTAACTCACAATCTGGCTGAGGAGAATTACAATGATGGCAGCCGGTGGAGACAGGAAACAGCCATTTCTGCTACTTCCATCGCCGCTTCTGTAGCAGCAGCAGTTGCTAGTAAGGCAGGTTTTGCTGTGAGTGGGGCTGGTGCTACGGCTGATAATATCATTCTGTCTAAAAATAATGCCTACATTGATAACAGTCGAATTATTAACGCAGTTAATGTAGAACTGACATCACAAAATAGTGCATCTGTTGATGCTATGATTTTGGCGGCTTCCGGTGCTCTAGCTTTTGGTGGTAAGTTAGGGGCTGCTGCTTCCGTGGGAGTAGGTGTTGCGAACAATGCCATTACCCAAGAAATCCAGGCTTATATTAATAATTCCCAAGTTACTGCCAGTGGTAACTTACATCAAAGGGCGATCTCCGATGCTGTGATTTTAGCCACTGTATTTGCCGGTTCCTTTGCGGTAGCTGGTGGTGGCAAAGTGGGCGTAGGCTTGGGCGGGGCTGGTGTGAGTGCGGAAAACAAAATTAATAGTAAAGTTAACTCCTACATTGCCAGCACTGCCACTGCTCCTATTACTGTCACAGCCAAGGAAGTCAAATTAATCGCCGATGATAGCTCTACCATTGAATCCTTCACCGGTGCAGCTTCCCTGGCGGCCTCCTTTGCGGGTACGGCGGGTGTCTCCTTATCTATTGGTGTGTCTTTAGCTCAGAATACCATTACTAGTGAAGTGACAGCCTACACCAGCAATGCTAACGTCACCACTAACACAGGGGCTTTAATGGCATTGGTGAAAGAAGCTGCTTCGATTCAAGCCAGTTCTATCGCCGCTTCCCTCGCTGCTGGGTTAGCGGGTACGGCGGGTATAGCAGTGAGTGGGGCTGGGGCAAGGGCAGATAATATTATCACCTATAAAAATAATGCCTATATTAATAGAGGCACTATTACTAGTGCTGGTGATATAACTCTGAGATCAGAAAATACATCTAAAATTGATGCCCTGATTGTAGCAGCATCTGGGGCTGTGGGTGGTGGCGGTACTGCGGGGGTAGGTGTATCCATTGGGGCAGCAGTGGCTGAAAATAAAATTACAGGAGAAGTTCAAGCCTACATTAATAATGCCAATGTCACAGCCACTGGTAACTTACATCAAAGTGCGATCGCCGATACTGATATTTCTGCTACTGTAGCGGCTGGTTCCTTTGCAGTAGCAGCAGCGGGTACGGCTGGTGTGGGCTTGAGCGGAGCCGGTGTGAGTGCAGAGAACAAAATTAATAGTAAAGTTAACTCCTACATTGCCAGCACTGTCACTGCTCCTATTACTGTCACAGCTAAGGAAGTTAAGTTAATCGCTGATGATAGCTCTACCATTGAATCCTTCACCGGTGCTGCATCCCTCGCGGCTTCCTTCGCCGGGGCGGGGGCTGTCTCTGTCTCTATTGGCGTGTCTCTGGCTCGGAATACCATTAAAAATGAGGTGTTGGCTTACCTCCAGAAGGTTAATCTCAAAACTACTAATGGTGAAGTTGCCCTTTCAGCTAAGGAAACCGCTCAAATTAAAACTACTTCTGTGGCGGCTGCTCTGGCTGTGGGTGTTTCTTCTCTGGGTGTGGCTCTCAGTGGTGCTGGGGCTGAGGGGACAAATGTTGTTGCTAACAGGGTTGGGGCTTATGTGGTTAGTAGCAATGTGGAGACTGCTGGCGTTGGTGGGGATGTGGTTGTAAAGGCAGACAGCAATGTAAACCTCTCTGCGGTGGTGGGTGCGGCGGCGGGTTCTCTGGGTGGGGGTCTGGTAGCTGCGGCTGGGGCTATGGGTGTAAGCCTAGCTAGGAATTTGATTGGCTTTGATGGTGTTCAGGACTCTACTGGCTATAAGAACCAGGTTCTGGCTTATGTTGAGGGGTCAACGGTGACTGCAACTGGTGATGTGCGGGTTGCTGCTACTGGGGTTGAGTCTGTGAAGTCGATCGCCTTTGCTGGGGCTGTAGCTGTGGCGGCTGGTATTGGTGGAGCGGCTGCTGGTAGTGGGGCGGCTGTGACTAATAAGATGGCTTCTAGGGTCTATGCTTATCTCCAAAACACGGGGGTAATCAATTTAGGGTCTGTGGAGGTTAAAGCTAACTCCCACAGTGAGGTAACTAAAGCTTCGGCTATGGGTGTGGCTGTGGCTGCTAGTGTGGCGGGTTTGTCTGTGGCTGCGTCTCTGGTAGTGAATGAAATTAGTAATGACATCCAAGCCTACATTCACAGCAATGCTGCGAGAACTATCGAAAGTTTAAAAGATATTACTGTTAATGCCACTGCGGCGCAGGCACATATTAATGATGTTGATGCTGTCAGTGCTTCTGTAGCTGCGGGTGCTTTGGCCGTGAGTGGTGGTGGTATTAATATTAGTAATACTGTTGCGAATAATGTTACCTCCAGGGTGACGGGGTTGATGACCCTGGTGAGTGGGGAAGATGTGAGTATTCTGGCTCATGAGGATGCTCAGGTCACAGGGGAGGCTAAAGCCGCAACTGCTGCGGGTGGTGCTGTAGCCCTGGCTCTGGGTGTGGCGTTAGTCAAGAATCAGGTTAGGAGTACCGTTGAGTCCTTTGTGGATAATGACCCCACTAGGGTTTGGGCTGCCAGTGCTACTCCTTTGAGTATTACTGCTAAAAACACTACTATTACAGCTAATGCTGTTAGTCATATTCCCCAGACCCTATCTATAGGTATTGCCGCCGCCGCTGGGATTGGGGCTGGTGTTACAGCTAACAAAGCTATAAGTAATATTACCACCGTAGTCAGAGCATTTACCGAAGGTGTAACCTTAAATGCCCTGGGTAATGTCGAAATTAAAGCCACAGGGGATAATAAAGTCAGGACTGATGCTAAGGGCGGCGCTCTAGGTGCTTTAGCTGCCGGGGCGATGATTGCGGAGATTACCCTAGGCAAAGGTAATAATGTTAACGAGGTAACCGCTACCCTGGGTAATGGTTCCGTGGTCAATGGGCGGTTGTTGACTATAGAGGCGAGTGGTGTTTCTGACCTACTCCCGGAAAGTATCGCCGCCGGTGCGGGGGTAGTTACTGGTTTGGGTGCTTCTTCCACCGTGACTAATGATTATTCCACCTTGGCGCGCATTGGGGACAATACCACCATCAACCTCAAGAGTCTTTTTGTTACTTCCAATCTCAAACAAAAGGTAGATGGGTCTGCTGACAGTTACGCCGTGGCTCTGGCTGCGGGTACGGGGGCTGTGGTGGAGAATCTGGTTACCAGTAAAACTAATGTGGACATTGGGGCTAACAGCAATATTACAGCGGATAATTTGGCGATCGCAGCGGTAAATCGCCTCATTAAAGAAGCATACACCAGCGATGGTGAGGCCAATCTCAGAACCGGTTCCGCAGGTGCGGGGGTTGTGTCTGTCCTCAAGAGTAGTACAGCTGTGGGGACTTCTACTAATCCCCTAGAGGCGGTGGTAAATATTGGTAAGAATACTAATATTACCGTTAAGGGAACTAACGCCAACCGGGGGGTATTCAGAATTGAAACCCTCACTGATGTTAGCGCCATTGACAAGGTAGAAGTTGACACCTTCAGCGGCTTTAGCGTCGCCGTAGGTCTGTCGGAAGTTAACGCCCAAACCAGGTCAGGGATTAATATCGATACTGCTACCCTAGAAAATAAATCTGGGGATATGTACTTAACCTCCCGGTCTAATGGGGAGACCTTTGTTAGTACAGATATTTTCTCCGCTTCTGCCTTTAGCGGCGTTGCGGCTGCTAATGCTAAAACTAGGGTAGATGCTACCCAACAGATTACCGTTAAAGATGCTCTCCTCAAGGGGAGTGACATTTACCTGTTTACTGGTAGAGACAGTTTTGCAGTTCCTAACTTGCTAGAGAGTTCCGCCAATGGACAAATTACTACTGTTTCCTTTGGTCCCAGTTTTAGCATCCCCGATGTCAAGGCGAAGATCAATGAAGTTAATCGGATTGATATTTCAGGAAAGACCATTATTCGAGCTTTGGAAGATGTCACCCTAGTAGCTAACGAGGGGATTGGGGGAAGACAGCGGGCGCAAACTGATGGTAGTGTGGTAAATATATCGTTAGTGCCGTTTGGCTTTGATGTTCCCAATGGCGCCGATGTAGACAGCAGTAATCAGGTAAATATTAGTAATGATGTCTTAATCGAAGCCGGAATTAATAATAAGTCCACCGTGCAAATTAAACCCGTAACGGTGGGGGGTGTGCAGCAGTTAAACCCGGCGCGGTTGGATACAAAGCTCAACAGACAAGGGATTGCTAACAATCAGTTGACAGATGCCGAAAAATCTGATCTGGGCTTGGATGCAGAAACCAAGTATGAGTACAAGGCCTTAAATCTCGATTCCCTGAGTTTATCTATATACACCGGAACCTTGGTGAGAGTCATCCGGGGAGCCAACTCCGGGGGAAGGGTAGGACATTATTACAGGTATATCCCCATAACTGACCCCGCTCCTGATGCTGTGATGTTGGAGAAAGAGAATTATGGCGATACCCAGCGCTGGGAACATTTGGGAACTAGTCCAGTATTGACGGATAAGACGGTTTATGATAGTGATACCACGGTTAAATTTAAAAACAGTCTCCAGAATAAATTCTATGTGGTGAAACCCACGGAACTAGATGACGTGACTTTAACCTATGCTAGTTTAGGGAATCTGTTGATAGAACAGAGAAACCAAGTATTAGACTGGATGGGAAGCCATGGGACAGACCCAGAAGCGATCGCTAGGTATGAGGTACAGTTAGCAGCAATTGACCAAGCGATCGCCGACTCCGGTTTAATAGACCCAGAAACTGGTTTTGTTAAAGAACAGTTAGATTTACTGTTTGTCAATCTTCCTAACATCTATGCTGCTCCTGGTTCTATTTTCATCGAAGCAGATGGAGCGGGGAGTAAATATCAACCCTTAATTAATAACAAGAAATTAATAGCTAGGTCAGGGGCGGAAATTCGGGTAACTAACCAGTCTCCCTTTACCCTCAATGTCAATGATGCTATCATCCGGGACAACAAACGGATTAAAATCATTGATGGGGAATATACAGTTTTACAACCTGGCAATATTTACTTTAATAACAGTCCCCTCACCCAGGTAAATAACACTAGTCCTAAAAACATCTCCATAGTTCAAGACGCTTTCCCCAACAGTCAATATGACTTAGGAGAAATCACCATCCCCTCCGCTGACCAGGACATATACATCCTCGGTGATGTCATCAACGAAGCTGGGGATTTATTCATTGACAACAGAGAAGGGAGTATTCACGTCTCTGGGCAAATTAGAGCCGCAGCAATTACAATTAATGCAGCGCGTAACTTTAACTTAAATACTAATGGTTGGTTCCACACCAACCGCGACCCCCGACAATATTTAAACCTGGATATTACCAGAGCTGCGGTTTATGACCCATGGGGTAAACCGGATGCTAAGACTTACTTTGATGCTGGTGACATTGAAGGACAAGATTTACAGTCCGCTATTAATGAGAACCGTTCCCGCATTCTCGCCCAGGGTTTAATTAGTATCACTGCTCGGTACTTGAATGTTAACGGCATTATTCAGAGTGGAGTTACCACCATTGAGTTAGATATTGCACCTGATTTTAACCCTGGTAATCATATTACTAACTTCACCGATGACAACGGGCGAACCATCCGGGGGATTAGCTTCGGTGAAGACCAAGTACCAGTAGATGGTTACTTTGACCCCAATCAACAGGCCATTATTTTAGATGATATTATCCCCAAAGGGGGACAGATTACCATCGCCGGGCAAATTTTCAGCACAGGTAATGGTCAGTTACGGGTGGCGAATGGTTACACAAACTTAGACATTAATAACCAAAGTCCTTATAAATTAATTCTCAACAACATCGACACCACCACCAACCGTAAAGGTAAAATTACCATTATTGACACAGAGACTCTGAAAAAGACAGAATATACCTTAGATGCTGAAGGTATCCAAACTGTTAATTATCAAGGGGTTCATAATACAGTTAGTAATGCCATAGATTACAACTTAGTTAACCAGGTAACTAATGGTGTTAATGATCAAATTAAATATCAACCCACTCCCAACAAGTTTTACCTGTGGACGGAAGGACAGGAGAAAACCGGAATTTACATCTTTAAATATGAGAATAGGACTTACGCATTGACAAAAAATATGATCTATGATATCTAGATCATGCGATCGCTATTAAGATTAGCAAAAATATGCTCACGTACAACTAAAGTAAACAGATTCCGTTGTATTTCATACCAATTGCTAATTATTTTTTCAGAGCGCATAAACTCCAACTTAACAAAAGCTTGAAGTGAACAAAAGATGTGAGTCTTAATTGCATGAGTATCCCTAACCATGAACCGACAAATTCCACATACTTGTTTTATGGCTCGATGAAAGGTTTCAATTCCCCAATGAGTATCATGAATTGTCATAAATTCATTTCTAGTTATATCCTCGATTCTTTCCTCATCTGGAAGATACAAAATATAGTGTCTAGAGTCTTCTTTTTTAAAGTCTTTCCTCAACAACTTTATAAATCCAAATTCTTTCAGATGAGTCCTTAATCCTTCTTCGGGAATAGCCAGAGTGCTTACTTGACAATACTTGTGTGGCTCATTTGAAACAGTTCTATTTTTTTCAATTCCGAAGAGAAAACCCAATTTCTGGTTTTTTAGGAATTTCAAATTTTCTACTCCTGAATACCAACTATCACCTGTTACAATTCTGGGTTTGACTCCCCAGCTTATTATTTCACTTACCATTTCTCTAAAATAATCGTTTTTTGTTTTTCCCTCCTTTTTATCATATATTCTGTAATTTATTGGCACTGAATTACCATGAATATCACTGTAATATAGAGTGATTAAATTTAAGCCAATAATTGTTTTATGGGCTTTACCTGACCAAAAATAACCGATTAATTCAGCATTTTTGGGGTCGCTGTAAATCTTTTCTATCACTGTATCATCTACACTTAGTATTCCTCCTACCAAGTTAATAACTTTTTCTATAATGTTGAATAAATCTTTCGGTTCATATCGCTCTCTCAATAAAAAGCGATTCACACTATCATGTGAAACGTCTCCTAATATCTCTGCTAACCTACTGCACCCCCCAAACTTTGGCTCTGACAGTAAAAATAAGGTGTATAGGTCTAGATTGCATTGCGCTGTGGATGGTTTCGTGATTTTTCTAATTGTCTGATACCTAGCAAGTAGACGACCTATATTTATCAATTCACTATTTTGTTATTCTGTCAATGCGTAACTCCTAGAGAAGAAGGTATTAGACCTGTCCTTAAACCTGGGTAAATTATTTAAAGCCTTTGGCTTAGACTTTGACTTTAGCTGGGATTTAGAAATAGACGAACTGGTAAAGGATAAAAAATACGAATGGCGGGAGGTAGAATTTAGAGATGAGAAACCCCTCCTAGAGTCAGAAGCTTTAATTACAGACAATCAACTAGCTCAGTTAGGCGCAACCCTCAGCGAACTTTGGGGGGAACCGGTGGAAGTAGTTTACCGGGTGGAGTATGAACAGACAGAAGATAATAGTGTTGATTTAATTCAGAACCTCTCCTTGGTGAGGGACATTAACAGTAGGAAGATTTATCGCTATATAGGAGAGAATGCGGATTTAGAACTGTCTCTTCAGGACTTTAGTGATAGTAGTAAGTGGGAGTTTACAGGACAAACCAGTAATGTCAAGAGTTACAATGACCCTCCCCTGAACCGCTATGACAGTGATTATCGCAATATTTCCACTAAAGAAAAAACCTGGACTAGTGGGGGTGGGTTCCTGCAAAAGAAAACCTATCACTATAAGTTAACCATCATCCAAGGGTTAAAAGATTACTACACCCACGCCCTCAAAGCTGATTACCCGATTGATATTCAGTTCCTTCAAGGTCCCAGCAGCAGTGAGGCGAATATCAGCATTAAGAGTGTGGGTGGGTTGGAACTCTATGGGGATATTGAATCCCCCAGCAGTAATTTACAACTGCGTGGCGCTTATATTCAAGGTGTGGGTTCTAGTGTGATTTACGCCAATACTAAGGAAAGTGGGGAAGTGGGGAGTTTAGATGCTCTTTCCCTGAAGGCGGATTCCGGTAGTATTGATGTGGCGATGCAAGGGGGTTTACAACCGCTGAATGCGATCGCCCAAAGAAATATTAATTTACTCATAGTGTCACCAGACAACCAGAGCAGTTACCTGGTATTTAATCACATTACTGCAGGGGGTGACGTTAGCATCCGCGCTGCTGATGGGATTACCGGGTATGATAACAATGCTGTGATTACCGGTGATGATATTATCCTCAACAGCAGTAAAGGCGGTATTGGGACTGCACAACAGTGGGTAAATGTCAATACTAATGATTCCGGTGGAGTGGGAGGAAACTCACTCAATGATGTTTACATCCGTCAAACCACAGGGGACTTATATCTACTGGGGATGACATCAGCAGCGGATGTGTACTTAGATGCAATCGATGGGTCAATTCTAGATAACTTGGGAGAACAATCTAGCCTAGCAACCAGAGTCATCAGTGATAAAGCTCTAGCTACCTTTGCGGAAGATTCCTTAAGGTATCCCCTCTCTGTTCCCCTGTACAGTTTCCTTTATCCCCTCAACAAACCCACAGGGTTCAATACTCCCCCAGACACAGGGGAGGACTATAACATAGTTGCTCGTAACCTCACAGTTACCACCGGTCGTAATTTAGGGAAGGTGGGAAGGTGGTAATTAATCTTGGAAATGGTTATACAGACCTGACCACTGAGGACAAGAAGTTACTTTCCAGCGCTACCGTCAGCGATATTATTGGGGTCACCTACGGGACTTACAGGTATTTGGGGGATGGAGTCAGTGAGGTTAATTTAACTCAATCTGATTTTACAGATACTACCCTATGGCAACTAGTTAACCCAGATATTGTCACTGGTGTAAGTCGGTTGATTGTGGATAACCGCAACGTCAATCAAGGGGACATAGTTTTAGTCCAGTATGATGCTGCGGAATATGGTTTGTATAGGTATTTGGGAGAGTCTGCTACTTTAGACTTGACCCGTCAACTTTACCTTGACCCGACGGTGTGGGAGAGGTTGACTGCTTCCCATGGTACTGATGCTGTGGGTAAGGTGACTCTGGAAACTGGTCAACTGGTTTTAGATAAGTCGGTAATTAAAACCTTGACCCTCCAGGTGATTAATGATGTGGATGTGATGACTACGGGGTTAACTAATATCAATGCTGGGGGTGCGATCGCCCTCCAGGAGGGAGGTAAGCTCACTGTTGATAAAGTTACCGCTGGGGGAAATGTCAGACTACAAGCAGCGGGTAACCTCACTGATAATTACACTACAGACACCCCTGCTGTGACGACTTCTGGTAATAACATCCTCTTAATTTCCGGTGGTGTGATTGCTTCCCACACCCCTGATACTCCCTTCCGCATTGACATGACAGGGGAAGTTAGACAACTGAGCGCCGAATCTACAGGTAATGCTTACATCCGTTATTTGGGAGAGGAAGCATTAACGGTGAATCAGGTCAACGGTAGTTCTGATATTAAATTAGAGGTTCCCCAGACAAACCTACTCCTCAACACCATCACCGCTGGGGGAACAGTAGATTTAAATATTCAAGGTTTCATCCTTGACAACAACAAAGACGCAATCAACATCAGCGCTTCTGCTATTAACATCCAATCAACTACCGGTTTCATTGGGGAACATAGCAATTATTTAGATGTAGATGTTCTCAATAATGGAGTTGTTAACGTCCAATCCACAGGGGAAGAACAAGGAGCCATTTACCTCAACTCTCCTTACCGTAACTTCCGGGTGGGTAAGGTTGAAAGTAACTTTGATGTGGGTTTACGCACCACTCAATCAATCATCGATACCCAGGAAGATACCCCAGATGTTATAGGGAGAAATATTACTTTAGATGCTTTAGGTGCGATCGCCACAGCTGATAACTTCTTGGAAGTTAACACTAATTCCCTGACAGAAGGTAAGTTAATCATTGCTAGTAACAGTAACGCCTATGTGCGGGAAATCTCCGACGACCTGTATTTAGAGCGAGCTAATGTGATTGGAGATGCTGATATTAGAGTTTTAACTGGTGATCTGCGGGTAAATGAAGTCACTGCGGGAACTCTCACTTTAGAATCTAGTCACGGGATATTTATCCCCGGTTCCGTTACTACCCAAAGGGATATTAAGTTCATCTCCCGCAGTTCCCGATTACCTAATTATGACAACTATCTAGAGGTAGGTTTACCAGATGACCTCTATTTGAAAGACTTACAACCAGACCCATTTTCTCTGTTCCTCACTGGGACTATTACCAGTCTGGCAGATAACGCTACTCTCAATCTGGGCTTTAGTGATGATGTCATCCTCAGGGGTAACATCGATGTCAGGGGCGAAAACTCGAATTTAAATATAAGTACCCCCGGTTGGGTGTATGTGGAAGGTTTCCTGACTGCGGAAAGTCAAATCAATATTTTGACTACAGACAGAGCTAATAGTCGCGGTTCTAGTGTTTATGTCCATGGGACTTCTAGAATCAGAACCACTAAGGCGGGTAGTAATATTACCATCACCGGAGCCAAAGACGTAGATATTCTGGGTTCAGTAGTCGCGGGGGGAGAGATTGGCGCCAATGGTGTGACCTTTGCGGGGAATGATTCCACTATAGTTGTGACTGCTGGTGAGCAACTGTTCTTAGATACGGGGTTATTAGCTTCCAAGTCTGTGACGATGAATGGGGGGATTGCTGGAAGTGATGACAATGGTTTAGGACTATTAATCACTCCCGCTGGTGGTGCTGCTGCTTATGGGTTAAGTTCTAACCACAGTGGGGGAATAATTACCATCAACAGTCAAGGGAACATGGAGGTTATGGGAACCTTGGTCGCTGGTGGTAAACTGTTCCAAACTTTTGATGATAATGGCAATCTGGAAAGTCAAACTATAGACTGGTCGGGGAACTATGGCGCAATTAAAGTTAATTCCCTAGGTCAAGCTTTCATCGGTGGTAACACGGTGAATAAAGCAGGGGAACCTATCCAAACCGGTGCTTACCTATTCGCCCATGATTTAATAGAAGTCAATGGGGGTGAACATGATTCTGGTACGGGAACCTTGATTCAAGCAGCAAGTGAGCTAGTTACCCACGCTGCTGATAGTCATATAGAAGTTAAATCCGCCCAAGATGTTGATATTCAGGGGTTATTGTTACCCGGTGGGGAAGTAACTACAGTTAGAGATAGGAATGGCGCTTATATGGGGCGCTATGTGAGTCACTTTGATGGGGAATCTACTCTGAGGGCGATCGCCGGACATCAGGTGAGGGTGGGTCAAACTCTCCAAGCTGGGAAGCAGATAGATTTAATTGGCGGGATTGACCCCATAGAACCAGACCCGGAAGACGGTAGCACTAATTATAGTGGTCGGGGGATGGTGGTTTATGGTTCCTCCCAAATATTAACTTGGAAGCCTAACAGTAGTATTAATCTCCATGCTGCTGGTAGGGTAGATATTTTAGCCCCTGGTCATGGTCATGAAATCGCCGCTGCTGATTTCTATGAGTTAGCAACTGGGGTGGTGAGTCAAGATGTCACCCTCAGATTGCAAATAGATAAGGTGGGTTTTGTTGTTGCTGCTGATGTCACTTTACTGAGGTCAGAGACTGAGAATAATCGCGAGGTGGCGGATTTAGTCGCTGACTTAAACGCCGCTTTAGTAAATGCAACTTGGACTGTGGTTAGTTCCCAAGGGGAAAATGCCCCAGAAGTCAATAGTATATATACAGAGTTTGACCAGTATGATTTGTGGGTGAAGATTCGGGAAGGTAGGTTAGTTTTAACTAGTTCCTATGCCATTACACTCTTGAGTCAAGGGACGATTAACGCCAACCTCCTAGGATTCTCTCCCCTCACCTCTGATGTGACATCTACCCTCCCCTACAATATCCACGCTGGTGAAGTAGGTTCTCAAGTTACTATCGGTGCGCCCACTGGTGACAACGGTAAACTTTATATCGCCGGTAAAGTCCTCGCCCATACAGCCATTCACCTCAATAGTGGTACATCCCCCGATGGGGTGGATATTGATTTAGATGGGACTGGGTTACTAGAAACAGTCAACGGTGACATTAATCTGAATGTTGGTGTTTATGGGGTGGTGAAAGGAGATGCGATCGCCCGGGGTGAGGAGAATAACATCAACATCACCGCTAGTAAGACTTTAGAACTCCATGGAAGCCTCACCGCAGGGAATGAGATTAATTTAATTGCTGGTGAGGAAGTAGTAACAGGTGAAACTAGTATCCACACCTTTGGCACCAGTCGCATTGACAGTAAAGCTGTACATATTCAAGGTTTGAATGATGTTGTGATTGACAGCTTTATTGGTGATATCAGCTACATGGAGATAATTAATCTCCAGTCTTTAGCGGGTAATCTCATCATCGCCCCCACATCAGGACGGATTGTTAGTTATGGACAGCTAACTATGGGGGGTGAAAACATCATCAACCAAGGTGTTGTCCGCTCTCTGGGTGTAGATGGTGACCCCAACACCATTGAAACTTTAATCACTACTCCTGGGAGTATCACCCTAGACAGTGACATCATCAGCGAGGGAAGCTTGAAGGTTATGGCTGGGGAGAGTATCCATGGTTATAACTCTCAGATAATTATTCAAACCCCAGGGGAAACTCTCCAACTGATTCAAACTAACCCCACGGGAGCCATTAACCTGGGTCGCACTGTAGAAAGTAACGGTATCTACCAACAACAGGGGATTGATTTAGTCTCCCCCAGTCAAATCATCCTCCAAGCTGCGGGTGAGATTAATATTAACTCCGCGGCGCGGATGCTTACCTCTGGAAACCGTAGCCAAATTCAGGTTACAGGTAAGACGATTAACATCGTCGGCGCAATCTTAGCTGGTGGTTCCCTCACAGAAGAAGGTGACCAGACTACATGGACGGGTAAAGGTGCAAGAATTGACCTCAACGCCACGGAACTAGTTACCTTTGGGGGGATGGGAGTGACTGGGGGAATCCTTACTCCCCGTGGTGGTGCTGCCCAAGCTACGGGAGATATTAACATTACTATTGCTGGGGGAAGTGGTGACTTAGACTTGACCATGAATAGTTTAAGTTTGATTCAAACTGACCCCACCGCTAGATTTAGCAGTACGGGAACCCCAAGATTAAACGACTCCAGCGCCACAGCAATTAATATTCAGGCTCAGAACCGGGTAGAAACTAAGGGGACTATCCAAGCTTTCCACAACGGCTCGGATATTACTATCAACACTGGGGGACTGTTATTAGTTGATGGTTATTTAGTCGCTGACGACACCCTGAATTTAGATGGAGGGACTACACCCAGCGGTTATGGGTTAATAGTCAATCCAGTTATTTTTAAAGACCAGCAAAACCGGTTGGTTAACAGTTCCAACTACTTCATTAACCAAAATGGGGAATATGTAGACCCTGCTGGTGAACCCGTCCCCCTGGGTGATGCTCCTGTAGAATATGACGGTGAACTGTCTCAACTCACCCGCATCAGTGGGGGTATTCTCGACACCGCCCCCGGTGGGACGATTAACATGACTAGTGACTCTGGTATTATCTTCCGGGGTCAGGTTGCACCGGAGGTGACATCATCTATTTGGGGACTACCAATTAACTCAACGGTAAACCCTGAGAAGTTATTCATTACCAGTAAAAATAACGCCGGTGATATCTTTGTTGATAACCAAGTGCGATCGCTTAATTTAATCCACATCCAAGGTAAAAACATCCAACTAGTTGATTACCAAGAACTCAACCCCAAAGACGCAATCCGCCCCAATAACGCCCTCATCACCACCAGTGGCACAGGTAACCAAACCCTAGAACCCGCAGTTCAAATCCACGCCACCGGTGAAGTCCTCATCGCCCGCAGTAAATCACCCCTAGAGCGGGCTTTAGTTCAATCTCACCACACCATAGAAATCATCGCCGACACCCTGTTAATTCAAGGCTTTGTCAGGAATGACAACTCCCCAGGGGACATCAACATCAAGGTAGTGACATCAGCAGAAATCAACGGTATAGGGACTAACGGGATAGTCACCGCTGGTAACAACCTCAACATCACCGCGGGTATTGACCGCCAATGGAGTTTAGACACCCTGCGGGGGGAAATCAGCAAATCCCAGTTAAAGGGTAGTCAAGTCCTGGTTTATGGCACTGGTTCCCTTAACGCCCCCCAAGGAGCAGTGAACATCCTCTCCGGTGGTCCAGTCACCATAGCAGCAGACGCGACTTTAGCCACGGGTCAAAAGCTCATAGGTATTCCCGTATTAACCCAAATACCCATTACCAAAACCATCAACGCCGGGACAAAGAAAGTCTTAGCCACCGACGACCCCAACACCCCGGAAGATGAAAGCAAAATCGCCATAGAAGTAGTCAACTGGATACCCACCACAGTTACAGAGCAGGTAGGAGTTGACCAGGTACGGGTTGGTAGTGAGTTCTTCACCATGAACGTCACCTTAAACCAAGATAGTTACTGGAACCCAGAAACAGACTCAGAAAAAGAGTACTTTGTCAACCAGATTGATTACTTTGTGGATGACCTCGACTGGGGAGTAACAGGTATACCCAAAACCGACGCGGGCTTTAACGAACTGACCACAGACCAGCAAGACGTAGTTTTAGAACACCTCGGTTACTACAGACTCTTTGACTTTAGTTTCAGTAACGCCAAGGTAGACAGAAACATCAACGGTAACCCCACCAGGAATGATGTTTACTGGAACCTCATTGAAACCAGCGAATCCTACGAGATGGAAACCGCCCAAGGGGTGACATACCGCAAAGAGATTATTGCTGGTAGCGACTATAAACAGGTGTCCCAAGCAGGGTTTTACAACGCCTACGATGTGGCGACAAACCCCCACAACATTGCTACTACTATTATTAATATAGAGGTTGACGGCTGGAATAACATCTATTTACGCGTTCCCACAGCCATCAGTCCCGACCTCCAAGCCATTCTCAGAACGGTATCCCAAAATCAGTCTAAGTTACTAAATGCTACCAATGTTAATACCTTTGATGGGAGTAACCCCATTGCTTATACCCCTAGCTATCAGTGGATAAATCAAGGAGCAGGGGTTACAGCTACAGGGGAATATGTAGGTTACTTCTGGAACGAAGCCGACGCTAAATATACTCAAGAAACCTCTAGATATTTCTTTGACAATGATGGCTATCCGGCCGCATATACCAACCAGTGGGATGATTGGGTTCCCCTGGGCGGTTACTGGATGGATAATGATGATGGTAGCAGCATGAGCTACGACGAGGAAGAAGATGTCCCCACCTGGGGTTGGCGCGCACTGACAGCGAGTGATATCAGTGTGTTAAATGATGTCTTTGGGGATGGTCATGACATTGAATATTATGTGGATAAAAATGAATTTGTTCACTATCCCCATAATAAATACCTGAGTACCGCTAACCTGAATATGTGGTTAGAAAAGTACGACGAGGTACAGTCAACCATCATCTATACCACCAGGTGGGGAAGCGGTGATGATATCGGTGGGTTTGTCCGGGGACGGAAGAAGAAAGAGGCGATTAATCCTCAAGAAGATGGACCAGCTCACTGGTCTGTAAATTATGTCCCTGAAACTGGTACTCGTTACTTTAATCTTGACCTGCGGGAAACAGTTAACTTTGATGTTGACCCTGAGTGGAGCGTGGGCGACCAAAGCGAGCCGATACAGCCAGCACCTTACCAACTGACTCGGTATACAGATTTGATTTCCGCTAATGACAACTACATCAACGCCATTAAGTACGATACTTTGACCTTTACCCAACAGTCCACCAGTACCAGAGCGGGACAATTTGGCTTTGAGTTTGAGTTCCCCGGTAACTGGGTTCCCCTAGGTGGCTACTGGGTGGATAATGATGATGGGGAAGCAGGCATATCAAAATACAAGAATGAAGAAGATGTACCTACCTGGGATTGGCGGGAGTTGACCCAATCTGATAAAGTTGTCCTCAATGATGCTTTTGGGGAAGGAAAAGGCCGGGAAACCTATACAGGACACCCTTTTGTTAATTATCCTGATGTTAACCTCAGTACTTCTACCCTGAATAACTGGCTAGGTGAGTATGATCAGGTAGAATCAACTATTATTTGGTCATTTGCATTCAGTAGTAACGGTTACGATGCCAAAGATAAAACTGGGGATGATGTGGGTGCTTTCGTCCGGGGACGTGATTATCAACCAGTAGAAATCAAGGAAGACTGGCTAGATTATCAATACCATTGGAAGTCTAAATATAAACCGGTTTTTGACAGCCGTCTACAAACTTCCTGGCAATGGGTAAGCCAACAACAAAACATTTACGATGGTCGTCCCCGGTATGAAACTTGGCAAACCCAAGTAAAAGATGTCAGCATTAAATATGAAAATAGGTACATCAATGTACCCATTACCACGGAAGAAATTATCTGGTTGACTGTAAGAACTACCCCAGAGACTCCCAAGGATTACGGCGAGTTCTACAACTCTATCTCCGCTGCTAAGGGGATTACTATTGAGGCGCTGGGTGATGTGAATATCGCTGGTAAACTCTCTACCCTCAACCTCGACAGCAACATTACCATTACCAGTGACGCAGATGTGAAAATTAAGGGAGAATTACCCGCCAACAGAACAGCAGAGACAACCATCGCCGCGCCTTCTATTCTCACTGCACCTAATCAGGTGTCTATTACCGCAACTAATTTTGATTTGACTGATATTAGTGAACTGCGGGCGACTGGGGACACGGGTACAGTGATGATTAACACTACCAATAACATCAGCTTCGCGGGGGTAGCCTCCGCTGGTACTTTAGGTAATGTCGGTGGTAGTGTGACTTTAAAGGCAGGTAATGATATTGGGATATTTGGTAAAATCACCAGTAATGATAGCATTAGCGCCGAAGCCGGTGGCGATATTAGCGGTAATATTGCTACTGATATTGAAACAGCCAGCACTGGTACTATTAGTTTGAGTACCGAAACCACGGGTAAGATTGACTTACCTTCTGCTTGGTTACAAACAGGTACTTTTAATGCGATCGCCGGTACAATCAACAACTACCTGATAGATGGGGAAATCACCCTAGGTGGTGAAACTTACGATTATATTCAACATGGTTTAATCGCCGCTGACACCATCAACATCACTACCCAAGGGGGAATTACCGCTAATCTCAAAGCCGAAGACCTCAACATCAACAACAATGGCGGTAAAGTTGACCTCACCCTTGACGACAACACCCCTGATACTCTCTCAGAAGTAGCCATTACCCTCACCACCAATGACACCGAAACAGAAATCAAATCAGCCGCCCGACTGCGTTTAACCGACATCAACACCATCGGCACTGGTGATATTAAGATTAGCAGTGTAGAGAATATCACAGTTGAGAAACTGCAAATAGCTAACCAAATCACCATCGCCACCGCTAAAGATATCATCCTCCAGCATCAACCAGGGGACTTATCCGCCATCACCATCCAACTCACATCAGAGGAATTTATCCCACAAAACACCAACCCCATACAGGCTAATACGTTACACGTGACAACCGCCCAAAATGATATTAACCTCCATACCCAAGTTAGTAACCTGAGCATCCAAGCCGGTGGCGTAGGTGATGTTAACGTCACTAATGTTAGTAGTAGTTTAAACCTACAAGACATTACCATTAATCAAGGTGATTTCACCCTTACCACCAATGGAGCATTAATTGCCACCTTAGTAGAAATAATTAACGCTCCTTACGCTCCCACCTTCACCCTCACCAGCAACGGTGACATGACCATAGGGCAAATCAACGCCGGTAACTATAGCCAATAGGACACCAACGGTAATTTAACCCGCTACAGTCAAATCAACCTCACCACTAACAACGGTGGTGATATCCTGGCGCAAAACCCCCAAGACAATCAACCAGAACTAATTGCAGTCAAAGCTAACCTCACAGCATCATCAACAGGTAGCAACATCGGGTTATTAGAAGTAGACCTCGCCGAAATCACGGCCACAGCCCACGGGGACATTAAAATTAAGGGTATAGGGAAGGTAGGAACCGGTGAACAACAGGAAAACCGCACCTTGACCATACCAACCATGACTTCTACTAACGGTAACATTCAAGTCTCTAACCTCGGTTCCCTCATCACCTCCACAGCCATCAGCGTCCCCCTAGCCACCGGAACTATTGACCTGCGCAGCGTGCAAGACGACTTAGTAATTAACGTCTCCAATGGTAATACCGTCTTCGATGCTCACACCTTAATTCTCCAAGCTACCCAATCCATAGATATAGACAAAGCCATCACCCTGGACGCTAAGAAAACCACTTTAGCTAAAGGTGACTCAGCGATCGCTCAAGGGGGAGTAACCTTACCCAAGGTCAAGACAGATGAGCTAGTCTTAGCCCTAGACTCTGATAACATTATTATTTCCCCCGAATCCTTTGATAACTTCACCAAAAAGACACCTAACACACCAAAAATCATCAACCTAGAAGCCAGAGGTAACCTGCAAACCACAGGAGAATACGCAGGTTATTACAAATATCGCGACACTAGAACCAACATTGAATACTACCTAGATAAACCTGAGTTAGCCCAGAGCAATGTTTACCGGGTGAATAATCAGCAACTGGAAGCTTTAACAGACCAAGAAAAAGCAGAACTAAGTTTAGCCCCCGTATTAAACACCGTTTACTACCAAGAGAGAGAAACCCAAACAGGTAAATACGCCTATTACCATGACGCTAACAATAATGACATTCAAGACAGCAACGAGCGGACTTACTACCTAGATATCGTCACACCCCAGGGTCAGCAACAGGTATACACCAGCATCAACGACATTTTAAGCACCCTCACAGTGTGGACACGTCAAGATTCCGCTGGGAGGTATATGTATACAGTCACCGAGAACCTAGAAGGACAAGTACCCGTAAACAAACCCATCTACGTTACCGAACCGGACTACAGAGAAGTTGCGAAAAACCCCAACTACAGCGACGTTTACATCTACATGACCGAAGCATCCAAGACTGGGTTAAACCTCAAACCCGTATTACGTTCAGAACTAGCAGGAGCAATCAAACTAACCAAACCCTCCGGTGAGTTACAAAATAATCGCATCACCTTTACAGTCCAAGCCGACGAATTAATCCTCAAAGCTCAAAAAGATTTAGCTGATATAAACTTCCAAGAAATGCTCACCATAGCAAATCATGTAGAGATTAGCACTGGTGACAACTTAGTTTTAACCGGAGTCCCCGTTACTAACAACCTAGTCCTAGCTTCCACGGGTTACTACAATGGCTCCACCCTAGTTGGTGGTAGCGTCACCACAGCCAACGGGGTAAGGCTTAACTCCCAAAACATTGATATTAACGCCCTCAAGAATATTAATATTGGTGTTTCTAGCAATAGCACCTTAAATGCCGGGGTTGTAGGTAACGGCACCATTACAGTTAACTCCATCAGTGCCTTAAACCTCAACAACATCACCGCCAATGACGGAGATATTAACATCACCACCAGCAGTGAGTTAACAGTCACAAACTTAAATAGTGACACCGGGGACGTTAACCTATCTAGCGGCGGTACTATGACCGTCCACAACCTCAAGGCTAACTCCGACCTAACCTTAACAGCCAATAACATCTACAGTGGTACACAGGAAACCGACATCACCGGGGATTCCTTGAGATTAAACATCACAGATAACATTGGCAGCAACAATAACGTATTACAAACCGCTGTAAATACTCTAAGAATCACCCCAAGCAACAACATAAATAACATCTACCTGGAAAACAGCGGCGCACTCACCATAGTAGATGAGATTAACGCCAGGGGTAAGGTAGTACTTTCTACCCGCAGTCCTATGACGCTAACAGAGAACATAACATCCCCAGACATTGATTTGACAGCAGGAGATTCTGCGAACTCTGGTGATGACCTAGTAGTCAAATCCGGCGTTACCTTAACCGCCACAAACGGCAACATTACCTTAAGAGCAGGGGATAACCTCACCCTAGAAGCCAACTCTCACCTTATAACCACAGGGAATATTCTCATAGCAGCAGATTTACAGACTCAAGACCCCGGCACAGGTAGTATTGTTACCCTATTAGGTAGAATCCAGGGTAATAGCCTAACTATCACCACAGGAGATGATGATGACACCATCAACCTTGACAACACCCTACTAACTACCGTGGCTAACCCAGTCAGCATTGACGGTGGTGGTGGCACAAATACCTTAAACGTCAACAACCAAGAGGACACAGTAGGGCGGAATGTCAATATTACTCAAACAACCATCACCGGGTTAGCAGTGCCCATAGATTACCAGAGACTGCAATTTATTAACCTATATTTAGGCTCTGGGAATGATTCTTTCTCGGCAGATAAAACAGTTACTGCGTCTACCTTTGTTGATGGTGGTGGAGGTAATAACAGCTTTACTCAAGACTTCTCAGACAACACAGATGACTTAAATCTAGTTATTGACCTGCAAAACCCTTCGCCCCAAGATTCCGGTTCTCTGATCTACAATATGCAAGGAATTAACCTGATATTGGGTTCTGGTAACAATGTCGTGACTTTGGTTAATCCTACCCTAGTTAACGGTGCTAACTTCTCAATTAACGGTAGCAGAGGGCAAAGCGATCGCCTTAATCTTGACTTTTCTTCTGACACCCTAGGTTTTACAGACTCGGTAACAGTTAATGATACTCACATAGTAGGTTTGGGGTTAAGTAACCTGCAATACGTAGGGATGGACGCCATGGAGATTATCCTCGGTTCCGGCTCCGATAGAATCAACCTCACCAAGAACTTTAGTGGCAGCTTAGAATTAGATGCTCGTGGTGGTCATAATACAATATCTGTTTTACGCGATGGTGACCATACTATCTTGGCAGGAGATGGCAACAACCTCATCACCACTAGAAATGGTAATAATCAGATTACACTAGGCAATGGTCATAACCGAGTGAACACGGGTAATGGCAATCAGACCATAAATCTAGGTGGTGGTAATAACACCGTCAACATAGGTAACGGTAACCAGACCATAACTTTAGGTGATGGTAACAACACTATCAATACAGGAACTGGTAATGATGTGATTACACTCGGTGAGGGTCATAACACTATCAACACAAATCACGGCGATAAAATCATTACAGCAGGTAATGGTAATAACCGCGTTACCGCTAGAAATGGCAACCATCAAATTACACTAGGTAATGGTCATAACCGCATCAACACAGGTAATGGGAATCAAGATATTACAACTGGTAATGGTAATGATAGTATCACCACAGGAAATGGTAACAGTGTGATTGTAACTACTGGGGGAGACAACACCATCAGAACCGGTAATGGCAATCAAGACATTACAACTGGTGATGGCAATGACCGCATCACCACCGGTAATGGTGACATAATTAAAATTAAGTCCACTGGTGGCAATAATGCAATTACCACCGGATCTGGTAACCCGACTACTGGGACTATTACCATTGATGCTGGTGCAGGTGATGACCGAATTACCACAGGACGTGCTCACACTATTAGCATTAAGGCTACCGGGGGCAATAACACCATTAGAACTGGTGATGGCAATCAAAGCATTACTACTGGTGATGGTAGGGACAGTATCACCACAGGAAATGGTAACAGTGTGATTGTAACTACTGGAGGCGATAACACCATCAGAACCGGTAATGGTAATCAAAGCATTACTACTGGTGATGGTAGGGACAGTATCACCACAGGAAATGGTAACAGTGTGATTAGAACTACTGGGGGAGACAACACCATCACCACAGGCAATGGCAATCAAGACATTACAACTGGTGATGGCAATGACCGCATTAACACAGGGAATGGCGATGACATCATTAGGGCGGGTCAAGGAAACAATACCATCAGGACTGGTAGGGGTAATAAGACTATAAATTAGGAATTTAGTTCAACGACCATCCGTTGCTGAGTCAATCAGAGAGCACACAATTACATCTGACTGTAAGTTTGGGAATATGTGACCTAATTCCTGTTATCGGCGGATAATGGGTAACAACCGGCGGAAAATATCTATACCCCGCCGCAATTGATTAAAAACCCTGCCTATCTTTCTGAAATCTAGGTTATTTTGGTCAATATCATCGGCATTGAAGATATTATCATTCGTGCTGCTAAGTCCTCCAATGCTGCTATGGTAATAGCGTAATTGCGTCGGGTTCCCTGGATTTATAGATTGCAGCCCTGGGCTGATCAAGGAAGAGGTGGGGGGGTTAGAAGTTGGTGTATTATTGTTGGTAGAATCGGCGATCGCTAGATTGACGATGTTACTGATTAATGTTGATTGGCGATTAATCTCATTTATTGAGGTGATATTGTTTACCATCCCTCTAATAGTCTCAGAAACTACAGGGGTGATATTCCACCGGTTAGCCTCTGGTCTGGCTGTACTACTATTACCCGCCGTTTCCATAATGATTTGTCGAATTTCACCATGGGTTAAATTAGGATTAGCACTGAGCATTAAGGCTACTACACCCGAAACATGAGGAGCAGCCATGGATGTACCACTATATGTACCATACTCATTACCAGGAAGTGAGGAATAAATACCTACTCCCGGTGCTGTGACATAGGGGAAACTGTTTAACCCAGCCCTATTAGAGAAGTTAGCCAGACGATTGTTACTATCAACTGCGCCCACAGCCAATCCCCAGTTGTTAGCATAGCGAGCCGGATAACCCGTTAATGGGTAACCATTATTACCCGATGCCATGATAACTACTGCATCTCGACTACTTGCATATTCAATTGCATCTGCCAAGGTGCTGTTGGGAAAATTACTACCTAGACTGAGGTTAATCACACGAGCGCCATTGTTAACGGCGTAGTAAATACCCTCAGCCACAGCATTACTGCTACCCGAACCCTGTTGATTGAGGACTTTAACTGGCATAATCTTGGCATCATAGGCAATACCCGTTACCCCAAAGCCATTATTTCCTCCAGCAATAGTTCCAGCCACATGAGTACCATGACCATTAAGATCAATGACATTGTTGCTATTGTCCGCAAAATTCCAACCTTGGGTATCATCAATATAACCATTGCGATCGTTATCGATGCCATTACCAGGAATTTCACTGGGATTAACCCAAATATTATCCTTTAAATCGGGATGATTATAGTCAACCCCCGTATCCAATACAGCAACAACTACACCTTTACCTGTGTATCCCTGAGCCCAGGCGGCGGGTGCTCTGACTAAATCTGCTCCCCAATTATTACCACCTAAAGCAGGAACATCAGCAAAAGTATTCTGACCAGTGGCTCTTGCTACTGCGGCGGCGGCGTTAATCAAGCCATAGCCAGAATTAAAATTATAGTTAGTCGTCTGAACAGAAGCTCCATTAATCTCACCTGGTGGATTAAAACTACTCCGACCACTGAGGCTCAAGCTATAATCATTGTGGATTTGAAAAGTGTCTAGGGAGGAGATAGGGGTGGAATTTAGCCCGTGATGAGGAAACAAAGTCTGACTAATATCGTCAATGGGCATATATATTTTCTCCTCAAACAGAGTATTTTTTGACAGCACAAATTATTAATCGGTACTCGCCAGATTGACGATGTAATTGGTATTTCTGGTCACAGATGACAGTTGACGGTTGACGGTTGAAGGTTCCCAATCCGCCATTCCCCCTTACTAGTTGTGTTACGCGGACTCTACCCAACCTACTTACTGTTCCGGTGTTCCCTGTTAATAACAATTAATATGAAATGAAATTGTAAAATGACTCTTTTTTAACCAAAAAGTAGAATTAAAAGTATAATTTTTCTGATATTGTCAGGTGCATCAGCCAGAGAGTTTTATTGGGGTAAAAAAGGGCGGACAGAATGCCCACCCCAGAAGATTTATGATGTTAAGGTGTGTATTTATTTACATCGTCAATATGACGAGTGCCGATTACCACCCAAAGTGCTGTAAGTTCCCGTAAGTTTCCCGTAAGTTTCCCGTAAGTTTAAATATTTGCTTGCTGACGTTGGTATAGTGACCAGTACAAACCTTTTTGTTGTAGCAAATCTAAATGAGTACCTCGCTCTGCAATTACCCCTTGTTCCAAGACTAAAATCAAATCAGCACGTTTAAGGGGGGCGAAGCGGTGAGCAATCAGGAATACAGTTCGGTGAGCAGAAACTTTCTGTAAGTTTTGTAAAACCTGCTGTTCGGTTTCACTGTCTAAAGCGCTGGTGGCTTCATCTAAAACTAAAATTGGTGCGGAAGATAGAAACAGTCTAGCTAAGGCGATGCGTTGTCTTTGTCCCCCAGATAATGCTGTCCCTCTTTCTCCAACGTTGGTTTCATAACCGTAAGGTAATTGACTAATAAAGTCATGGGCTACAGCTAGTCTTGCAGCTTCTACTACTTCCTCGGCAGTAATATCAGGATTACCTAGAGTGATATTTTCTAAGATGGAACCATTAAATAAAAAGTCTTCTTGCAGAACTACGCTAATTTGTTGCCGTAGTGAGGCTAAATCAGCACTCTTAATATCAAATCCATCAATTAAAACTCGTCCCGATTCAATTTGATACAGGCGTTGTAATAGCTTAGAAAGGGTACTTTTACCGGAACCACTGCGACCCACAATTCCTACAAATTGCCCCGGTTCTACGTTGAAGGATATCCCTTTAAGAACGGGTTCAGTATGTGGTTGGTAACGGAAAAATATTTGCTCGAAGGTAACCTGACCTTTCAAGGGTGGTAAAACTAAGCCTGTTCCTGATTCTGCTTCTGGGGCAATGTTAAGAATATCACCAATGCGGTCTACAGAAAGTAAAACTTGTTGTAGATTTTGCCATAGTTGCACTAGACGTAATAGCGGCCCAGTGACTCTCCCGGAAAGCATTTGAAAGGCGACAAGTTGCCCAATGGTAAGATTTTGCTCGATGACTAATTTGGCACCAAACCAGAGAATGAGTAAGGCAGAAAAATTAGTCAGAAAGTTACCGATATTACTGCTAATATTGGAAGTGGTAGAGGCTTTAAATCCTGTACGCACAAAACGGGCAAATAACCCTTCCCAACGAGCCCGGGCGACTGGTTCGGCTACGTGAGCTTTGACTGAGCGGATACCTGTAACTGTCTCAACTAAAAATGATTGACTATCAGCGCTGCGATTAAATGTTTCGTTGAGCCAGTGGCGTAAGATGGGGGTGGAGATAACTGTCAAAGCTGCAAATAATGGCAATACCGCCAAGGCTACAAAGGTAAGCTGGATATTGTAATAAAACATCAATACCAGGTAAACTACAGCAAAGATACTGTCTAAAATCACAGTTAATGCTGTACCGGTAAGAAATTGCCGGATTTGTTCTAGTTCTTGAACCCTGGCTATGGTGTCTCCTACCCGTCGCGACTCAAAATAAGCTAAGGGTAAACGCATGAGATGGCGAAATAGTTGGGCCGATAAGCTTAAATCTAAACGGCGGGCAGTATGAGTAAAGATAAATAGCCGTAGAATACCCAGTATAGATTCAAAGGTCGCTATTAATAATAGTGCGATCGCCATGACATCAAGAGTGGGTAAACTCTGCTGTACCATGACTTTATCAATCACAACCTGGGTAATTAATGGTGTCCCCAAACCTAACAGTTGTAGTGTAAAAGATGCTAGTAATACTTCTGCGAGGAGTTTCCGGTACTTCCAAACTGCCGGGGTGAACCAACCCAAGTTAAATTTTTCTTGAGTAGATATCAGTTCAACTTGCCAGATTTTACCATCCCATGCATCCTCAACCACCCACTGAGGTAAACTCTCACAACCATAATCCTCATTGAGGGGATTAGCAATAATCAGCTGAGATCCTTTGATCCCATAGGTTACCACCCAAGAAGCAGGACGAGATGAATCAGGTTGCCATTGTAGTATGGCTGGAAATGATAACTGCCGCAAGTCTGCCCAACTCACTTGTAACCTTCGTAACATTAACCCCAACTTCTCACCTGCTTCTACAAGATTGTTAGGGCGCTGTCCCCTGAGTTGGCGTTGCACCCATTCTAATTTCACCGGATGTTCTAAGTATTGCGCCACCATTGTTAAGCAAGCAGCAGCAGTGTTGACACTATTTACAAAGGGATAACCCGATGTGACAACGGTGGGTGATACTGTGAGTCCGGGGGTATGATCTGGCGTCCCTAACTGGCTCTGTTGAATATTACCTGTGTCTTTCTCCCCAGTCCGCCAAAAATCTTCAATTTCAGGACTAGAAAACTCTAACCACAGTTTTGTATTCCAATATACTACTACTACTTCCTTGCTAGCAGCTACAGCTTTGCAATCTACAGACATCTGATACAAGCTACCAAACCAACTACCAGCTTGCAAAGCAGCTAGTTGCTCACCCTCTTGTTCTCGTAAGCGGACTTTACCAGTTAAAATCAAAAACTGATAATCACCTTCAGCGGTTGACCAGATTTTTGCTCCTAAACGATATTGACTGATTTTGGCTTGGTTTTGGAGTTGGGATTGTTGTTCAGATGTCAACCAGCATAGGGGGGGTTTATACCAAGGTATAGAAGCTAGGGCGTTGATTGTCAGACGTTGATTATCCAGAGATTTTAGCTCATTTGTAGTTTGACTGTCAGCTTTTGAATTTTCTCCACTAGCCATTTCTCAAATAATTCATTTTGTAGTGATTGTTGAAGTTGGATATCTTCTAAAGACGCGGGCAAAAATTGCTCCACCCGAAATAAGCCGTAACGTCCTTCGATTTCTATAGGTCCGACTACTTCCCCGGTATTGGCTGTATCAATAACTGCTCTCAATTGATCTGGGATTGTTCCTCGGCTCACTGGTCCCATCATTCCATTGACCATATGATCTTCAGCGAGAGAATATTCTTTCGCTAGTTGCTCAAAACTACCTCCTTCTGCAATTTGGGCTTGTAGTTCCTGAGCTACTTCCAGATCATCAACAATGATCCGGGAAATTATTACCCGGTCAAGAAAAATTTTACGCTCAATAAAGTATTCGTGAATTTTATGTTCTGTGATTAAAACTTTCAATTTTTCTAATTTAAAGCTCAATGCTATTGATTCATAAAAGGTGGCGTAATCTGTGGCGTTGTTGTGTAACCATTCCTGAAATGTCTTCGGGTCATTGAGTTGATTCTTGAGCCGGAAGTCAATAATTGTCTGTTCTGTCAAAGCGGGACTAACTTGTATATCATCTCGCGACTCTATTTCTTGTTCAATAATATATTGGCGGAGAATTTCGCCCATAAACTGTGCTAATTTTCCTGAGGCTTGCAGATATTTTACTGCTTTATTTATAAAAATTGGCTGGTCATTAACTATCAAAAATGGTGAAGATTCCATGAAATAATCAGATAAAGAATAGATGAAGAAATTCAGTTATACAGAGTATAGAAATATATCTCATGAACACAGAAAAATTAGACTATATAGTCATGGTAATACTACCGCAAATTACAATAAATTTGTGCTCAGATCATTTGATGTTTTTTTAAAGAATTAATCCCAGAATCAAGAAATAGTAATTTTCCAGATCAAGGCGATTAATATAGCTGCGATCGCACCAATTAACGTGTTAAAAATATTTACTACTTCGTTGGTAAGCCAGTTATATTTAGATTGTAATGTGGCACCAATCACACTTTCTAAATTAGTAGCGATAAATGCAGCTAATATGCACCAAACTATTCCTAAAGAATCTATCAAACCCACTAGCCAACCCAAACAGGCGATCGCAATTGAAGCCACCACACCGGCCATTGTCCCCTCTAAACTTACCGCCCCTTCTGTACCTCTTGGTACCGGTTGGAATGTGGTAATTAAAAAAGTTCTTTGACCGTAGGCTTTACCGACTTCGCTAGCAGTGGTATCAGCAAGCTTAGTGCTAAAACTGGCGACATAGCCCAACAATAGTAGTTTACTAGCTGTGAGTAATCCTGAATTGAGAATTCCCACCCCCAATGCACACAGAGCAGCAGTTAGAGCCGAACCCCAAACATTTTCTGGACCTCTAACTCCAGAACGTTTCTCAGCGATTCCTTCTGCTTCTTTTTGTGCCATGCCAATGCGTGTTACACTAGAACCAACCAAAAAATAGAACATTACCACTAGATATCCTTGCCAACCAAGGGTGCCCCAAATGAGCACACCTAGTAACCAAGCGTGAAATAATCCGGCTGGCGTGAGTAGCTTTTTAGGCGCAATCCATGCTAAACCTAACAGAATTGTGTTTAATGCTATGGCTAGCAACCAGGGATTTGTCAAGTCAATAAAAGATAACATCAGCAATCAATCATGAGTAGTTTGGCCAGAATATTAACAGAATAACCAATTTTACGATTGGGATTCTCAGTTTCTGCCACCGTCTCAAGTCAGAAATGCCTATGTTCTTTTCCTATTACACATTCAGCAGGCAAAAAACAGGCAAAACTAAAAAAACCCTCACGGAGTTCTACAGATGTGTTAATCACTGTTCTACCCTACTCCTAGCCAACATCTTTACTAAGATATAAGCTCCAATTATCTCAAACTGTATGCTTGACCACAAACCTGGTTTTGGTGCATCAAGTTGGTGAGGTCTATCGTGATGTGAATGGCGCACGCAATATTTTATTGCGTGCTTTGCAAGCAACTAACTGCCTTCACCGTGACCCATGATTCTATCGTGCTTTCTGACTCGTCAGAATTGACGGATGCCGTAGTTAATCTAGTTTAATCGCTTTGATTAGCTTAAAAGTTGCACTATCACCATTTCTTTGTTGATATTAATAATGGCTATGGCGCTCACCTTATTTCATCTGGCTTTTCCTGTAACTGACATCGCCCAAACCAAAGCATATTACGTGGATGGACTCGGCTGCATCCCCGGGCGTGAAAATCCCCAGGCGCTGATTCTCAACCTGTACGGTCATCAATTAGTAGCCCACCTCACCAAGGAAATCCTATCACCCCAAAGAACAATCTACCCTAGACACTTTGGACTGATTTTTACTGAAGAATATGAGTGGGAAAAGTTGCTAGAAACAGCACAGCAAAAACAGCTTGTTTTTCGTGATTCACCTAAAAGTCGCTTTTTAGGTTCAATCTTGGAGCATAGGACTTTCTTTTTAGAAGATCCTTTTTACAACTTGATGGAGTTTAAATATTACCGCCACCCAGAGGCGATTTTTAGCAGTTCTCAGTACGCTGAAATTGGGGACAAAGTTTAATTGGTTCTCTTAAGGCAGATGCCACTGCTGCTAAACTTTTGGGATCTGTGAGCATGGCAGGATGTAGTAAAACTCTGACTATTATTTCTTTCCCCACAGGCATTTGTGAACTCTTTGCCGGAACAATCATCAAATCATAGGGTGTCCATATCGATGTGAAATTTAGCAGATCTAAGATTTGGGCATCAGTATTTAGATCTTGGAGAAATTGACTGTTAGAGCGCATTTGCAAGCAGCCTTGGCGCTGGGAAGCATAGGCCATCAGAGTTCCATGGTGAGGTGAGGAAATAGTGATTAACCTCTGTACACGCTTAAATCCTCCTAGCTTTTGAACATAGTAACGGCTGACAATTCCTCCCATGCTGAAACCAACTAAATCAATTGGTTGTTGTGGAGCAAAGTTATTCAGAACATAATCACTTACCTGTTGTGCCAAAATATCTAGGCCAAGGGTAGCATTATTGGGAACCAGATCCAGGGTATACACGGGCCAACCCATTTGTCTGAGATAACTGGCCATGGTATTGAACACTGCTCCCGTGTCTTCAATACCGTGTATTAATAACACTGAGTTACGCTGTTGGTTTTTGCTATTCATAGGAATGTATAGGATGTGCTTAATTCAATGCCTGGAGAGTGTTCATGTCTACTAGTAAGCTATGCCACTTTTACCACGGGTCTGCCAAGAGGAAAATATTAATTTTAATTAAGCATCATTTCCAAATCTTGCACTTAGCTACGGTAAAATTGAATAATTAACTCTTAATGTCTACCAGTGGCAAGTGCTTCCACTACAGAAATAAAAGTATTTACAGATATATAAAGACGGGGGAAATTCTCATGTTCGGTTTTATCAAAAAGTTAATCACGGGTATTTTGAGTTTCATTACTGGGTTGTTACCAGGCAAAAAAGGGAACGGCTATTATTTAGAGTTAGATGAAGCTGCATCTGATACAGCACCAGAGACCACAGATAAGCAGCCAGAAGTAGCGCCGGTCTCTAGAAGTAATGGTAGTGTCGCTCCAGTTTCAGGGGCTGTAAGTACACCAGTTACTACCATAACCACTAAAGTAGAGGAAGCAAAAAATGGCAGTGCGAAAAAGGCTGAACCCACGACAGCATCAGCATCTAATGGGATAACAACGCCACCGGTAGAAAATACCTTTGCCCCCAAGTATCTTAGAACATCCGGTTCTGGCTCTAATCGTCGCCGTCCAGGGGCAAATATGAATTCTTATCTGGATATGGCACGACAAATGAAAACTTCTAATAACTAACTTGGTTGACGTCTCTGTACTCGAGTGGCGGGGATTTTTCACCGGTGAAATGCGGCGGAAATTAAGGTGATTGCTACTGTTGGTGCTGTAACAGCTCGCAAGATGCGGCGACCAAGGGATACTGGTTGAAAGCCAGATGCGATCGCTTGCGCAATTTCCGCTTCAGTCCATCCCCCTTCTGGTCCGGTGGCAATGGTAATTTCCGCTGGTTGAGAATTAATGGCGTTGTTTAAATGGGGATAATCACCACGCCCCTCACAAATATAACGGTGTGTTGCTACACTACCAGTAATACTAGCAGTAAAAGGTACGGGGTCTAAGATGGTGGGTATAAAACACCGCTCTGATTGTTCCGCCGCTTCTGTAGCAATGCGTCGCCAACGTTGGAGTTTTTGAGGGCTGGGATTTAGTAAGGTGCGATCGCTCAATATGGGAGCAATACAAGCTACACCTAGTTCAGTACAATAACGGACAACTTCATCAAATCCGTTGCCTTTGGGTAAGGATACCATGAGGGTAACTGTCACTGGTAATTCGGTTTCTACAGTTAACTGTTCTAAGACTTGGGCTTGTTCTGCTTGTAATTGAGCTAACCACCATTTTCCCTGACCATCCATAGCAATGAAGCGATCGCCTGTACGCAAGCGTAATACTCTGATGAGATAATGTTGTTGCTCTTGACCCAAAGTAATGAAACTCCCTTGAATTTGCTCGGGGTTGATCGCAATTCGTTGTAGTTGCGCCATAGTAATTTAATTACTTGTAAACTGTAAGCATAAAAAAACCTACTCCCTAGTTAATCTTATGGAGAGAAGGTTAAAAAGATTTATGAAATTAATTTACGGTAGATTCTGAAAGTAAGCTTCTAAGGCTTCATTCACCAACTCAGTCATTGGCCTTTCTTGGCTGTTTGCTACTGCTTTGAGCTTAGTATATACTTCATCGCGGATACTAACTCTATGGCGGGATTTACTGTTATTATTAGTAGATACGGGTTTATAAGTATCCGCAAACTCACGCAGCGCAGCAAAACCTAGGCGATGGCAAAAATCCCCAAAGCTTTCGCCGCCTTCCCGAAAGTTCTTAAAATAAACGAAAATTGGCTCTAAAAAGCTTTCTAGGTCGTTATGATGTAGCTTGTCTATGTAAGGTTCGGCTAATCTGGTCTGATCTGGCGAACCTCCCAACCACACCTGATAACATTCAGGAGCGCTACCTACAAAACCTAATTCTGCCATGTAGGGACGAGCGCAACCGTTGGGGCAGCCTGTCATCCTTACCACAAAATGCTCTTTTTGTAAACCCAATTTATCCAATAAGTTGCGAATCCGTTCTAAAATGCCTGGTATTGCTCGTTCTGATTCGGTAATAGCCAAACCGCAGGTAGGCAAAGCCGGACAAGCCATGGCATAACGTACTAGGGGTTCAATGGTGTTGGGATCATCAACAATACCGCAACGGTGGAGAAGCTCCTGAATGGCTGACTTATTTTCTGGCTCAATATCGTAAAAAATGATGTTGTGGTGGGGTGTCAAGCGCATGGGTAAGTTAAATTGCTCCACAACTTGCCTCAAGGCAGTTTTGAGTTTAAAAGAACCGTCATCTTTAACTCGACCATTCTCTACGGAAATGCCTAAAAATAGCTTGCCATCACCTTGTTCATTCCAACCGAGGAAATCGTAATATTTAAACTCTGGTAAAGGTTTGAAAGGAGCGACTGATTTACCGAAATACTGCTCAACTTGGGTGCGGAAGTTATCTACGCCCCACTCGTGAATTAAGTACTTTAATCGAGCATGACGGCGCTCCGTGCGATCGCCATAGTCTCTTTGGGTAGCAACAATAGCCTTGACTAAATCGTAAACGTCATCTTTTCCCACATAACAGATTTCATCTGCTACCCTGGCAAAGGTTTCTTCTTTATTGTGTGTCCTACCAAAACCCCCACCTGCGAACACATTAAACCCTTCCAGTTCTCCGTGCTCATTGGTCATGACCACTAGAGTCAGGTCTTGGGAATATAAATCTACGGAATTATCACCAGGTACAGTCAGGCAAACTTTGAATTTCCGGGGCATATAGTGAGTGCCATAAATCGGCTCTTCACTATTATGAATAATTGTACCGTTGCCATTACGCTGTCTTGCGGCTTTTACTTCTGGACTCTCTTCGCCACTAATAATTTTCTCCCCATCCAACCAAATTTCATAGTATGCGCCGGTTTGGGGTGTTAATAAATCAGCAATATTATTGGCATATTCCCAGGCATACTGGTATTCTGGCCGCTTTTTAAAGGGGGCGGGTGGAGCCATAACGTTACGGTTAAGGTCACCGCAAGCGCCTAAGGTGGAACCCATATTTCTTACTATAGTGGCGATCGCTGCCTTGAGATTCTTTTTTAAAATCCCATGCACCTGAAAGCCTTGACGTGTAGTTACTCGTAATGTGTTGTTCCCGTATTCATCAGATAATTTATCTAAAGCCAGATACAATTGGGGTGGTACAAATCCACCAGGATTTCTAGTCCGCAGCATGAATTGATAATCTTTCCCCTGTCCCTTGACCCGGTTATCGCGGTTATCCTGCTGATAGGAGCCATGAAACTTGAGCAGTTGTACTGCTTCTTCGGTAAAATGAGTTGTATCTTCAAGGATTTGTGTAGCTACGGGTTCGCGTAAAAAATTACTTCTTTCCTTGATGCCTTCTACTTTGGAAGGCTGATCACGCTTGGCAATTGGGGCAGGAGCAGATTTAACCATATTTATCAGAGTTCTTCTATTATTCTCAATAAGGCATCGGTGAACGCCGAAGCATTTTTTCGGCTGATTGATGACCGGTAATCCGGTCGGCAATAGGAGGAATAATATAATTTTAACATAGCAGGGGCCTTTCAAAATCTCTATCAAAATGGCGATCGCCCCAAAGATTCCCCCAGATCCCCGACTTCTAGGACTATTCAGGTAAGTGGTGTACTCTTTTAAGAGAAGTCGGGGATCTTACCCCCTCACAGATACCCGCAGATCCCCGACTTCTAGATAAATTATGGTAGAGTGTGTGTGATTATTTGAGAAGTCGGGGATCTAGTAGACTTCTAGCTAAATTATGGTAGTCAGATTCATCTGACTTCAGCTATCAGAAAGGGGTTTATAACCCCTGGTTTCTTACATCCCACTCCACCAAAAATGACAGCAGCAACCCGCGAAAGCCTAAATAAATTTGTCAACTTTTGTCACCAACACATCAAAGGACAAGAAAAACAAGAAGCACAAACATTCTTAGACAGGTTTTTTAGAGCTTTTGGACATGAAGGAGCCTTAGACGCGGGGGCGAAATTTGAAGAACCCATCAAAAAAGGAAGTAAAAAAGGTAAAACCGGGTTTGCTGACCTAGTGTGGAAACCCCGCGTATTAATTGAGATGAAAAAACGCGGCGAAGACCTAAGTAAACATTATTCCCAAGCATTTGATTACTGGACAAGACTAGTCCCCCAACGTCCCAAATACGTCATATTATGTAACTTTGATGAATTTTGGATATTTGACTTTGACATTCAGCTAGATACACCCGTAGATCAAATCTCCCTAGAGCAGCTACCAGAAAGGGCGGGAGCCTTCGCCTTTATGGAATTTGGGAATAAAACTCCCGTATTCAATAACAACCAGGTAGAAGTCACAGAAAGAGCCGCCCGGCGCATAGGGGAATTACTCCTAGAACTACAAAACCGGGGAGTTGAGAAACTAAACGCACAAAGGTTTATTTTGCAATGCGTCTTAGCTATGTTTGCTGAAGACAGACAACTGTTACCGCGGGATATGTTTATTTCCTGCGTTCAGGACTGTATTAATGGCGCAAATTCCTATGACGTTTTGGGTGGATTATTCCAGCAAATGAACCAACCGGGAAAAACCCCAGCGGGACGTTATCAAGGGGTAGAGTATTTTAATGGTGGGTTATTTTCCCACATTGAACCAGTGGAACTAACCCCAGAAGAATTAAAATTTCTGGATGTTTCTGCTAAAGAGAATTGGAGTAAAGTTAGACCGGCTATTTTTGGTAACTTATTTGAAGGAACAGTAGATAAACAAGAGCGCCACGCTAAAGGTATTCACTACACCTCAGAAGTGGACATCATGAAAATTGTCCGACCTACCATTAGCCGTTATTGGGAAGAAAGAATAGAGGAAGCTAACACCCTCAAACAATTAGAAGTATTGCAGTTAGAACTACAGAGCTATCGAGTTCTTGACCCTGCTTGTGGTTCTGGCAACTTTCTGTATATAGCTTATCAGGAATTAAAGAGAATTGAAACCCTGTTATTAGAGAAAATCCAGGAAAAGCAGAAATTAACCTCTAAGCAAATGCAGATGGGTTTAGTTACCCCCATGCAATTTTATGGGATGGATACTAACTTATTTGCGGTAGAGTTAGCGCGGGTAACATTGATGATTGGGCGGAAAATTGCCATTGATAACTTACAGTTAACCGAGCCTGCATTACCTTTGGATTCTTTAGATAGGAATATTATCTGTGGGGATGCCTTATTTAGTCAATGGCCAAAAGCCAATGCAATTATTGGGAATCCGCCATTTTTGGGGGGTAAACATATGAGAATAGCTTTAGGGGATGAATATATAGATAAAGTTTTTCAACAGTTCCCCCAAGTTAAAGACTCAGTAGACTTTTGCGCCTATTGGTTTAGGTTAGCGCACCAACACCTTGATGAACAAGGGAGAGCGGGTTTAGTTGCGACTAATTCAGTCAGTCAGGGTAAAAGTAGAGTCGCGGCTTTAGATTATATTACTCAAAATCAGGGTTATATTCATGAAGCCGTATCTACCCAACCATGGTCAGGGGAGGCGAAAGTTCATGTAAGTATTGTTAACTGGTGTAAAGTTCAACCGGGTAAATACTATTTAGATGATGAGGTAGTTAGCAGAATTAATTCTTCTTTGAAATCTAGTATTGATGTTTCTCAAGCTGTGCGGTTAAAAGCTAATTTGAATAAATGCTTTCAAGGAGTGATTCCGGTAGGAATGGGCTTTGTGATCACAGAGGATAAGGTAAAGGAATGGATAAAAGCGGATGGGAAAAACCAAGAGGTATTAAAACTATTTTCTATGGGTGCAAATCTGGCGCAAAATCCCCATGGTAAACCAGAGCGTTGGATTATTGATTTTAATGATATGAGTATTGAAGATGCGAGTGAGTATCAATTACCCTTTGAGCATATTAAAATCAATGTCAAGCCAGAAAGAGATAATAACCGTAGAGATGTTACCAGATTGAATTGGTGGAAATATGGCGAAAAAAGACCAGCTATGAGAAAAGCCATTTCATCTTTATCTTATTACTTCACAGTACCTAGAGTTTCCAAATGGGCTATATTTATTCCAGCACCATTAAACTGGCTACCTGGTGATAAATCAGTAGTGGTAGCCACAGATGATTTTTATATTCTGGGAATTTTAACATCTAACATTCATCATACTTGGATGCACGCGCAAAAATCAACTTTAGAAGATAGAATTTGCTACACACATAATACCTGCTTTGAAACCTTTCCCTTTCCCCAGACAGCAACAGGGGAAATAGTGGAAAAAATCCGAGCCAAAACCATAGAACTCCACGAATATCGGACTCAAGAAATGGAGTCTAAACAGTGGGGAATCACCACATTATATAATAAATTCTACAACGAACCCAGCAGCAAACTATATAAACTCCATCAACAACTAGATAAACTAGTGATGGAAGCCTATAAATTTAAACCTGAAGATGACATTTTAGAGCAACTCTTAAAATTAAACCAAGAGCTAGGAGACAAAGAAAACCAGAATCAACAGGTAATTGGACCCGAAGCAGTGGGCGATCGCCCCAAAGATTCCCCCAGCTCCCCGACTTCTAGATAAATTATGGTAGGGTGTCTATGATGATATGAGAAGTAGGGGAGCTTACCCCCTCAGTCAACAAACACCTTTGCAGACCTTTGCGCGTACTTAGCGACCTTTGCGTTTAAACACCGGACAGGCGATCGCCCCAAAGATCCCCGACTTCTAGATAACATCCTAGACTATCTCTAATTATGTGAGAAGTCGGGGATCTAGTAGACTTCTAGCTAAATTATGGTAGTCAGATTCATCTGACTTCAGCTATCAGACAGGGGTTTATAACCCCTGGTTTCAAAAAAGGGAGTAAAAAAGGTAAAACCGGGTTTGCTGACCTAGTGTGGAAACCCAGCGTATTAATTGAGGGGACTACTTTGCAGTTAGCGGGGAGTGTCAAAAAGTTAAGTTTTGATAGTTTTCATGGAGAGTGAGTAATGCTAACCGCAGCAAAAACGTTGTCTGGTTTGATGGGTTTATGTGTCGGTGATGCGTTGGGTGTACCGGTTGAGTTTACTAGCCGTGCTGAAAGAATAAAATCTCCAGTGACAACGATGCTAGGTTATGGTACATGGGAGCAACCACCGGGAACTTGGTCAGATGATAGTTCTTTAACATTTTGCTTGGCAGAAAGCCTGTGTCGAGGATATTCCTTAGATACTATAGCTAATTCCTTTTGGCGCTGGTATAAACAAGCTTATTGGACTGCTCGCGGGGAATTATTTGATATTGGTATGACCACCCATGAAGCAATTATGCGGCTGAAGCAGGGTGTTGTACCTCACCAGGCAGGAGGGAGGCTAGAACATAGCAATGGTAATGGTTCTTTGATGAGAATTTTACCCATGGCTTATTGTTATCGCCACCTAACTTTCCCGGAATTGATCGCCAGAGTGCATGATGTCTCTGCTATTACCCATGGACATTTGCGATCGCAAATGTCCTGCGGTATTTATATTAGTATTGCCATAGCTTTACTACAAGGGGCTAACCTGAAAACAGCTTATTTACAAGGATTAGAAAAAATCCAATCACTTTATTCTGACCGTGAATATATTTTAGAGAAACGTCATTTTCACCGGGTATTCAGTGGTGAAATAGCCCAGATCCCAGTTGAAGAGATTAATTCCGGTGGCTACGTAATTGACACCCTCGAATCATCCCTGTGGTGTTTGTTAAATAGTTCCTCTTACTCCGAGGCGGTATTAACAGCTGTCAACTTGGGTAACGATACAGACACTACTGCCGCTGTAACTGGGGGGTTAGCAGGGATATACTACGGTGTAGAAAATATTCCCCAGGAATGGATGAATAAAATCGCCCGCAAACAGGACATTATTAACTTAGCAGAGCGCTTTGCCAAAGCTATGGAGACTACTCAGATTTAGATTTTTTGTATTGTTCAACCCTGCGCAATATCTCCTACAGTGTAAATACAGCTTCAGTTGATCTCCGATGTAGTAGCACCGATTCACTGAAAAGCCCACACAGCAAGCTAGCTTGCTGTGTGGGAACATCTCACCATCGATTAACATCTACCAATGTCTGCCCTAGGGCGAGAAACAGGAGTGCTCAGTAAATCGTCTCAACCACCCCGGTATCAATCCGGGGCTATAGAGGTTGTGAAGTATTAGTAGGATTTAAGCTGTTGAGAAATCCATTGCAAGTAGGCTTGCGAACCAGCAACAATAGGTAGAGCGATGATTTCTGAGACTTCGTAAGAGTGGAGTTCCCGAATTTTGGCTTCTAAACTCGAAAATAGGGCCAAATCAGTTTTAATCAGCAGTTGCCACTCATACTCTTTATATATTTCTCCTTCCCAAGAGTAAATAGAATGGATTGGCAACAAACTGACACAAGCAGCCAGTTGAGCTTCTACAAGGGCATTAGCAATTGTTTCTGCCTCCTGTTTGTTGGCAGTTGTAACCAGTACTACACCATGATCAGCAGGTATCTCCATAATTTTTAGACCATAGACAGAGAGTACACCTGGCCATCAATCAAGAGTCGCGTAATCCCCTTGGCTTGGAGATGAGTACTAGCCTTATGTAGTACTTTAGTATCGGGAACTTTAATTACGCGATCGCGCTTGGTAGAGAAGCGCTTTGCGACTCGATGATTATCAAAGATCGGCAAAGTTCTTTGCAAGGTTTCTAAGTTAGGAATTTGTCCCAGGTCGCCAAAATCCTTGAGTGGTCGGGTAATTAACTCCGAGGATCTATCAATTACCAAATAACAACTTTTCGGCAACTGTGCTGCGGAAAATGGCAATACTTGAACTGGTACCTCACTCAACCTTCGTCTTGTAACTAAAGGTATTGAATCCTCTAAATCGTCCTCCTCCTCTTCGTAGTCGTCCTCATAATCTTCCTCGTCTAAATCATCCTCTAAATCTGACAAATCTTCTGACTCATCTAGCAACTCATCGACGAGCATAGGGGCAATCACAGTTACTTGAGGATGTTCTTCCTTTAAGATCGGAGCCGGAATCACCCCCATATCCGTGGGCTGGGGTATGGCTACGCCACGCAAACTATCGGCTATTTCTAATCCCTTTGCACGTAACTTTGGTTTTTCTTCTGCGGAAGAACGCCGCCGGACTCGTCTGAGAGAGGGGGTAAGATCCTCCTGTGCATTGGGTTGCCGTTCTTCGATCACCGGTTTTTCCGGCGAAATATCTGGTAATTTCAAGCGAGGAACTGCTGTTTCCTGGCTTGGCAGCTGTGGCTGTGCCTCTGGTTGAGGGAAAAAAGGTAACTGCGTGTAACTTACCTGTGCCCTACCTTCAGGAGTCCTGGCAGCACGTTTGAGAGAAACCAGATATTCATATTCATCCTCTGGTAAGGTGCTTTTGAGCAGGCGACTAATTGTCGAGTTACTTACACCATAACGTTCTGCCAAAGTTGAGGTTGTTTCGGCACTTTCTCGATATAACTTGAGAATTTCTCGTTTGTCAGGATCTGTTAATTTTCTCACGGTAGACACCAAATTTCCTAAGCTCGTTTGCGACCGCGCTCCTGGGGAGTTCGGCTCCATGATGGATTATCTTCTGGGACAGCGCCCATACCACATAAAACTCCACTAAATACCCAAAACACTTTTAGCACCTCTCCACTTTGATAGTTTGACCCTTGAGCATATTTAAACCATATATCTGCAATGTAGAACCAAAGAGCGGCCGCTGCAACCATTTGCGACTTTTCCCCCAAAAAAGGCTATTAGCCTTCATTACCTCAATCATTAATCAAACCACATCGCTGAACACCTCACATTAATTTAAGCTAGCAACTAGCGGCTCTGAAGGTGCTGTCTGTTCGATAGAAATCAATCATGGTACTAACAAACTAACAAACCTGGGAATGTCCGCGACAATGGACAACTGCAATTTTTGTAAATTGATTCTTTTGGCAGCCACACCTAAAATCATGCCTAAATCAAGGTAAATATAAGTCAGCAGGAAAAATACATCGCCAATGGATATATCTGGGTTTTAATCTATAATTATTTTTGTGTAACGAAAAATTAGCCCTCCTCAGAAATAAAAAAATATACTAGTAGCAACTACATCCCCAAAATATTGGGTGAGTATTTGCCTGCGACGCCGATTCTTCGAGCATAAAACACTCAGACCGAAGTCAGCCCAAGCTTCAAAAATATTTGCACCAATCACGTGTCAGTCAGTAGGGTTGACTACGCTATCACCAGATATTAACGCGATCTGCGCCTATCAGCCTACTGTATTTGACATCTCTCCAGCCTACCGGCTTTCTGCATACAAGAGTTTTTTTGCAATGTACAATTTTTATTTGCTTTTTGGTACAATACTATGATAACCTTAAAAAGGTGAGTTTTTCACAAGCCAAATCTATGAGCTTGGGCGCGTAACTCAGTTGGATAGAGTATCCGCCTTCTAAGCGGACTGTCGCAGGTTCGAGCCCTGCCGCGCCTGTTAATTTATCCTGATATTAGTATTAGTCAGGTCTACAATCCCCATCGCCCGTTCCCTATCCCCACCCTAAGAGTACGTTTAGGGTGGGTACTTCCACGTAATGTTAATATTTTTTGTGTAGTATTCACCCATATACTCTGGTGTGATATAAATATTCCATATTCTATAATCCTATGCTAACTTTTCTCGACTCTAGATCCATTGTCAAATAACGGATTGCTAGACCCAGTTCCTCAATAATATTTCTGGAAAAAAACTTGCAAAAGCCTTTTAGTCTCCTTGTTTTGATGGTCATCGCATTTGGCCTGACCTTCACAATTGTAGCTCAGTCTGCTTGGGCACAGGAATATGCTCGAAATGCTTTAGAATTTCACCCCCAAATCTTATTGCGAAATGCTTTACAGTGGATAGATGGTATTGGTGCTTTAGGCGCATTAGCATTTATCCTAATTTATATTATTGCCACTGTAGCCTTCTTACCGGGGTCAATCCTGACCCTTGGTGCTGGTGTTGTCTTTGGTCTGGTTATGGGTTCGCTCTACGTTTTCATTGGTGCAACCATAGGAGCCACAGCCGCTTTTTTAGTAGGACGGTATTTAGCCAGGGGTTGGGTGATTAAAAAAATATCAGGTAATCCCAAATTTAGAGCTGTTGACGAGGCCGTTGGTAGAGAAGGACTGAAAATTGTTTTGTTAACGCGACTCTCTCCTGTATTCCCGTTCAATCTTCTCAACTACGCCTATGGTGTAACAGGAGTTACCCTCAAAGATTACATCCTAGGGTCTATCGGTATGATTCCGGGAACAATTATGTATGTTTACCTGGGTTCCTTAGCTGGTAATCTAGCCGCCATCGGTACCCCATCTCAACCAGATAACCCAGGTTTACAGTGGGTAATTCGGATTATTGGCTTGGTGGCTACGGTTACTGTCACACTATATATTACTAAAGTTGCTCGCCAAGCTTTAGAAAATCAAGTGTTAGATAAACACTCGTAAATATAGCATTTGCCATGCTCGTGAGATACAAAGTTTTTTAGTTTTAGGGAACACCGTCACACACCGAACAGCGAATAAATTGGTGTGTACTTGATTAGACACACAGGAAAGGCTTTAATGTCAAATTTACCACGGAGAAAATTAACTATCCCACCAGCGGATGAATACAATCAGCAATTAGTTGCTCACGTTCATCCTCCCCACTGGAGCAATCCTCAACCTGTTGATTGTTACGACTTAGTTGTAATTGGCGCCGGTACGGCTGGATTGGTGGTAGCAGCAGGCGCAGCAGGTTTAGATGTGGGATTAAAAGTTGCTTTAATTGAAAAGCATTTGATGGGGGGAGACTGTTTAAATTTTGGTTGTATTCCCTCAAAATGTATTATCCGGTCTTCTCGTGTAGTGGGCGAAATTTGGGTTGGTGAGGCTTTTGGTATTCATACCTCACAACAGATACAAGTTGATTTTTCTCAGGTTATGGAAAGGATGCGAAAGGTAAGAGCAGGTATCAGTCATCATGATTCTGCAACTCGCTTTCAAAACCTTGGTGTTGATGTTTTCTTGGGTAGGGGTCGCTTTGCAAGTGATAATATCATTGAGGTTGATGATCAAAAACTCCGCTTTAAAAAAGCTGTGATTGCTACAGGTGCTAGAGCCAAACATCCCCCAATTAAGGGACTGGAAGCAGCTGGCTTTCTCACTAATGAAACGGTATTTTCACTGACTCAACTCCCCAGGCGTTTGGCTATCATTGGTGGTGGCCCTATTGGTTGTGAATTGGCTCAGGCTTTCCAGCGTCTGGGATCTCAAGTGAGCTTATTTCATAAGGATTCCCACATCTTAAATCGGGAAGATCCCGAAGCTGCGGCAATTGTGCAAAACTGTTTTATTAAGGAAAAAATACACTTGGTTTTAAATAGCCAAATAGATCATATCGAGAAGACTACTGAGGGTAAGGTGATCTATTTTGTCAGCAATGGCTCGCCAATGTCAATTACAGTGGATGAGATTTTAGTTGCTACAGGACGCGTACCTAATGTTGAAGGTTTGAATTTAGAATCCGTGGGAGTGGAATACAATCAAACTCAGGGAGTTAAGGTTAATGACTACCTACAAACCACTAACCCCAAAATTTATGCCGCCGGTGATATCTGTATGAACTGGAAGTTTACTCATGCAGCTGATGCGGCGGCTCGAATTGTGATTAAAAATACTTTATTCTCACCTTTTGGTTTAGGAAGATATAAACTCAGTAATTTAGTTATTCCTTGGGTAACTTACACTGACCCAGAAATTGCTCATGTGGGACTGTATGAACAGCAAGCCCAAGAACAGGGTATGAAGATTAATACTATTAAGATTCCGTTTACGAGTGTAGACCGGGCGATCGCAGATGGTGAAGAGGATGGTTTTGTCAAAATTCATCACCAGCGGGGTTCTGATACAATTTTAGGCGCAACAATCGTTGCTCGCCATGCTGGGGAAACCATCAGTGAAGTCACTACAGCCATGGTCAATAAAGTTGGTTTAAATGGTCTGTCTAGTGTCATTCATCCCTATCCAACTCAAGCAGAAGCTATTAGAAAAGCCGCAGACACTTATCGCCGTACATTATTAACACCAACATCGAAACGATTCTTACGATGGCTAACAAAACTCTCTTAGTTTGATTTCCTGAGTTTTGTGGTTGAGCGATCGCCTATGGATAGAATACTTATAGTTGAGCTTTTTTGAGCTATTTATAACAATTTCGTAATTGCATCATCTTTTTAAATGCCCTATATTTCATTTATTCGACCCAGGGGAATAAATGAAAAAATCAGGAGGTAATGATGTCATCCATTATAAATGTCACTGAAGCCACATTTAAAAAAGAAGTGCTGGAAAGTGAAATTCCAGTCTTAGTGGACTTTTGGGCCCCTTGGTGTGGTCCTTGTCGGATGGTCTCTCCGGTTGTAGATGCTATTGCTGGGGAATACGCGGGAAAAATAAAAGTGGTGAAATTAAACACTGATCAAAATCCCACCGTCGCCAGTCATTATGGTATTCGTACTATTCCGACGCTGATGATATTTAAGGGGGGAAGACAAGTTGATATAGTTGTGGGCGCAGTACTAAAACCTACCTTAATTCAAACTTTAGAGCAGCACATTCAGAAATAATAACTTCAACTTGGCAAAATTGGTGTGAGTTGGCTATCTGTGTAAATTTACAATTCGGGATCTCTGTGTAAACCTTATGTCAGTGGCGAGACTTAGTTGCTCTAGTTGAGGAAATGATTATTTATTATCAAAAGCAACGAAATATCAAGTTTAGTAAATTTAGGTAGGAATATCATATAGTTGATGATAAGTTAAATATTAGGACGCAAGATAAACAACAAACCCAGGGTAAATGACTGTGTGTCCCCTGTCATCAACCCAAGTAAATATCAGCAAATCAAAAGCAAGTGGCAAATAACCTAGTGTTGAAGTTATAGCCAAATACTCAAGCGGTAACAGTGAGACTGCTGATGTTTGTAGATGCTCTGTAAACCTTATTTTGACCTCGCAAATAATTAACAAGTTTAAGAATTGGAAACCTGTCAACCCAGAAAAAGCGGTTAGAAATCTAAAGATTAGATTTCTAACCGGCTTTTTTGTTTGTCTAATCTTTTTTCAATTCCACCCAATCCCGTAAAAGCTGATTGACTTGTTCTGGTACCTCGTCATGGGGACAATGACCTGCATTGAGAAAATATTCTGTGAGTTCAGGATAGTATTGACGAAACTGCTGGGAGCGTTCTCTGGCATTCATCCAAGGGTCAGCTTCTCCCCACAATAATAACAGGGAACAATTTAACTGTTTTAACAGTACATCAACTTTCTCCCCTTGGGGACTGCTAAAAACGGAAACAAATACATCTAAAGCACCAGGATCATAAGCAGGTCGGGCAATTTCTGCTACTAATTGGTCTGTGACTGCACTGTGGTCAAGATAAACTTTTTTTAGAGTGCGGCGAATTACCCAACGTTGTCGTACATATTCAAATAACAGCAACTGGGCGAAACGTTGTTGAAAAATCCACTTGACAGAATTACCTAAGAGTTTTTGTAACCCAGAAGGTTGTTTGGGGGGTTGAATTTGTGATTGTAATGCTTCAGGTTCAGAAATAGATGGGTTTTCGCTAAACGGTCCAGCACTGTTGAGTAAGACTAAACCGGCCGCAAGATCAGGACATTGTGCTGCTACGCACAAACAAGCATACCCACCCAGGGAGTTACCTGCTAATATGGTGTTCTGACCAATAACTTCACTGATAAAATCAGCAAGTTGGTCACGCCACAAATCACCGCTGTACTGGAGTTTCGGTTTTGCTGAACGCCCAAAGCCTAAGAGGTCAATGGCAAATACTTCAAAATCTAGAGACAGTCCTGTGATATTCTTGCGCCAGTGGTCTGTGGATGCGCCAAAACCATGGACTAACAGCAAGGGTGGACGTTGGGGGTGTTTTTCTCCCCTATGGACGTAGTATATATTATGACCCCGCCACTGCCAATATTGACCAGGAATGGGATTTGTGGAGGAAGCTGTGGTTAGTTGCATGATATAAAGAAACATTAAGTTGCTTTTAATAATCTAATTATATTCGCCAGCAGTCTCGTGACTAATGACCAATGAATAAAGTCTTAATTACAGGTAAAACTCAACTTCTAGCGGTGATTGGGTATCCAGTAGAACATTCCTTATCACCAGTGATGCATAATGCGGCGATCGCTGAATTAGGACTAGATTATATTTATCTGCCTTTGCCAATTAAACCGGAAAATTTAGAGGTAGCCATAGCCGGTTTGGCTGCTATGGAGGTTGTGGGTTTTAGCGTTACCATCCCTCACAAACAGGCAATTATGCCTTTATTATCAGAAATTTCCCCCATTGCCAAGGTTATAGGCGCAGTCAATACCGTTAGCCGCCAAAATCAGGGATGGCTAGGTACAAACACGGATATAGAAGGTTTTATTGCTCCCCTACAGACAACCTATCAGCAAGACTGGAGCCAGAAAACAGCGCTAATTTTAGGCTATGGTGGAGCAGCTAGGGCGGTTGTAGCTGGTTGTCACCAGCTAGGGTTGGCGCAAATTCATGTGGTGGGGCGGAATATGCAAAAATTAGCTGAATTCCGCAAGAGTTGGGGAAATTCACCCCTAGCAGCAAAATTGCAAACTCATCTCTGGGAAGACCTAGGAAAGCTAATTCCTCAAGCTAACTTGCTAGTGAATACTACTCCTGTGGGTATGTATCCCCATGTGAATCAGTCACCTGTAAGTCAAGAAGATCTGCAAAATTTATCTCCGGGTGCGATCGCTTATGATTTGATATACATTCCTCAGCCTACACAATTTCTACAACAAGCGCAAAAACAGGGCGCAATTGTCATTGATGGTTTAGAAATGCTCCTCCAACAAGGTGTAGCAGCATTAAAAATCTGGTTAAACCGGGATACTGTACCTGTGGATGTGATGCGCCAAGCAGTGCAAAATTATCTGATAAGATAACATACAGTTATTTTTCTGGCCAGCGCCAATTATAGCGATTCCATGTGTATATACCTTGAATTTGGTACTCAGCGCCATTGTAAAGGCGAACTAAACAACTAATAGATGAACCCTCAGGGTCATCTATTTCATCAATTTGGATGACGATACAGGAAAACCATTCACGCTGACACGGACCATCGTCTTGTACCCATTCCCATAACCCATTGGTAATTTCAATGCGATCGCCTACTCTCAACTTAAGTGTATTCCCAACCTCAGAATACTTATTAAAATGATATGATTGGACACGATTCAACCAACCTAAACCGTACCGTTGGCGAATGAATTGGACATTTCCCGAATTATGATCATTGAGCCAATCATTGAGTAATTGCACCTTCCAACTACAGTTTTCTTGTTCTTGGGTCTTAACAAAACGTAAAAAAGCTGTCAATTCTTCTGTAGAAAGTTCATCTAAGGGGTTACCCATATCTGATATCTTCAAGTTAGGGTCTCCCGGAATTTCCTCCACCACTCGCAGTAATATCTGCTTCTGCATATCAGTGAGAGGACAACCAGCAGCATCACAACTGTTAAAAGCTGCTTGCAAAGCTGTTTCAATCTCATCTGGAGTCATAAGTTGATAGCAACTGAGGGTATTTACCCAATTATTACCTTTTCTGTCTCCAACTCATTAAATTCCGCTAAGTTAATCTAGACAAAAATGCTGGCTGCGGTACAACTTTTAGTTAAGTTCGATGACACCAAACTTAAATATGAGAACACGAATTAATGTCATTTTTATATCTTTCCTGACTCTATTGCAATTGTGGGTATTTACACCTCCAGCTATAGCCCTAACACAGGTGAAAGTATTTGATGTATCTTATCAAGACTGTCCAGCAGAATTAGCAGCAGGAGCTGTCATCAGTGGTGGTAGTGCAGCAGCTAATTGCTTTATTGTCACTGGTAAGGCAGAAAACCCCACTTATAAAACAGTATATGATGCAGATATCTTTGGACGCATCTATGATGCCAACAATAACCCAGTGATGCAAAATCGCTCCCGTCTGGGTTCTATTCCCGAAATTCCGCCGGGTATTAGTGATTTTGAAATCAGGATTTCTGTACCTGCGAATCAACCCGAACCCTTGCAGCTCAAACAGTTTAAAGCCTCTGGATTTAGCGGACAAGTTCGGCGATAATTGTTAATTCTTAATAAGAATCGCCCACAAAGCAATGTAGAGACGATTTGAAAGGAACGTCTCTACAACAGTTTGTATTTAGTTGGTATTTTTACTAAAAAGCCTGTGCAAATGAAAGGGCGGTTAGGCTTTTTAGTAAGCCACCAATAAAACTCAGTGCTAAGAAAGCTAAGATAGGGGAGAAATCCATACCGCCCAATGGAGGAATAATTGAGCGGAAAAGATTCAAGTAAGGATCGCTGATCTGTGCTAAAGCCGCAAAGGGCTGATTGTACCAGTTGATTGTGGGAAACCAAGTTAACAGCACTCGGATAATTAGCAAGTAGCTATAGAAGCTGACAAAGGTTGCCAAGGTAGTAAAAAGTAAATTCATGGATCAGTTATTTTCCTGCTAAGTGTCGAAAAACGGTCTTATTATTGATTTTACTTGAGTCCATGTCATGAACTGTGCGGTTAGCCGCATTAACTACTATAGCCAAATATCAATCACTTTAAGAATCTGGGGTGAGGGAGCGGTCATTGACTAACTGGCTTGAACCGCCATTGACATTTCCTAACTGCTGTCTCACCTCGTCAATTGTGGCATTTAGCTGGGCAATTTTATCTTCTAGCGATCGCCTGGCTGTTTCCATTTCCATAGCTTCATCATCTGAGACGAACATTTGGCGTTGTTTTGGCGATACTTTTTTAGTTTTGAGTTGGCCATTAGTCAGTTCCGCTGATTCTGCTGTCAATTCCTCACTTTGTCGAGAAACAATCACAGCCCCAACTATACCACCAACTATACTACCAAAAATTGTCCCTACTACAAAACCACTGCCAAAACCATCACGTTGACTCATATATTACCGCCTTCAAGAACTTCCCTAGCTGCATACTAGCTTATGTGCCAAAGATGCGATCGCCTGCATCCCCTAACCCCGGTACAATATACCCCTTGTCATTGACTATCTCATCAATGGTGGCAGTATAAATATTTAAACCAGGATATTCAGCACTCAGTTTTTGTAAAGCTGGCGGTGCTGCTACTACAGAAACGATTCTAGTCAAACTTGGATCAACCCCACGTTGTACTAATTCGGACATAGCGAACATAATTGAACCACCGGTGGCTAACATCGGATCTGTGATTAATACCCTAGTTTCCGGGTGAAATTTTTCAGGTAACTTATTCAAATAACAGACTGGTTCGAGAGTTTCCTCATTACGAACCAAACCTAAATGATAAACCGAAGCCAAAGGCAGCAGAGATTGAGCACCTTCAAGTAATCCTAGACCCGCTCGGAGAATCGGTACAACCGCTACGGGTACTTGTGGGTTAATCAAAGTAGCTGGAGACGAATCTAAAGGACTCTGCACCATGGTTTCCACAGTCGGTAACCACTCTCTGGCCGCTTCATAAGTTAGCCATCTTCCCAACTCAGTTATAGCACTACGAAACAACACCGAAGGGGTAGAAGCATCTCGAGCAACCGCCAACCAATGCTTAATCAGAGGATGGGGGGGAACATAAACGCGCAGTTGTACCGTCATAGCCGGAATAAGGCAATTTTATTCTTGATCTGAAACACCATCATACTCCTTTGAGTATCCCACTGACAGCTAAAATCAACACTCCTAAAGTTATTGAAAATAACTTTCAATAATACTTGACATATATTCTCAATCAAAGTTATATTACTAATTAGTGTTCTCCTCTCTTTAAGGATCGGCAGACGGGATTAGCCAGCGGTAGCAGGCTTCTCCCTCTTTTTATTTCCATACCAGAACAATCAAAAGTGATATAAAATACTAAATAATTAGTTAATTTTATTGAATATCTGCCCCTATGTCTCCATCCCTAAATCCTATATTGGATGTGATCATCATTGGCTCTGGAATTGGTGGTTTAGTAACCGCAACGCAGTTAGCAGCCAAAGGCGCTCAAGTGCTGGTACTCGAAAGTTATTTAATTCCAGGGGGTAGTTCGGGTTACTTTGAGCGCCAGGGTTATCGATTTGACGTTGGAGCTTCAATGATTTTCGGATTTGGCGAAAAAGGTACTACCAACTTACTCACCCGCGCTTTAGACGCTGTGAACGTCACGCAAGAAACAATAACTGATCCTGTACAGATTCACTATCACTTACCCAACAAATTAAATATTAAAGTCGAGCGGGCTTATAATAAATTTTTGCAACATCTTATTGCTTACTTTCCCCATGAAGAAATAGGTATTCGTCGCTTTTATGACGAGTGCTGGAAAGTATTTAACTGTCTCAACAGCATAGATTTACTGTCATTAGAAGAACCTCGATATTTGCTGCGGACATTTTTGCAGCATCCTTTGGCGTGTCTTGGTTTAGTTAAATATCTCCCTCAAAATGTAGGAGATGTGGCACGACGCTATATTAAAGATATCCAATTATTGAAATTTATTGACATAGAGTGTTATTGCTGGTCTGTAGTCAAAGCTGACATGACCCCGATGATTAATGCCGGGATGGTCTTTGCTGATAGACACTATGGTGGGGTTAACTATCCCCAAGGAGGGGTAGGACAAATTGCCCAAAAATTAGTAGAAGGTTTAGAAAAAGCTGGAGGTCAGATTAAGTACCAAGCCAGAGTTACAAAAATTCTCATAGAAAAAGGAAAAGCCGTCGGCGTACAATTGGCTGGTGGTCAAGTTTATCATGCTAAACGGATAGTTTCTAATGCCACACGCTGGGATACTTTTACTAAATTACTACCTGTAGGGAAAATCCCAGCTAATGAAAAAAAATGGCAACAAACCTATAAAAAATCCCCCAGCTTTTTGAGTTTACATATAGGAGTAGCCGCAGCAGTATTGCCTCGTAGCACAGAGTGCCATCATATAATTCTGGAAGACTGGGAGAACATGACAGCACCAGCAGGGACACTTTTCGTTTCCATCCCCACATTACTAGATCCAGAATTGGCACCAGAGGGCTATCATATTATTCATGCCTTCACACCCCAATTGATTGATGATTGGCGAGAAATGTCTGCAAGTGAGTATGAGGCCAAAAAAGAAGCAGCAGCTTGGCAAATTATCGACCGACTAGAAAAAATTTTCCCTGGTTTAGATGCTGGCTTAGATTATCTAGAAGTAGGTACACCCCGCACCCATCAACGCTTTTTAGGGCGTGAGGACGGAACTTATGGGCCAATTCCCCGGCGGAAATTACCGGGACTATTAAAAATGCCATTTAATCGTACAGCCATTCCCGGACTTTATTGTGTCGGTGACAGCACCTTTCCCGGTCAGGGGTTAAACGCCGTCGCCTTTTCTGGTTTTGCTTGCGCTCATCGCATAACTGTAGACTTAGGTTTATCTAATGGTAAGTGTCAACATCTTGACTGACTTTAATTCCTTCCCCTTGATCAACCCCCAGGGAAACTGGTTCAAATGTTGCACCCTCACCTAAAATCTCCTTGAGATCCCCTAAGGTCATACCCAATTGAGCAACCCCAACATTCTTGTTAGTAATTACCTGACTTTCTGAAGGGGTCAATACTCCCAAGTCCTGACAACCGTTAGGAATTTGGTCTATGTTCTGAGAACTAATTAATCTGAGTTCTTCCCCATTCCAATAATATTCAGTTTCTTGAGTACAAGTACCAGCACCAATGTACTTATAACTATTGGTAAGGATCTTAGTTTTAGGGTCATAGGTGGGAAATCCAGCTATTTCTAACCCCAGGGGTTGAATTTTGATCTCTGTCCCGGATGTATCTACTTTCAGGAAAGCAAACGCACCTTGATAAGCAGCCATATAACAAAGTAGCTGTACTAAGTGCTGATGATTTTCCCCAATATAGACTTGTGAAAATTCCCGCGCAGTCTCTGAGTTAAACTCAAAATTGCAAACCTGTAAACTTTTCTGACGGTTAATAACTTCATTCAGGATGGTTTCAGATGAGTTATTCAGTTCCAACTCTGGAGAACTTACACTATTAGTAGTGTCGGTTTTTGGCGACGCGCAGGACATAAGACCACAGGTAATAATGGTAGTTAAAAAGATGATTAGCCGGGGTGTAGGCATGGGATATATACTTGGTATTTGACACCATTCAATTTTTGGCGGACATCTTCTTGGTGAGTATTCACTCACCAAATTAAATAATTTTCACCTGACTAGCTGCTTTTTTAGCCTTCTCCCGCGCCTCTATAATATTATTACCCTGAGCCAAAGCTACCCCCATACGTCGATAAGGATGGGCTTTAGGTTTGCCAAATAGTTTAATATCTACATTGGGTACTGACAAAGCCTCAGCTACACCGGTAAAGGCGACTTTATCTGAGTGTTTATCAGCTAAAATCACCGCACTAGCCGCAGATCCTAACTGTTCTATATGGGGAATTGGTAAGCCTAAAATAGCTCGTAAATGTAATTCAAATTCGTTCAAATTTTGGGAGATTAAAGTTACCATTCCTGTGTCATGGGGACGGGGAGAAAGTTCCGAAAAAATCACCTCATCTTTGGTGATGAAGAACTCTACACCAAATATTCCTGCTCCCCCTAAAGCGTCGGTAATTTTCTTGGCTATTGCTTGAGCAGCTAATATTTGGTCTTCAGGAATACCAGCAGGTTGCCAAGATTCTTGATAATCCCCTCTTTCTTGACGATGACCAATGGGAGCACAAAAAATTGTGGGTGCATTCCACTGTTTAATAGTAAGTAGGGTGATCTCTATTTCAAAGTTGATAAATTCCTCTACAATTACCTTTTGACTATCACCCCTAGAATTGGCGATCGCATAATTCCAAGCTGCTGCAACTTCCTCCTGATTATTAACAACAGATTGACCTTTACCAGAAGAGGACATTACAGGTTTGACCACATTAGGAAAGCCAATTTGAGCAGAAACATCAATTAATTCTTCTAAGGTAGAACCGTAGCCATATTTAGCAGTTCTAATCCCTAATTCTTGATGTGCTAGTTCCCTAATCCTATCTCGATTCATGGTATAGTTAGTTGCTGCTGCTGTGGGTATAACTGTAATCCCGCGTTTTTCAAACTCGACTAATTTCTCTGTTCTAATTGCCTCAATTTCTGGTACAATAAAATCAGGTTTATGCTTCTGTACAACAGTTTCTAATTCATCAGCACTCAGCATAGAAATGACCTCATAGCAGTCAGCTACCTGCATAGCTGGGGCATTAAGATAACGGTCAACAGCAATTACATAATTACCTAATCTTTGGGCTGCAATTACAAATTCTTTTCCCAGTTCTCCTGAACCCAGGAGCATTAACTTTTGTGGTAGCTTAGTTGAATTATCCATGAATTTATTAACCTTAATTTGAGAGTTTAATACAACCAGAAATCAATATCTGGGTGATTTTCTGCTTTTTGCGTCTGTCAAATTTTATCTATGTCTTTACCGTTTTTTGCCCCTGTAACTGAGAAAATAGAAAATGAGATTACCCGAGGCGCTGGTGTAGATTTATCTGTACTACGTCTCGATTCCATGCACCCATTGGTTAACGGTAACAAATGGTTTAAATTAAAATATAACCTCCGGGAAGCCCATCAGCAAAATTGTAGGACTATTCTTACCTTTGGTGGTGCTTATTCTAACCATATATTTGCTACAGCCGCAGCCGGTAATCTCTTTGGCTTCCGTAGTATTGGGGTGATTCGTGGACATGAAAGTTTACCACTCAACCCAACTCTGAGTTTTGCTGTACAGCAGGGTATGCAGCTAGTTTACCTGAATCGTGAGAGTTACAGAAGCAAGCACAGCATAGAATTACACGGGGAGTTAAAACAAGCTTTTGGTGACCTATTTATTATTCCTGAGGGTGGTAGCAATTTGAACGGGGTACGCGGTTGTATGGAGATAGTGGATTATGCAGGCGCATTTGATACTATCTGCTTGGCTTGCGGGACAGGTACAACCCTAGCGGGTATTGTACTTTCCCTAAATCCAGAACAACGAGTAATTGGTTTTCCCGTGCTCAAAAATGCAGAATTTCTCGCTCAGGAAATCCATAACCTGATCCAGAAGTATCTAAACTCTGGACTACCAGCACCAACTTACTCCCCCGCACCTTGGAAATTAATCTATGATTATCACTTTGGTGGTTATGCAAAGGTTAATAATCATCTCCTTATGTTCAGTCAGCAATTTCAAAACTCACACCACATCCAACTTGATTACGTATATACTGCAAAAATGTTCTATGGTGTGATGAATTTACTCCAACAGGGAGTGTTTGCCAAGGGCGATCGCATCTTACTCTTGCACACAGGGGGCTTGCAAGGCAATATTGGTATGGAACAGCGCCTTAAAGGTGGGTAACCCTACATACTTTGCAATACCCTGCGGATAGTTTCTGTGGGTACTTCATCGGTAACTGTCACCACACCCATTTGGGTGGGTAAGACAAACCTAACTTTACCGTCCCTGACTTTCTTATCTAGTTGTAGTGTATCAATAATTGCCTCAATCTCTAAACCCTCTGGTAGTCGAGTTGGTAAACCGGCTTTTTCAATTAGTGCGTTTTGCCGTTTACTATCTTCAGGTGTCCACATTCCTAGTTCTAGGGCAATCTGTCCAGCTGCTACCATACCAATAGCCACGGCTTCGCCATGTTTAAGTAAACGATAGTTTGTCAGACTTTCCACAGCATGACCGATGGTATGTCCATAGTTGAGAATTGCTCTGAGTCCCCCTTCTTTCTCGTCCTTGGCTACTACCTCAGCTTTTGCTTGACAAGAACGGGTTAATATGTATTCTATAAATTCCGGCTTCATATAGCGGAGTTGATTCAGGTGTTTACTCCCTTCCATCTGGGCAAATAATTCGGCATCCCAAATGACACCGTATTTAATTACTTCTGCCATCCCAGCCCGAAATTCCCTCATGGGCAGGGTTTTGAGGGTTTCTGGACTAATTAATACTAATCGCGGTTGGTGAAAAGCCCCAATTAAGTTTTTGCCATGAGGATGATTTACACCGGTTTTACCACCAATAGCTGAGTCTACCATTGCTAACAGGGTGGTAGGTACTTGTACTACATTAATACCTCGCAGCCAGGTAGCTGCAGCAAAGCCTGTCATGTCGCCAATGACTCCGCCACCTAAAGCTACCATGGTTGAGGAACGTTCTAGACGGTTTTCTAAGGCAACATCATAAAGTTTTTGAATAGAGTTGAGGGTCTTGTAACGTTCACCTGGTGGGAGATTGTAACTGGCTACTTGATAACCAGCCAATGTCAGAGATTTTACTGCCTTCTCACCATAATGTTTAAAAATGCTGGGGTTAGAAACAACTAAGACTTTTTTACCTAAGTTGAGTGTGGCCATTTTTTCACCCAGTTGATCTAGACTGGATGGTGCGATCGCAATCTCGTAAGATTGGTGCGGTAGACTTACGTTAATTACAGAGGTCATTACCCAAAGTCAAATAAGCGATGGTGGGAAATTAAAGAATACTATATTTTCCATTCCCCATTCCCCATGATTCAATATATATGTAGTGCCCTATTGTGGAGAAGAATCAATGTTTGGAGTTATAGCTTATATTGGCTTTTTGGCCTTATTCATGGGCGTAGCCGTAGGTCTGCTATTTGGTTTGCGTGCTGTCAAACTAATTTAAGCTCCTCCCAATTTCCCCTCTCCTGACCCAGGAGTGGGGCTGGGGGTGAAGTTATTATATGGCATAATGTATTTAATTTAACAAAAATTATTTATTAGCCAAGTATATTTAAATAGGAGTTACGCATTGACAGAATAACAAAATAGTGAATTGATAAATATAGGTCGTCTACTTGCTAGGTATCAGACAATTAGAAAAATCACGAAACCATCCACAGCGCAATGCAATCTAGACCTATACACCTTATTTTTACTGTCAGAGCCAAAGTTTGGGGGGTGCAGTAGGTTAGCAGAGATATTAGGAGACGTTTCACATGATAGTGTGAATCGCTTTTTATTGAGAGAGCGATATGAACCGAAAGATTTATTCAACATTATAGAAAAAGTTATTAACTTGGTAGGAGGAATACTAAGTGTAGATGATACAGTGATAGAAAAGATTTACAGCGACCCCAAAAATGCTGAATTAATCGGTTATTTTTGGTCAGGTAAAGCCCATAAAACAATTATTGGCTTAAATTTAATCACTCTATATTACAGTGATATTCATGGTAATTCAGTGCCAATAAATTACAGAATATATGATAAAAAGGAGGGAAAAACAAAAAACGATTATTTTAGAGAAATGGTAAGTGAAATAATAAGCTGGGGAGTCAAACCCAGAATTGTAACAGGTGATAGTTGGTATTCAGGAGTAGAAAATTTGAAATTCCTAAAAAACCAGAAATTGGGTTTTCTCTTCGGAATTGAAAAAAATAGAACTGTTTCAAATGAGCCACACAAGTATTGTCAAGTAAGCACTCTGGCTATTCCCGAAGAAGGATTAAGGACTCATCTGAAAGAATTTGGATTTATAAAGTTGTTTAGGAAAGACTTTAAAAAAGAAGACTCTAGACACTATATTTTGTATCTTCCAGATGAGGAAAGAATCGAGGATATAACTAGAAATGAATTTATGACAATTCATGATACTCATTGGGGAATTGAAACCTTTCATCGAGCCATAAAACAAGTATGTGGAATTTGTCGGTTCATGGTTAGGGATACTCATGCAATTAAGACTCACATCTTTTGTTCACTTCAAGCTTTTGTTAAGTTGGAGTTTATGCGCTCTGAAAAAATAATTAGCAATTGGTATGAAATACAACGGAATCTGTTTACTTTAGTTGTACGTGAGCATATTTTTGCTAATCTTAATAGCGATCGCATGATCTAGATATCATAGATCATATTTTTTGTCAATGCGTAAGTCCTATTAAATATAAAAATAATTGCGGTTATTCCCTATTCAAAAATAGAACCTGAGTAAAATCATAAAATTTGGGTATAGCTTCCATAATAGATATGTGTAACACTAGGAAGCTACCTCAAGCTATATTTCCGCTGGAAATATAGATATGAAATTTAACGGGAGGTCAGGCAATGGCTATCGCCACCATTAATCCCGCCACCGGGGAGACAATCAAAGTCTTTGAGCCACTCAAAGATGCAGAAATTGCCTCTAAACTGGATTTGGCAGGTCGGACTTTTGCACAGTACCGCCAAACCAGTTTCTCGGAGCGATCGCAATGGCTAGAAAAAGCTGCCACCATTCTACAGCAAGAAAAAGCCGATTTTGCGAAAATAATCACCCTGGAAATGGGTAAACCTTATCAAGCAGCGATCGCAGAAGTAGAAAAATGTGTCCTGGTTTGTCAATATTATGCTGAACACGCGCCAAGTTTTCTAGCTGATGTTCCCATCCCCACCGATGCTAGTCATAGTTTTGTGCGCTATCAGCCTCTGGGTGTAATTCTGGCTGTAATGCCATGGAATTTCCCCTTTTGGCAAGTGTTTCGTTTTGCCGCACCTACCCTAATGGCGGGTAATGTGGGCTTACTGAAACACGCATCTAATGTGCCCCAGTGTGCCTTGGCCATTGAGGATATTATCCATCGGGCTGGTTTTCCTCCAGGCGCTTTTCAAACCCTGTTAATAGGTGCGCCCAAAGTAGCCGCTATCATGGCTGATGACCGGGTAAAAGCTGCGACCTTAACTGGGAGTGAACCAGCTGGGGCATCCTTGGCTGCTGCCGCAGGTCAACAAATTAAAAAAACTGTTCTAGAATTAGGGGGTAGTGACCCGTTTATTGTCTTAGAAAGTGCTGATTTAGAAACCGCAGTGGCCACAGCAACCACAGCGCGGATGTTGAATAACGGGCAATCTTGCATAGCAGCAAAACGCTTTATTATTGTGGAGTCCATCGCTCTTGAGTTTGAAAAGTTACTTCTAGACAAATTTGAGGGGCTGAAAGTAGGCGACCCCATGCAGCCAGATACCGATATAGGTCCATTAGCAACCCCTGGTATTCTCCAAGACTTAGATCAACAGGTGCAAACTGCCATTAAAACTGGTGGTAAACTCCTGACCGGTGGACATCCTTTATCACATCTGGCTGGTAACTTTTACCCGCCTACCATCATTACAGATGTCCCCCCAGATAGTGCGATCGCCCAGGAAGAATTTTTTGGGCCAGTTGCCTTATTATTCCGTGTACCAGATATTAATGCCGCCATTAGACTAGCTAATGCTACACCTTTCGGCTTAGGTGCTAGTGCTTGGACAAATAATCATCAAGAATTTGAGCAGCTGATCACCCAAATTGAAGCAGGTGCCGTATTTATCAATAGCATGGTTAAATCTGACCCCCGCTTACCCTTTGGTGGTATTAAGCGGTCTGGATACGGTAGAGAGTTGAGTATTCAAGGTATACATGAGTTCGTCAATGTCAAAACCGTGTGGGTGAACTAACTAACTCATTAATCATTGGGTGTGGGCAGATATTTTACTCTTCTTCCCAATACTCAGTTCCCAGACCTTATTTATAACAACTGAGGAAATAAAATGAATACAGCTGAATTGTTGGTGCGGTGTCTAGAAAATGAAGGGGTACAATATGTTTTTGGTCTTCCCGGTGAAGAGAACCTGCACGTTTTAGAAGCGCTGAAACATTCTTCCATTCAATTTATTACCACTCGTCATGAACAGGGTGCCGCATTTATGGCCGATGTCTACGGACGCTTGACCGGAAAAGCTGGTGTTTGCCTTTCTACCCTCGGTCCTGGGGCGACAAACTTAATGACAGGGGTCGCAGATGCTAATCTCGATGGTGCGCCTTTAGTAGCAATCACTGGTCAGGTGGGAACCGATAGAATGCACATCGAATCCCACCAATATTTGGATCTGGTAGCAATGTTTGCACCTGTGACTAAGTGGAATAAGCAGATTGTCCGCCCCAGTATTACACCCGAAGTGGTACGTAAAGCATTTAAGCGATCGCAAACTGAAAAACCCGGCGCAGTGCACATTGATTTACCAGAAAATATTGCCGCTATGCCGGCGGAAGGCAAACCTTTACAAAAGGATAATATCGAAAAAAGCTATGCTTCTTTTGCTTGTATTCGCGCTGCGGCGGCGGCCATTTCCCAAGCAGTTAACCCCATTATCTTAGTAGGTAACGGAGCAATTCGCGCTCATGCCAGTGATGCAGTTACCCAATTTGCCACCCAAATGAATATACCAGTGGCTAATACTTTTATGGGCAAAGGCGTAATTCCTTATACTCATCCATTGACATTATGGTCAGTGGGATTACAGCAAAGAGATTTCATTACTTGTGGCTTTGATCATACAGATTTGGTAATTGCCATTGGCTATGATTTAATCGAGTTCTCCCCCAAAAAATGGAATCCTCAAGGTAATATTCCCATTATTCATATTGCCGCCAACTCAGCCGAAATTGACAGCAGTTATATTCCCCAGGTGGAAGTAATCGGAGATATTTCCGATTCCCTCAATGAAATTTTAAAATTGGCAGATAGACAAAGTAAACCAAATCCCTATGCTATTGGCTTAAGGGCAAATATTCGTGCTGATTACGAACAGTACGCCCACGATGATGGTTTTCCCATTAAACCCCAAAAATTAATTTATGACTTACGCCAAGTCATGGGGCCAGATGATATCGTCATTTCTGATGTGGGCGCACATAAAATGTGGATTGCTAGACATTATCACTGTCATAGTCCCAATACTTGCTTGATTTCTAATGGTTTTGCCGCCATGGGGATTGCTATTCCGGGCGCTTTAGCCGCAAAACTGGTTTATCCTAACCGCAAAGTTGTAGCAGCGACTGGGGACGGTGGCTTTATGATGAATTGTCAGGAATTGGAAACAGCCTTACGAGTGGGTACTCCCTTTGTCACTTTAATTTTTAATGATGGTGGATATGGCTTAATTGAATGGAAACAAGAAAATCAATTTGGCACAGGTAACTCATCCTTTGTCCATTTTGGTAATCCTGATTTTGTCAAATTAGCCGAAAGTATGGGGTTAAAAGGTTATAGAGTTGAATCTGCTACTGATTTAATCCCCGTACTCAAAGAAGCCCTCAACCAAGATGTACCTGCTGTTATCGATTGTCCCGTAGACTACCGCGAAAATCACCGCTTTAGCCAAAAAGCCGGCGAATTAAACTGTACAATTTAGTCCATGAACCCTGCACACCTTTAAACAACACATTTTCTCTAGCACTTTGCAGTCATAGCGGGCCCCAAGCCCGCATCAAATTCTATGCCTATTGAGATTCCTAATTGACCTGCAATTTCCCGGGAAAGTCAACCTTTAATCCGTCTCAACTGAGACAATACAGGCCTAATCTTAGTCCTCATCCAGTGCCGGAAAAGTCTCTTCAAACCGCCATAAATTATCCTTATTCTCAAGAAACCAGACCCTAGTTTCCGGAGTTAATTGACCCCAAATGACATCACCGGGAATGTGAGGAGAAGCATACTGATATTTTAAACCAAGTTCTTTGAGATTATTCTGAACATCATGGGGAATGCCAAAATCCTCCCAGTTGACTTTCACACGTCTACCTGCTGTACCCGCGGCCGGATCAAAAATCAACTGAGCAGCTCTAATTAAATCAGCAAAATGTTTGGGTTTAAGACTAGCCATCTGTCGAATTTGGCTAGATTCGTTATGCTCTTGAGACATTGTAAGTAAATTGGGTAAAATTGGTGATCTAATCAAACTATTGGCAGAGATTTTTACCCCAATGCCCTCATTTTAGCGCAGGAGCCTCCACCGTTGCATAGTTATGGGCCACCGCCACCCAATCTGCTTACATCCTCTCCAACACGGGAATACCCAGCAAATCTAAACCCAACCTCAAGGTTCTAGCCGTCAAATCACACAAGATTAACCGGGATGTCCGCAGTGGTTCCTCAGCCTCCAGCACCCTTACCCCCTGGTTACGATCATAAAACTGATTAAACTTTTTACTTAACTCATACAAATATTCACATAAACGGTGGGGTAGCAACTCTTCCTCAACAGTACTAATCACCTCACCTAACTGTAGTAAGTACTTGGCTAAAGCTAACTCAGTGGGGTGCTGTAGCAATACCTGAAGATTATCTCCTAACTGAGCAAAATTAATTCCTCCCTTGCGGCTAATCCCCTGAATCCGTGCATAAGCGTACAACATATAGGGTGCAGTATTACCCTTAAGATCCAACATCTTGTCGTAGCTGAAGATATAATCACTGGTACGATTTTGGCTTAAATCAGCATATTTTACGGCACTAATACCAACTACCTGGCCGACTTGACTGATAAATTCTTCAGGTTCTTGGCGTTCTTCTTCTTGTAATCTGCGTTCTAAATCTTTACGGGCACGAATCACAGCTTCATCTAATAAATCCCGTAATCTTACGGTATCACCGGCACGAGTTTTAAATTTTTTACCATCTTCTCCCAAGACTAAACCAAAGGGAACATGAACTAGTTCCACATCATCAGGAACCCATCCCGCTTTACGAGCGACTTGGAAGAATTGGGCAAAGTGGTTACTTTGTCCAGAATCTGTCACGTAAATTATGCGTTGTGCTTGATCTTTTTGAATTCGGTAACGCAAAGCTGCTAAATCTGTTGTGGCGTAGTTATAACCACCATCGGATTTTTGTACAATTAAAGGTAGTGGTTCACCTTCTCTGTTAGTGAAGCCTTCTAAGAAAACTACCTTAGCTCCTTGATTCTCCTCCAGTATCCCCAATGTGGCTAAATCTTCCACGACAGAGGGAAGTAAGGGATTATAGAAAGATTCTCCCCGTTCATTTAATTGCACATCCAGCAGATCATAAATTACCTGAAATTCTCTGCGTGACTGTTCGCACAGTAGTTTCCAAGCATGAAGGGTGTCTTCTGCACCTGCTTGTAATCTCACGACTTCCTTTCTTGCTGACTCTTGAAAAGTTTCGTCTTCATCAAAGCGCTGTTTAGCTTGGCGGTAAAAATTGACTAAATCACCAATATTTAAAGCATTCGCAGTGGTCAGGGCTTCCGGGTAAACCTCTCTGAGGTAGGTAATTAACATCCCAAACTGTGTACCCCAATCACCGACATGATTTAACCGCAAAACATTATGCCCCCGAAATTCTAAAATCCGGGCGATCGCATCACCAATGATTGTAGAGCGCAAGTGTCCGACGTGCATTTCTTTAGCAATATTCGGACTGGAAAAATCGACAATTTCTCGTTTTGGTGTCTCGGCCTTTGGGATTCCCAATCTGGAATCAGCTTGAATGGTTTTGAGTTGTGTTTCTAGGTAGGAAATTTTTAGCTTGAGATTGATAAAACCAGGACCTGCTATTTCTGGGGTTTCGCAAAACTCAGATACATCCAATTTCTCTACGATAGCCAAGGCGATCGCCCTTGGTTGCTGTCCTAATTTTTTACTCAGGGACAAAGCCACATTTGCTTGATAGTCACCAAATTTAGGATTACTTGCAGTCACTAAAATCGGGTCTACTCCCGCGTAGTCACCGCCAAAAGCAGCCACTAAACCCTGCTGAAGTTTCAGTTTTAGTTGTTCTTGTGTAGCGTTCATATATGAATGTTATCTGTTTATGGAAGGCTATCGGCCGCCTAATGATGAGACTTTCTGTAAAACTTGACTATTTTAGCTCTAACTAGTGCAGCTTACGCCAGGCTATGCTATCGGGCGATTCATTTACCTGAAATTTTCATACTTAAATCTAACCACCTGGATTGAGTAATGGGCGCACTACTAGATATATAGTCAACCCCAGTCTCAGCAATAGTGCGAATAGTTTCTAGGGTGACATTTCCCGAAGCTTCTATTTTTACCCTAGTATTATGCTGACGGATTAACTGCACTGCTTGACCCATTGTCTCTACAGGCATATTATCCAACATAATAATGTCGGCTTGATGTTCTAAGGCCGCTTTCACTTCTTCTAGGGTTTCTGTCTCTACCTCAATAGTCAGAGGATAGGGTATCTGGGAACGAATTCGGGTAATAGCTTCACCAATTCCCCCAGCAGCAGCAATGTGATTATCTTTAATCATTACAGCATCGTCCAAACCCATGCGGTGATTTACCGCCCCACCTACCGCAGATGCATACTTTTCTAATAATCTCAGCCCTGGTGTAGTCTTGCGGGTGTCCACAAACTGAGCCGGTAAATCTGCTATTTGCTCTACATATATATGTGTGAGAGTAGCAATTCCACTCAACCCCATAGCCAAATTCAGCGCAACCCGTTCACCCATGAGCAGCGCATCTAGAGAACCGTGAATTTCTGCTATGACTTGTCCTGGTTCACACTTTGCACCCTCACTTACAAGAGGCTCAAAATTCACTTTTTCATTTAGAAGCTCAAAGACTCTGGCTGCAACTGGTAAGCCCGCAATTATCCCCCGTGCTTTAGCGATCCATGTAGCTCTTCCTGTGGTTCCATGTTTCCATAAAAGAGACTGGGTAGTGCGATCGCCACGACCAATATCTTCCACTAACCAGCCACGCAGTAAAGGATCTAGAACTAAACTTGGCGGTAACACACCGAATTTACTCACAACTTAATTACTTTCATTTTATTTTCCAGACACACTATACCTCAAACAGCCTGCTACACAAGACTTTCAGAGACATGAAAAAAAAAGTTGAGATTTTGGGAAAAAAAGAGTTGACAAAGCTAGGGACGCTCGCTATATTGGATAAGTGCCTGAGAGACGAGCGCCGAGAGCGGCATCAAACAGGGACACCGAACCATGAAAATATTATAGTTTGAAAGCGATAAGACAGCAAATATTCCGCGTCAAATCAATAAACTAACTAGACTGAAGTTAAAAAAGAGCAGTCAAAAGAGCTAAAACAAACAATTCAAAACGGAGAGTTTGATCCTGGCTCAGGATGAACGCTGGCGGTATGCTTAACACATGCAAGTCGAACGGTCTCTTAGGAGATAGTGGCGGACGGGTGAGTAACGCGTGAGAATCTGCAATCAGGTCGGGGACAACCACTGGAAACGGTGGCTAATACCGGATATGCCGAGAGGTGAAAGGCTTGCTGCCTGAAGATGAGCTCGCGTCTGATTAGCTAGTAGGTGTGGTAAAGGCGCACCTAGGCGACGATCAGTAGCTGGTCTGAGAGGATGATCAGCCACACTGGGACTGAGACACGGCCCAGACTCCTACGGGAGGCAGCAGTGGGGAATTTTCCGCAATGGGCGAAAGCCTGACGGAGCAATACCGCGTGAGGGAGGAAGGCTCTTGGGTTGTAAACCTCTTTTCTCAGGGAAGAAAAAAATGACGGTACCTGAGGAATAAGCATCGGCTAACTCCGTGCCAGCAGCCGCGGTAATACGGAGGATGCAAGCGTTATCCGGAATGATTGGGCGTAAAGGGTCCGCAGGTGGCTATGTAAGTCTGCTGTTAAAGAATGAGGCTTAACCTCATCAGAGCGGTGGAAACTACACAGCTAGAGTGCGTTCGGGGTAGAGGGAATTCCTGGTGTAGCGGTGAAATGCGTAGATATCAGGAAGAACACCAGTGGCGAAAGCGCTCTACTAGGCCGCAACTGACACTGAGGGACGAAAGCTAGGGGAGCGAATGGGATTAGATACCCCAGTAGTCCTAGCCGTAAACGATGGATACTAGGCGTGGCTTGTATCGACCCGAGCCGTGCCGGAGCTAACGCGTTAAGTATCCCGCCTGGGGAGTACGCACGCAAGTGTGAAACTCAAAGGAATTGACGGGGGCCCGCACAAGCGGTGGAGTATGTGGTTTAATTCGATGCAACGCGAAGAACCTTACCAAGACTTGACATGTCGCGAATCCTGCCGAAAGGTGGGAGTGCCTTCGGGAGCGCGAACACAGGTGGTGCATGGCTGTCGTCAGCTCGTGTCGTGAGATGTTGGGTTAAGTCCCGCAACGAGCGCAACCCTCGTTTTTAGTTGCCAGCATGAAGATGGGCACTCTAGAGAGACTGCCGGTGACAAACCGGAGGAAGGTGGGGATGACGTCAAGTCAGCATGCCCCTTACGTCTTGGGCTACACACGTACTACAATGCTACGGACAAAGGGCGGCGACACAGCGATGTGAAGCAAATCTCATAAACCGTAGCTCAGTTCAGATCGCAGGCTGCAACTCGCCTGCGTGAAGTAGGAATCGCTAGTAATTGCAGGTCAGCATACTGCAGTGAATTCGTTCCCGGGCCTTGTACACACCGCCCGTCACACCATGGAAGCTGGTCACGCCCGAAGTCGTTACCCCAACTTTTAGGAGAGGGGGACGCCGAAGGTAGGACTGGTGACTGGGGTGAAGTCGTAACAAGGTAGCCGTACCGGAAGGTGTGGCTGGATCACCTCCTTTTAGGGAGACCTATACCCCTCAGATATCGAACACACAAAGTAAATAGATACTGAGATGGTCATTCCTAGGTCGGTCGCGAAAATTTGCGGTTAGCTTTCAAACTATAGGTTGGGTTCGGATAATGGGCTATTAGCTCAGGTGGTTAGAGCGCACCCCTGATAAGGGTGAGGTCCCTGGTTCGAGTCCAGGATGGCCCACCTGAAAATAATCAGTAATCAAAAGTGTGTCAATAGTAGTTAAATATGAATGACAAACCAAAGATTACAAGTTGTTAGATGGGGGTTTAGCTCAGTTGGTAGAGCGCCTGCTTTGCAAGCAGGATGTCAGCGGTTCGAGTCCGCTAATCTCCACCTTGTGTAAAAACGACAACGCAAGAATGTCTTTTAGGTCAAAAAGTCCAGGAAAAATATAAATGTCATCGTACTGATTACCAAAGTATGATATAATAATAATTCCGGAAAAATTCAGCAATTGATTGTACCCACAATCGAACTGCTGGAATTATATCCAGCCAGAACCTTGAAAACTGCATAGTAACGCGAAAAAAAGCAGGCAGACACAGACAATCAAAAGAAAGTGTTTGCAGTGGAAAAACCAATGTAAAGTGGTCAAGCTAATAAGGGCTAACGGTGGATACCTAGGCACACAGAGGCGAAGAAGGACGTGGTTACCGACGATATGCTCCGGGGAGTTGGAAGCAAACTAAGAGCCGGAGATTTCCGAATGGGGCAACCCTAAAGACTACCTGCTGAATATATAGGCAGGAAAGAGCCAACCCAGCGAACTGAAACATCTTAGTAGCTGGAGGAAAAGAAATCAAAAGAGATTCCCTGAGTAGTGGTGAGCGAAAGGGGAGGAGCCTAAACCAAGGGATATATCCCTTGGGGTAGTGGGACAGCGATATCGAATCTGGCGGTTAGACGAAGCAGCTAAATACTGCACCAAAGAAGGTGAAAGTCCTGTAGTCGAAAACTCAAGGATAGTAGCTGAATCCCGAGTAGCATGGGGCACGAGGAATCCCATGTGAATCAGCGAGGACCATCTCGTAAGGCTAAATACTACTGTGTGACCGATAGTGAACCAGTACCGCGAGGGAAAGGTGAAAAGAACCCCGGAAGGGGAGTGAAATAGAACATGAAACCGTTAGCCTACAAGCAGTGGAAGTCCGATTAAACGGATGACCGCGTGCCTGTTGAAGAATGAGCCGGCGACTTATAGGCACTGGTAGGTTAAAGCGAAAATGCTGGAGCCAAAGGGAAACCGAGTCTGAAAAGGGCGCATAGATCAGTGTTTATAGACCCGAACCCTGGTGATCTAACCATGGCCAGGATGAAGCTTGGGTAACACCAAGTGGAGGTCCGAACCGACTGATGTTGAAAAATCAGCGGATGAGCTGTGGTTAGGGGTGAAATGCCAATCGAACCAGGAGCTAGCTGGTTCTCCCCGAAATGTGTTGAGGCGCAGCGGTAATGAATATATCTGGGGGGTAAAGCACTGTTTCGGTGCGGGCTGGGAGACCGGTACCAAATCGAGACAAACTCAGAATACCCAGAGCACACATTGCCAGTGAGACAGTGGGGGATAAGCTTCATTGTCAAGAGGGAAACAGCCCAGACCACCAGCTAAGGTCCCCAAATCATCACTAAGTGAGAAAGGAGGTGAGATTGCATAGACAACTAGGAGGTTTGCCTAGAAGCAGCCACCCTTGAAAGAGTGCGTAATAGCTCACTAGTCAAGCGATCTTGCGCCGAAAATGAACGGGGCTAAGTGATGTACCGAAGCTGTGGGATTAAGCAATTAATCGGTAGGGGAGCGTTCCGTCATAGGTAGAAGCAGTAGCGGCGAGCAGCTGTGGACGAAACGGAAGTGAGAATGTCGGCTTGAGTAGCGAAAACATTGGTGAGAATCCAATGCCCCGAAACCCTAAGGGTTCCTCCGGCAGGTTCGTCCGCGGAGGGTTAGTCGGGACCTAAGGCGAGGTCGAAAGGCGTAGTCGATGGACACAGGGTGAATAATCCCTGACTAAGATGTGGGAGCATTGCCAGGGACGCATGAAAGATAGCCATACCCTAATTGGTTTGGGAGGGGTTTACGAACTCCGCATGGTGAAGGAAAGTGCCAAGAAAAGCTGGTAATGTGATGAAAGCATCTTACCCGTACCCGAAACCGACACAGGTAGGGAGGTTGAGAATACCAAGGGGCGCGAGATAACTCTCTCTAAGGAACTCGGCAAAATGGCCCCGTAACTTCGGAAGAAGGGGTGCCCACGAGAGTGGGTCGCAGTGAAGAGATCCAGGCGACTGTTTACCAAAAACACAGGTCTCCGCTAACTCGAAAGAGGACGTATGGGGGCTGACGCCTGCCCAGTGCCGGAAGGTTAAGGAAGTCGGTCAGGGGTTCGCCCTGAAGCTGACGACCGAAGCCCCGGTGAACGGCGGCCGTAACTATAACGGTCCTAAGGTAGCGAAATTCCTTGTCGGGTAAGTTCCGACCCGCACGAAAGGCGTAACGATCTGGATGGTGTCTCAGAGAGAGACTCGGCGAAATAGGAATGTCTGTGAAGATACGGACTGCCTGCACCTGGACAGAAAGACCCTATGAAGCTTTACTGTAGCCTGGAATTGTGTTCGGGCTTGGCTTGCGCAGGATAGGTGGGAAGCACAGAAGTACCCCTTGTGGGGGGTATGGAGCTAACGGTGAGATACCACTCTGGCGAAGCTAGAATTCTAACCTAGCACCCTCAGCGGGTGTAGGAACAGTTTCAGGTGGGCAGTTTGACTGGGGCGGTCGCCTCCTAAAAGGTAACGGAGGCGCGCAAAGGTTCTCTCAGCACGCTTGGAAACCGTGCGGCGAGTGTAAAGGCATAAAGAGAGCTTGACTGCAAGAGTGACAACTCAAGCAGGGACGAAAGTCGGCCTTAGTGATCCGACGGCACAGAATGGAATGGCCGTCGCTCAACGGATAAAAGTTACTCTAGGGATAACAGGCTGATCTCCCCCAAGAGTCCACATCGACGGGGAGGTTTGGCACCTCGATGTCGGCTCATCGCAACCTGGGGCGGAAGTACGTCCCAAGGGTTGGGCTGTTCGCCCATTAAAGCGGTACGTGAGCTGGGTTCAGAACGTCGTGAGACAGTTCGGTCCATATCCGGTGCAGGCGTAAGAGCATTGAGAGGAGCCTTCCTTAGTACGAGAGGACCGGGAAGGACGCACCGCTGGTGTACCAGTTATTCCACCAGGAGTAGACGCTGGGTAGCTAAGTGCGGAGCGGATAACCGCTGAAAGCATCTAAGTGGGAAGCCCACCTCAAGATGAGTGCTCTCACTACTTAAGTAGGTAAGGTCACGGGCAGAACACCCGTTTATAGGCTCTAAGTGGAAGTACAGTAATGTATGTAGCTGAGGAGTCCTAACAGACCGAGGGCTTGACCTCATTACTCTGGTTTTCGCGTTACTTGCAGTCTTCAGGGTCCTGTGACCCAACACTCTTTCCTGGTGTCTATGGCGCGGTGGAACCACACTGATCCCTTCCCGAACTCAGAGGTGAAACGCTGCAGCGGCCACGATAGTTGAGGGGTAGCCCTCCGCAAAAATAGCTCGATGCCAGGTTTTATATTCAATACCATAAATAAGAGCCTCTTCTACTGTTGAAGGGGCTTTTGTTTTTTTTCTTGGCTTATTTCTTTGGGGAGACTACCTGATAATGCAATCTAGCGAGCGCTAGATGCCAAAACTATACGAAAGAACCTAAACTACAATTGTTGCAGCTAAAAAAATACACTTGTGGATGCAATATTAGAACAAGCCCACGAATTAAAACAGGCGTTAGTTGATTTTGTCTTGGGTGCAGAAGGACAACTAGCACAAGCACTTGAAAGTTATGCAGCGGTACATTTGCGCGAAGGTACTGGAGATAGTATTCAGCAAGACTTCATCATTGATAGCTTTATTGTAGAAGGAAAAGTTGACCATAAATCACCTTTAGATTTGTTTATCGAAGACCATCAGGATTTATCAGAGAGCTATATCTACGACGGCTTAAGTCTACGCAGTTTAATCAATAACTGGCATCATAGTTTTATTGGCTTATTTGCCATCACTAATGTTTTACCAGATGGCTTTGAGTTCAGAAATTGGCTTACAGATAAGTACTACATTGTCAAGCCAATCGATACTCAAACTATACAAAGATTATCTTGGTTGAAGGCGGGAGAAATATTACTCACTCGTATTTTTCCCTTTAGCAATAGCTACTGGATATTTTCTAGCCCCTACATACTTATGGGCAACTTGGGTAAACCAAAACTCGCTGTAGCAATTGGTAATTTCAAAGAAAACTATAAAAATCATCTTTATAGCGATGCTCCTGACTTACTACAAGAAGCTTGGGGCTCAGTAGTGAAATATCATCGGCAGTTTGTGGAGTTTTTTGGCACTGATGAAATTACATTACCCGGATATCAACTGAATAAAAAAATTGCCGAATTTCAAGAATTAATTACTGAGACATATTTAGCTGCAACAGGAATTGATCCTTCTCAATCTCTAGCAGAAATTGCAGCAGAAGCAGGTGTTAGTGAAGAGGAAATACAAACCGCTGCAAAAGAATTTGGTGCAGACTCTAATATAGTTTCTCAGATATTTAAAGGTAAGAATAATAACGGGAATACTAAAATGGTTATGCCCAAGGTTAATTTACCTGCTGAACTGAGGAAAGCACAAGAGGTTACGGCTATTTCCCATCCTCGTTGGGGACAAATGTTTTTACCAACATATACTAAAATCCAAGCAATTCTCTCACATGAAGATGGGGAAGATATTGAAGGTAATCACACACTAATTCGCCACTATCTGGAAGATCAAAGTATTAATGCTTTTATCTGGCATCGTTTAGCCCAAAAGTACCCAAATCAACTGGAGAAGGTATTGCAAGTTTTTCTCCAACGTCCAGACTTTAAGCTAGTCAATGAATTGGATTCACTTTTACAGGAATTCGATAAACCTATAGAGCCAGATTTGCCAGAGGTTGCCAGTGTGCCTATACATTTGCACAATTTATTTCAAGAAGCCATAACAGAAGTTAACAAATCTCTACCCAAACCTAAGAGACGAAAGAAGTCAACAAAGGGTTTTCAGTCAGGCTAGCAATGGGCAATTTTCCCCCTAGAAAACTGCTATTCACAAAGCTAACCAATACCGCAGTTAATATGCAAAGTATAGACATTTAGTCATATTCAATTTCCAATTTAGCTACAGTTACAGCGTTAAAAGCGAACGCCAAAACTAAGGGCATAGGACACTTAAATAAAAATGTGGAGAATATGGCTAAAATTGTGCCAATTACCGCCGATGCTGACCATACTTTTTCCTCAACAGTTAACCCCTTTTCGGCTTTAATCAAGTTGAGGACATGATGGGGAATGGGTTCTGGCATGACTCCCCCCGGAGGAAAAGCCCAATAGCTATTCCGTCGCTCAACAAATAATTCTGTCCAGCCATTTTCTTGGCACCATTCTTCAATCCAATCAACAGAGTAATGAGTCATAATCTTTTTGGTAATTAAGACTTGTAGAATTTTTCTAGTGGGTAAATATAAGTTGCTGACAAAGGATTATCAACTGAGAGGAAAGACCCCACATATGAAGGGTCTAGCTATTTGGGAAAAACAACGACTGCTTAACTACTCACATCATTAAAAGACTAACAGTTTATCGTACCTATTGCACTCAAAATACAATAAACTTTACTTGTATAAGCTAAGATCAAGAATTGTAAATGACTCGGCGAACTGACAAGTCAGTACTGGGGCGATCCGTTGTTAACTTATCCAAGTATGTAGGTTATCCTATGAGTAGGATCTTGGATGGCTAATAATTGTCATACCCTTGATTATGTGTGTGGCAAAATATAGCCTAAAAATATGTCAAGAAAATTAAGTTGTTTTACAACTTAGGGAGTTGTTACCCTATTCATTGGAATTAAATTACTTAACAATAGTCTGGGTGCGATCGCCTATATGCTTATGGCAGGTAATAAAAGTATTTTTTATCCTTAACCGATTCTTACAAAAAATTATATGGGGTAAGCTCAAAGATGATTAAGGACTTTTTAACATTGGGTTGGTTGTCAAAACAATTACCCAATATATTTTGGAAGCAAGGACTAGCATTGATTGTGGGTATTATAGTATTTTGCCAGGCTTCCCCACCAGCCTGGGCAGATTGGACTCATCCGATGTCATTTAGTAATGCAGAATTAGCCAGACGTGATTTTTCAGGACAAATTTTACAAGCGGCTGAGTTCTCTAACGCCAATATGGAATTAGCTAACTTTGAAGGTGCTGACTTGCGGGGAGCAGTGATGAGTGCTTCGGTGATGACTCAAGCCAATCTCCACGGAGCCGATTTAACTAATGCTATGGTGGATCAGGTAAACTTGACAGGGGCTGATTTGAGCGATGCTATTCTTACAGAAGCTCTTTTGTTACGCTCCACCTTCACTAATGTGAATATCAACAATGCCGATTTCACAGATGCAATTTTGGATGGAGCGCAAATTAAAGAACTGTGCCACAAAGCCAGTGGTGTAAACTCTAAAACTGGTGTAGAAACTCGTTATTCTCTAGGATGTCGATGAAGCGTGTTGGTATAATTGGTGGTGGACAACTGGCCTGGATGATGGGGGGGGCTGCCAAAAAATTAGGAGTAGAATTGGTGGTGCAAACTCCGAGTACTCATGATCCTGCTGTGACTATAGCTCAGGATGTGGTTGTGGCACCGGTTGATGATGCTATTGCTACAGAGCTATTAGCAAAAAAAACTGATGTGATCACATTTGAAAATGAATTTGTTGATTTAGATTCCCTATCTTTAATCCAAAATCACGGTGTTTGCTTTCGCCCCAGGTTAGAAGCATTAACCCCTCTTTTAGATAAGTATGACCAACGGTGCTACTTAAAGGATTTGGGATTACCCGTTCCCCGATTTTTCGCCCTGGAACAACCAGCAAATCTCTCATCTCAAATAGCAGAATTGGGTTTCCCCCTGGTGTTAAAATGCCGACGGCATGGTTATGATGGCCAAGGGACTTTCATTATTAAAGATTTAGCGTCTTTGCAGCAAAAGCTAAATTCCGATATCACAACTAAAGATTTAAGTCAAACTATCTTTTTAATAGAAGAATTTGTCCCCTTTGAACGAGAATTAGCAATAATTGCCGCTCGTTCTGTAGAAGGTGAGGTTGTGACTTACCCTGTGGTAGAAACCCAACAAGAACAACAGGTATGTCGGCGAGTGATTGCACCAGCTGATATTACAGCCAATCAAGCAGCAGAAATAGAAGCGATCGCCCATACTCTTTTAAATAGTCTGGAAGTAGTGGGAGTTTTTGGTATTGAACTATTTCTTACCCGCACCGGTAAAGTATTGGTCAATGAAATTGCCCCTCGTACCCATAATTCTGGCCATTTCTCCTTAGACGCTTGTCAAACATCTCAGTTTGAACAGCACTTGAGAGCGGTTTGTGGCTTACCTTTAGGCAATCCTGATTTACATTGTACTAGTGCACTAATGGTTAACCTGCTGGGGTATGAAATTTCCACAAGCGACTACCAGAACCAGCGTCAAAAGTTAGCCGAGATTCCCCAAGCTTACGTTCACTGGTACGGGAAAACAGAATCACGTCCCGGGCGCAAGCTCGGACACGTCACGGTATTATTAGATGATCAAAACCGAGATAGCATTATCAATATAGCCCAAACTATAGAATCTATCTGGTATAGAGTTTAAATCTCACAAATATAGACAAATATCACAATACAGCAGTGTATAGTTCACCCAGTACCGGTAAAACCTACCAAAGAACGCGCACAGTGCCCCTGGTTTCTAACTATGGGGGTGTAGTGCGCTAGCGACTTTAGTCGCATTAGAGCGACTGACTGGCTTTAGCCACAGTGATATAATCGTAGAAGCGAGTAAAAGAACCATTTACCCGCAAACTTGCAGCCGTGGGGCACACGGTCAAGATGCTTGCTGTTAGCGGAGCGGCGCGTTAGCGCGGGTAAATTCATTGGAATCCCCGTGAAGCAAGAATCCCCCGGCTTCTAGCCGTGGGGAGTGTCAAAAAGCTAGTGAAAGATATATTTGTGCATCAACCTCTACTCCAGATTCCAGTTAAATTCACTAGAAAATTTTCATATTGAACACACAAGCTGTTTGATCAGGCTATAATGATTTAGTTGCACTACGACGTTGGTGACTGCCATCAAGTTTTTTGATCTATGTCTTTAAAGAAAAGGGAAGCTAACAAGTCTCGTGGCAGTAAACCGGGCGTGTATCCGGAAACTTAAAACGAACAGCGTCGGCACCCACCTGGTTAAACCAGGTCATAAACTTAGGTAAAACGGCGTCGCGGTGAACTTCAAATTATTAGCCCCTCAAGTTAGCAAAAACTGAGGGGCTTTAATTTTCTAAATCTGTATAATTTGATTCTAATTAAGCTACCATTCAGAGTTAGAATAACAAAAAATATCTTAAATTGTGATTAAATCTACAAAAACTTGTTACAGCAACTAAAGCATACCTTGTTTCCAGCATCGGTAATCCAACTAGATAATGGTCTAACACTGATCCATCAAGAAATTGCCACTACCCCTGTAGTGGTCGCCGATGTTTGGGTACGAGCAGGGGCAGCAGTGGAGCCGAAATCCTGGTATGGTATGGCTCATTTTTTAGAACACATGATTTTTAAAGGGACTGCCAAACTACCCCCAGGAATGTTTGATCACCATATTGAAACCAGGGGTGGTGTGAGTAATGCCGCCACAAGTTATGATTATGCCCACTACACCCTAACTACAGCAGCTTCTTACTTAGAAGATACTCTACCGCACTTGGGAGAACTGCTAATTAATGCGGCTATCCCAGATGATGAATTTAGCCGCGAACGGGATGTAGTGCTAGAAGAAATTCGCTCCTGCAATGATAATCCCGATTGGATAGGATTCCAAGCCCTAAATCAAAGCATTTACCAAAACCACCCTTACGGGCGTTCAGTGTTAGGTAGTGAGTTAGAACTAATGCAACACTCACCAGCAGCCATGCGTTGTTTTCATCGTGCACACTACCAGCCGGAAAACATGACAGTAGTAGTTGTGGGAGGAATTTCTCAACAGCTAGCCTGGGAACTGGTAAATAAATCATTTGCTGAATTTACCCCAGCATTGGACTGTCCACAAGCTGAAGAAATAGTAGAGCCAGTAATCACAGGAATTCAGCGCCAAGAAATTTGTGTACCACGCCTAGAACAAGCCCGCCTCATCATGGCGTGGGTTGTACCAGGAGTCAAGGAACTGCACACAGTCTACGGTTTAGATTTATTGGCGGTGTTACTCTCAGAAGGCCGCACTTCCCGACTGGTGCACCATTTACGAGAAGAATTACAATTAGTACAGGAAATTTATTGTGATTTTTCCCTCCAAAGAGAATCAAGTTTATTTACCATTACTGCCTGGTTGAAAGCGGAAAACCTAGATCAAGTAGAGAATTTGATTCTGAGTCATTTAAATAATCTGCAAAATACAGGAATTAGTGAGCAGGAACTCGCCCGCATATGTAGGCTGGTTTGTAATCAATACGCTTTCTCTACGGAAACACCAAATCAGTTAACAGGCCTTTATGGATACTATCACACTATTGCCCAAGCTGAATTAGCAGTAGCATATCCTCACCATATTCAATCATTTGATACGCAAGAACTGCAACAATTAGCTAAACAGTTACTTTCACCCCATAATTATGCAGTTACTATACTTAAACCGTTTGCTGACCAGCATCACTACTTGTAAACACCTCACCACCTAAACAATAATTGTGAAATCTTGCCTATCTTCCTCTCCTGTTCACCGCACCGTATTGAATAACGGCATTATAGTTCTAGTCACAGAAAATCCTGCTGCGGACATTGTGGCGTCGCGGATGTTTGTCCGTGGTGGTAGTTGTTGCGAAAAGCGAGAAAAAGCGGGATTGGCCCATTTGCTCTCAGCAGTAATAACAAAGGGATGTGACGGACTTTCAACCTGGGAAGTAGCTGAAAAAGTTGAATCTGTAGGAGCAAGTTTAAGTGCTGATGCAGCCACAGATTATTTTTTGTTATCTTTTAAAACAGTAACTGCGGATTTCTCGGATATTTTAGCATTGGCAGGGCGTATGCTGCGATCGCCTACATTTCCCCAAGCCCAAGTAGAACTGGAAAAACGGTTAGCACTGCAAAATATTCGCTCTCAAAAAGAACAACCATTTACCATTGCCTTTAGCCAAATGCGTCAGGCGATCTACCAAAACCATCCCTATGGTATGTCAATCCTAGGAGATGAAACCACAATGGGCGGCTTATCACGTGCTGACTTAGTAGACTATCACCAAACTTATTTCCGTCCCGATAATCTGGTTATTAGTATTGCTGGGCGAGTCACCTTAGCAGACGCATTAACACTAGTAGAACAAGTCTTTGGCGATTGGGAAGTCCCCCCACAAGCCCTACCATTAGTTGACCTACCAGAAATTAACCCAGAACCACAGCATCGACTACAACCTTTAGAAACACAGCAATCCATAGTCATGTTGGGTTACCTAGGCTCTTCGGTAAGTTGTCCAGACTACGCCCCATTAAAATTACTGTCTACTTACCTGGGTAATGGGCTTTCCAGTCGCTTGTTTGTGGAATTACGGGAGAAACGAGGTTTAGCCTATGAAGTCTCGTCATTTTATCCCACAAGGCTGTATCCGGGTTCTTTTGTTGTCTATATGGGTACAGCAGCAGAAAATACCAGTATTGCTCTGGAAGGACTACGTACAGAAGTAGATTTACTCTGCAAAACAGAAATATCAGAAACTCACCTGCAAACAGCTAAAAACAAAATCTTGGGACAGTACGCTTTGGGTAAACAAACTAACGGACAAATTGCCCAAATCTATGGCTGGTATGAGACACTGGGTTTAGGTCTGGATTTTGATCAACAGTTTCAACAATTAATTGCATCTGTGAGTGTTCAAGATGCGATCGCATCTGCATATAAATATTTACAGCAACCTTATATATCTGTAGTTGGTCAAGAGACAGCAATTAAGACTGTATTTCCCAGTGCGCAGTGTTAAGTGGTACAATTCCTTTTGTATCACCTGTTTTTTCAACAAAAGCGAGTATAATATTATCGTCGGAAGTTTCTGGGAATATAGTCCATGCAAGTGAGGCTGACAACAAGTATCTGGAAATACTTTGAGTCACTAACAGCATTTCGTGGCTTGAACAAAAGTAAGTCTTATTATTTACTTCTGTTTTCATTGACGTTCTTATTGTTTAGCTCTGAGACAGTCAGAGCAGTTATAGTTTACCCAAAAATTGCTCAAGCAACAAATAGATCTCTCATTAGCCGTCCTACCCTTAAACTTGGTAGTCAGGGAGGACAAGTCACAGAACTACAGGCGGCTCTCAAACTTTTAGGCTTCTACTCAGGTGCAGTGGATGGTATTTACACAGAAGAGACAGCCGCAGCTGTTTCTCAATTCAAACTAGCAGTTGAATTGATTCCAGATGGCATTGTTGACGCTATTACTTGGCAACGACTATTCCCTCCGGAGCAAGTGATTATACCAACGATCCCCGGAAATCAGCGGTAATCTAATCTAGATACAACAGATGAAACATTTTTTACTAACTTGGCTGATTACTGCGGTAGCTTTGCTGATCACTGCTAATATTGTTCCTGGGTTATTCGTCAGGGATTTTGTCGCCGCCCTGGCGGCTGTAGCAGTAATTGGATTAGTAAATGCCTTTATTCGACCAGTTTTAAGCATTTTGGCCTTTCCTATTACCTTAGTCACCTTTGGTTTGTTTACCTTCGTGATTAATGCGTTAACTCTTTGGCTAGCAAGTAACCTCACCCCCGGGTATGGTTTTGAAATTGAAGGTTTCTGGCCTGCTTTAGTCGGTTCGATTGTCTTAACTATTGTTTCTAGCTTAATTAGCTATTTTCTCAGGGTAATTTTGTAGTCACGGATCATTAGTCGCCACAGCTACAGTTACCGACCCTGGTTCGGACTCTAAGCGAAAAACTCGTTTAGGAACTAATAATCTTACTTTTAAGTTTTCTGTTCTAGTTAAATGTGGGGTAATGTGACCAGCTGCAAGAATAGCAGCCGCCTCGGCTACGCTGGGAGTTCCCATTGTTTTGGCTGCGATTTCTCCGGGGTGGGGAACAGATACGGTGGACAAAATATTTGCCGAAAAGACCTTTAAGGGAAAATTGCCAAGAAGGCACAGTTCTATTAAACCAACTTCTGAGGCTTTGGTGTCGATGGTAGCAAGACCAGCAATGGTATGTTCCCGAAGTTGATTTTCTGCAAATACTTGTTGTATTGCTGTTGCTATCAAAGGCCGCGAACTACCCTTCTGACAACCAATTCCTACCCATAAATTGGGAAACCCTTGCTGTTGAATAATTGTGCCAATGATTCTGTCTATTTTCACAGTGGAGGATGTCGGGAAAATGTCCACGGGGATCAACTATAAAATTTGCGGATTGGATTATACCATGAAACTGCTCTTTATAATACTGTTATTCAGGATTAAATCTTATATATTTAACTTATCTAGCACAGTAGGAAACGCGAGAGTAGAAACATTTGTTCTGTTAAACTTTAGTGTTTCAAGTATGTCTGACTTTGTTAATTATTAACAAAGTCAGTTTTGTTAGTTATTAATCTTCCTATGAGAATAAATGCAGTCGCCACGTTACTCCAGCCACAATAGATATCTACTACATCTGTGACTGATGATGTTAAAAAACACCTCTATTCTTGTGCGCCGGCTTTTTGCAGACTCTGGGCTATATTCTGATACCCATTAAATTCCGCAATCATCAAAGCTGTATAACCGCCCCGATTTCTCAGATTTATATCTGCCCCTGCTTGGAGTAATATCTGTACAGCCTCACCATATCCCCTACACACAGCCCACATCAATGCTGTTGCTCCTGCTAAGTCCTGAAAATTTAGATTTGCGCCCTTATCCAGTAACAACTGCATTATTCCTGTGTAGTTATGTTGTGCTGCCTTAATTAAAGCTGTTTTACTATCATTTCCTAAAGTATTAGCATCAGCACCCCGGTCTAGTAACAGTTTCACTGTTTCCATATTTCCTTGGGATATTGCTAAGGTCAAAGGTATACCTAGACTTGTACTATTGATGTTTCCACTAGAACGCAATAATATCTCCAGAATTTGGCTATGTCCTTGAAGTGCAGCTACAAGTATTGGTGTATCACCCAGATGATTTCTGATTTGGGGATCTGCACCCCGGTTAAGCAACAGTTGCACCACATTAATGTAACCTTCTACAGTAGCTAGGTGTAGGGGGGTTTCACCGTCTTGATCTTGAAGATTTATTTCAGCACCTTGATCGAGTAAAGCAGATGCGATCGCACTGTGTCCTGCTGCTACTGCTGCTGATAGCGCGGTACCTCCATATTTATTCTTCAGCTTGACATCAGCCCCTGCTGCTAGCAATACTCCTACAAGTTCTAAATCTCCTAAGTCAGCGGCTATCATCAAAAGTGTCTCACCTTCTGAATCTTGGATGTTGACATCTGCACGATTTTGTATTATTAGTTCTGTTGCGCCTATGTTACCTGATTTCACAGCTAATTTCAAAGCAGTATCATGATCTTGGTCTGTGACATTTACTTCAGCACCATCAGCCAATAAGACTGCCATGATATTAATGTCACCCTTGAGTGTAGCCGCCATTAAAGCTGTACTGCCATCTTCATTAATTGCATTGACATCAGCACCTCTGGATAGTAGAAGCTGCACAACATCCAGTTGATGATTACTAGCAGCGAACATCAAAGCTGTCAAACCATAGCGTTTTCTGTGTAAGTTAATATTTGCTCCAGCATCTAATAGCAGTCGAACAATTTCAGTGTAACCAGAATTGGCAGCAAACATTAATGGTGTAGTACCATGGTCATCGCTAACGTCAACCTGAGCACCAGTAGCTAATAGACGACACACCTGCTTAATATCGCCACTTTGAGCCGACTTGAGCAGCAAGACATCCTTATTTTCCATGATGAATATCACTTGTACCAGCAGTTTTTGTGAATCTGGTTCTCCAACTTAGTCTGAAATTGTTTAACCAATTTGGCAAGAGGCAAACTAAAACAAAGGGGAACATATTTCACCACTGGCTACTTTAAGTACAGAAATTAGAGTTATGCTAAGTTTTATGAAGATTTAAGCATTGGGCGAGGACACTATGAATTTAGAACTGTCACCGGAACTTAAATATTGGCTAAACTTTTTCCACCCACTAACCATGTGGGGATTATTAGCACTATCCCTGTATGCTGCTTATCTGGGGCTACAAGTACAACGTACCAGAAGCGCTCAAGGAGATGTCAAGAAAGAACTGATTAAAGGTAAATACAACATTAAACACTACCAAGTAGGGTCTGTACTCTTAGCTTTAATGGTAACAGGTGCTATTGGTGGGATGGCCGTTACCTACCTCAATAACGGTAAGTTATTCGTAGGGCCGCATTTATTAGCTGGACTGGGAATGACAGGTCTAATTGCGTTATCAGCTGCTTTATCTCCTTTCATGCAAAAAGGAGCAAATTGGGCGCGTATAACTCATATTACCCTCAATTTCGGGCTTTTAGGGCTTTTTACATGGCAGGCTATTACTGGCGTGCAAATTGTCCAGAGAATTCTTAGTAATGCTTAGTCTTTAGCCATCAGCCAATAGTTATACTATTGGCTAATGAGTTTGAACTTATCGGTTGGGATGAGAATTACCAGGAAAGGGAATTCCTAGGGATTGATGAAAGTCTTCCTGGACTCTGCGAGTTAGGCGCAGGGAGACTTGACGGACAATTTGGTTAAGTAGGCGATCGCCTGTAGATTTGACTAAAGACTGGGGTAAGCGTTGAATAAATTTGGGAAAGTGAAGATTAACCATTAAATCTAATTCCCATTCCACTCGTGTGATCTGAGTCAAACCATTAGGTGAGTCGTTATAAGTATTTTCTACCAACTGTAGCGATGCCTGATAGTCTACATCATAGCCAGGCGGATGGTAGTCAGGAACAGGAATTGTGCGAATCCTGTATATTCCCCGGTCTGGAGGTAACAGTTCTAAACCAACTTTTGGCTCTACGTGATAACCAAAAGAGCCAAAGCGACCAATAATTAAAGCATAAGCATTTTCACTCAATCGTTCTACTTTCATTGGTTCAGCACAACGGGAAAACCATGCACCATGAGTTTCCAGATACTCGGCAACTTTATGGGCTGGGCTATTCATTACCATTGAGTCGCTATAATGACCGAAAAACTTAGTAACCGCCCCTGCGGTGGTTTGTGTAAGTGTATCCTCAGATTCTGTTAAACTTGAAGCTACTGGCAGAACTGTTTCTTTTATATCCCAAGATTGATATTCGCCGTTTGTCGAAAGCATCAATATGTTCCCCTATAAATTAGCCTTTGTCTACCAATTCAGAGTTCCCAAGTTACTGGTATGGTTTAGTATTACCATTGTGGCTGAAAACTCCAGAATCTGTCATAAACTTCATGAAATCACTAATGTTAAAGAACTGAATTTAACATAATTAGTTTCCCAGGATTGTATTTTTGTGAACATTGCTGATTTAATTACTTGGTTTGAAGCATGGGCAAATCCGACTTGGTGTGAAACTTGGGATAATTGCGGTTGGCAAATTGAACCGGGGGTGTTAGATCAAAAAGCCCGTGTGTTGGTTTGTTTGACACCAAGTTTGGCTGTAATGCAAGAAGCGATCGCTTTGAATGCTAATCTGATTTTTGCCCATCATCCTCTGATTTTTAGTCCTCCCAAATCTTTATGTAGTGGTGAGGCCATAGCAGAAATGGCAAGATTAGCTTTTAGGCACAATATTGGTGTTTACAGCGCTCATACAAATTTTGATCAAGCACAAGATGGAACTGCCGATGTTTTGGCTCAAATTCTAGACTTGCACGAAGCCACTCCTATAGTAGCGACACAACCAGGATTAGGCTACGGGCGTGTTGGTTTACTCCGTCCATGTCTGACTTTACAGAAGTTACTCGCTACTATTCAAACTCGACTCGCTCCTCCTCATTTAATTTTTTCGCCAACTGCTGACTTACAACAAACTATTTCCCGAGTCGCAGTCTTGGGAGGTTCTGGAGCCAGTTTTATTTCCGCTGTAGCTAAAACTCATGCTCAAGTTTATCTGACTGCTGATTGTAAGTTCCATCAGTTTCAGGAAAGTCGCGATCGCAATCTCATTTTAATTGATGCCGGACATTATGCAACTGAACGTCCGGCGTGCGAGCGCTTAGTGCAAAGATTTATTTCCTTAAATCTCGACTGGGTGCAGTTAAGCCACCAAGATGAGGACTTTCGCCAGTTTTTCCAGTAGTTCTCTCCATCATTGTTCGAGAAAATTTTCCCCACCATCATGCACACCCAGCTGGAAGTTTTAGCAGCCTGAACTTAAAACTGTTTGCCAATTATCGTAGAAAAGCATTAAGGTAGACAACAGAATGAGTTAAGATTAAATACATAGGGATAAATATAAAGCAAAGTTCCTGGATTTCCCACCAATGCCAACTACTACAAGTAAGCAAATCAAACAACCGCATTCACCGCTTAATTTGCAGTATTTTTTGTTACATATCTCAGGAGGAGATACTTGCCAGAAAATATTAGCCTGGTTAGGAGAATTTAGGTATTGGAGAAAATTGCTATGGATATCTCAATAGTTAGTTGCCAATTGTCAGAAAATTATCCCCTAATGCTGATGTAGCCAAAGGGATAGCGAGTGCCGCCGTTGCACCATTAAAGGTTATACCTTTATTAAGATAAGAACTATTACGCATTTTTACATCAGTAAATTGTAGTAGGTTCTGTCAGACGGTAAAACCCAAATTTCACAGGTTTAACTACGTTGTTTAAAAAGGTAGAAGCAGTACATGCTACACCGCAAGATCTATCAACTGTGTTGCGACGGGCGCGAGGTATGTGTATTCTTGCGGGACCAGCAACGCTGGATTGAACGCGCCCGCATCCTCGATATCGAGGGGGATTTAGTGACTCTACGGTATGAAACGGACGAGGAAGACGAGGTTTGCGCCTGGGAGGAAATGGTTCGTTTAGAAAGCATTGGATCTGTAAGCCAAAAGTTAGCTTCCGTACCACGCAGTAACATAGAGTTTCTGATGACAGAAGATTGTCCCGAATCAGAGCGTATTCATAAACATTCTCCGGACTCTAATCCTGAGTAGAGACGCAATTATTCTCCAGTCTTACCAGATATGATGGTTGACACTCCCACGGCTAAAAGCGCGTGGGATTCTTGCTTCAAACAAGATAAACTGCACCGAAAGGTGCTACGCATTTACTCGACAGCTAAAAGCCAGTGGGCTTTCTGCTGTTATTTTTGTAACTCAATGGGTGGAGTCAAAGGTGATTGAGGACTGATCATCTGAGTTTGTTACTATCAGGGGGAGATAAGCGTTCAAAAGCAGGACAATATCCCTCAAGGTTCACTTTGAAGTTATGTAATACAGAAGCAGGATTCCAACACCTTTGTCCTCTTTGGTGTCGGCAAGTACCACAACAATCTATATCAGACCAAATATGGCGATCGCTATTTGGCTGCTGTAGTTCTCTTGCAGACAATCCTCGCAATACTAGTTCTTCACCCTGCCAATGAGCCTCTATTAAACCAGTATCGGCAAACTGTTGCCAACGGGGATCATCTGTTATCGCATCGGGTAAGGTAACGGTAATGACTGTTCCTAATTCTGTAAGTTCCCCTTCATAGTTAGTTTCTGGGGGTGCGGGTTGTAAAAATGTCTCCCCTATTGGCAGTTCTACCACAGTCCCTGCGGATGGAGAATGGATGTGATAACGGTTTTGTAGTTCTTCTAAGCTAGTCAAATCCGCTAAGTATGCCGGTGAACCATGAACAAAAATCACGTGCTGGGGACGCAAATTATGAATTAGCTGAGTAGTTCCAGGTCCATCACTATGCTGGGCAAGAAGATAATTTTCGTCCTTAGTGGGTGCCGAATATTCGGTATTAAGTTTTATATCAATCTTTTCTGGTAACAGAATAACCCAAGGGCCAGTTTCCCGTTGGCAATATTGGTTTAAATTGGCTGTAGAGTCAGTCAGCACAATACAGGGAGTCTTACCCACAGTAGCCCTATGTTCTGGCTGCAAACGCCGGACTCGCGGACGCACTCGCTCATCCCAGAACAAGGGTTGATGGCGAGCAAAGTTCTGCACTGATGGAGGTAAGTGTGGCAGTAGTTCCAGGTAGGCATCGCAACCAGTAGCCACAGCACCATCAACCCAAATATCTATATTGCGTCCGGTGAAGTGATGATGAGAACGTAATAGCATCAACAATTCTTGACCCAAACCTAAAGCTGGAGTGGGAAGAAGCACAGAATAACCATCCGCTAGTGCTCGATTAATCCGCTCCGCCAATTGATTTTCCTGGTTACGGCGATGGGGATGACGGGATGTGCCATAAGTGCCTTCAATAATCAATACATTTAAATCTAATCCCCTTAACTCTTCTAAACGCAAACCCTCCACTAGGCGAGAGTTTGATAAGAAATAATCCCCTGTATACAGTAGTTTATAAGAGCGATCCTTGGTGATGTATGTCAGTAAAATTACTACCGCCCCCGGCAAGTGTCCGGCAGGAAATAATTCCACTACCAGACCATCTTGAATTTCCACAGGCGATCGCAACGGCAAGGCATGACAGAACTGAGGGATTGTCTTAGTATCTTGCCCTGGCCAATTTAACGGTAATAACTTGGTTGTTACCTCACTGGCATAGATAGGTAACAGAGGGAAAGTCCGATGTAAGTCCAGCAATCCTCGGGCATGATCTGGGTGGGCATGACTAACCAACACTAAATCTGCTGGTATGGCTGAGTTAGCCAAAAAGGTGGGCAATGATGAAGTGTCCTCTAATCCACAATCTAGTAGAATCCGATGTGGACCCATTCGTACTAATAAACACACCCCCTCATCATGATGCTGGACACTATAGGGTAAACAGTCTAACTCATTAGCCTTCTCCTGAGCATCAAGGCGGGAGGATGCCCACAGATTATCCCTCATTCTCTCCTGCCCTCTAACCTCACATTTGGGTTCAATACTCCCCAACAGCCACAGTTGCCATGGTTTAGCCATAGGCGAAGGTTATCCCAACTCACCCGGTCATTTTGCCTTTAGATATTATTCTTAATGTGCAGAGCCATTACCATGATAGTTTTCTGAATCATAAAATCCGTTTTTAGTGCCAAAGAAGAGGCACGCAAAAGTGAATATAACTGTCAATCCCACTAAAATCAGCTTCACATCCATTTTTTGCTGTTCCTCACTAAAGACTCTCTTATAGTAATAGAATGCTTGGGAAATCTGGCTGAATCACCAGAAAATTTTTACCATGCTTTTAGTGATTGAGCAATAACTAAATTCACTACAATCATTCAAATTGTATAACTTTTCTCGCCAACTGTCCATCCATGTCATGAGCTAGACATCCAGGTGGAATAAATTTTCAGAGAATAAAAATATATATTGATATTGTAAGTATTCACACATAGATAGACATCAGTGCTGTGATGACTCATCACCTTTTAAAAGCCAATAGAGAAACTTTACATCTTGGTGGGTTCTCTCATCTACTCACCCCGTCCTGACCGTTGACTCTGGTGACACTATAGACCTAGGAACTTACACTGGTTATTACGTTTACGACCAAGCACCACCGGAGTTTCTCACACCATAATTTCTGGATATCTGTGAAAATTTACCACCAGAACGGCAAGTAGCAGCCAGACCACATTTACTAACGGGGCCAATTTATGTGCGGGATGCCCAACCAGGCGATGTTTTAGAGATAGAATTACAAGCGATCGCACCAAGTTTACCAGTGGGTTTTAATGCAATTCGCACAGGTTGGGGAGCATTACCACAGGAGTTTAGTCAAAAAGCACTGAGATTTATTCCCCTAGATTTAGCTTACAATATCGCCGAGTTTCCCCCACAAAGGTGTTCATGGTATGTTATCCAAGCCGATTATTTCTAATCAAATCAATTTATAACAATTCATAAAAAATATGTCTCATACAGTTGTTCAAATGTTGACCATTGGTTTAGTTGCTGGTTTAACTGGTGGTATGTTCGGTCTGGGGGGTGGTGCAATTATGGTACCAGCCATGGTTTTATTCGTTGGTCTAGATCAGAAATTTGCCACGGGTACTTCTATTGCTGCTCAAATTTTGCCCATTGGCATTTTAGGGGCAGTAGTCTACTATCGCAACGGCAATATGAATCTTAAATATGCGGCAATTATTGCCATTGGCCTGATGGTTGGTAATTTATTCGGAGCATTATTTGCCAATCAGGCATTTATTAGCAGTGAAGTCATCAAGAAGTTATATGGCTTTTTTTTGCTACTCCTGGCTATGAGATATTTAGCAGGAAATTAGTCATGACGAATAGTCAATCTGGAGTGGGGTTAACGAGTGACTCAGCAATGAGTATTACCCCTCTCCCCTCAAGCACTTATCTATTGCACTGGTTGAGTGGGGAAAGCACCAGTTCGCACAGCTAAGTTAATATTTTGCCCATTGCGTCGCAATCCTAAGCGCAGATCTGCCCCAACTTGACTATTTTCCACTGCTTTCTGAATACTACTGGCTTCCGTGACTAATTGACCGTTTAGCTGTTGGATGACATCTCCCGCACGTAAACCGGCTTTAGCTGCGGGTGAATTGGGAATGACACGCATAATTAATACACCTTTATCTTCATTGACCATCACACCGCTATTGGGGTCTGAGTTCAGCCGTTTTTTGATTTCAGGTGTTAACTCTACCATCTGAATTCCTAGATAGGGATGCTCAACTTTACCTTTAGTAATTAGTTGTTGAGCAATCCTTTGGGCTGTGTTAATGGGAATGGCAAAACCTAGTCCTTGGGCTCTTTGGATAATGGCTGTGTTCATCCCAATTACCTGACCACGAGCATTTAACAAAGGTCCACCAGAGTTACCAGGATTAATGGCTGCATCGGTTTGAATAAATTCAACTCGCTTATCAGGTGCCCCAATTTGATTACTACTGCGACCGGTGGCGCTAATGATGCCTGTGGTGACTGTATTATCTAATCCTAAGGGATTACCAATGGCGATCGCCCATTCTCCCGGTTGCAGTTTCTCTGAGTTTCCCAGTTCTACAATCGGCAGATTATTAGACTCAATTTTGACAACAGCTACATCTGTTAATTCGTCCCTTCCCAACACTTTACCTTCAAAGCTACGGCCATCCTTAAGTATGACTCTCACGGACTCCGCACCAGCTACTACATGAGCATTGGTCAGAATACTACCATCACTACTGATAATAAAACCAGAACCAGTACCTCGTTGTACGCGGTTTTGTTGTTCTGGTGGTTGAAACCTGAAGAATTCCCGGAAGAATGGATCGTTAAATGCAGCAGGTAAGCGGTTGGTGACCGTTCGAGATGCTTCAATTCTCACTACAGCAGGCCCTACCTTCTGCACTACCTGAGTAATGAAGTTAGAACCTGTCGCAGTTGGTGATGGGATGGCAGCATTGACTCGACTTACTGCTAGGTTTGATGTTCTATCAGATATCTGCTCAGGGTTTCCGGCTACATAACCACCCACGAATGTCATACCTGATCCCAGTAGCACCAATGATAAAGAAGCAGCCACCTTTTTCCACTGCGCTTGGTTTTGGTACTTCGCATGAGTTTGTTCAGCTGAAATGATATTTAATGAGGAATCTCCATCATGTACTTGCTTGTTCATGGCTGGCTGTCAGAATATTGGGATGTATTACTAATAATGTAGATATTGTTTGTCAGGCTTTTGTTGCAAAGCTATTGGTCACTTATACAAATTTAGCCCGCATATGCGGGCATAAGTAATTATAGCTTGTAGGGATAGTTACTGTCTTGGGCTTAGGTATTGATTAATCACCTTTAACTAGATAACGCACTGCCTGCTCTATATTTTCTTGTTTAATTAATGCTTCTCCCACTATAACCGCATGTGTACCAGCCTCATTCATCAATGATAAATCAGCCCTGGTATATATTCCAGACTCGCTGACGATTATTACACCTAATTTTTGTAACTGCGATCGCCTGGCTGCCAGCAATTGTTGCGTAATACTCAAATCAATGGTAAAGTCCTCCAAGCTCTGGTTGTTGATTCCAACTAAGCGAATATCATCAAGCTTTAGTACCCTGTCTAGTTCACTCAAGTTATGAACTTCTACTAAAGCATTCATCCCTAAATAATGAATTACTCGCAGCAGGTCTTGCAATTCCCGATCTGTGAGAATAGCAGCTATTAGCAGTACGGCGTCTGCTCCCGCTGCTCGTGCTAGATAAATTTGGCACGGGTCAATAATAAAGTCTTTGCACAACAAGGGTAATGCTACCCTCTGGCGGATAGCGCGCAAATTTTCCCAACTACCATGAAAAAATGCAGTTTCAGTTAACACTGATATACAAGCCGCACCACCCCGCTCATAAGCTTTGGCGATCGCTATCGGATCAAAATCAGTGCGAATATTACCATACAATAATGATGCTTTTTGGATTTCTGCGATTAATCCAGGTTTGTAAAGATTTTGCTGTAAAGCAGTCAAAAAATCTCGCACCGTTGGCGCAGCCGTTAACTGGCGTTGCAAAGAAGCCAACGACATCTGTTGATGCATTTGCGCTACTTCTTGCTTTTTATGCCACACAATCTCTCTGAGAATCGGTTGCAGACGGCTATTAACAGTAGTCACTGGGTAAATCATTAGCTGCTATGTATCTGGAGATAGGGTGACTCAGAACAGATCAACCCTGAAATCTGGTTCCTACTGTTTTCAGAGTCTAATCAAGTTTGAATTAATGTCGAAAACCTCTTTCTTTTCAGGGTCTTTCGACTTAGATTTTTCAGATAAACAATTATTTTTTAGTAGCCGAATGTAGGTTCGGTAAGGTATGTAGTCTATAGGATTGTAACCAGAAAACCGTAAAATTAATACACATGCCCATGAATACTTGCCAGCAATAATTGCCTTGATAATTTGTTCAATTTGTTCTGTGTTAATTTTCTTCGCGGTTTGCGTGTGACAACTGTTATTTATTTGATGCATACCTTTCACTCTTTATTAATTTGGATTCCTATGATTTAGATTCGAATTTGACTGATGTTTTCAAATCAAATCTAAAATCCCGGTACTAATGCTCTGAGAGTATTCTTGGTAGTTTGATCCAATCTATGGAAGTTACAGCAATTTTTACTATCTTTATGAAAAACTTTAATATCACACAAGGGTGATATGTCACGACCATTAACCTGTATGGTTGAAAAATAGGGGTGGATTTAACTAGTGAGCATTTTTATATGTCTCATAGTTATCTAGTTAAACTAGCCCCTACAGATAAACCGTGTTGCAGAAGCAGCTTCCTTATTAAGCGTACTCAATTTTTAGCCACAGATATATGAACAATTTTTAGATAGACTTATATCTTCTTTCGCTTTTGTGATTGATTAGTCTGCTTAATCTTCATCCTGACCACTCAGATCAGTTCCAAGACTGGCAAAATTATATATCCTGAGTTTTATTCAAATAAAAAGTAATATTATGGCTGTCAATTTTAATATATTATGATATAATTCCTTTTTTTAAATCGCAGCCTATCTGATTGCATAACCGCAAGTATCATATTTTGCTGTATCTCTATACATTCACTCTTAGTAAGGTTTGATTTATCATCATTTTCATCCTGCAAAAGAGAATTATTTGTTACTCGATATTTATCTCAAAACATTAATTGTGATTATTTACACATAAAAATTTTACAATTTTTATAACCTTGGATAGATATTATTAAAACCCCGGGATAAATGTAAAATAAAACTATAACTCATGACAGATGAGTCACCAGATTATTTTATATTTCAATATATCCATGGTTAGATATGTCCAACCGGAAAATAATGAGAAATCAATTTATGACTAGGAAATTATCCATTTCTTCATATATTTCAAAAGATATAGGACAAAACTATGTAATTAAAATATAAGACTAGATTATGATGAGTATCATTTTTCAAGTATATATTTGCCTAATGCTTGAATATCAATGTAATATCATTAACCTAAATCATAGTGATAAATAATGTAGATTTATTATTAATAAGTAGTATTTTGATTACATAGGCATTAAATTCTATTTATAGAATTATGTAAATAAATCTATTATTCTTTGATCCAGTTATAATCTTTTATAAATAACATTAAATCGACTGTTGATAGCCACCAATGTAATGATATCTTATAAAAAAACTTGAAAAATGTTGTGATCAATTTATTAATAGTTTGATGAGCAATAGAGAAAAATGCCATTATCAATATAAACGGAGTTAGAAAATGACTATGAATAAATTTGATATTTGGAGAGTTAAATCACAATTGTATTTTATGGCCAAATGCCGTAATATAACTAAGGTAATCCAATCTATTACCTAGAAATTACGCTATTTTTAACCCCATAAGGCACCGGTTTCTAAATGGGGGATATCAAGTAAATAGATGAGCATCAAAGTTGGGAGCTTTGGCTATCAGAAGCCTGATAAGGTACTAGGGGGAACATGTACAAGTCGATGGAAAAGTTAAAAAAAACTCAGCAAAATTTACAAGAGGAAATTAATCAACTGAAAGAAAAGGAGACGCAACTTCAAAAATCCCTTCTTCTACTGCGTTCTACCCTAGAATCTACTGCTCATGGTATTATCACAGTAAATCTCACAGGGGATATTCTCAGCTGTAATCAGAAATTTGTAGAGATGTGGCAAATGCCCAACTCTCTGATGCAGTCCCAGAAATATCTTGAGTATCAAGCTTTTTTTGAGAACCAATTGAAAAACCCAGAAGCCTATTCCCAGATTATACGTCAAGTGTGCAATCAATATGACCGGGAGAGCTACGATATCCTGGAGTTAAAAGATGGCAGGTTTTTTGCTCAATATTCTCAGCCTCAGTGGCTGGACGAGGAAATTATCGGTAGGGTATGGAGTATTTGGGATGTGACTGAATCCCACTGCACAGCAGAACTACCACAGTTGAATAGACAATCAAACCTGAAGCAAACTTTAGGACCAATAAAACAACTAACTCAACTGCAAGGAGATTTTATCTCTAGGTTGTGCCATCAATTACGCACTCCCTTAAATGTTGTTTCATTTTCTAATAGCTTGCTCACAAGACATATTAGCGGTTGGAATGAGGAGAAAATACAACCGTTACTTGTTCATATTCAAACAGGTGTAGAAGAGATCACCAAGATGTTAGATGATGTTCTGTTATTGGCGAATGTAGAGGCAGGCAAAGTTAACTATAATGCCAAACCATTGAATCTGGTTGCCTTCTGTAATCAGTTAATTGTACAAATGCAGACAAGTGGTAGCCGCAACCGGATAAATTTCCTACCTCAAGGTGACTATTTAACAGTATGTATAGATCAAAAACTGCTCGAGCCAATGATCATAAACTTGCTGGATAATGCGATGAAATATTCTCCTAGTCACAGTGTGGTTGACCTTAAACTCTATTGTGAAGGTGGTAAGGTAGTTTTCCTGGTTACAGATAGGGGGATTGGCATTCCAATAGTAGATAGACAGCGATTATTTGAGCCATTTTATCGCGGTAGCAATATTCATCATCAGCCGGGTACTGGGCTCGGACTATCCATTGTTAAAACTCTTGTGGAGTTACAAGGGGGTGATATTGTTGTAGACAGTGAAGTTGATGTTAGCACAACCTTTAAGATAATGTTACCAATAGTAACATCCCAGTTATGAGTTTAGTAGACAGTTTGCTAATTTTTCCTTGCTAAAAATTCTATTAATAGAGAAATGATACAGGAATCTACGAAAACAATCCTCATAATTGAAGATGATACTACTACCCGAAATCTTTATTTAATGGGTCTTGAGGCTGTTGGTTTTAACACTATAGGTGCTGAAAATGGTTTGGTTGGTATTGAAAAAGCAAAAAACCATTTTCCTGATTTGGTAGTTTGCGATATTGTCATGCCGGATATGGATGGTTATGGCGTTCTTGATAAAATGCGTCAAGATCCTGTAACTGCCATTATTCCCTTTATTTTTCTAACTGGTAGCGATAATAAGACTGATGTTCGTAAGGGTATGGAGTTGGGTGCTGATGACTATATTACTAAACCTTCTACTTTAGAAGAATTACATAAAGCGATCGCTATCCGATTAGAAAAGCAATCTCTTTTGCGTTACTGGTATGCAACTGAATCTCATCAAATTCCAGAATCAGTAAGCCCCCACAAAACTTCTCCGGTTAAATCTAATTCAATCTTTCCAGACGTTCCCCATCTCAAAGAAGTTTTCGACTATATTGAAGCTAACTATCATCGAGGGATTACCCTATCTAACGTAGCTGATGCCGTTGGCTACTCACCAGCATACTTAACCAATACAGTCGCTAAAAAAACAGGTGAAACTGTTAATGGCTGGATTGTCAAACGCCGTATGGCCGCAGCCCGCCCCTTATTGAGGGATACTGATCAGACAATAGAGCAGATTTCTACAGCACTAGGCTATCAAAATGCTTGTCATTTCTCCCGCCAATTTCGGCAACATCATGGAATATCTCCCAAAAACTGGAGAAATCAAAACCAACCTTCTCAAATTCCTAGTATTGAGAAACTGCAAATTGAGAAAATTTACCCTGAATATAAAAACTATGCCGCTTTGGGTCTAGGTTAACTTTTTTTGGGTTTTGTCAACTGTTGCAGCAATAATTGCATTGCCAACCCTAACAAACCAATTGCAACTATACCAAATATCCCACTTCCCAAGGCAACTACACCCACCACCAAAGTACGAACGGCAGAGCCAATATTCACTACCATGGGGTTATCCGAATGGATAGGTTTAGTGGCAAAAGTGGTCGCTATCGATATCATTAGCGAGTACATAGCATATCCCAGTCCTCCGGACAACACCGCCCCTGAGATGCAACGTAAAGGAGTTGGTGGAACCTGATTTTCAGCTTCTGATTGTGTTACTTTTGGGTTACTCATTCTTGTTCGTATCTTACTGTCTTAGTGGGAAATTTCTACTTTACCCCATTGATGATGTCACCTGAATGCCATTTATAACAGTATGAGTCACAAACAATTCTAAATCTTCATCAGGAACTGCAGCCCGTATCTGTAGCTTAACTGCTTGTGCTTGTTTTTCAGACTCCACCAGGGCAAAAACTGTGGGTCCAGAACCAGACATCATGGTTCCTAAAACGCCTTCTTGAGCAGCAAATAGTTCTCGTAGTTGTGAGACTTGAGGATAGGCTGGTAAAACTACACGTTCTAAATCATTGTGTAGTTTTTGGGCAATTTCTCTTGTATCTTTATTCAGGATAGCTTTAACTATTGGTACCGAATGCACTGCTGCTGCCCGTGCTGCTAAATTCTCAGTGTCTATGACATAAGAACTACCAAATTCTTGGCGATAGGTTTTGTATGCCCAGGCTGTAGAAACTTCTAAGCTGCGATATTTGGCTAATACTATATATATAGTATCCAAACTGGGTAAGGGAGAAAGTTTTTCACCCCTACCTGTCGCAATTACTGTTCCTCCTGCAACGCAAAACGGGACATCTGAGCCAAGAGTGGCACCCAGTTCTTCCAATTCTGATTTTGTCAGCCCCAGGTTCCAGAGTAAATCTATCCCCACTAACACGGCTGCAGCATTTGCGGAACCTCCGGCCAACCCAGCAGCTACGGGAATATGCTTGTTAATTGTAATTTCCACGCCCCCATATTGAGCTAAGGCTTGAGGAAATTGCGTCGCCATCAGTGCTGCTGCTCGGTAAGCTAAATTACTTTTATCTGTAGGTACTTGTGGGTGGTTGCAGTTGACCCGAATCGTTTGATTGCTTAGGGACTGTACATTGATTTCGTCCGCGAGTCCGATACTTTGCAGTATCATCGCTAACTCATGATAGCCGTCAGAACGGTCGCTGATGATTTCCAGATACAAGTTAATTTTGGCGGGAGAAATTAGAGTGTATGAACGCATTTTGACTGCTGAATTGTAGTTACTCAATACCATATCTTTGTGAGGAGCCGCGCCGAACTTGTTTGTTTGTGTCCCTTGTGTTCTCTGTCCTTGCTCATACACAACTGGTATCAGTTGTTAATAAGTTGGCTAACGTTACCCATTGCTGAACACTCAGGTCTTCGGCTCGAACCTGGGGATTTATTTCTAATTGTTCCAGTAAGTGGCTCAGGCGATCGCGTTCCACAATGGATTGCAAATTATTTCTTAACATTTTACGTTTCGCCCCAAATCCCAGTCTTACTAAATTTTCTAATTTGCGGGGGTCAACTGCTGAGGTTTCTATTTGTCGGGGACACAATCGCACTACTGCTGAGTCTACTTTTGGCGGTGGGTAAAATGCACCTGAGGGAACCGTACAAATGAATTCACAATCAGCTAAATACTGCACCCGCACACTTAAGGCTCCAAAGGTTCTGGAACCAGGTTTAGCATACAATCTTTCCGCTACCTCCTTTTGCACCAGTAGCACTATGGAATCATAAGGTTTTGGGTTGGGGTGGGCGATAGTCCCTAACAACTTCTCGATGATTGGCCCTGTAATATTGTAGGGAATATTGGCTACTACTTTATTAGGTTTTTGAAAATTGGTAAATTCTGCTACATGAGATGGTAAATCTAAGGTGAGAAAGTCTCCTTGCAATAGTAAAAAGTTGTCTCTCTTCCCCAGTTGCTTGGCTAACTGTTGACACAAATCAAGGTCTATTTCTACTGCTACGAGAGATTGCACATGGGGTAGTAAACGACGGGTGAGAATACCGGTACCAGGGCCTATTTCCAAGATGCGATCGCTCTGACGACATTCTGCTGCTTTCATAATTGCATCCAGAGCCTTTTCGCTTTTGAGCCAATGTTGGCCAAAGGACTTACGCGGTCTAATCATTAATTTTCCTGACTATATCTGGGTCCCATATTTTTTTTAATTGTAGATATCTAAATTACCACGACAGCGCATTTCATCTGAGTTAGGTGAAAAAGGGTGAGCTAGATGTCTAGCCCACAATATTTATGATATTAAAGTGTATTTACTTGAAAAGTGCTGTATATTGACACTCTTCATGGCTAATGAATGATTCTTGGACTATAAAAAACCCTGGTGAAACTAACCAGGGTGAGAAGGAGAACTCGAATTGACGATGAGAGATACCGATACCAAAATCAAAAAATCTTAGCTAACCCCCCAGGAAATCAAAATTAAAGTAGTGACAAGTAATGTAGCAAACGCAGCTTGGAGAGCATATTGACGTTGCTGCTGTTGGGTGGGGTAGGTGGCGCAGTATATTTGGGGTTCCTTGGCGTAGTTATTGAGAATACCTTCTTCGTTAATAGTTGTGTACATAATTTTTTTATTGCGTTTATTACTTTATGTAAACTAACTTAACAAAATTATTACATTTTGTCAATCAAGCTTGACAAAAATCTTCGATACAGTAGCAGATGAGCTATCAGTGCGATCGCAGCAAAAGTCCGTCTCGTTGGTATTGCGGTCTAACCAAAGCTCAGTCTGACTTCTACCGAGACTAGGGGTAACCATCCTTAGAACATCTGGCATTGAGGACTGAAAATAGGAATAACTCAGGTAAAGAGCCAAGAAAAAACCAGGTTTTGAGATTTGAGATTCAACCAGAGGGGGCAAAAAGCGCTCAGAACAAGGGAAATAAGGCGCAGTAGGTGAACCCAAAAAAAAAGTTTGTCAAACCCCTTGACGAAACCAAAGAGAATAGATATATTAAATAAGTGCCGAGGCGAGAGCCGAAAACACCTGAACCGAGAAAACAAAATACTTTGAAAGCGAAACAATAACCAATCCTCGTCAAGAAGATTTAGTTTGGGTAGAGAAACCCAAGGTTAATCAAAAATTATAACAGGAATCCGAAATAAGAAATTATTAGGAGACCAAACTCTAAGGAAAACAAAACGGAGAGTTTGATCCTGGCTCAGGATGAACGCTGGCGGTATGCTTAACACATGCAAGTCGAACGGTCTCTTAGGAGATAGTGGCGGACGGGTGAGTAACGCGTGAGAATCTGCAATCAGGTCGGGGACAACCACTGGAAACGGTGGCTAATACCGGATATGCCGAGAGGTGAAAGGCTTGCTGCCTGAAGATGAGCTCGCGTCTGATTAGCTAGTAGGTGTGGTAAAGGCGCACCTAGGCGACGATCAGTAGCTGGTCTGAGAGGATGATCAGCCACACTGGGACTGAGACACGGCCCAGACTCCTACGGGAGGCAGCAGTGGGGAATTTTCCGCAATGGGCGAAAGCCTGACGGAGCAATACCGCGTGAGGGAGGAAGGCTCTTGGGTTGTAAACCTCTTTTCTCAGGGAAGAAAAAAATGACGGTACCTGAGGAATAAGCATCGGCTAACTCCGTGCCAGCAGCCGCGGTAATACGGAGGATGCAAGCGTTATCCGGAATGATTGGGCGTAAAGGGTCCGCAGGTGGCTATGTAAGTCTGCTGTTAAAGAATGAGGCTTAACCTCATCAGAGCGGTGGAAACTACACAGCTAGAGTGCGTTCGGGGTAGAGGGAATTCCTGGTGTAGCGGTGAAATGCGTAGATATCAGGAAGAACACCAGTGGCGAAAGCGCTCTACTAGGCCGCAACTGACACTGAGGGACGAAAGCTAGGGGAGCGAATGGGATTAGATACCCCAGTAGTCCTAGCCGTAAACGATGGATACTAGGCGTGGCTTGTATCGACCCGAGCCGTGCCGGAGCTAACGCGTTAAGTATCCCGCCTGGGGAGTACGCACGCAAGTGTGAAACTCAAAGGAATTGACGGGGGCCCGCACAAGCGGTGGAGTATGTGGTTTAATTCGATGCAACGCGAAGAACCTTACCAAGACTTGACATGTCGCGAATCCTGCCGAAAGGTGGGAGTGCCTTCGGGAGCGCGAACACAGGTGGTGCATGGCTGTCGTCAGCTCGTGTCGTGAGATGTTGGGTTAAGTCCCGCAACGAGCGCAACCCTCGTTTTTAGTTGCCAGCATGAAGATGGGCACTCTAGAGAGACTGCCGGTGACAAACCGGAGGAAGGTGGGGATGACGTCAAGTCAGCATGCCCCTTACGTCTTGGGCTACACACGTACTACAATGCTACGGACAAAGGGCGGCGACACAGCGATGTGAAGCAAATCTCATAAACCGTAGCTCAGTTCAGATCGCAGGCTGCAACTCGCCTGCGTGAAGTAGGAATCGCTAGTAATTGCAGGTCAGCATACTGCAGTGAATTCGTTCCCGGGCCTTGTACACACCGCCCGTCACACCATGGAAGCTGGTCACGCCCGAAGTCGTTACCCCAACTTTTAGGAGAGGGGGACGCCGAAGGTAGGACTGGTGACTGGGGTGAAGTCGTAACAAGGTAGCCGTACCGGAAGGTGTGGCTGGATCACCTCCTTTTAGGGAGACCTATACCCCTCAGATATCGAACACATAAAGTAAATAGATACTGAGATGGTCATTCCTAGGTCGGTCGAGATTGGTAAAAGCTTTCAAAGTATTTATGGTTCAGTTCATCAGCAGCTAATACGTGAGTAAAAAATCAGCAACATGGCATAGAGCCAGACTGCTGAGTAAAACTCAGCCAGAACCTTGAAAACTGCATAGTAACGCGAAAAAAAGCAGGCAGACACAGACAATCAAAAGAAAGTGTTTGCAGTGGAAAAAACCAATGTAAAGTGGTCAAGCTAATAAGGGCTAACGGTGGATACCTAGGCACACAGAGGCGAAGAAGGACGTGGTTACCGACGATATGCTCCGGGGAGTTGGAAGCAAACTAAGAGCCGGAGATTTCCGAATGGGGCAACCCTAAAGACTACCTGCTGAATATATAGGCAGGAAAGAGCCAACCCAGCGAACTGAAACATCTTAGTAGCTGGAGGAAAAGAAATCAAAAGAGATTCCCTGAGTAGTGGTGAGCGAAAGGGGAGGAGCCTAAACCAAGGGATATATCCCTTGGGGTAGTGGGACAGCGATATCGAATCTGGCGGTTAGACGAAGCAGCTAAATACTGCACCAAAGAAGGTGAAAGTCCTGTAGTCGAAAACTCAAGGATAGTAGCTGAATCCCGAGTAGCATGGGGCACGAGGAATCCCATGTGAATCAGCGAGGACCATCTCGTAAGGCTAAATACTACTGTGTGACCGATAGTGAACCAGTACCGCGAGGGAAAGGTGAAAAGAACCCCGGAAGGGGAGTGAAATAGAACATGAAACCGTTAGCCTACAAGCAGTGGAAGTCCGATTAAACGGATGACCGCGTGCCTGTTGAAGAATGAGCCGGCGACTTATAGGCACTGGTAGGTTAAAGCGAAAATGCTGGAGCCAAAGGGAAACCGAGTCTGAAAAGGGCGCATAGATCAGTGTTTATAGACCCGAACCCTGGTGATCTAACCATGGCCAGGATGAAGCTTGGGTAACACCAAGTGGAGGTCCGAACCGACTGATGTTGAAAAATCAGCGGATGAGCTGTGGTTAGGGGTGAAATGCCAATCGAACCAGGAGCTAGCTGGTTCTCCCCGAAATGTGTTGAGGCGCAGCGGTAATGAATATATCTGGGGGGTAAAGCACTGTTTCGGTGCGGGCTGGGAGACCGGTACCAAATCGAGACAAACTCAGAATACCCAGAGTACACATTGCCAGTGAGACAGTGGGGGATAAGCTTCATTGTCAAGAGGGAAACAGCCCAGACCACCAGCTAAGGTCCCCAAATCATCACTAAGTGAGAAAGGAGGTGAGATTGCATAGACAACTAGGAGGTTTGCCTAGAAGCAGCCACCCTTGAAAGAGTGCGTAATAGCTCACTAGTCAAGCGATCTTGCGCCGAAAATGAACGGGGCTAAGTGATGTACCGAAGCTGTGGGATTAAGCAATTAATCGGTAGGGGAGCGTTCCGTCATAGGTAGAAGCAGTAGCGGCGAGCAGCTGTGGACGAAACGGAAGTGAGAATGTCGGCTTGAGTAGCGAAAACATTGGTGAGAATCCAATGCCCCGAAACCCTAAGGGTTCCTCCGGCAGGTTCGTCCGCGGAGGGTTAGTCGGGACCTAAGGCGAGGTCGAAAGGCGTAGTCGATGGACACAGGGTGAATAATCCCTGACTAAGATGTGGGAGCATTGCCAGGGACGCATGAAAGATAGCCATACCCTAATTGGTTTGGGAGGGGTTTACGAACCCCGCATGGTGAAGGAAAGTGCCAAGAAAAGCTGGTAATGTGATGAAAGCATCTTACCCGTACCCGAAACCGACACAGGTAGGGAGGTTGAGAATACCAAGGGGCGCGAGATAACTCTCTCTAAGGAACTCGGCAAAATGGCCCCGTAACTTCGGAAGAAGGGGTGCCCACGAGAGTGGGTCGCAGTGAAGAGATCCAGGCGACTGTTTACCAAAAACACAGGTCTCCGCTAACTCGAAAGAGGACGTATGGGGGCTGACGCCTGCCCAGTGCCGGAAGGTTAAGGAAGTCGGTCAGGGGTTCGCCCTGAAGCTGACGACCGAAGCCCCGGTGAACGGCGGCCGTAACTATAACGGTCCTAAGGTAGCGAAATTCCTTGTCGGGTAAGTTCCGACCCGCACGAAAGGCGTAACGATCTGGATGGTGTCTCAGAGAGAGACTCGGCGAAATAGGAATGTCTGTGAAGATACGGACTGCCTGCACCTGGACAGAAAGACCCTATGAAGCTTTACTGTAGCCTGGAATTGTGTTCGGGCTTGGCTTGCGCAGGATAGGTGGGAAGCATAGAAGTACCCCTTGTGGGGGGTATGGAGCTAACGGTGAGATACCACTCTGGCGAAGCTAGAATTCTAACCTAGCACCCTCAGCGGGTGTAGGAACAGTTTCAGGTGGGCAGTTTGACTGGGGCGGTCGCCTCCTAAAAGGTAACGGAGGCGCGCAAAGGTTCTCTCAGCACGCTTGGAAACCGTGCGGCGAGTGTAAAGGCATAAAGAGAGCTTGACTGCAAGAGTGACAACTCAAGCAGGGACGAAAGTCGGCCTTAGTGATCCGACGGCACAGAATGGAATGGCCGTCGCTCAACGGATAAAAGTTACTCTAGGGATAACAGGCTGATCTCCCCCAAGAGTCCACATCGACGGGGAGGTTTGGCACCTCGATGTCGGCTCATCGCAACCTGGGGCGGAAGTACGTCCCAAGGGTTGGGCTGTTCGCCCATTAAAGCGGTACGTGAGCTGGGTTCAGAACGTCGTGAGACAGTTCGGTCCATATCCGGTGCAGGCGTAAGAGCATTGAGAGGAGCCTTCCTTAGTACGAGAGGACCGGGAAGGACGCACCGCTGGTGTACCAGTTATTCCACCAGGAGTAGACGCTGGGTAGCTAAGTGCGGAGCGGATAACCGCTGAAAGCATCTAAGTGGGAAGCCCACCTCAAGATGAGTGCTCTCACTACTTAAGTAGGTAAGGTCACGGGCAGAACACCCGTTTATAGGCTCTAAGTGGAAGTACAGTAATGTATGTAGCTGAGGAGTCCTAACAGACCGAGGGCTTGACCTCATTACTCTGGTTTTCGCGTTACTTGCAGTCTTCAGGGTCCTGTGACCCAACACTCTTTCCTGGTGTCTATGGCGCGGTGGAACCACACTGATCCCTTCCCGAACTCAGAGGTGAAACGCTGCAGCGGCCACGATAGTTGAGGGGTAGCCCTCCGCAAAAATAGCTCGATGCCAGGTTTTATATTCAACACAAAACACCCCCCCACGGGGTGTTTTGTTTTTAAGGCCATTTGGATTTGAAATCTCCCCTGTGTTTCAACCAGGGGAGATGTCAAGTGATATGTAAAGCTACAAATTTAATTACATCTGCTAACCCTTGTTGATTCTTCAGGTTGGTGAAAATAAAAGGTTTATCACCGCGCATTTTCTCAGTGTCTCGTTTCATGATATCTAAATCTGCACCAACATAAGGTGCAAGGTCAATTTTATTAATCACCAATAAGTCAGATTTAGTAATACCAGGTCCACCTTTGCGGGGAATTTTATCACCAGCAGCCACATCGATGACGTAGATTGTTAAATCTACTAGTTCTGGACTAAAGGTAGCTGCTAAGTTGTCGCCGCCACTTTCTAAAAATACTAAATCTAAATTAGTAAATTGGTTTTCTAATTGTTCAATAGCAGCCAAATTCATGGAAGCATCTTCCCGAATTGCTGTGTGGGGACAACCTCCAGTTTCTACCCCTAAGATGCGATCGCTGGTCAAGGCCTGAGACCGTACCAAAAACTGAGCATCCTCTTGGGTATAAATATCATTCGTGACTACCGCCAGCTGATACTGCTCACGCAAAGTCTTACACAAAGCATCGACTAAAGCCGTCTTTCCCGAACCCACCGGGCCTGCTACTCCTACACGCAATGCACTCATTATTTTTGTATCTAACTCCTAAACAACCTTGTATACTGGGTTTCGTGCTGCATACTAGCTAAGGATAAACCCCAACTACAACAGCTCAGGTCGTCATCCTCTAAGGCTAATATTTCCCTGACAGCAGCGCTGATTAATGGTTGTAAATCTAACAATAATTCTTGTCCCGCAGTTTGACCCAGGGGAATGAGTTTCACTCCCCCAGTAATCAAATTACTAGCCCAACTATGTAAATATGCCAGTAAAGCAGCTTGATGATTGATCTCCCAATGAGCCACAGCAATCCCAAAGGCGATCGCATAATTGACAGGATTACCCACAGCACTCACTAAAGGTATGATATCCGGTTCTAGTTTACCCAACAACTGAGTTAGCGATCGCCCCATTTGCCAACTAGATGCGCGCAGTTCTGCGGTTTCTCTAGCAGCAGATAACCACATATTCCAACGACATAAAGCTGATACATCCCCAATACTAGCGGATTGTTGGGCACGTACCATTACCGCCGCGTCTAACCTAATTGCACCATAACGCAGTTCCCCCTCTAACCAATGTTTCAGGGATGCTTGATTGGAAACAGTGCTATTTTCCACCAGCCTTTCTAAGCCTTCAGAATAGCTATATGCTCCCACAGGTAACCCTGGACTTGCTAACTGCAATATGGATAGGAAATTGGCATCAGTGAGAGTGATGGTGTCCATAAGCGCCTAATTCCGGCTGAAATGGTAGGGTTTCCTCTATAACTTCTAGTCCCAATTGTTCTAGCATTGTGCGTAAAACTGGATCTGGCAATAAGCGTAAATAGCTAGAAGTAATTTCTACAGGTACATGGCGATTTCCCAAATGGTATGCGCCTCGCATTAATAAAAGTGGTGTGGGGGAAAACACAGTTAAAACTGATTCTGCCTTGGCAGTAATTCTGACATTTTCCCTTTTGGTTTCATCTTGCAAAATATCCCCATCTTGCAATATTGTCCCCCTGGGTAAACGCAAAAATAACACTTTGCCATCTTCGGTTTCCCAACGGTAACGACTGCGGGTGCGTTCTTCTGCCGTCAGTGCCAGGGTAAAATTTACAACTACATTAGCATTAGGGGGTTGACGTTGGGTTAAAGTCAGCATAGTAATGGGTGTCCCTACCTTTTCAGACAGAAACCAAACGTCGTAAAGATTCCGCTCGGCGCTTGGCAATGGTATTATTGGGAGTAATTTTTAATACTTGCTCATACATTTCCAGAGCTTGAGCAGTTAATTTTTTCCGTTCGTAGGCGTGTCCCAGATTATTCAGTGCTGTTACATAGTCTGGGTTACGTTTTAGCGCTTCCTTATACTGACGAATTGCTAAGTCATATTGCTCTTGACTGAAATAAACATAACCTAGACCGTTATAAATCGGGGCGGTAATATCTTCTTCTTCTTCTTCTTGAGCCGCCTTAATAGCCTTTTGAAACAGTACCACTGCCTGAGAAAATATTTTCTTTTCGGAATAAATGCTCGCTAACTCGTAATATTCTTGAGCCGTACCCTTTTGGTTCTCTAATTTTTTACGTAACCTTGACAAAGCACTTTCACGCTTGCGAGTTTTGAAAATTTGCCGGAAAACATTCACAACTACGAAGGAAAGCAGACCCACAAAAATTGAGAGATAAATAATGACTAAATTTTTATCCATTGCCAGGAAATACAAATATTAAAATTTCACACTTCTGTATATATTATGGGACACTGGGAAGATGGGGTAAATATTTCTTTACTTACGGTAAGCCCCAATATTCAAGGCGTTCTTGTAGCCAACCTTCCGCTATATATTGAGCGATCGCCTGATTAACTTGTCGTCTTAACTGATCATACTGCAATCCCTTGGGCATCACCACAGATAAAGGTTCTGTAGATAACTTCGTAGGTAAAAGTCGGTATTGGGGATATTCTTGTACCCAACCGCTTAGAACACTAGCATCAGCAGCGAAGGCTACCACTGTCTTATTTTCTGTCAGCCTCCGCCCCTCCTGATATGAATTAACTCCCACTAACTCAGCTTTAGGCACATAGTAACGTATGTGGGCAATTGTACTGGAGTTCTTGATTACCGCCACTTTGCGGTTAGCTAAATCACTTAGCTGCTGAATAGCAGCATCATTTGTTATAATTACACTGCCATCAAGATAGTAAGGAACACTGAAACTAACTAAACGCGATCGCGATTCAGTGGCTGTTACCCTAGCGATAGTTAAATCAACTTTCTGATTTAAGACTACAGACAAGCGATCAGCATTGGCTACTGGTTGCAACCTGACGCTATCTGGTTTACCTAACAAATCAAACCCCAGACGCTTTGCCAAGTCAATTTCTAAGCCTTGTAAATTCCCGTGAACATCTCTAAATCCCAACGGGCGTAAGTTATCTTTAACAGCAATAGTTAAATAACCTCGATCCTGAATTTCTGGCATTTTGGCTGCATCCGCCATCAATCCCCAGAAAAAACAGACAATACAAACAATGGTAGCGGATAATACCAGATGTAACTGATTAATTTTTAGCCATCCGTTACATCGGTTATTCATCCGTTACCACCTTTATCCCTTAGCTTGAACTGCCAATTCAGCTACCTTACCGAATGCAGTAGGATCTAAGACTGCCAATTGTGCCAACATTTTGCGATTGAGTTGAATATCAGCTTTTTTGAGATTGCCGATTAACTGACTATAACTCAAACCATGTTGCCTAGCAGCCGCATTGATGCGGGTAATCCACAGGCGGCGAAAATCACGCTTTTTCTTTTTGCGATCGCGATAAGCACTCCGTAGAGCCTTCATCACCTGTTGATTAGCGGTTCTAAACAAAGTTGAATGAGAACCACGAAAACCCTTAGCTAGTTTCAGAATTTTATTGCGGCGTTTACGAGCTACATTACCGCGTTTTACCCTTGTCATAATTTATTTCCTGAACAATTTACAAATAAGGAAGCATCAAGCGTACATTTTCTTCATCCCGTTCGTGTACCAGTGCAGTTTTAGACAGGTTACGCTTTTTGTTAGAAGATTTGTGTTCTAAAAGGTGGCTTTTAAAAGCTTTGCGGCGGACAATTTTACCGCTACCAGTGGCGCGGAATCGCTTGGCTGCTGCTTTACGAGTCTTGAGTTTAGGCATGGTCTAACTTGAATTCGACACAATCCATAATTATATACTATTTCCTGAAATCTTCTGGCAAATCAACTACACATTCAGGAAACTGGCGCTGTAATGCCACAAAAACAGGACAAGGGGGTTCTGCTTGTAAATTTTCTGGGTTACTCCACATAAAAGGCGCTTGCTGTGATGCAGACATCCATAACAGGCGCTTGGCTCGTGTCATACCCACATATAGTAACCGGTATTCCTCAGACATTTTTAAATGTTCTGCCTCTTCCCACGCCTGATACACATTAGGTATATGAGATTTCCCATGTAGAGCCGAGCGAATTTGAGCGCGAGCAACTTCTGATAAAGTAAATTTACCTAAAAACTGGCTTTTAGGAGCAACCCAAAACTTACCAGGAATTGACTTTTCATGTAGAAAGGGGATAAATACATAGTCCCAATCTAACCCTTTAGCTTTGTGCATAGTGATAATGGTCAATTGACCCGGACGAGTATAACGGCCTTCTAAATCATCGGTTTCCACTGGTTCAAACCGTTCAGAATTGACAATTTCACTTAAAGCTGCCAGCATTGTTTCCAGAGAATTATGGTTAGTTATTTGCTGGGTTAACCGTTCTGCGAGTTTATCAGCAGTTGCCAATTCTCCCTGGTCATACTTTAACGTTAAAGCCAGAAAGGAAATTAAATCATATACAGGTAACTCCAAAGGAGCACGAAGTAAACTACGACACAGATGGGCTGCCTTTTTAACCGTGTCTGGCTGGGGTGCTGCTAAAGGACTGGGATACAAAAATTGTTCTGGTAGACTAGCCAGAGCGTTGAGGTCTTGGGTGGGAATCAATTGACGTTGTAGCAACACCTCCAAAGCAGCCTTGAGATAATCAGAAGAATGGGGGCGATGGCAAAACTGCAATAATGCCAAAATTTCCTCAGGTACATGGGAACGGCGCTCACCTTCACCCACATCATAAAGTCTAATTTTATGTTCCTTACACACAGGTTCCAGCCTCTGTGTTAACCAGCGTCCTTGGCGATTTTGTCGCACCAGAATTGCTGCACTCATATTGTGAGGGTTTTCAGCAAACAACTCCACCACTCTTTGAGACAGTAATTCGACTGTATGATCAATATCCCGCGGTTGATAAAGTTCTAATCCTCTTCCCATGGGTAAGGGGTTGGCATTTTTTTGAGGATCGCCGCTGTCAACAGGAAGGATTTTTTGCTCACGAAAGGGTAATGGCTGATTTTTGCGTTGATAAAACCCGTTTACCCATTGTAGAGTGTAGTTAGCAGCAGCAATAATGATTCTGTTACTGCGTCCAGCTTGATCCATGGTTGCTAGTTTGCCAGAACCACTACACACCCGGCAAAATTCCCGGAAATATATCGGATCAGCTGGGGTAAAAGTTGAGTTAATCGCCTGATTAGGATCACCAACACGCACTAAGTTACCGGGAGAGTAGGAAATAGTCGCCGAATAATTATCTGGGTCAACACCTGCTAAAATCTCCAATAGCCTCGTCTGTAAAGGGCTAGAATCTTGGGCCTCGTCCTCAAATACTGCAAAAACTTGGTTTTGTTCCATGCTGCGAGCGCTGTGGTTTTCCAGAACATGGAGGGCGGCTAGGATCATATCATCGTAGTCAATGAAATCATGCGATCGCATGAGATTGTCATATTCTTCATACAATCCCGCCGCTATCCGTAAAATTGCGTATTTATCTCTAGTTTTTTCACTCCACCCTCTGAGTTGGTCTGGTTTGATTCCAGAACTTTTAGCCTCATGAATCACCGTAGTGGCTAAGTCCGGTAAAACCTCCGTGCGCAAAACTGACTGACGGCGTAATTTTTCTGTCTCTTCCCCGTCAAATTGATCACCCTCCAGCAACCGGCCATAAAGTTCTGGATGATTATTAATCCATTGTTCTACCGCTGTACGTACAAAACGGTGGCTTTGATTAGGAGTAATTAATGTGACATTATCCAAATCTAAACCAGACAAATCAGGGTAACGGCTAGCAATATTCAAAGCCAGACCATGCAAAGTGTAGACAGCAAAGCCAGACTGAGGTAGAGATAACTCTTTTAAGTATTGGCAAATTTTTGTTTTAATATTGGCAGCAGCGGAACGAGTAAAAGTCACAACTACAACCTGACGACGGTCAAACAGACCAGACTCAGCATAAACTTGGTACTGACGGGCGATCGCGATCGCTGCTGCTGCGGCCATACCAGTAGATTTACCAGCCCCAGGAACCGCCGAAACAGCCAGGAGTCCTGAAGTCCAATCAGCCATTTGCTGTTGTCCTGGGCGTAGAATCTTACGGATTCCCCAAATCTTTTCTTGTAACTGAGACTGAAGACATTCCCCAGAGAAAGTAGCCCTAAGTTCAGAATTTAACATAATTATTGAGATTTTAAAAGTATATTACTTAGCCAACTGGTATACCGGATCAAGTGCATCAGATGTCAAAAATCTCTTGATTGACACCAATCAACTATAAAATTATCTGTATTTATCTGTATTTATCTGTGTTCATCTGTGGTTAATCAATCTTAGATATAGAACACTGACTAACAAACTAGTGTTATGTATCACATCATCTCCCAACTCCAAGAACTGCATCAACGTTTAACAAATAGACAACCCTATCTACATTATCTAGGATTAGCTGCAATCATCGCCCTGAGTAGCATCTTACGCTTTCAGAATTTAGACTTAAAACCTCTGTGGATGGACGAGGTAATTACAGCTATTTTCAGTTTAGGTAAAAATTATCATCAATTGCCCTTAGATATCTTATTCCCTCTGCAAACAGTCCCAGAAATTTTTACTTACCAGTCTGGAGTTAGTTGTAGTCAAATTGCTGCAAATCTAACCCATCAGTCTACCCATCCTCCATTATTTTTTTGTGCAATGTACAGCTGGTTAGGGTGGATGACTCCCTTGGGTTCAGAGTGGGTAACAAAATTGCGATCGCTATCGGCTTTATGTGGCGTAGGTAGTATCGTCGCGATTTATTTTGTCAACCGCACTGCTTTTTCTCCCACATCGGGAATCATCGCCGCCTTAATTATGGCTGTTTCTCCCTTTGCTGTTTACCTTTCCCAAGAAGCACGCCATTATACCATGCCCATGTTCCTAATCACTTTAGCATTATGGGGACTAATGGAAATTCAGCAGGATATTTTAGATAATAAACGTCTGAGATGGTGGGTTGTGATCTTATGGTCAATTGTCAATATTATTGGTTTTTATACTCACTACTTTTTTATTTTGGCTTTCATTGCTGAAATTATCACACTACTCTTATTAATCTATTGGTGTAAAACTTCGATATTCAAAAACACCTTAATTATAGCAACTACTGGGGTCGTAATTAGTTTTATTCCCTGGATGCCGGTAATCTTGAATCATGTTCAGAGTTCCGCCACCAACTGGTTACCTGCTACTATGCACATTTCCCCGGTATATCACACCTTAATTAGTTGGATTTTAATGGTGATTGCTCTACCTGTGGAAAATCAGCCTTTAGTAATTACAGTTATCTGTGGCTTTTTCATGGTAACTTTTGCCATTTGGCTAGGTTGGCAGGTATGGAAGGGTTTAAAAATTGTCTATTTAGAAAAGAAAACCCATTTATCAATCTTAACCCTGGCCACTTTTATGATTGTGGTGTTAATGCAGTTTTTTGCTATAGCCTACTTATTTGGTAAAGATATAACTGTTATTCCCCGCTATAACTTTGTTTATTATCCCAGTTTTTGCGCTTTGTTGGCAGCTAGTATTGGCAAAAATCACCAGTCAAAATTGATAATTTTATTTGTGGGTGTTATCAGTTGTGTGTTTGTAGTTTCTAATTTAGTCTTTCAAAAGCCTTTCCAGCCGGAACAAGTCGCCCAAAACATGAATTTAGAACCATCTGCGCCCATCATGCTCGTGGTAGGATATAGCAATTATCAGGATGTAGCCTTGGGATTAGGTTTTGCTTTAGCATTAGAAAAACTTAGGAATAATACCAACAGTTTCAATCAGTTTGATACTGTGGGTTTTTTAGACAAATCTCCCCATTCACCTCCCTTGTGGGAGAAACTTGATCAAATGCCCAAACTAGGAGTATCTCAGATAAATTTATGGATAGTTGGCCCGGGGATGATCAGGGAGAGTTATCCCCAGCAGTTGGGACTGTTTGGGGATAGTATTTGTAATATAGACACTGCACAGCACTATCGGATAGGTATTCCCTATCAACTTTATCGCTGTCACAAAATTAGACTTTAGAGGATGTTATTCGTCAATTTGCCAGGAATCTTTGCTGATGACATCATCAAAAATTTTCTTAGGACGGACAATCACAATCACTCGTCCCAGCAGAGGAATTTGTGGCTCGGTGTCAAACCACTGAAAATCTAATTCACCATTGTGTTCAACCACGAAATAGCTGGAATCATCCCATTGACGCCCGGCGCGGTCTACAACTACCAGCACGGGTTTTGGTAAATTGTTCTCCTGGTTGGGGAGGCGATCGCTATTACATAAAATCACTACAGGATCTTCCGCACTTAATAATACTTGCCAACCTGGTAATGGTACCCAAGCTTGTTCCCCTGCAAATTTAACTAAGCCAAATGGTTCCAAACTTTCTACCAGAGGTACACTTTTTAAATCCTGTGGTGTTAATGGGAACTCCCCCACTACCGGCACGATGCGGGGTAATTCGTCTTCTGACTCAAAGCGATAAAAGGGTAAAATGGGGGCGGGACGCTGGGAGACTACAGTAAAATCAACTAATAACTGTTCTATTTTGTTCCTAGCTGTGGGGGTGTGGGCAAATTTCAAACCTTTGGCAATTAGACGCGATCGCTCTTGCAAATCTGTATACTGCCGTGCTAACTTCCAAGCTTGATAGGCAACAGCATCACCAGGATGGTCTGAAAAACCGGTCGGTAAAGTCCGCAAGCGGGAGAAATCCTTAATTGCTTTTGCAACTTCCCGCGCTTCATCCATATCGAGTTTGTGGGTAAAGGTGAGTTCAGCTGCAGCGGCCCGTTCTTCGTGGGTCAGCAAGCGTAATTCATACAAAACATCGCTACCTCGTGTAGCGTAGTGCGATCGCGTAGCTTCCGAAGCACCACCTTTTTCTAAAGAATGATAAACTTGGGAACCAACAATCACCTGGTTTTGTTGAATTGGTTCAAATCCAGTTTCCTCAAAAATCTGCTGAGGATTGTAACCGGCTTTTTGCAAGGAGGCGATCGCCGCCCCCCACTCGACCCAGTTACCTTGTTTTTGTCTGAGCTTTCGCAGCAACTCCTTTACTACATCTTCATTCAAAGCATTTTCAGGATTTTGAGCATTAGAAGGTAAATTAGTCATAATTCGGGAGTGGGAGCCTAAAATAGGAAAGTTTTTGTAAATGTGAGTTAGCAACGCCAACCAGGATATCTGAAATTTCACCCCCCAGTTTATCCTTTCTGTCTTACACATACTATACTAGTGTCGAAATATTCTTCACTCTTAACCGTTCACAGATGACCAATAATGAATCGAGAAATTCGCGATATTTTTGACCGTATTGCTCCAGTTTATGACCAGTTAAATAATTGGTTGAGTCTGGGACAACATCGGATCTGGAAGGAAATGACAATCAAATGGAGTGGAGCTAAACCAGGAGATACTTGTGTAGATTTATGTTGTGGGAGTGGTGATTTAGCCTTTGGTTTGGCCAGATATGTGGGAAACCAGGGACAGGTGTATGGTGTGGATTTCTCAGCCAATCTATTAGCAGCTGCTCAAAAACGGGCCCAAAGCCAATACTCCCAACCCCCAATTTCTTGGATAGAAGCCGATGTACTCAGTTTACCTTTCGAGGATGGCCAATTCGATGCGGCAACCATGGGGTATGGTTTAAGAAATGTTACAGATATTGGGCGCAGTCTTCAAGAATTACACCGCGTTCTCAAACCTGGTGCTACAGCGGCAATTTTAGACTTTCACCGTCCCCGAAATCAGCAGATGCGAGCCTTTCAGCAATGGTATTTAAGTAGTATAGTTGTACCCATGGCTGAACAAATGGGTTTAAAACAAGAATATGCTTATATCAGTCCCAGCTTAGATCGTTTCCCCACTGGGGAGGAGCAAGTCGAGTTAGCCCGTCAAGTTGGTTTTACTTCGGTTACCCACTATCCCATTGCGAACGATATGATGGGAGTATTGGTAGTCAGTAAATGATTTACCACTTGTGGTTTATCAAGCCTAATTCTCTTAATTTTTACCTTGGATTGGTCTCACCTTTGGTTTTACCTATTACCCCCGGTTCTGGGTGGCGTTATTGGCTATTTTACTAACGATATAGCCATAAAAATGTTGTTTCGTCCCTACCAAGCAATTTATATTGCGGGGCGAAAAGTACCATTTACTCCGGGATTGATTCCTCGCAACCAAGAACGTCTGGCTACGAGAATTTCTAATACAATTATGGGGTCGTTGCTGACTCCCACAGAATTGCAAAATCTGGCACGACGTTTGTTACAAACAGAACGGGTACAAACAGCGATTCTCTGGTTATTACAATTAGCAATTGCACAAATTAAACAGGAAAAGAACGAGAAAAGTACCAAAATTGTCGCCGGAATTTTGCGCGACCTCTTAGGAGAATCATTACCTCGGTTGCTGAGAGTTCTAGCCAGGCGAGAAGATTTTTTAGAGGCGCAAATTAATCAAATTTTTGACCAGGTATTGCTGGAATTACAACTGAGTGAAGAACAGTCTACAAGGCTAGCCGATTGGTTATTACAGGTAGTCTTACCCCCAGATGTATTGCGACAGGTAATTATTGATTTTCTGACCGATCGCACGATTCAAACTATTGATGAAAGCTTTCGGGAAAAGACTAGTGGTACTTACTGGGTAGTAGCAAATTTGTTTGGTTTACGTAATACTCTCACCAGATTGAGAACTTTTTGCTTAGATGAAAAAGAGGCTAGCAATGCTCGTTTAGAGGAATTAATCGCAGTTTTGCAAATGCGCGATCGCCTCAAGAAAGTCTTGCAAGATTTATCATTACAGAACTTACCCATAGGGACAGTGCGCCAACTGCGCAAGACCACAAGGGAAAGTGTGCGTCATTATATCCAGTCGAGTGGGAGCGATTTACTGCAAGGATTGACTGATTCTGTTAACTGGGAGAATATAGCCACTTTACTCCTAAATCGTCTGAGCAATTCACCTGTACTCAGTTCTTCCTTAGAAGTTGTCAGTCAAGAGTTAGCGAAAATTTTGGAAAGATATTTAGAACAGGATTTAGAGAAAATTGTCGCCCAGGTAATTCCCATATTATCCATAGATCAAGTAATTATTGACCGTGTAAAGTCAACTTCCCCGGCTGATTTAGAGGCTGCAATTGAGGGAATTGTTAAAAGTGAATTACAGGCAATTGTTACTATAGGTGGTGTGTTGGGTTTTGTGATTGGTTTATTACAAGTAGGATTTTTAATATTGACCCAAGGTTAGTTTTTCTAACCATTCTTACCCACCTTGAACTTAGGATAAGCAATACGCTTGTGGTGAAATTGCTGCCAAACATCCACAAAAATCCGGCTAATTTCTGACATTTCTTGTCTTGTCAGTCCTGAGTCTACCATTTGATTATCTTGCCATTTGCCACGGATAACATTATTTAGCATGGTTAAGGCTTGTTCTGGAGTAGCATCTTTAAGCGATCGCAGCGCCGCTTCACAAGAATCTGCTAACATGACTATGCCAGTTTCCCGGGATTGGGGAATCGGTCCATCATAGCGAAAATCAGCCTCATTGACTATTAAGCTGGGGTCTTCCTGGGACATTTGTAGTGCTTGGTGATAAAAATAGGCAATCAATATTGTTCCTTGATGCTCAGGAATAAAAGCTTGAATAGCTGTGGGTAAAAGGTGTTTTTGCGCCATCACCAACCCTTCACTTACGTGCTTTTTGATAATTTCTGCACTCTTCCAAGGATCTTTAATCTCTGTTTCATGTTTGTTAGACCCTCCCATTTGATTTTCAATAAATCCCAGGGGATCGTGCATTTTGCCGATATCGTGATACAGAGTTCCTGCTCTAACTAGTTCTACATTACATCCGAGCTTTTTGGCTGCAGCTTCAGCTAGAGTAGCCACCAACAGGGTATGCTGAAAGGTTCCAGGGGTTTGAGTAGCCAGTTTTTTTAATAGGGGGCGATTGGGATTAGCTAGTTCAGCTAGTCGAATGGGGGTAACTAAATCAAATAGTTTTTCTAGATAAGGACTTAAGCCCAAGGCTACAATACTCCAGGCTAAACCAGATAATGCAAATAATCCTGCTGTCTCAAGTACGCCATACCAACCTGCGCCAAATACCGCACCGATAAGCAGCTTCATGATCAGGTACATACCACCTTGAGTCGCGGCGATCGCCACACCCAATAATGCCAATTCTTCGCGCGATCGCAATTTTTGCGCCATGGTACTCCCTAATACTCCCGCCGCCCCACCAGCTAACAGGGAAATTATGCTGATTTCCACTGTCATTGGTAGAATTAGCAACAGCAGTACCACTACAGTAGTACCTAAGGCAGGTGCATAAAAGCTACCCAACAGTAACCCCACCGCGCTCCAAGTGGTATATGTTAAGCCTAAGGCTATGACTGCTGGGGTAGTAAGGGTAAGTAGCAGTACTAAAAGGTAATCACGCTGCCGCAATTTACACTTGTTTTTTTTCCCAACCACAACAAAAATCCCAATTGCTGCTGTGATCATACTGGCTAATTTCATCAATTCTCGCCAGTTATTCTCCCTACGAATTAATTGATAATATTGCAGGACATCAAAGTGCCATTGAGTAATATCTTCTCCTTTGGTAACAATCAGATCTCCTTGCTCTACCTTGACCATTACAGGTGATACTCTATCTGACACTTGCTGTATTTGTTGTTTCGTTTGTTCTTCATCAGTCTTGAGATTGGGTTGCAGCACAGCTAATAACACGTTAGTTACCAAAAGTTCGGCATTTTTGGGGATATTTTCCTGGATGTTCAGCTTGACTGCATTCTCTAGAATACTTGCAGGTAATCCCGGGGGAATCCCCTGAGCCAGAATCCTATCAGCGCTCTGGCGAATTCGTGTTTGTGCTTGCTGCCATTCGTCATCTGATAATTTTAGGAGAGTGGTTTGAGTGTAAACTTTCTGGGGACTGGCTAACTCTTGCTGTAACAGTTGGATTCTTGCTTGGCTATATTTTTGCCGTGCTTGGGAGGTTTGCAATATGAGTGAATCCAAATTTTTCCCTGAAGTGGCGGCGCGATAAGCTTTGAGTTCTGCTACTGCTTGAGCCAAGTCAGTGTTCTGGGTAATATCAACGGGTTTTTCATCCCTAGGAGACACAAACAAGGCTAGATTAGCTGAACCCGTAGATGATGGAAATAAGGGCAGTTTTTCTGCTAGGCTCGTTCTGTCTCTATTTCCGGGGTTACTTCTGTTTGGGTTCACTAACAAGCTTGACTGGTTTGGGGTATTTTTTCCTAAACTTGCCAGTAAGGTTTTCCATTCTGCCGCAGAACAGGAACGAAGATAATGCTGGGTAGGAATAGAGACGACTGTTGTATCAAAAAACGGAAAAACTCCAGCCAATGTACGGATACTATTGCCTTGCTCCAACAGTTTGTGTAAATTTTTGTTGATAATTTCCGTCTTTTGGGCATCTACCATCAAAACTGGTATGGAGCTTTTACTGGCGGCTTGGCGTTTGGCTTCTGTTTGTGCTTTATCCTCAATGCTAGCAGTATAGGGTGCTTTGATGGTTTCCGGTGCTGGAGTACCTACTGTCAGTTGGGGTTGATTGTATAGTTTATGCCCCATGACCCCAGTTAGAGATAGGATAGCGATGACCAAAACCACAGAGGAACGCTGAGAATGCAACCAGCCTGGATATAGTACGTCAATCCCCCATCTAGTTCTGCCCTGTTTTACCATGCTTCTGAGTGCTATTTCTGGTTTTTGGTGTTTGCTGTTGTCAAAATCCTGAGAAAATCCCTGCTTTTTCATAATTTCTGGCTGCTGACTTTGATAACTCAAAACAAGACAATCATCAAAGAACCCCTAGGTTTTGTGGATGCGATCGCTCGCATTACCACAGGTAACAGAACATCAGTCATGGTATCTACCTGAAGCCAATTGCACACCATAGCTACCTACATCAGGTTATTTTTAGAGAGGATAAAACTAATAAATTTTCTACTTATTCAGTGGTATTGTGGGCTTCTAGCTGCAAAGCTGACTATCATCTTAACGGGACTGAATAACGCGAGGGGATGCAAAGACGCAAAGCGGAGCCTGTTCTTCATATCTCAGACATCGCCCCTGTGGGTACTCATTCAAATGTAGTGGGGGATCATACACTCCTGACCATACAGCAACCAGTACATCAGCTAATTCTAGCACTGGAGTCATGGAATTATTAGGGGATAATAAACCATGCCATTTTACAGGAATACCTAAGCTACTATTGTAAGCCCCTGATAATGCACCAGTAATTATACTGATAGTTGCAGAATGTAAATTTCCAGTTTCTCCCTCCCTAGTATGCTCTCTGTGAGCAGCACGCAAAACCGCGAATTGCAGGTCTTCCACAGTGCTCAGAAAGCAGTAAAACCCCATGATAATAGCATGACCAATATCATCCTCTCTACTAAATTCTGCTTGTACTGTTTCTAACCCAACTCCTTGATATAACAAATTATTCAGTTTTATTAATTTATCTGGTAAGAGTGTGGATGTGTCGCCAATAAAGCTGATGATTTCGGGTATGAGGGTTTGAGGATGAAGTTCTTCTGTGAGGGATTTGGCGATCGCGTATCCTACTGCTAGTGTGCCATCCCTGATCACTGGTTCACCGCCCCATATTGGCAACATCTCCAGTAATTGTTGACGTAGGTGGGTGCTGTGATCATGAAAAAAAAGTGCCACTGGTAATGTGGCAATCATAGCTCTGAGCAAAAGCCCATCAGTACAGTTTAAATCAGGAGATGCTTTTAAATGCTCGTCTGGCCAGTTATCTAAATCTAATTTACCTAGCTCTATTAAGTTTTTAGTACCCAGAAGGAGTATTTGGCTAACATCACAGCTAATATAATCCTGCCTTTTGCCATCCTTTGCTAAAATCTCACCCAGTAATGCTCCTAATAAAGCACCTTTAAACCTATTAATCAGTGGGTAGCGCATAATAAAAATTATAATTGTCGCCGTCGCTTTCCCTCCGCATCAGCAGTACACAAGGCCGCTAGGACACTTTCAGGGGTAATTTCACATGGTTCATTATAAATGGTTTCGCCGGCACTACAAGCCTGCTGCGCCGCTAAAAATAAGCGATCGCGACTAACTCCCTCCAGTCCTAAATCAGCTAGGGTAGTTGGTAATCCCACCGACTCACAGAAGCCAAAGACCCGATCAATCACCGCACTTGGGCGATCAGTTAAAATTAGCATTGCCAGCACCCCAAATGCCACCTTTTCACCATGCCAAAACTTCTTAGTTTCTTCAAGCACTGTAAACCCATTATGAATGGCATGGGCTGCAGCCAGTCCGCCACTTTCAAAGCCGAGTCCACTCAGTAACGTGTTTGCTTCAACCACCCGTTCCAAAGCCGGAGTAACTACATTTTGTTCACAAGCGGTTTTTGCGTGAACCCCATATTCTAACAAGGTTTCATAGCACAGATGGGCTAGACTAAAGGCGGTTATCGGACCCATGCGCCCGGTCATATTTTTAGCGCGTTTAATCTGACAATCTTCTGCTTCAAACCAGGTAGCGAGGGCATCTCCCATACCTGATACCAGAAAGCGGACTGGGGCTTGGGCGATAATACTTGTATCTACTAAAACCAAGTCTGGGTTGCGGGGTAAGACCAGATAGCGTTCCCATAGGCCTTCGGGGGTGTAAATCACTGATAGGGCGCTACATGGGGCATCAGTTGAGGCAATAGTGGGGACAATGGCGACGGGAAGTTTTAATTGATGGGCGGTAGCTTTGGCTGTGTCGATGGTTTTTCCGCCTCCCACACCGACAATTAAATCTACTTGATAACTTGTAGCTGTTGATATATGTTTATCAATTTCGCCATTGCAGCATTCACCCCCAAAGCGTTTGAGATATACTTCGACTTTTCCCGCGGTGAACTCTTCAATCAAGGGTTGGAATTGCCCAAAAATCACCGGATCTATGATGACAAGGGCTTTTTGACCTAAACGACTTAATTCTTCACCGAGCAACTTGATAGCATTGCTACCTTGAACATATCGGGATGGGAAAATGGCAGTAGTAATCATGGGCTACTCCTGATTCCAAATAATTTTATATATTCGCGTTAAATAATGCCGACACTAGGGCTACCTGATACCTATCAAATCAATCTTAAGCCTAGTTTAAGTCTAGACAGTTTTACTTACCGCAAAATATGACAAATTTTTAGGAAAATCAATGTTTTTTAACTTGATTTCTTAAGTGATCCACGAGAGCCTGTAAACCTAACAAATAACTTTGCACACCAAAACCACTGATTTGGCCGATAGACACGGGCGCAATGAAAGAATGGTGGCGAAAATCTTCCCGGCGATAAATATTACTTAAATGTACTTCCACTGTGGGTAGATTCACACCGGCGATCGCATCCCGCAAAGCCAGACTTGTATGGGTATAAGCCCCCGCATTAATTAAAATTCCCTGATGTTTTCCTAAAGCCCCATGAATCTGATCTACCAAAACCCCTTCATGATTTGACTGCACAGGAATTACTACCGCTTGCAACTCCAAAGCTTTTTCTTCTAACAAGCGGTTAATTTCAGCCAGAGTCAAGGAACCATAAATTCCCGGTTCTCGCTGTCCTAGTAAATTTAAATTGGGCCCGTGCAGTACTAAAATACTAATAATTGGCGAAGACGAGTTCAATTTTTTCAGCTCTTAACGACGACGCGATCGCTCATTAACAGGAATCGGAATTAGTTCCGGTTCTGGCTCTGCTCCTGGCCCTAGTAAACCTTCAATGAGCTTGCGTGCCAACGCTTTTAGCTTTTCTAGCACTTTATCTATATAGTCCATTGAACTGACTGCTCCTGAGATACTACCTCAATATTTTGACTAATGGCTACGCATAAATCGCGTATTTTTGCACCTCTAGTTTGAGAACAGGCTGACACCAACTGCACCATTCTACAAGTCAGCCACTTCTAGAATTAGCTTTTGTGATCAACCCTACTTTTTAGAGTATCACATTACAAGTTGTAACGGGTAAACCCCCCATATTTTATCTACGGTATATAATAATGCACAAGTTATTTAGTCAGACATCATCATGGCACGGTAAATTTATGGAAGGGGTAACAGCCCATAGTTAGTAAGTGTGATCACCACTATGGACTTGTCTTCACCTTAACTCAGCTTGTTAGTCATTTTTTTTAGCCTTAGTCTGAGATGACTTAGCAGTTGACTTGGTTCGAGATGTGGTAGATGTAGTAGTCTTGCGAGTAGATTTCTTTGTAGACGCTTTCACTGCTAATAATTCTAGGGCTGTAGATAGAGTTATATCTTCTACCGAATGACCTTCTGGGATGCCGACATTAACTTTCCCATGCTTAATATAAGGACCATAGGGGCCATCATAAATATTCACTGGCGTACCCTCCTGGGGGTGCATACCCAACTCACGTAAAGCGGTCTTGGAATTGCTACGGCTGGCTCCGCGTCCCTTTTTCGGTTCAGATAATAATTCTAATGCTCGTTCCAGGGAAACTGTCAGCACATCATCACCAGCTTTGAGGGAGCGATAATCTTTTCCTTCCTTCCCCTGGTCGTGAACAACGTAAGGACCAAAGCGCCCCAAACTAGCTTTAATTTTGTGACCTGTCACCGGATGAACTCCCAAGGTCCGGGGTAGAGCCAACAGACCCACAGCCATATCTAAAGTAACATTTTCCGAGGTGACTCCCTTGGGCAAAGATGCTTGTTTGGGTTTGGGATTTTCCTCAGTTTTATCACCCAACTGTACATAGGGACCATAAGCACCAATTTTCAGATAAATGGGTTCGCCAGTTTCTGGATGGCGACCTACCTGGTCTGGTCTGGTGGTTTTTTGCCGCAGCAGTACTTCTACCTGTTTGGGGTCAAGGTCAGAGGGTGTCAAGTCTTTGGGAATTGAGGCAGTAACCACAGTACCATCATTCTCCATTTCGATGTAGGGGCCATATTTACCAATACGGACTTTAGCCCCTAAATTTTCTAATAATATGGTTCTGGCAAGAGTGGCATCAATTTGATGTTCTTGTTCTTTAACTAGAGTGTCTAAACCTTTGTCTCCTAGATAAAATTGCCGCAAATAAGGTAACCAATTAACTTCCCCTGTAGCAATATCATCTAGAGTTTGTTCCATCTTGGAGGTGAAACCAGGATCGACAATATCCGGGAAATAATTTTCTAGAAGATTTGTGACGGCGAAAGCCGTGAAAGTAGGAATCAAGGCATTACTCACTAATTGGGCATAACCCTTATCGATGATTGTACCGATGATACTCGCGTAGGTACTAGGGCGGCCAATACCCTCACTTTCTAGAGTTTTCACCAGGGTGGCTTCGGTATATCTAGCTGGGGGTTGGGTTTCGTGACCCACGGCTTCTAGGTCGGTACAATTGGGATGATCCCCCACTTTCAAACTGGGTAAAATTACCTCTTGATCTTCTAAGGCCGCCTCTGGATCATCGGAACCTTCTACATAAGCACGCAAGAATCCAGGAAAATCAATCCGCTTACCAGAAGAACGAAAGCCAGCATCTTCAACTTGCAACTGTACAGTAATTTGGGTTTGGCGACAGTCAGCCATTTGACTAGCGACGGTACGCTTCCAAATCAAGTCATAAACAGCCAGTTCCCGACCGCTTAAACCTGTTTCTTGGGGAGTACGGAAACTGCTCCCAGCGGGGCGAATGGCTTCGTGGGCTTCTTGTGCGCCCTTAGATTTGGTGGTGTATTGGCGGGGTTGGGGACTGAGGTAGTTTTTACCGTAAAGTTGTTCTACACAGGTACGAGCCGCGGTGATTGCCTGATCAGACAAATGTACTGAATCGGTCCGCATATAGGTAATATACCCTTGCTCATACAAATTCTGGGCAATCCGCATGGTGTCTCTGGCTGAGAGACGCAGTTTACGGTTTGATTCTTGTTGGAGTGTGGAGGTGGTAAAGGGTGGTGCTGGTTTACGTGTTACGCCTCGTTCATCGATGTTGTTGACATTCCAGGTTTTGCCCGTCAGCCTTTGTTTGAGGGCGATCGCTTGGGCTTCGTTGAGTAACAAGACATTGCGCCCGGAGGTAATTTGTCCGGTGGCTGAGTCAAAATCACTACCAGTGGCTACTTTTGTTCCGCCCAGTGTCACTAACACAGCGCCAAAGGGAGTTTTTTCCTGCACTAAGTTAGCTTTTAAATCCCAATATGTACCTTCATGGAAGGCTCGCCGTTGGCGCTCCTTGGTGACTAAAAGTCTCACAGCTACTGACTGTACTCTTCCTGCGGATAATCCCCAGGCGATTTTTTTCCACAGTAGGGGAGACAGGGTATACCCGACTAATCGATCCAAAATCCGCCGTGTTTCTTGGGCACGAACTAACTGCTCATCAATATTGCGGCAGTTTTTCAAAGCTTTTTTAATAGCTTCTTGGGTAATCTCGTGAAAGACCATTCGCTTAGTGGGAACTTTTGGCTTGAGCAGTTGGTATAAATGCCAACTGATGCTTTCACCTTCCCGGTCTTCGTCAGTTGCCAGAATCAGTTCATCTGCTTCTTTGAGGGCTTCTTTAAGCTGGGTGACAACTTTCTTTTTGTCTTTGGGGACTACATACACCGGTTCAAAGTCGGCTTCTACATTTACCCCCAGCTGGGCCCACGGTTCCGCTTTGACAGCGGCGGGAATTTCCGTGGCTGATTGGGGTAAGTCACGGACATGACCCATAGACGCTTCTACCCGATAGTTTTTTGGTAGGTAGTTGCGAATGGTACGAGCTTTGGTCGGAGATTCGACGATGACGAGAGTTGACATGGAAATTTCAAGAAAAAGAGTAGCTATGCTAGCTAAACAGTCAAATTGATGTGATTATGGCTACGCCACGCAAGCTATCGGTGAAATGTCAAGATAAAACGTCACGCTTAGGGCTGTGATTTAATCTATGGCTACGCCACGCAAGCTATCACACGTTAATCCTCACCAGATGAAAATACACCAAGTTAATGGCGCGGTTCTTCCTAGAGGATGGGTTGGGGAAATGCTGGCGATGAATCACCAGCTATTTCAATCTTTAACTTATCTGAGGCAGAATTGGCGAATCTAGTTTGCAAAATCCCCCTCAAGTTTCATCTGACGGGTGATGGGTGACGGGTGAGGGGTGACGGGTGAGGGGTGACGGGTGACGGGTGACGGGTGATGGGTGAGGGGTGATGGGTCGGAAGCTTAGAAGATGTTTGTCAAGTCATGATTAGTGTATCGAATATTATTTTACCCCACCCTAACCCTCCCCTTGTCAGGGGAGGGGACTGGATTTGATTGTTTTTCGTGTGTTCGGTGTGTTCCCTAAGATAAAAATTACCTGTTTAATACTTTGCAAACATCCTCTAAGAGGATGTTTGATAAGTCATGATTAGTGTATCAACTATTGTTTCACCCCACCCTAACCCTCTCCTTGTAAGGGGAGGGACTGGATTTGATTGTTTTTCGTGTGTTCGGTGTGTTCCCTAAGATAAAAATTACCTGTTTAATATATGGTTACTTGAGCTTTCTTGACTTGACAAACATTCTCTTAGTCGATCGCCTCTGTATGGAAAGGTTGATCTATGATTCTATGGCGTTGGGTTTCTTCTTGGGTTTAGTAGTTCTTTTACTTTTTGGTTTGCTGGGGGTTAATTTCTCTTGCTCGCTTTTAATTCGTTCTAGCAATAGGGATGCTGGTTCATCGTTAGGGTCTTGGGGTACTAGTTCACCCCGGAAGGCTTTGGCTAGGATTGATTGATTTAGTGTTTCTAGTTTCTCGGCTGCTTGCTTATGCTGTTTTTCTATGTTGTCAATAATTTTGAATAGAGTCTGAATTTTTGAAACTATTTCTTTTTGTTCTTTTAGTGAGGGAATAGCAATGGTAATTTCTTTAAAGGCATTTTGAGAAATATTACGCATTGAAACTTGATTACCAGTAGCTCGACTTTCAATTTCTTTTCTTCCATCAATTGATTTTAGATAAAAATTAATAAATTCTTGATTAATTTCTAGAAATTTAACACGCCAAACCTTATCACTTAGCATGATACTATAATTAATTTCATCAACTACAACTGAAGCCCCAACAAGTTCTATTGTGTTCGCTCTGGAAATAAGAAAATCACCTTTTCTAATAAAAACATTAGAATCTATTTTTGAATCATCTATTACTGTTTTAGTTTCTGTAGGGTCAAATTTACCCCAAGTTACTGCACTAATTTTGACAATACCAACTGTATTATCAGTGACAGGTACTTCAAGGCAAGAGAAGTTTTTCCCAGCTTGGATGTTTTGAGTAAATAGCTTTAACTTTGCCCAAGCCCAAGAATGATGTAAAGTCTTTTTATCCTCGTTAATCTTTTGATTAATAAGATTAAAATCCTGTCCTAGTTTTTCTGATGTTCTTTTAAGTAAAACTGAAGCATGTTCAACGTCTGGATTTTGTTCGCGCCACTCTTTGGTTAAATCACCTCGGAAGGCAGCAGCAAGGACAGATTGACGAAAGCGATCGCACAATTGAGGTATACTGTCTAAGGCTTCCTTGGCTTTTTGAGTGCGATCGGTTAACTCTTCTATTTTGGTTACTATGCGTTTTTGTTCGTTTAGTGGTGGGAGGGGGATTTTAGTTTGTTCAAATTTACCTTTGGTAATATGTGCCAAACCTACCCCACCATGTGCTTTATTAATAAGATATTCAAGATTTTGGTTAATAGCTAGTAGGAGTTACGCATTGACAGAATAACAAAATAGTGAATTGATAAATATAGGTCGTCTACTTGCTAGGTATCAGACAATTAGAAAAATCACGAAACCATCCACAGCGCAATGCAATCTAGACCTATACACCTTATTTTTACTGTCAGAGCCAAAGTTTGGGGGGTGCAGTAGGTTAGCAGAGATATTAGGAGACGTTTCACATGATAGTGTGAATCGCTTTTTATTGAGAGAGCGATATGAACCGAAAGATTTATTCAACATTATAGAAAAAGTTATTAACTTGGTAGGAGGAATACTAAGTGTAGATGATACAGTGATAGAAAAGATTTACAGCGACCCCAAAAATGCTGAATTAATCGGTTATTTTTGGTCAGGTAAAGCCCATAAAACAATTATTGGCTTAAATTTAATCACTCTATATTACAGTGATATTCATGGTAATTCAGTGCCAATAAATTACAGAATATATGATAAAAAGGAGGGAAAAACAAAAAACGATTATTTTAGAGAAATGGTAAGTGAAATAATAAGCTGGGGAGTCAAACCCAGAATTGTAACAGGTGATAGTTGGTATTCAGGAGTAGAAAATTTGAAATTCCTAAAAAACCAGAAATTGGGTTTTCTCTTCGGAATTGAAAAAAATAGAACTGTTTCAAATGAGCCACACAAGTATTGTCAAGTAAGCACTCTGGCTATTCCCGAAGAAGGATTAAGGACTCATCTGAAAGAATTTGGATTTATAAAGTTGTTTAGGAAAGACTTTAAAAAAGAAGACTCTAGACACTATATTTTGTATCTTCCAGATGAGGAAAGAATCGAGGATATAACTAGAAATGAATTTATGACAATTCATGATACTCATTGGGGAATTGAAACCTTTCATCGAGCCATAAAACAAGTATGTGGAATTTGTCGGTTCATGGTTAGGGATACTCATGCAATTAAGACTCACATCTTTTGTTCACTTCAAGCTTTTGTTAAGTTGGAGTTTATGCGCTCTGAAAAAATAATTAGCAATTGGTATGAAATACAACGGAATCTGTTTACTTTAGTTGTACGTGAGCATATTTTTGCTAATCTTAATAGCGATCGCATGATCTAGATATCATAGATCATATTTTTTGTCAATGCGTAAGTCCTAGAAAAGAAACTTTACCTTTAATTTCTTACCATTTACCTTCTTTAACCCTAGGAAAAACTCACATCATCCCCATTCAGTAACATAACTAAAGCTTCCATCTCCTGTGTGGCAAATTGCAGTTTTGCTAAAATCTCAGCAGCAATTACCTCTGGTTCCGGTAAATCCCCAGATTGTAAACTATCATCCCGTAACCAGGAAATATCTAAATTTTCATGACGTTCTGTAATATACTCCCTGGTAAAGCAGCGAAAACGCCCATCTTCACCCAAATCTACCCGGGGACTATCACCATTGGGGTCATCCCCATAGCACTGGTCAAACTCAGTAAAATGGTTACGAGTCAGGGGGGAACGTTTACCAAAGCTCGGCATATTAGTACGCATATCATAGATCCAAACTGCCTTAGTGTTATCTTTTTCTGTTGTCCCCCGTTGGAAAAATAACACATTAGTTTTGACACCCTGAGCATAAAATATACCAGTTGGTAACCTGAGAATAGTATGTAAATTACATTTATTCATCAAATCAGCGCGGATAGATTTACCTTGTCCATCCTCAAACAGGACGTTATCCGGTAAAACTACCCCTGCTCTTCCCCCTGGTTTCAGTGATCTGTAGATGTGCTGTAAAAATGCCAGTTGTTTATTAGAGGTGGAATAGGTAAAATCATCCCTGGAAGGTAAACCCCCTCCTTTTTTTGTCCCAAAGGGAGGATTAGTAAGAATGACATCGGCTTTGGGTAATCGCTGTCCTGTTGAAGAAAGGGTATCACCTAAATTTACATTACCTTCAATGCCGTGTAACATCATATTCATTAACAGCAAGCGGTGAGCATCTTGCACTAACTCCATACCATAAAGCGCTTGATGCTGTTGAAAGTCTTGTTGTGCTTCTGTCCAGTCAAAGGGGTCATGGTATTGACGGATATAGCGATCGCTTGCAATTAAAAACCCACCCGTACCCGCTGCGGGGTCTTGTATTAACTCTCCTGGTTGTGGTTTGAGCAGGTCAACCATAGAATCAATTAATGGTCTGGGGGTAAAATACTGACCCGCGCCAGATTTCTTTTCATCGGCGTTTTTTTGTAACAGTCCTTCGTACAAATCCCCAAACTCATCTCGATGATCCGAGAACCAATCTAAACCATCAATACTGGTTAGTAGTTTTTTGAGGATGCGGGGTTGCTTGAGGGAAGTTTGAGCATTAGCGAAAATTGTCTGTACTCTTTGAGCGGAATTTTTAGAACCTAACATTAATAGGAGCGATCGATAAAATTCTAGTTGTTCTACCCCATTCTGAGCAACTAAATCACCCCAGCGGTAACCCTCTGGTAATTGCTTTTCTGCTCCTGTTTCCTGAGCCATTTTCAGAAATAGCAGATAGGTTAACTCTGTGACATATTGTAGGTATGTAACGCCATCATCCCGTAAAACATCACATAGATTCCACAGCTTTTGTACAATATCAGAGGTAGCTACCATAATTCAGATCAGGATTTTCCCCAGGATTAACAGCGGACAAGATAGTTAGTTAGTGGGCTATAGCCCAACTACGAATTTAATTATTATTCCATAAATAAACTAGATTCTACATGAAAAAAATCTCCCAGCTTCCGCGCTTGTTCTGCATTTATTTTCTCTTGTCCATTCAAAATATTATCAACTATATCTTCTGTCCCTAAAACCGGTACTAAATCTTCTCTATTTTTATCAGATTCCTCTAAAAGAAATAACAACATAGAACCAGGATTATTCTGCTGATTAGGCTGATAATATTCTTGTTCAAACTTCTCAATTAAAATAATTAACAACTGATAAACTTCATTTTCTTCAGGAGTGCGCTCCCGGTGCATTAAATCTTCTACCATCGCTAAAGCTTGCTCATTTTCTGCTTCAGTTTTAATCAGCTTGGGAAGATAAACTGTTAATAATTCCCTGTATTTATCTCGATTAAAAGTAAGGGTCATCTTTCCAGTTCTCCTTATCATATTCGGCGTGAGTGAGGATATACTTAATATAAATTAACTGCCCTTCATAATCTATACTAAGAGGATGTTTGATAAGTCATGATTAGTGTATCAAGTATTGTTTTACCCCACCCTAACCCTCCCCTTGTAAGGGGAGGGGACTGGATTTGATTGTTGTGGTGTGTTCCCTGTTCCCTGTTCCCTGTTCCCTGTTCCCTGTTCCCTAAGATAAAAATTACCTGTTGAAAACTTATCAAACATCCTCTTAAATATCTTAATGGGCTGTGGAACTTTGGGGGAGCTATCCAGTCAGATCCCAAATATTTTCATGGATTTGGGTGATAATAGTCTCTAAATTCCCATCAAAAACTTGATTAAGTCTGTTAAATCCCCCATGGGTTTTAAACTCTCCTTTATCCAGAGCTTCCCGATCGACAATTGTTTCCGCCTTAATCTGTTTACCAATTCGTTCTAACCACTGACGTTGGGGGGGTGTCCAACTCCGACTAAACAGGACTTTCTTCATGGCCTGATCTACCCGTTCTGAATAGGGTCTTAAAGCATCGCCTAAGGTAGCTTGACGAATATAGCCAATAATAGAAGCTGCAATTTCTTGATTATTTGTTTCTCGCCATGCAGTTTTGAGGTTAGTTTCTGTATATCCTGCTGTATCTAGGAGGATTCGCAGTTCTTTGAGTTGCGCTCTAGTCAACTCCCGGGGACGCTGTGTCACAACTATCAAAGCGGGAACCTGATTAATGTTATCTGTCAAAAAAGCCTTAAAGCTCTCTAAATAATCTTGGGGAGGTTGAGCATTACCATAACTCTGCTCAATCCCCACCAATTCATCACTATGACGAGAAATTAAAATCCGTTGAGTTCCACCATCCCGACGGTCTAGAATTTGGGCGATCGCCTTTCTTTGTTTCCACCATTCCTTCACCTGGTCTGGTGTACTTTCCTTGAGATGGGGAACTATATTTGATAAAGGGATTCCCGCGATCGCTTCTAACTGTTCTCGACTGTTAGGGGATAAATGTTTGCGTTGGCGTTGAATTTTCGCCAGTAGTTGGTTAATAACTAGTTCTAAATTTTCCGGGGTGTGGACAGTTTCCAACTCCTCCACCAATTGAGTAAAGGAAACATTGGGGTTAACTACCACAGGTTTCATAGTAGACACAGGGGCGATCGCCTCATATAACCGCACCGCATCAAAAATTCTAAATACCTCTTTGCCAATATCATCACATAGACGAGTCGCCCTGCCTAACATTTGTTCATAGAGAATCCGGGAATTAACTCGCCGAATAAACACCAGATTACAAATTGAGGGAACATCAACTCCCGTGGTCAGCAAGTCTACAGTTACAGCCACTTTGGGGTTAACTTCATTGCGTAACTTCCGAATTAACTGTAATGGTTTATCCGCATTACCTGTAATTTTAATTACTGCTTCATCCTCTATGCTGCCGTATTTATTCTGAAAAGCTTGTTTAAGTTGCTTAACCACAATATCTGCATGATAATCAGTCACACAGAAAACCAAGGTTTTTCCTGGGAGAGATGGATCAATATACTCCGCTACAGCTTCACAGACAACCCGGTTAAAATCTTCTGTAATTACCTTGCGGTTAAACTGTTCTACTTCCAATTTTACGTTATCAGGGGCATTAACTAAATCAAGTTGCCCAGTTTGAGGATTAAAAAACTCCATTTTCTCCCCGGCTTGCCAAGCTATCCCCTGTTCAGATAACCTGGTGCTAATCTTGAAAGGCTCTTCGTGGTCAATCAACCAACCATCGATCACAGCTTCTCGATAGCTATAGATGTAAACAGGTTGACCAAAAATTTCTGAGGTGTGGAGTGCGGGAGTTGCAGTTAAACCAATTTTTACAGCGTCGAAATGCTCTAACACCCGACGGTATTTTGATACATAATCCTTAAAGTCTCGAAACTCCAATTCGCGATCGCTTAATTCCCGATCTAGTACATAGCCCCGGTGACACTCATCCACTACAATACAATCATACTGGTCTGGGGTAATTACAGATGCACCATCACCAGGGTAGAGAATCCGCTTGACCATACCTTGCACCGTAGCAATATGAACCTTAGTATCTCTACTTGGTTCAATATCTTTTAAGTTTTTAATCTCGAATATATCAGCAAAAGTTTGTAAATTCTCCATGGGAGAATCCTTAAAAGCATCGTCAGCTTGTTCACCTAAGGCGCTACGATCAACTAAAAATAAGATCCGCCGAAATCGCTTAGTTTTGAGTAAGCGGTAAATTAAAGCAATACAGGTTTTAGTTTTTCCTGTACCTGTGGCCATTGCTAAGAGTAGTACCCGTTGTTCCCTAGCCAAAGCGGACTCTACAGCTTGAATAGCACGAATTTGATAATCACGTAGTTCAAACCCATACTTAAACCCTTCTTGGCTTAAACGGTGATTAGCCTGATCAATATCTTGAGCTAAAACATCTAGTAAACCTTCAGGACTATACCACCCGGTGAGGCATAGTCGCAAGTTAGTAGGACGACGCAAATCACAAAACCAGATTCCGCTCTTAGTTTCCAGTTGCTGTAAATATGGTCTACCGTTAGTAGCAAACACAAAAGGAACTTTGTACCGTCCCCAAGGACCACCAGCAAACACCTCCTCCCCCAAAAGAAACCCTTCGCTGTAGCGTTTAGCTTGGTTTAATGCTCCTTGGGAAACATCCTTACTTTGACGTTTCGCTTCTACTACTCCCATAATCTGCAACCCACAGAACAAAGCATAGTCAGCGCGTCCATTAGCTGTGGGATATTCTGCGATCGCTAGGTTTCTTCCCTTTTGAGGACGGACACCATTTTGATAAGTCAATTCTTCGGTGTTTGCTTCCCATCCCGCAGCTTGTAATTGAGCATCAATGAGTTTTCGTGTTTCTTGCTCATCCAATAACACCCCAATTTCCGCAATCTGTGCTTGGGAAATAGTCCGCTCAATGGTTTGTTGTGATTTTTCCTTCCCTTGAGCTTGGATTCCCACCAACTGACTCACAACTTCTTGGGTTTTAGCCTCAGCTTCCCGGGCTAAATCTTCCGCAACTATGCGCCGTTGGGCTTCTATTGCTGCTAATGCTTGCGCCGCTTCCACTGCTGAAAGTTGCTTTTTTACCTCATCTCGCAAGCGTGCTAATTCAGCTTTGAGGGTCTGGGTTTCTATAGTTGGGTCAGGTGGGGGAATAAACGGACCAGGCGCAAATTTAGGATGATCTCCAAATACCCGATGAAACCAAATCCCCAACGCACGAGCATATTTTAGACCACTTAAAGCTAGTCGGTGATTTCCTGAAAGCTCATGGGTTGCTGTATTACCAATTTTACGCAGTTCATGGAACAGTTGATCAACTTCTCCCTTGAGTAACCCGCGATCGCGCAACCGATTGAGCAAATTAATCTGGCGTTCATCCTCTACCTGATACAGTCCTATATTCGCTGCTGCTAATTGAGCCAGCAATTCACCAAACTGGCGTAACTTAATTAAACAGGTATTAGGGTCATCTGTAAAATATCTTTCAGCTAGAGTACCTAATCTTACCAGTTGTTGATTATGGACTGCTAGGAACGAAAAATTTAATGACTCAGACATTGGTTATTAGTTCCTTGGATAACTCCCCCACAGTAATTATACGGTACTTAGGGATTATGCAAGCAGCTTGTATTTTTAGTCTAAATCTAGAGTCTAAATCTATGTGAGTCTCAAAAAGTTTCACAAGTGTGGGATTACTCACATCTTGCACCTAAAAAGATGAATGTTAAAACCACAACTAAGGGAACACCGGAACACCGGAACACCGGAACAGACAATCAAATCCAGTCCCCTCCCATTACAAGGGGAGGGTGAGGGTGGGGTCAAATAATTTCCCCACAATGGATGACAGGGGAAGAATTTTTGAGAAAACCTTACAGAAATATCGAAAATATCCAGCCGTAACAATAGAATAAACTCAGATGCTTCCTTAATGTCTAATGGTCAAAACCTATATATCTCATGGATTTTTCTAATCTCACTTCCCAGCTGAATGCTGGAACGATTTTGCCAGAGGGGATTGTAATTGTCACCCTCTTAGGGGTTTTGATTGTTGATTTGATTTTGGGACGTAGCTCCTCACGCTGGATTGGATATGTGGCGATCGCGGGTTTAGTGGCTGCGGTTGGCGCTCTCTATCTTCAATGGGATGCTACTAATCCCATTTCCTTTACCGGTAGCTTTATTGGTGATGACCTGAGTATTGTTTTTCGCGGTATTATTGCCTTATCTGCTGCGGTAACTATATTGATGTCAATTCGCTACATTGAGCAAAGTGGTACTCCTCTAGCAGAATTTATTGCTATTTTGCTCACTGCTACCCTGGGAGGGATGTTTTTATCCGGTGCTAGTGAGTTGGTGATGATTTTCATCTCACTGGAAACCCTCAGTATTTCCTCTTACCTACTCACAGGTTATACTAAGCGCGACCCCCGCTCTAACGAAGCTGCGCTGAAATACCTGTTGATTGGAGCCTCCAGTACAGCAATATTTTTATACGGTGTTTCCCTGCTGTATGGTCTATCCGGTGGACAAACAGAATTAGGGGCGATTTCTAATGGTATTGCTGCGGCAAACGTTGGTCAGTCTTTAGGTTTGGTAATTGCCCTAATTTTCGTGATTGCCGGTATCGGCTTTAAAATCTCCGCCGCACCCTTTCACCAGTGGACCCCAGACGTTTACGAAGGCGCTCCCACCCCGGTGATTGCTTTTTTATCGGTGGGTTCCAAAGCCGCTGGGTTTGCCCTAGCCATTCGCTTGCTAACAACAGTCTTCCCCCTAGTTGCGGAGGAATGGAGATTTATTTTCACTGCCCTTGCAGTCCTAAGTATGGTATTGGGTAACGTAGTCGCCCTCGCCCAAACTAGCATGAAGCGGATGTTAGCTTATTCATCCATTGCTCAGGCTGGATTTGTGATGATTGGTATGATTGCGGGAACTGAAGCCGGATACGCCAGCATGGTATTTTACCTCATGGTGTATTTGTTCATGAACCTGTGCGGTTTTACCTGCGTGATTCTCTTCTCCCTACGGACAGGAACAGACCAAATTACCGAATACTCTGGCTTGTATCAAAAAGACCCACTGCTTACACTCGGGTTGAGTATATCTCTACTTTCCTTGGGTGGTATTCCGCCATTAGCTGGGTTTTTTGGGAAGATTTACCTGTTCTGGGCTGGTTGGCAAGCTGGACTTTACTGGTTAGTTTTACTGGGCTTAGTTACTAGTGTTGTCTCCATCTATTACTACATTCGCGTGGTCAAAATGATGGTAGTCAAAGAACCCCAGGAAATGTCAGAGGTAGTCAAAAATTATCCAGCAGTACAGTGGAACTTACCAGGATTTAGACCTTTGCAAGTGGGACTAATAGTAACTTTAATTGCTACTTCCATCGCGGGGATTTTGTCCAATCCACTATTTACACTGGCTAACAACTCTATCTCTAATACTGCAATGCTACAAGCAACAGCGGTGGAGAAAAACCAGGTCAGTATAATCTCAACACCAGAACTAGAAGAGTTGTAGATTGGATGTTGCAACTTTAGGGGGTGCAAGACACTAGCACCCCTGCTGAATTATGTTAAATTTGTGTCAAAGCCATCATTAGGGCTACAGTACTTTTGGATATTGCTTAAATGTCTATGACTACGCCACAACCAGCACCCCAACCCCTCCCCACCGGGAGTTTGACTATGCCTAGCTGGTTACGCCGCTCTATTGGCAGGGCTAGTGAGCTTTCTACTGTACAACGGATTATTAAGCAACGGCAAATTCATACAATTTGTGAAGAGGGACGATGCCCCAACCGAGGAGAATGCTATGGTCAAAAAACTGCCACTTTCTTACTATTAGGGCCTGTCTGTACCCGATCTTGTGCTTTTTGTCAAGTAGATAAGGGTCATGCCCCCATGCCTATTGACCCAGAGGAACCGCAAAAAGTAGCTGAAGCTGTGCAGCTATTGGGATTACGTTATGTGGTTCTGACCTCTGTAGCCCGTGATGATTTACCAGACCAGGGAGCGGGGCATTTTGTCAAGACAATAGATAATATTCGCCTGTTAAATCCAGAAACTCAAATCGAAGTGCTAACACCAGATTTTTGGGGCGGCGCTGGTGCAGGAGAATCAGGACAAAGAGCAAGAATAGCCGCAATTGTCACCGCTAAACCGGCTTGTTTTAATCACAATGTGGAGACGGTACGGCGGTTAACAGGTCCGGTACGTCGGGGTGCTAAGTACGATCGCTCCCTGGGTGTACTGGCTATGGTGAAAGAAATTGATCCTACTATCCCCACTAAGTCCGGTTTAATGCTCGGACATGGAGAAACTAGGGAAGAAGTTATAGAAACCATGGTAGATTTAAGGGCAGTAGGATGCGATCGCCTCACTATCGGCCAATATATGCGTCCTTCCTTAGAACATTTGCCAGTGCAAAAATACTGGACACCAGAAGAATTTGATGCACTATCGCAGGTAGCACGGGAAATGGGATTTAACCACGTCCGCTGTGGTCCTTTGGTGCGTAGCTCTTACCATGCTGGTGAGGAAGGTTGACACAAATATTTTTAAAGAATTTTGGTTTTTTGGTACAGCTGTTTGGTATTTCTGAATAAAGTCAAAAAAGAAGGAGAACGACTGATGGCTAAAGTTCAAAATTCCCCCGTTCCAGCAACAGGTGCTAAACCCCCCTACACCTTCCGTGCGGCCTGGGCCTTGCTGTTATTAGCTGTTAACTTCTTAGTTGCAGCTTATTATTTCCACATCATTGAATAATTAGAAGTGGAAGGTGCTGCTTAAATCGTACCTTTAAATAAACCTTTTGGGCGAATGAGCAGCACCAAAATCATCATTAACAGTGCTATACCTTGTTTATACTGTGAACCAATCCATAAAGTGCTCAGTTCTTGGGCAATACCAATAATAAAGGCGGCGGCGATCGCACCGTAGGGGTTACCAATACCACCTAAAATCACGGAAGCGAATAAGGGTAAAATCAAAAACCAGCCCATATTGGGACGTACAGCTGTAATCAAGCCATACATACTCCCACCCAAAGAGGTAAATATCCCCGCAATAATCCAAGTCCAGAGGATGACTTGCTCGACATTAATCCCCGAAACTCTGGCTAAGTCTAAATCATCAGCAACCGCACGCATGGCTTTACCAATTTTGGTATTTTGCAGCAGATAGTGCAACGCGAAAATTGCCACCACTGCTAACCCGAATACCAGCAATTGATTTTGGGGTATCCTGATGCCAAAAATATTCAAAGCAGTGGTAACGGGTAAATTGTAATTTTGGTTCTGGCCGCCCCAGATAAAAATAATACCATTGCGCAGGAATAAAGCCAGCCCAATGGAAATAATAATTAAGGTTGTGGAGGTAGCACGAATAGAGCGCATTCTTGCCCATAACAACTTTTCTGAGAGCAGCATTGCTACTACTGTTCCCGCGGCCGCCAGAATCATGGATAGCCAAATATTCATACCACCGGTATTGAGTAACAGGGTCAAATAGGCAGAGAGAGTAAGAAAATCACCGTGAGCAAAATTAGATAACCGTAAAATACCATAGGTCAGGGTCAATCCCACCGCGGCCAGGGCGATAATGCTACCTACCGCTATACCATTAACAATTAGTTGAACAATTTGTATATCCATAAGTTTGATGTTTTCGGTGGGTGTTAAACCCATATATATATCCCCTAGAATAGAATTAATTGGGTGCTATAGGGTTGGGAGCAGATTTGAAAATCATGTTGACAGAAAAATTTGAGCAGTTAAAAGTTTTATTTAGGGAAATGGAGATGGCTCTAATTGCCTACTCTGGGGGGATTGATAGCACTTTGGTGGCCAAGATTGCTTATGATGTATTGGGCGATCGCGCTTTAGCTGTCACAGCTGTTTCTCCTTCCCTGTTACCAGAAGAACTAGAAGATGCGAAAATTCAAGCTGCAACCATAGGGATTCCCCATAGGATAGTCCAAACTCATGAAATGGACAATCCCAATTACACCTCTAACCCTGTCAACCGTTGTTATTTTTGCAAAAGTGAATTGCATGATACCCTAAAACCCTTAGCAGAGGAGTTAGGTTATCCCTATGTAGTAGATGGGGTGAATGCTGATGACTTACAGGACTATCGCCCAGGAATTCAAGCAGCTAAAGAAAGAGGTGCGCGATCGCCTTTAGCAGAGGTCGGTGTGAGTAAAGCCGAAGTCCGTCAACTTTCACAACAACTTGGTTTACCCTGGTGGGATAAACCCGCTCAACCTTGTCTGAGTTCTCGCTTTCCCTACGGTGAAGAGATTACCATAGCCAAGTTACAAAGAGTAGGTAGGGCAGAAATTTATCTGCGAAAACTGGGTTGGGAGAATTTGCGCGTGCGTTCTGAAGGTGATACCGCCAGAATTGAATTATTACCAGCAAATATCAAAGATTTTATCTTGACTACCGACTTACAGTCCCTAGTTTGTACATTTCAGGAATTAGGATTTATCTATGTCACTCTAGATTTAGAAGGATACCGCAGCGGTAAATTAAATCAACATCTCCCCCTTCAATCACTAAACCGATAAAGACTCCCCATCACATAATCCTGATTAATTTCACAAGAAATCCATCGGCGTTCCCAAGTTTCAGCTACAAACCCAGTGGTGTTAGAACCTGCAAAGGGGTCTAACACCATATCACCCTCATCAGTTAAAAACTTGATGAAAAATTCAGCGAACTTGAGAGGAAACCGCGCGGGGTGGGGTTTAATCCCTTCTGCTTTACAACGCCGTAAATAAGCGCTATTGGATTCAGTATTGGCAATTTCTAATAAATTTGGGGGAATTGCGCCCTGGTTATCCTTCTGAAACTTATCCGAAATATCATGACCACTGGGGCGCATTTGAGCTTTATAGCCATTTTTGAGCAGGTGTTTCATACTGTGGCTATATGGTTTTAAAACTTTGCGATTATCGGCCTTAGGATTTGGTGTTTTTGACAACCACCAAACTACATTTACCGAGTCTTTTACACGCACTCGTCTGATTGTCACCCACTCAGCAGGAGTGGGTAATCTTGCTGGATTGTAGTGATATAATTCTTGGGCTAGAAAAAAGCCCATTTCTTTGCACAGTTTTACTAAAAGTTCATATTGGTAGATACTTCGGACTGGATGACCACGCAGGTAAGCGCCGCCCAAGTCTAAAATTAATGAGCCATCATCACTTAAAACCCTTTTAAACTCCTCGGCGAAAGGTAAAAACCATTCAAGATATTTTTCCGGAGTTTGATTACCATATGCTTTTTGACGTGTGAGAGCGAATGGCGGTGAAGTGAGGATAAGATTAATACTATTGGGTGCTATGGATCTTAATAGCTGTAAGCTATCTCCTAAATATGCTTTTCCCCACTGTTGGGTGTAATAAGGATTTAAGGGCATATCTTCTGATAGTAGAGCCTCATCACCACTGAAAAAATTATTCATAAAAATATCTCGGCAACTGACTAAATTTGTTCTAAGTGTATAACTTACAACTAAGATTATTTGCCAGAATGGCGGAATTTAACTAATTTTCGAGATTATCCTGTTATATATTCCTAGAACCAGAAGTTAGATTATAGGTCTACTAATTATATATATCAAGCAACTTTCCATGTTTCGACAACCTGCTGTTGGCATCATTATAAGTGTGCTTGTCCTGGGAAGTGGATTAATGAATACCTCCATAAGAGCTCACAATTCTACAGAGCAGACTAATGCTGGTCAACCTTTGTTAATTCCTCCGAGTCAGGTGGCAATGTTAAGTACTACTACTAGTATTCAAACCAATGCACTAGAGAAATCAGTTTTTGACGAAATTAACCAATATCGAGTGTCTCAGAATCTGCCAAAGTTGAGGCTAAATACACATATTACTCAACAGGCGAGGATTCATAGCCAAAACATGGCTAATGGTAAAGTCCCGTTTAGCCATGAGGGATTTGAAGAGCGGGTCACCGCCATTCCCCTAAAGTATAATAACGCCTCAGAGAATCTAGCCTTAAATAAAGGATATAGTAATCCAGTCGGCGAAGCCATTACCGGGTGGCTCAAAAGTCCGCAACACTTGCAGAATATTCGTGGCGACTACGACCTCACCGGAATTGGTGTTGCTACCAATCAGGAAGGGGAAGTTTACCTAACTCAAATTTTTATTCGCAGTAGATAGATTGATTTACACCGATGTTGGCAGCATAATTAATGTAGTGTCTGATAGTTTTTTTCTCAGACACATTACATTTATATTTGGGTAGTTCATGACATTACAAGATTTTCAAATCAGCGATAGCCTACGCGGCGCAGCCATAGGTGACTTGACTGAGGCTGCTTTGGCTGAGTATTTAAAATCCGATGCGATCGCTGTGGATACTGAAACTATGGGATTATTACCACAGCGCGATCGCCTCTGTCTAGTTCAGCTATGTAATCTTCAGGGACAAGTTACGGTAATTGGTATCACCAAAGGCCAAACCGAAGCCCCAAATTTAAAGATACTTTTGGAAGCGGTCAACGTGGTGAAAGTTTTCCACTTCGCCCGCTTTGATATTGCGGCTTTGCGTTATCATCTGGGGATTCAAGTTAAACCTGTATTTTGTACCAAAATTGCCAGTAAGCTAGCTCGTACCTACACCAATCGTCACGGACTCAAAGATGTAGTCCAGGAATTAGAACATATAGAATTAGATAAAAGCTCTCAGAGTTCCGATTGGGGTAACGCTGCTAATTTGTCAGAGGCTCAACTCAATTATGCTGCTAATGATGTCCGCTACCTACTGAGTGTACAGCAAAAACTTACAGCGATACTCAAACGGGAAGAACGGTGGGAAATTGCTCAAGAATGTTTTCAAGTTTTACCGACCCTTGTTACCTTAGATTTATTACAATTTAAAGATTTATTTGAACATTGATTTACAAGTTAATTGAATTAATCCTATGAGTTATTTATCTGTGGAAATAATATGTAAATCTATATTTCTATTTCTAGTTAAGTCTATCATTTGTTGAGTAAAAGACTTTTGAAACCATGTTTGCCAACGCGGCTGCTTAGTTTCACCAATAATAATTTGTGTAATATGATAGTTTGTTGCTACTTGAGAAATTTCTTGAGCAACATTTTGGCTTTTAATATGTAGAAACTCTCCGCCAAAATCTTGGCATAAATGCTCACAGGTATCTAGATGTAAAGTTTCTTCCTTAGTCAGGAATCGTTCAGGATTGGCCACAAACACACCATACAGTCGAGCATTCATATAGTGAGCAATCCGTGCGCCTCGGCGTAATAATTGCACAGAACCAGGATAAGTAGATACACATACTAACACCCGTTCTTGAATGTTGTAATTGGGTTGTAAAAAGTTGGCAGTATTTGCTTGTTCTTCTACGGTATCTGCTACTTCTCTTAATGCTAGTTCCCTTAAAGCAATCAGATTACGACGCCGAAAAAAGTTTTTCAGAGACTGGTCAATTTTTTCAGCCGCGTAAATTTTACCTTCTTCTAAGCGCTCTTCTAAAGTTTGTGGTGTCACATCAATAACCACAACAGCATCAGCCTCATCTAACACATAATCAGGAATGCGCTCTCGCACCACAACACCTGTAATTCTGGCGACTAAATCATTCAAACTTTCCAAATGTTGAATATTAACAGTGGAATAAACATCTATTCCCGCTGCTAAAATGACTTCTACATCCTGATAGCGTTTTTTTCTTGGGGAACCAGGGGCGTTAGTATGAGCGAGTTCATCCACTAAAACGAGTTGAGGGGAACGTTGCACAATTGCATCTGTATCTATTTCCTGTAGAGTAACGTTCTGGTGGATAAAAGCTTTTTGGGGAATTACCTCTATTCCCGCAGCTTTCATGGCGGTTTCTTTGCGTCCATGAGTTTCTAAGATCCCGATCACTACATCAATTCCATCTTGCTTGAGTTGATGTGCTTCCTCAAGCATTTTGTAAGTTTTACCGACACCGGGAGCCATACCAATAAAAATTTTATGCTTCCCACGTCGGGGGGGGAGAAGATGAATATGATCAGAGGAATCAAACATAAATACAAACACAAGTAAGATAGTTAAAATTTCTCTGGTTGAAAAATGACAACAAACAAATACATACTGACGCCAAAAGTTGCTAGTCCTAAAAGAGTAATTGCGTAGGATGCAGAGCGTGATATTGCTTCAGGGGTGGCGGCGTAAAGGATTTGTGCTAGGAATAAGTTCAGGATGAGTGAGACCAAGAGGGTAAGAGAAAGGGTAAGAGATAGATTTTTCATGATTAAAACCCAAAGGGGCGGGGAGTGTGGCATTATGCTAGTCCTATGGTTGTGATCAAAAGGTCTATGATTTTGATGGCAATAAAGGGTGTGATAACGCCGCCCAGTCCGTAGATGAATATGTTCCGTTGTAGAAGTTGGTCGGCGGTGAGTGGTCGGAATTTAACGCCAGTTAGTGCTAGGGGAATGAGGGCGGGAATGATTAAAGCATTGTAAATTAAGGCTGAGAGAATGGCAGACTGGGTACTGGTTAAAGCCATAATATTGAGAGCGCCAACACCAATACCAGCGAAGATAGCCGGGAGGATGGCGAAGTATTTGGCGATATCGTTGGTAATGGAAAAGGTGGTCAGTGCGCCACGGGTAATCAGCAATTGTTTACCAATAGTGACAAGATCAATTAACTTGGTGGGGTCAGAATCTAGGTCTACCATGTTAGCGGCTTCTTTGGCTGCTTGAGTACCTGTATTCATTGCTACACCAATATTGGCTTGAGCTAAGGCGGGAGCATCGTTGGTGCCATCTCCGGTCATGGCTACAAGTTTTCCTTGGGCTTGTTCACTCTGAATAACTGTAATTTTGTCTTCGGGGGTGGCTTCGGCGATGAAGTCATCAACTCCGGCTTCTTGGGCAATTACAGATGCGGTCATGTGGTTATCACCTGTGAGCATGATGGTTTTAATGCCCATGCGTCGCATTTGGTCGAATCGTTCCCGAATCCCCGGTTTAATTATATCTTTGAGATAAATTACACCATACATCTCATTGTTTTTACAGAGGGCTAGGGGAGTGCCACCTAGTTGGGAGACTCTTTGAAACGCCGTGTCAAGCTCAGGTGTTAAATCTCCATTGCGAGACCTGACAAATCCTTTAATGGCATTGACTGCACCTTTGCGAATTTCTACGCCGTTAGATAAGTTAGTGCCACTCATGCGAGTTCTGGCGGAAAATTCGATACTTTCGGCTTGTTGGGGGTCAAAATCTAATTTTGCGCCTAATTTCTCTGCGAGTTTGACAATTGACTTACCTTCTGGTGTTTGATCCAAGATACTGGATGCTAGGGCAACTTGGGCTACCTCTACCATGGAATGACCATTGACGGGAATAAATTCTTCTGCTAGGCGGTTTCCCAAAGTAATCGTACCAGTTTTGTCTAAGATCAGGGTGTTAATATCCCCGCAAGCTTCAACTGCACGCCCGGAAGTGGCAATCACATTAAACTGAGCCACTCTATCCATTCCTGCAATGCCGATCGCACTTAACAAGCCGCCGATGGTGGTGGGAATTAGGGCTACTAATAAGGCTATGAGTACGGCAATACTCAGGGGTGAGTTGAGGTAAAATGACACTGTAGGTAGTGTGGCAATTACCACTAAAAATACTTGGGTGAGCACTGCCAGTAAAACTGTCAAGGCGATTTCGTTAGGTGTTTTGCTGCGGGAAGCGCCTTCTACTAAACTAATCATGCGGTCAATAAAGCCTTGTCCGGGGTCGGTGGTGACTCGAATGATCAGCTCGTCGGAGACTATACGGGTTCCTCCGGTTACAGAACTGGCAATGTCTGAACTCGGTTCTTTTAATACTGGTGCTGATTCTCCTGTAATAGCTGATTCATCAACGGAGGCTACACCGCTAATTACTTCACCATCGGCGGGTATGACATCACCAGCGGCAACTTTGATTGTATCCCCTCGCCGTAAGGCTGTAGAATTTACCTCTTGAATAGAACCATCGGGGAGAATTTTTTGGGCTTTGGCTTCGGATTTTGCACAGCGCAAAGCATCCGCTTGGGCTTTACCTCGTCCTTCGGCTAAGGCTTCGGCAAAGTTAGCAAAGACAACGGTGGAGAATAAAATTAAGGTGATTATTGCGTTGAATAGTCGGGGATTTTGTCCTGGAGTTGGGCCAAATATATTCGGTGCAATTGTCATCAGTGCTGTGATGAGAGTACCCAACCAGACTAGGAACATGACTGGATTTTTGATCATGTTACGTGGGTACAGTTTGACAAATGCTTGCCGCAATGCTTGGGGGTAGAGTTGAGAGTGTGGGACTTGGGGTTTATGTCTGCGTTTTTTTCGCCGTCTTGTACTTGTTGCCATTTTTAGGTGAATGGGTGGAATTTTTGGTCAATTTCCTGCTACTAGTTGAAATGCTTCTGCTACCGGACCTAGGACTAGGGCGGGGAGGAAGGTGAGAGCGCCCAAGATTAAAATTACCCCCGCTGTAACTGCTGTGAATAGTTTGGTGTCGGTTCTCAGGGTTCCGGTGGTGATAGGGACTGGTTTTTTACCAGACATACTATCTGCTAAAAGTAACAGTGCCATGATAGGGATATAACGCCCGGCTAAGATACTGATACTTGTACTCAGGTTCCACCATAGGGTATGATCATTTAATCCTTCTAAACCAGAACCGTTGTTGGCCGCGGCGGAAGCGTATTCGTAAATTACCTGGGAAACTCCATGAAATCCAGGGTTACTAATACCGGAGAGGGTATTAGGAAAGGCAAAGACAATCGCCCAAGGAATGAGAATGGCGAAGGGGTGAACTAATAAGATGATGCTGGCTAAAACAATTTCTTTTTTTTCAATTTTTCTGCCTAAAAATTCTGGTGTTCTCCCTACCATTAAGCCTGTGAGAAATACTGTTAAAATTAAGTAGATGAATAGGTAAGCTGTACCGGTTCCCTGTCCTCCCCAAATTATTTGTAAGAACATATTAAAGAGGGTGACAAAACCCCCAGGAGGCATTAAGGAGTCGTGCATTCCGTTGACAGCACCGCACATTGTGGCTGTGGTCATGACCGCCCAGAGTGCAGTTTGCGCCCAACCAAATCTTACTTCTTTTCCTTCTAAGTTGGGTTGCTCTCCTCCTAAGAGGGAATTAACTAAGGGATTTCCTCCAAATTCCCCTACTGCTGTAATTCCTACTAAGAAGAGGAAAATGATCAATACCATCCAAAATACTAACCATGCTTGCTTACGGTTATTCATAAATATACCGTAGGTGTAAATTAGTGAGGTGGGTATGGCCATCATCGCCCACTGCTCTAATAAGTTGGAGAAGCCATTAGGATTTTCAAAGGGATGTGCTGAGTTGACAGCAAAGAAGCCACCACCGTTTTCTCCGAGTTCTTTAATAATTTCGTAGTGGGCCACTGGACCACGAGCTATTACTTGAGTTGCACCTTCTAAGGTGGTAATTGTTGCTGGTCTTGCTAAGGTTTCTGGTACACCAGCCAATAGCAATAATAAACCGCCAATTATTGATATGGGCAATAATATCTGGGTAATTGACCTGATGAGGTCACTGTAAAAGTTGCCTAACTGTCTGCCAGTTAAACCACGAATAAAGGCTATACTAACTGTTATCCCCGTACCGGCTGAGGTAAACATTAAAAAACCTAAAGCGAAGGTTTGACTGGCATAACTCCAGGTGGTTTCACCAGTATAATGCTGTTGGTTGGTGTTGGTAACAAAGGAAATGGTAGTATGTAATGCTAAATCCCAATTAGGGGCGCTTAATCCTGTGGGATTTAGGGGTAACCATCCTTGGAACATGAGGATTAAATAAACTAAAATCCCCATGAATAAATTGCTATAGAGCAACGCTTGGGTATATTGCCATCCTGTCATATTTTGCTGGTGACGCACCCCACTTAAGACATAAATTATTCTTTCTAAGGGATTAATTATGGGTTCGAGTAGTGTTTGTTCTCCCATGAAAACTTGTGCTATATACCTTCCTAATAATGGAGTTGTGCCTATGACTATGACCAGGGTCAATGCGATTTGTATCCATCCTTGTAACATGATTAAATAGGCTCCCAGTACATAATTTTCCCAGAAATTTTGAAGTTATAAGACAAGGTTACATATTCAGATACAATTGTTCTATGATTTGGTTAAATGTCAACATAACATAATATCTTCCGTCCTTTGAATATAACTGATTTCCCCAAAGAAGCAGAAAAATTAATTAATAACATCCTCTAATGACCATGACCGAAATTACAGCTAACTATGATGAAACATGGAAAGAAGTAATAGGAGATTATTTTGATTCCTTTCTCGCCTTCTTTTACCCAGAAATAAATCAAGAAATAGACTGGACTAAAACCCCCATTTCTCTCGATAAAGAATTAGAGCAGATTACCGCAACTGCGGACAGTAAAACCCGCCATGCTGATAAATTATTTCAGGTGTGGTTGTTAGATAATCAAGAAGTTTGGGTATTAATTCATGTAGAAGTACAAAGTCAATATGATAAAGAGTTTTCGCAACGAATGTTTATCTATAACTATCGGGCGTTTGATTTATATCAAAAACCAGTGATTAGTTTAGCTATACTAGGAGATGAAACGAAAAATTGGCTACCTAATTCTTACCGATATGGTTTAGGGAGTAGTCAACTAATCTTTAATTTTTCTAGTGTTAAGCTGCTCAATTATCAATGGGAGGAGTTAGAGCAAAGTAATAATATTTTTGCTATAGTGGTAATGGCACATTTAAAGACTAAAGCCACTAATAGCAACCTTTCAGCTAGGGAACAGTGGAAATGGAAGTTAGCTAGATTACTCTATGAAAGAGGTTATAACCGTAAAGAAATTGTTGATTTGTATAAAGTCATTGATTTAATGATGGCTTTATCTGGAGATTTGCAATTAAGTTTTGAGGAAAAATTAACTAATTATCAGGAGAAACTAAAAATGCCATTGTTAACGAACATTGAACAACGGACTATAGAAAAAACTCGGAAACAAGATATTATCAAACTGGTACAAGTACGGTTTGGTGACATTCCAGAAAATCTGGTTGCTAGTATTAATCAAATTAATGATACATCTTTTTTAGAAGAAATATTTGTATCAGCAATTAATGTTAGTTCTTTAGAAGAATTTACACAGCTTGTTAACTCCCATTTACCAGCAGCAGATTAATAGATGTAGGTTGGGTTAAGCGACGGCGTAACCCAACAATTAATAATATAGTTTACGCCAAAGAGGATGTTTGATAACTTTTCAACACCGAACACACCGAACACACAAAAAACAACAAAATCAAGTCCCCTCCCGTGACAAGGCTATCCATTACCCACATCTTTCTTAACATTGCTGGAAGGCAAACACAATAAAGGTTGTAGAGATGTGCATAGTGGGGAGGATTGACAAAAAAGAATAAGTATGGATATTGAGAAGACCCAACAGGTGATTGAGTTTTTGAATACAGGGGCGAGGGGCTACCCTCCGCCATAGGCGATCGCTAAATGTCAAGATAAGATGGGGAATCGGAGTGAAGTAATTGCCAAGTAGCAGCAATATCGTGTAAGCGTCGTAGCCCACGCCAAATGGTTTTCACACCCGGTTCACCATCACCTTTGCGACCCAAAAAACCACCAAGAGTGGCAATCATTCGCACAGCATCATGCAAAGAAGGTGGGTGGTCTGGAGGAATAGGATTTTTGTTGATAGTGGCACATAAGGACTGCCATTCACTGTTTTCCAAAACAACATCACAAGGTAAATCAGGATGAACTCGTGCTTGATAAGTAAGCCATAACAATCGCCAAGCGACAATAGTATAAGTGGCTAGTGCCATGTGAATTCGGTCAGCAGTTTCCAGTTGTAATTTCTCGATGCCACAGCCACTTTTTAATGTGTAATGATAACGTTCTATCAACCAACGGTAAGTGTACCATTGAACACAACATGCAGCATCTTCTAGACTGTTAATTTCTAAGCTAGTAATTAATAACCAACTAATGGGATTTGTTCCTGGAGGTGGATTTTCCTCTTCTGCCAAAATTACTTGTAACCTGACAGGTTTTAGCTGTAAACGTCCAATATGGTGTAATGGTACTTGAATATCAAAACTCGTGAACCTAATTGTCAGTCTCGCCTGTCTGGAACTATGTTCTGGAGAGCGTTTTACTTCTACAGTCACTGTTCCAGATGCTTCGATTTGACGAATGGCAAGATGTAGATATTTGCCACAATGGTCTACTTTACGATTATGAGTCCCACGAATTAGTAAGTGTGATTTTTCTCGACGTTGCTGGTTAAAAAGGTCAAATATATCCGCCTCTGAGTCACCTATTGTTACTACTTCAATTTCTGAGGGAATCAAATTTTGTGTAGTCTGCAACCCATCCAACCAACGTTGACTTTCTTTTTCTTTTGTCTCTCGTTGACGACGTTTTTTAGCAATACCTAAATTCTCTTGTTCTCTTGCCCATACTTGCTGCTCAATAATTCCTAACGGTACTCCATTACTTGTGGCTGCAAGTGTTGAATGTACTTTTAATCCTGATGATTTTCTGTGGTCAAGATAACCTACTCCTTTTGTGGCTGGGTGCGATGTTAAATCTATGTTTGTTGTATCTTGTATTGCCAATACTATCTCATGTTTTTTGATTCTTTCTATGGTGCTGGATGTGTGGGCAGCACGAATATCACCTGCTTGAAAATGTGGTGATTTCCAAAAATTATATGTTGCCTTTGTTGCTGCTATATTTCCACAAGCAAGTGGTACACTACTATCTGGTTGTGCTGCCAAATCTTCTACTATCCTGATTAACCGCTTGTTTCGACGTGCATCCCCTAAGTTTACCTGTGCCAATTCTTTCGCTGCCCACTTTTCCATGATACCATTACCCACTCTTCTCTTTCAAAACTATAGCCATCAAGGCTTTCACTCTGATGTTAAGTCTTTTGTCTAATTGTTAAGAAAGATGTGGGTAATGGATAGCGTGACAAGGGGAGGGTGAGGGTGGGTACAGTAAAAAATTTCAGCGATAATCTTGGCGTTGAACGTCACCTAGACGGGCCGCATCACGAATACCGTAGTCAGGACGGGTAAAGCGGTTTAACTGCGCCTCAAAAAAGTCTCGATTAGCTTGTAAATGCTCAGGGTCGGGGTCATCTAAAGGATAATGAAGGGCCGTGCGTAAGGCTTGAATCACCGCAGAGGTAACATTGTACATTGACCGTTGAAAACTAATTCCCAACTGAATCAACATATCATCCTCACCTCGACAATGTTGTTTGTATTCTTCCACTAAATATGGTGGTAAGAAGTGCAACATATCTTGCATTAACAGTGTTGGGGGAATACCTGCTGTACCAACGGGGAACACATCAGCATAAAGAATACCATAGTGAAAATCTGCTTGGTTATCTGGTATTTGGCGCGCCTGAGCATTATAAGATTTTGTCCCCCTGAAAGGTGCGGTACGATAAAAAACAGCTTCTACATAAGGTAAGGCTGCTTCATACAGCCAGACAAAGCCTTGAGATTTGGGGATAATTTCGTAGCATTCACCCCGGATATAAACATGATGGTAAATGGGACGATTGGCGACTGCAAAAATACCATTTACCAGAAAATTCATGGCCTCCGGGACTGTGGTAATTTTGCCTTCGTCATATAAATCTGACATTTCAAAAAACACAGGGGCCATAACTTCCCAGAATAGCCCCAAATTGGCATAGTAAGACATTTGGCGACATTGTTCTATAAACATATCTGGGAACAGTTTATAAAGCCCTAACATGAATGGGTTACCTTGAAAATAGGCTTTGATGGCTCTATCGGCGTTGGCTTTATACTCCGGTGTGTCTAAGTAAGGGTCAAATTTACCACCCATTCTTCTATGCCAAAACATAGCCCGCATACAGGCTTCGGCAAACTCCATATTAATGCGGTCATGGAATAGGTGATGTAATAATTTGGGCATTTTTATAGTTTCACCCTTCTCAATAAATGCCAAAAGTTCAGGGTGTGCGGTGGCCCGACCGCGCCAGACTCTCAATTCTGCATCGTCGCCGGCATAATGATTATGGAGTTCTAAGTATTCTTGAGGTAAGAAGTATTTAAAGAAGGGTAGGGGATTTAAAAATACTCGTTCGGCAATATACAGCAAGTTACGCCAGTAAAAATCCATCGGTACTGCATAGGCTTTATAAATACCGATGATTTGTTTTAAATTTTCTGGTGTATCGGGTAACATAGAACCACCAGCTTCCAGGCGATGAATCACATCAGCAAATTCATGTCGGGAAGGAGGTAGTTTATTTGTAGGTTTCTCTGGAGTTTGTACCATGATGATGGCCTCGCAATGATGATCGTCAAGGGTTGGTCAAAGATCAGAAGTGCTAATTATGGGGAATTTGAGCAACTATGGTTTTTTCTATGGGGGTAATTGCGGCTACCATGGCTGTGGTTGTAGTTTCGCTCCAACGGACTAACCAGGTGGGTTGTACACCCAAGAAGATAATTAGAGCTGCTAATACTAAGGCGGGAACTTTTTCTGACCACAAAACTTTGGGATAGTAAGCCAAATTATTATCCAGCTTGCCAAAACAGGTACGGTTGAGGAGTATGACGAAATACACCGCTGTTAAACCGCTAGATACTATACATAGTAGTGTGGGTATGGGAAAGACTGAGAAACTACCTTGAAATACAATAAATTCGGCTATAAATCCTGTTAAACCGGGAATACCCGCACTGGCCATACCACTGAGAACTAGTAGGGCGCTAATAAAGGGTAAACCGCGGATAGGACTCATTAATCCGTTGAGTTTTTCTAATTCCCTTGTACCAACTTTGACTTCTACTACCCCGACTAGGTGAAAAAGAATTGCCAGAATTAAACCATGGCTGAACATTTGAGCCACTGCACCCACTAGGGCTAAAGCTGTGCTAGAGGCGCTGGCTAACAAGATATAACCCATATGACCGATGGAGCTATACGCTACCATGCGTTTGATATCTTTTTGGGCGATCGCAATGACAGCGGCATAAATTGCACTAATAGCCCCCCAAAAAGCCAAGGTTGGTGCTACCACATTCCAAGCTTGGGGAAACATTCCCATCCCAAAGCGTAACAGTCCATAGGTTCCCAACTTAGCTAAAACGCCGCCTAATAAAATAGCAATGGGTGCTGAAGCTTCTACATAAGCATCAGGTAACCAAGTATGGAAGGGAACTAGAGGAATTTTAATTCCGAAGCCTAAGATTATTCCTCCTAGGAGGAGAAGTTGCGCAGATGGGGCGATATTTTGAATAGATAAACTATCCCAAGCAAAGCTAGTACCTCCACTGAGGAATACCATTCCTAGGAAGCTGGCTAAAATCAAAGCACCGGAAACAGCTGTGTAAATTAAGAACTTGATACCAGCATAAGTGCGTTTTTCCCCTCCCCAAATGGAAATTAAGAGGTAGAAGGGGATTAATTCTAGTTCGTAGAATAGGAAGAATAACAGCAGATTTTCTGCTAAGAATGCACCAGCAACACCCCCACTCACGAATAAAATCAGGGGGTAAAATAGTCGGGGGCGTTGAGTTTCTTTGTTACTGCTGTAAATGGCTATCCAGGTAAGTAAACTATTGAGTATCAACATTAAAATTGATAACCCATCAACTCCCAGTTGATAACTCAAACCCAAGGTTTCATTCCAGGGGAGATATTCTTGAAATTGCATTCCAGAGTTGCTGGGGTCGAATTTCACTAAAATCAACAAGTTCCAGCCTAAGACTATGGCGGCTATGGTTAAAGATACTAGGCGAATGCGACTAGGGGAAACCAGTTTATGAGGTAAAAAACCAATAATTACGGCGCTGATAATTGGTATCCAAATGAGAAAACTCAACATATGATATAGTCCCGATGTTTTCCTTGGTGTTGATTTACGGTTGAGCAGTTAAAACATCAAACTTAAAAACTGTACTTTCCAGAAAGGCCAGGTGATCCATGCACACAAAATGCTGACTCCTAACAGTACAGTGAAGTTATAAAACTGGGTCTGTCCAGTGGTGCTGTATTTCAATCCTTCGCCGCCTAACAGGGAAAATAACCCCACGAAATTGACGAGACCATCAACTATGAAGCGGTCAATCATATCAGCGAATTTAGAAAGTTGGTCAACGCTGAAAATGATGGTCATACGATAAATTTTGGGTGTGTAAAAGTCGTATGCTAATAAGTCTTGTAAAGGTTGCCAAGGTAGGCGAATTGGTTTGGGAATGTTACCTAAATAAATGACGGCGCTAATGCTACAACCAAAAATACTAGACCACATGAGTAATAGGGCTAAATCTTTATTCAGGGTTGCCCAACTGGGTAATAGTGATAAGCTTTGTAACACTAAAGGCAAATGCAGGACTACGCCAAATAAGATCATCATCGGCATGATCATCGGCCAATGAACTTCAGGCGATCGCTCACTCATTGGTTTAGCTTTACCACCAAAAATTAAGCAAAATTCTCTAGTTAAACTGATGGCGGTTAAGGTGTTGACTACCAGAATAATTCCCACTAAGGGGGGGTAAGTTTTCCAAATTCCATCGGCTAATTTCACTAAAGCCCAAAAGCTACCTAAGGGGGGAAAAGCAATTAATTCCAATATACCAACGATGAAAGCTAACCCAGAAATAGGGCGGCGTTTCCACAGGCCACCTAGTTGGGTAATGTCTTGGGTGATACTATTCCATATAATACCCCCAGTACTCATGACTAATAATGCAGATGCTAAAGCATGGGCAAGTACCAGTAATAATGCTGTCTCATCTTGTTGGGTGCCTACTGCAATAAACACTAAGCCCATGTAAGCACTAACAGAATAAGATAAGCAGCGTTTGATATCAACTTGAGCGATCGCAATTAAGGATGCACCTACGGAGGTGATCACACCGACGCCAATTATAAATGATGAAACTACAGGCGATAAAGTTAATACAGGCTGGAGTTTAATTAATACCCAGGCACCACTAGCAACCACTACGGAGTTACGTAAAATTGTACTGGGAACGGGGCCTTCCATGGCTTCATCTAACCATAAATGCAGGGGAAATTGAGCGCATTTACCCATCGGACCGACAACTAATGCTAACCCGACTAATGTGATCACTGTGGGGTTTACTTCAGCATTACTCGCCCATGCTGCTAACTCTGTATAATCCCAAGTCCCTGATAAAGTCCATAACCCCAAGACTCCCATCAGTAGGAATAAGTCTCCTACCCGCTTGGTGAGGAAAGCATCTCTAGCACCGGTGACTACCAGGGGTTGACTAAACCATAACCCTACTAACAGATAGGTTCCTAGTGTGAGAATTTCCAAAATTACATAGCTGAAAAACAGATCATTGCACAAAGTTAGGGCAGATAATCCCGCTTCAAATAATCCTAATAGAGAATAAAAGCGCCCCCAACCCCAGTCCATTTCCATGTAACCAACTGCGAAAATTTGCGCTAACAAATTTAATCCAGTGATTACCACCATTGCACCTACACTAACTGCAGAAATTTCTAAGGCAATGGTGAGGTTTAAACCGGCGGTTGATAGCCAAGGAATAAATATTTCTTGCGGGGGTTGGTTCCAGATGAATATAAAAGCCAAGACACTATGAAGTAATGACAAAAATGTCATGAATAAATTGACATAACCTGCTGGTCTTGAGCCGGTTTTCTTAATGACTCCCGGTGACCAAGGAATGGCTAAAAGTCCACCTATTAACGCATAGCAAGGGACTAGCCAAACAGTTCCTATGAGAAACTGAATCATGAAATTCACCTCTTTATTGATGGTATAAATTAGCTAGGCAACAGAGATAATTTCCTCTGGCTTCTAGTTAGCTAATTATTTGGCGAATGATAAATTTATTTTTCTTTAATTTTTCTAGTTTACCTTTTTTCTGGCCAAAAAGGAATTACATAATTAGACTAATCTATAATCTTTACTCTAATTAATTCTTATATAATCAATCGTCTATAGTTTAGCCATAGAGTATCCTCTATGTTCTACGTGTTATCACTAATTCTGCTGCCAACTCTATAGCTGCTTTCATACTTGTAGCGTCAGCAATGCCCCGACCTGCAATGTCAAATGCTGTACCATGATCCGGGGAAGTGCGGACAAATGGTAAACCAATAGAAGTGTTAACGGCTCGTTCAAAAGCCATCAATTTGACAGGAATTAAGCCTTGGTCGTGGTAAAGTGCCAAATAACCATCGGCGGCATTGTGAACAGAAGTATAACCATACCAAGCCAGACCCGGCTTAACCCACATGGTATCAGGTGGTATGGGTCCTTGTAGCTGCCAATGGGGGCGATTTTGCCGCTCTTGTTCTAACCAGGGAATTAACCACTCTTGTTCTTCAGTTCCCAGTTGTCCCTCTTCCCCACTGTGGGGGTTTAAACCGGCGATCGCTATTCTGCCGGTTTTTAAGCCGAAATCTTCTTCTAAACACTTCACTAGTAAATCTAATTTTTCTGTCAATAACTTTGGTGTTAATGTATGGGCTACTTGACTTAAGGGAATATGTGTGGTGGCTAGTAAGGTGCGGAGTGTCCAAGCAGTGTGAGGAGAGCGGGCGACAAATAACATCCCGAAGCGGTCAACCCCAGCTTTTGCGGCTAAAAGTTCGGTTTGTCCGGGATAATTGTAACCTGCCAACTTCCAAGCAGATTTAGCAACCGGTCCGGTGACAATAGCATCAAAATTACCCGACAATGTGCTGGCGATCGCATATTCCATATAGGCAAAACTAGCAGCACCACTAGCGGCATTACCCTGACCAAGAATAATATTATCTTTATTTACACCATGTAATGGCACATCCAGGACTTGTAACTCATCTGGATGAGCTAAATCAATGGTGTTAATCCGTTGATAAACCCCTAACAGTAAATCTCTACTACCCACAACTGTTACGTCATATTTTTGACGGATAGCTGGTTCAGCCAAAGCTTTTAAAATTACCTCAGGTCCGATTCCAGCCGGGTCTCCCAGTGTTAACGCCAAACGCGGGGGATTTATTTGTGATCCTTCTACTGTTTTATTTTGACTCATTTAATACAAAAAAATATTAAGTAAAACTGCAATCCAGGAACTGCCACCAAGGGATAATTAGGGATTGATCATCAAAGTGGTTTAGAATTATTTACACAGGACTCATGAAAAACAAGCCTTGATAGCGCTTCTGGTAGACTAGTTTACCTGAATATGCGCTACTGCCTATGCCTTGGTCTTCTCAACTGGTTGACCAGCATAGTGGTAACACTTCTGAGTAAAAGCCAAAAAAATGTGCACAATTGTGAGCATTTTTTGATCGCACTGGCGAAAATTAGATTTGAGTTATGACTCAATCTGGTGAAAGCAGCCCAGTTGAGCAAAACTGATCATCAACCATTCGTAAAGGAGAATCACACTCATGAGCGGCGAACTTCTGAATGCAGCGCTGTTGTCTTTCGGTTTAATCTTTGTCGGTTGGGCCTTAGGTGCTTTATTACTGAAAATCCAGGGCGCAGAGGAGTAATCCTCACAGGATGGGGGTACTGGGAGTCAGACCAAGAATTAAGTTCTCTGGTTTCCCCCTTCCCAGACCTGCCAAGATTCAATAAATAAATGAAAATAATGTAAACTTTTGTTTACACAGCTAATTCTGTTAAGATTCATTTCATAAAAGTTAAAAATTTATTACTAACCTCATGACTTTATTAATTGTCGGTGCCACTGGCACATTAGGAAGACAAGTGGCTCGTCGTGCTATCGATGAGGGGCATAAAGTACGCTGTCTGGTGCGGAGTCCCAAAAGAGCGGCATTTCTCAAAGAATGGGGTGCTGAATTAGTCAAAGGGGATTTGTGTAACCCCCAAAGCCTTACAGGAGCCTTGGAAGGTGTGACGGCAGTCATTGATGCTGCGACATCTCGTGCTACAGATTCACTGACTATTAAACAAGTGGATTGGGATGGTAAGGTGGCATTAATTCAAGCCGCAAAAACGGCGGGTGTAGAACGTTTTATATTCTTTTCTATTCTTGATGCAGATCAGTATCCACAAGTACCACTGATGGAAATTAAGCGGTGTACAGAACTGTTTTTAGTTGAGTCTGGTATAAACTACACAATTTTGCGTTTGGCTGGCTTTATGCAAGGCTTAATCGGCCAATATGGTATCCCCATTTTGGAAAATCAACCAGTGTGGGTAACTAGTAATTCTTCCCCTGTGGCTTATATGGATACTCAGGACATCGCTAAATTTGCTATTCGCAGTTTGAGCGTCCCAGAAACCCAGAAACAAGCTTTTCCTGTGGTAGGTACTCGCCCTTGGAGCGCAGAGGAAATTATTAACCTGTGTGAGCGTTTATCTGGAAAAGAAGCCAGAATCACCAAAATGCCAATTAACCTGCTGCGGACAGTGCGGCGATTTATCCGCTTCTTTCAGTGGGGGTGGAATGTTGCCGACAGGCTGGAATTTACAGAAGTCTTAGCTAGCGGTAAACCGTTAAATGCTCCCATGGATGAGGTCTATCAGGTATTGGGGTTAGACAAGGAACAAACCACCACTGTGGAAAGCTACCTACAGGATTATTTCAGTCGCATCATGAAGAAGCTCAAAGAGCTAGACTACGAAAAAAATAAATCCAAAAAGAAAAAAGAGAAGTCTAAAAAGACTCCATTTAAGCAGTCTTCCAAAGTTAACAGTCAATAAAAACGTTGGTTCTTGTTCATTGGTGATTCATGGGCATTTTTTTGAGAGACTCATGACTACAGTGTCCAAAATATGTCAGGATGACAGAAGTAAAAAGCATCGCCTAAACTTGGATATTTGAGTGTGCCGAAAGCAGGCATTATTTACAATAACGTTAAACCGATAGCGAGTCGCATCGCTATGGAACTGCAAGATCAATTTACCTGTGCTGGTTGGGATGTCATTACCACCACGAGTATGGGTGGTATATTGGGCTACTCTAGTCCAGAAAGTCCTGTATGCCACACCCCCATTGATGGACTGACTCCCCCCGGGTTCGACTCAGAAATGAGGTTCGCTGTGGTACTAGGGGGAGATGGCACTGTTTTAGCGGCTTCCCGTCAGGTTGCCCCCACTGGTATTCCCCTGTTAACGGTGAATACTGGTCATATGGGATTTTTGACGGAAACTTATGTTAGTCAACTCCCTCGGGCTATAGAGCAAGTGATGGCGGGTGATTTTGACCTAGAAGAACAAGCTATGCTGACGGTGAAAGTGTTTCGCGGTCAGTCCGTGCTTTGGGAAGCCCTCTGCTTAAATGAAATGGTGTTGCATCGAGAACCTTTAACCTCTATGTGCCATTTTGAAATTGCTGTGGGGCAACATGCACCAGTAGATATTGCAGCAGATGGTATTATAGTTTCTACCCCCACGGGTTCTACTGCATATTCATTAAGTGCCGGGGGTCCAGTGATCACTCCTGGTGTACCTGTCTTGCAGTTAGTACCCATTTGCCCCCACTCCCTAGCTTCGAGGGCATTAGTATTTCCAGATACAGAAACAGTCAACATTTACCCAGTCAATATTCCCCGGCTGGTGATGGTAGTAGATGGTAATGGGGGATGTTATATCTTCCCAGAAGATCGGGTATATTTAGAGCGATCGCGCTACAGTGTCCGGTTCATTCGTCTGCAACCGCCGGAATTTTTCCGCATTTTGCGAGAAAAGCTCGGTTGGGGTCTACCACATATCGCCAAACCGACATCGGTAGAGCTACCTTAGTAACCATCAATTACTAGGAATCATCGGCCACAGGAAATCCGGGATAAAAATTGTATCTATCTTAATTACTGGCTCACAGCTCACTATTAATCTGTATATCCTGTATGACAATTGCTCACAATCCCTGTGTTCTGGTGATTGAAACCGATGAGAGTCTAGCAAATCAGCTGGGCTTTGATTTGCGAGAAGCCGGTTATGAGGTGATTTTAGCTCATGATGCGGCTAGCGCTTTACAATACTGCCGTGATGCCTCTAGTGGGCAAAGCCATCAGCCACCTGCTTTAATTGTTGTAGACCGGATGCTCTCAGGAGAATCAGGACTCTTATTGTGTAAAAAACTCAGAAATGCTGGGATGTGCGCCCCTGTGCTGGTACTCATGGCCAGAGATACAGTAGATGACCGGGTGGCTTGTTTAGAAGCTGGCGCTGATGATTATGTCCTCAAGCCTTATCGCTCGGAAGATTTTTTAAAGTTAATTCACCTGTACCTAAAGCCCGATGTTGAAACCACCGAACAGTTACGTTTTGGGGATTTGGTTTTAGATGTCGCTACCCGTAGGGCCATACATAACGGACGGTCAATTGACTTGACAATGAAAGAATTTGAACTATTAAAATTCTTAATGGAACATCCCCGGGAAGTATTAACCCGCGAACAAATTTTAGAAAATGTTTGGGGTTACAACTTTATGGGTGAGTCCAATGTTATAGAGGTATACATTCGCTACTTACGCCTGAAAATCGAATATGGGAGTCATAAGCGTTTGATTCAAACAGTGCGCGGCGTAGGATATGTATTACGGGAGTCTTAATCTGAAAATTACTACAAAAATTAAAAATTGACTATGGCACAGGCAAAAAACGTACTAGGAACCAACCTGGAGAGTTGCTGTACATCTCCCATGACTGGCTATTACCGCGATGGCTTTTGTAATACAGGTGGTCAGGATTTCGGGATGCATGTTGTTTGCGCCCAAGTTACAGCAGAATTTCTCGAGTTTACTAAATCCCAGGGGAATGACTTGAGTACAGCCGTTCCCCAATTTAATTTTCCCGGACTACGACCAGGCGATCGCTGGTGTTTATGTGCAGCCCGTTGGCAAGAAGCTTTAGATGCTGGTGTCGCCCCCCCTGTTGTGCTTGGCGCTACCCATTCTAGAGCTTTGGAAGTCTGTTCACTAGAGGATTTGCAAAAACACGCCCTTATGTAGCTAAAGACCTAGAAACGTCAAAATTAAATTAATAATATACTCCCAGGGGCAATTAATCAATTGCCCCTATTTATTGATCACAGGCATAATAAAGTGTTTATTAATACTAAATAATTAGACTAGAAATAACATAATCAGCAAATCCCTGACTGCTCACAACCGACCCAGGATATATTTTTTCATGATTTTATGTTTTAAAATTATGTTTCAAGATAGATGTTTTTGTATCTATTCTTCTCTAATGTAGATTGTGTCATTTCAAAAATATGCCTATAGATAGATAAAAAATATCTCAACAGTACATAGCCTAACTAACAATTTTTTAGTTATGTAGGTGAGGTTTTATTTCTTTGAACTAAGTACAATGACTACGCTAGACAGTTAGGTGGTAAAACTTAATGTTAAATTTTAACCGCTGGCTGCTGCCAAGCTTAGATAGCTTACGAGTGGTACAAGTTGCAAGTGCGATCACAATATTAGTCGGTGTTTTGGTGCTGTTTGGCTGGTGTTTCGACATCGAATTCATGAAAACCTGCGGTAATACGAGTCTAGTAACAATGAAGCCTAATACAGCTTTATGCTTTGTCCTCTCTGGTATATCTCTATGGAGATCGCAGATAGAACAAAATAAAGGTGGTAATGATACTAACCGTTACTTACCCTGCTCGCGAATTTGTGCAGCATCTGTTACCTTAATTGGTTTACTCACCCTAGCTCAGTATTTATTCGGGTGGAACTTTGGTATTGATGAATTACTATTCCAGGAGCAAACAAGTGCAGTATTAACATCCCCTCCGGGGCGAATGGGGTTGAATAGTGCCTTAAACTTTATATTTCTGGGTATAGCTCTAGAAATTTCCGCCCATTCGCCAAATCAGCGTAATTTTTGGTATGTTCAAATTTTAGCAGTGATGGTACTAGTAATTTCCGCACAGGTACTTATCGGCTATATCTATCAAGTAGGATTGTTACCCACGACCCCATCACATACAACATCAATGGGATTACATACAGCACTAAAGTTCATTGTGCTTTGTATAGGTATTCTCTGGGCACGTCCGAATCAAGCATTTATGGCAGTAGTAATGAGTGATACCTATGGTGGCTTGATAGCCCGTCGTTTTTTGCCGGCAGCTATAACTCTACCATTAGTTATAGGCTGGTTAATCCTCCATGGTCAATTAGCTGGGAAATACGGTTCTGCTTTTGCTATATCCTTATTTGCCATTATCTTAATAGTGATTTTTGCGATTTTGATTTGGCAAACTACAGCAGTAATATCACGTATAGAACGAGAACATTCTGAGACACAAAAGCGGCTCAAAGCACAGGAAGAAAAACTGAGAACTTTTGTGGATGCTAACATCATTGGTATTAAGTTTGGTGATGTGTATGGTGGTATTCACCAAGCCAACGATGCATTTCTACAGATGATTGGCTACACCCGTGAGGATTTATTCACAGGTAAATTAAATTCGCGAAATATCACACCACCAGAGTATCGCCACTTAGATAGGCAAGGTATTGCCCAAGCCCAGGAAAATCCCCGAGGTGCTTGTAGACCTTATGAAAAAGAATACATTCACAAAGATGGTCGGCGGATTCCGGTTTTAGTGGGTTACGTGTTGCTGGGGGAGAACCGACAAGAATCAGTGGCGTTGATTCTGGACTTAAGCGAACGCCAGCAAGCAAGAGAACAAATAGTACAACTTAATCAAGATTTACAACGTCGGATCACCGAATTGCAAACTTTATTTCAGGTCATTCCTATTGGTATTGGTATTGCTGAAGATGCAGACTGTAAAACTATGCGAATTAACCCCTGTCTTGCTCAACAATTAGGGATATCACCAGGTGAACATGGTGCTATGAGTATCCTTAGTCAAGAACAACCCCCAGAATTTCAAGTTTGCCGCGAGGGTAGAAAACTATCACCAGAAGAGTTACCTATGCAATATTCTGCTGCTCATGGTGTTACAGTTTTAGACTCTGAAGTTGAGGTAATACATAAAGATGGCAAAATTCTCAAGTTGTTGCAGTATGTCGCCCCGTTGTTTGATGAACAGGGTAACAGTAGAGGTAGTGTTGGGGCATTTTTAGATATTACAGAGCGGAAGCAGATAGAGGAAGCAGTTCACAATCAGCAAAAATGGCTAGAAGACGTCTTAAATCTGATGCCTCTACCATTACTATTTGTAGACCCGGAAACGGGTCACGTCACCTTTGCTAATCGAGCTGCTGATGAATTAGCGGGGGGTATGTTTCCCACAGGAGTACCAGTAGAAGAGTATCACACAGTATACTATTGCACAGATTTGGAGGGAAATCCCATTCCTAACCACCAAATACCTGGGGCGCGGGTAGCCAGGGGAGAACGTTTAGATGGATTAGAAATCAACTGGCACACCGGCGACCGGGTGCGCTCTATACTAATATTTGGTGATACTATACCAGCAATGCACGGTCATCCAGCTACCTGTGTAGCAGGGTTTCAAGATATTACCAATCTTAAGGAAATTGAAAAGGCGCAAGTATTAAGTTACAAAAGGTTACAGCTGCTGTTTAACACAGCCAGTGATTTGTTATCTAGTCAGCAACCCGTAGCACTGATTGACAGCTTCTACCACAAACTGGCGGAGCAGATTGGTTTAGATGTTTACTTTAATTATTTAGTTGAGGAAAACCATCAGGTGATCCGCCTAGCATCTTTTACAGGCTGTTCTGAGGAGGAGGCTAAAAAATATGAATGGTTGCAATTAGGTCAATCGGTGTGCGGTGCTGTCGCCCAAGAACGCCGTCCTATTTATCTAGAAAATGTTCAGGAATCCACTGACCCAAAAACGGAATTGATTCGGAATTTAGGGGTGAAAGCTTGTTATAGTTACCCGTTAATAGCATCGGAACGGCTTTTGGGTACTCTTTGTTTTGGTAGCCGCAGTTGCTGTTCTTTTAGTGAGAATCAAAGGGCGATGATGCAAGCAGTTTGCGACCAAATAGCAGTGGCCATGGAACGGGCGAGCTTAATTGCTTCTTTGCAGCAGCAAACAGAGCAACTGCAACAAGCCAACCGCATGAAAGATGAATTTCTGGGTATATTATCCCATGAATTGCGATCGCCCCTGAATGCAATTCTCGGCTGGGTGCAACTGCTACGAGCTCGCAAACTCAGCGACACTCAAATGGCCAAGGCGATGGAAACTATTGAGCGCAATGCTAGGAACCAAGCTCAGGTTATAGAAGATTTGCTGGATATTTCCAGCATGATTAGGGGACAGTTGTATCTCAATGTTTGTACTTACGATTTGGCTCCCCTAATTGAGTTGGCGATGAAAACAGTCAAGTTAGCCGCCCAAGCCAAAGAAATTGATTTGAGTTTTACCGTGATTTCTTCCCAGGAAATAGACCCAAATCATTCCAGATTTGTAGTGGCCGGTGATATGGAGCGTTTACAACAGATTATCTGGAATTTACTCTCTAATGCCATTAAGTTTACCCCTACAGGGGGTAGGGTAGAAGTTCTACTTTCCCATAGTATTGATGAGCACCAAAATTTACCCCGAACCATGACTAGCTATGCTCAAATTCAAGTCCGGGATACAGGTATTGGTATTAAACCTGAGTTTCTACCTTATGTTTTTGACCGCTTTCTCCAGGCGGATAGTTCCAGTACCCGCTCCTATGGCGGGTTAGGTTTAGGCCTAGCAATTGTGAGACATTTAGTAGAATTGCATGGCGGTACTGTCCATGCAGAGAGTGGGGGGGAAGGACAAGGTGCAACTTTTACGGTGAAAATACCACTGTTCTTAGAAATATAAGGGGGTTATTTCTGGGAGCTATTCAAGAAGGTTATCAGATCCAGCCTAAACCCATTGCAGCCGAAGAGTTAGCTACAGTGGTGGCTAGTCTGGTAAATCGAAATTAAATGGTATATTGCAGTACTATCAGTTTGAGCTTGGAGACTTATATGTCCTTTGTACCATTACATATTCACAGTGACTATAGTTTGCTCGATGGAGCCAGTCAGCTACCAGAATTGGTCGATCAAGCCATTGCTCTGGGGATGAAATCGATCGCCCTGACTGATCATGGTGTCATGTATGGTGCTGTAGAATTGATTAAAATCTGCCGCAGTAAAAACATTAAGCCAATTATTGGCAACGAAATGTATATCATCAACGGCGACATTACCAAACAAGAACGCCGCCCCAAATATCATCAAGTCGTTTTAGCTAAAAATACTCAAGGTTATAAAAACTTAGTTAAAATTACCACAATTTCCCACCTGGAAGGGGTACAAGGTAAGGGAATTTTTTCTCGTCCTTGTATTAATAAAGATATACTTAAACAATATCATGAAGGTTTAATCGTCACTAGTGCCTGTTTGGGTGGAGAAATACCCCAAGCAATTCTGAGTGGTAGGCCAGAGATAGCCCGGAAAATTGCCAAGTGGTATCAAGAAGTATTTGGTGATGATTACTATTTAGAAATCCAAGACCACGGATCTCAAGAAGACCGCATTGTGAATGTAGAAATTGTTAAAATTGCCCGGGAATTAGGAATCAAATTTATTGCGACTAATGATTCTCATTTTATATCTTGTTTTGATGTCGAAGCACACGACGCTTTACTATGTATTCAAACTGGACAGCTAATTAGTGAAGATAAACGGATGCGTTATAGCGGCACAGAATACCTCAAATCCGCCGCAGAAATGAAACTTTTATTCCGTGACCATTTACCACATGATGTCATTGATGAAGCTATCAGCACCACTGAAGAAATTGCTGATAAAGTGGGAGTTTATAATATTATGGGTGAACCTCAGATTCCCACACCATCCATACCCTCAGGCCATACTCCCGACACTTACGCTGAAGAAGTAGCCTGGCAAGGACTATTAGAACGTTTAAACCGCAAATCCCGCAGCGAAGTTGAACCAGTCTATAGAGAAAGATTAGAATATGAATTAAAAATGCTCCAGACCATGGGGTTTTCTACCTACTTTTTAGTAGTTTGGGATTACATCAAATTTGCGAGAGATAATAACATTCCTGTTGGTCCTGGTCGGGGTTCCGCTGCTGGTTCTTTGGTGGCTTATGCCATGAGAATTACTAACATAGATCCAGTACATCATGGTTTATTATTTGAGCGATTCTTGAACCCAGAACGTAAATCGATGCCTGATATTGATACAGATTTCTGCATTGAAAAACGCGATCAAGTAATTGAATATGTAACCCAAAAATATGGTAAAGATAGGGTTGCTCAAATTATTACTTTTAACCGACTCACTTCTAAAGCTGTTTTAAAAGATGTTGCCAGAGTGTTGAATATTCCCTATGGGGAATCCGACAAAATGGCGAAATTAATTCCCGTAGTCCGGGGTAAACCCACTAAACTCAAGGTGATGATTTCTGAACAAACCCCAGCACCAGAGTTTAAGGAAAAATATGATAATGATCCGCAAGTCCGCCATTGGGTTGATATGGCGATGCGAATTGAAGGAACTAACAAAACTTTTGGTGTTCACGCTGCTGGGGTGGTGATTTCTGCTGACCCCTTGGATGAAATTGTCCCACTGCAAAGGAATAATGACGGTTCGGTGATTACCCAGTATTTTATGGAAGACTTGGAATCACTGGGTTTGTTAAAAATGGATTTTCTGGGGTTACGCAACCTGACCCTGATTCAAAAAACCATTGATTTAATTGAACAAAGCAGAGGTTATCGCATTAACCCAGATGAGATTACAGGTCAAGAAAGAAAATCTCAAAAAATATTAGCTAAGGGTGAACATACAACTTTACCCAAAGATGTGAAAAAATCCTATGAACTTTTAGAAGCTGGGGATTTAGAAGGAATATTTCAATTAGAATCTTCGGGGATGCGTCAGATAGTTAGAGATTTAAAGCCTTCTAATATTGAAGATATTTCTTCTATTTTGGCCCTCTATCGACCCGGTCCCCTCGATGCAGGACTAATTCCTAAGTTTATTAACCGTAAACATGGGCGAGAGGTGATTGATTACCAAAATTCTATTCTCGAACCTATCCTGAGCGAAACCTATGGAATTATGGTTTATCAGGAGCAAATTATGAAAATTGCTCAAGATATGGCTGGATATTCTTTAGGACAAGCTGACTTACTGCGCCGCGCTATGGGTAAGAAGAAGGTTGCAGAAATGCAAAAGCAGCGAGAAAAGTTTGTGGATGGGGCGGCGAGGAATGGAGTTAAAAAACAGGTAGCTGAGGAATTGTTTCAGCAAATGTTAAATTTTGCCGAATATTGTTTAAGCTATGATACGGAGGTGTTAACGGTAGAATATGGCTTGATTCCCATTGGGGAAATTGTGGAGAAATATCAAGAATGTCATGTTTATAGTGTTGATATTCATGGTAATGTTTATACCCAACCTATTGCACAGTGGCATAATCGGGGAGAACAAGAACTATTTGAATATACTTTAGAAGATGGTTCAATAATTCGGGCAACAAAAGACCACAAGTTTATGACCTCTGATGGGCAAATGTTACCCATTGACGAAATTTTTACACGGGAATTAGATTTGCTGCAAGTTCCAGGTTTACCAGAGTGAGGATAAAATTTTATTGTGAAAATTTTGACTTCATTGACTGTCTGGTTGTACTCTAGAAGATTGCTTGCTCATGGCTTTAATTCATCTACCTGGAGATGCTTATAGAGTATCCAACTGGGCTACTTTTGTTCTTCTAGTGATTTAGTTGGGACTTCGACAGCTTGAATATCAATTGTCCCTTCTGGTGTGAAGCGCTCAAAATGTCCTTGTTTTACTGACAATTTCTCTCCACAATTAGGACACTGCAACTGAGTGTTATTTAAACCTGAAAATTCATAATTACACACGGGACATTGGTCAGTTACTAAATTGCGTTGTAGCCACCAGCGAAAGGCGAAGAAGGCGACAACTGGTATAAATAACAGCAAACCAAAGATAATTAACAACGAATTTACCAGCCAGCCTAAGCCTAGTGATGCTAGCAACCAGAAAACTGCTAACATAGTCAGCCAAGGTCGCAGTTTTTCCAGACTCAATTGCAAAGATTTAAGGCTCATTTTTGAAATTATTTTCTTGCTCTCCCTCTAGGATAGCGATTTTAATAGTAGGTCAAAAGCCCATGGTCTACCACCAAAGGTCAAGAAATATTAATTGAGTTTTGGAACTATAGGCTGATACGCGATTCCAGGGTAAAAATATCTAGTTTTCTCGCGCATATTTGAGTATTAGTAAACAATTTTTACCATCTGCACTGCGTTCGTAGACAACATGGTCAGCCAATCGTCGCAGCAGAAACCATCCATATCCACCTACTTGGAGTGTACCTGGCTGTGGTTCTGTGAGCGCATCAGGATTGAAAGGTTTTCCTTGATCCCAAATTCTCATTTCCAGTCTATCAATCCACAGACTCACTTCAATTTCGATGGTAGTTTCTGGTGGTAAGGTACTATGGGCATGACGAACTGCATTGGTAAAACCCTCTGCTAATGCTAAGTTGAGGCGATAAAGTTGGCTTTGTGACCAACCCAATTGAGACAAATATGTCAGAGAAAATTGGTCAAACCATTGTTGTACGTAGTTTAGGAGCTTGAGTTCGCTCTTTACCGCCAGATGGTCTTGCTGCACTATGCTAAGCATTGACCTTGACTTGAATATAATTTCCTTGAGGTACTCCCCCGCATAAATGACGGGGGATTAATTTTGGGTTAATTTTGGGTTGATTTTGGGTTCAAGCAGCGATCGCAGGCCTACCCTGTCTGATATCCCCTTGCCCATCAGCTGTTTTGCGTGGATTTTTACATTGACACCTGTAAGTTTGAAAATAACATCCGGCAAAATTATCAGCAACTGTCCAATCACATTTGAGCGGTTCGGTAGTTCCCAGCCAGTTAGCCTTCTACCGTCAACTGCTTATTTTGCACGATGATCTTCAAACTACAGGTGTCACAGAACCTTTGCTACTTAGTTTAGAACAATCCCAATGTCAAAGATTTATCTAATGGTAAAGCAGCACCAATACCTAGCCAGACAGTTACTAGTGTACCAAATAGGAACACTGTAGTTGCCACTGGACGACGGAAGGGATTTTGGAATTTATTCACGTTCTCAATAAAGGGAACGAGGATTAATCCCAGGGGTACAGCAGCCATTGCTAACACTCCTAAAAGTTTGTTAGGAAGCGATCGCAAAATCTGGAATACAGGATACAAATACCACTCTGGTAAAATTTCCAGGGGTGTGGCGAAAGGATTAGCTGGTTCACCTGTCATTGCTGGATCTAGCACAGCTAGAGCCACAATACAAGCAAATGAACCCATAATCACAATGGGAAATACATACAGTAGGTCATTAGGCCAAGCCGGTTCACCATAGTAGTTGTGACCCATGCCTTTGGCGAGTTTAGCTCTTAACTGAGGATCACTCAGATCGGGTTTTTTCTGCGTGGACATATTTAAATTACGCTCTCCTGCTCAAATTCAGTTAAAGCATTTGTGAAAGCCATGAGCTATGAGGCTTACCCTAGCGGGGAGGGTGTCTACAGCTTTGAGCTTCAAATCCAAACCTTTGTTTTTATTGTCGCTTATGAGAGATTAATTACTGATTTCTCATAAGTTTAAAACAAACATTTGCATCTAGGAACTCAAAGCTGTCGCCTTTTCCCATTGTGCCTTCATTCCATTACAAACCATTACAAAGGACCGGAAATACCTTGCTTGCGGATCATCAAGAAGTGGAACAACATGAACACCGCAATTAACCAGGGTAGTATAAAGGTGTGAGCGCTATAGTAACGAGTCAGGGTTGCTTGACCAACACTAGAACCACCCCTTAACATATCGGAAATAAAAACGCCAACCACCGGAATTGCTTCTGGTACGCCGCTGACGATTTTTACCGCCCAGTAACCAACTTGGTCCCAAGGTAGGGAGTAGCCTGTAACACCAAAAGAAACAGTGATGACTGCGAGAATCACACCACTGACCCAAGTTAATTCCCGAGGCTTTTTGAAACCACCTGTGAGGTATACTCGGAAAACGTGCAAAATCATCATCAACACCATCATGCTGGCAGACCAGCGATGGATGGAGCGGATCAGCCAACCGAAATTGACCTCATTCATAATGTACTGTACCGAAGCATAAGCTTCAGTCACAGTCGGCTTGTAGTAGAAAGTCATTGCAAATCCAGTTGCAAACTGAATTAGAAAGCAAACTAGGGTAATTCCGCCCAAGCAGTAAAAAATATTTACATGGGGAGGGACATACTTGCTAGTTACGTCATCGGCGAGGGCCTGAAGTTCTAGGCGTTCCTCAAACCAGTCATACACGTTGGCCATACAATCTGAAGTTCCTAAAAATCGGTTGCGGTTGATTTATCTCCCAATTAACTATTTTGGGATTTTCACAAAGGGGATTTAGTTTGGTTTTGAGCAAAGTGATAAGACTTTTCGTGAAACTTAACACTCTGTAAATATGGAATATATTGCCTTGTCTTGGCAAGCTAACACCACAAGTGCTTGGCTACCAAGTCGATCTTATCCTTTGCTGGGTGCAATGGAACCCATCAGTTTTAGCAAGAACTTGATGAGAGGAATGCACCAGTTCTATAAAAAACGTAACATAGTTGAGATATAGATTTCATCAAGGATGATGTAAATAGGCATTTTTCCTCAGTATTTTTTGGCAAATTTGGGAGCAGGTGGATTTTGAAAATGGGGTTCATGGAAAAACGGGTTTTTCGGCTAGGATTTTCACTGCTAGTGGCTTTTTGCTTGGTAATAGGCACTTTTATGCCATCAGCCACCGCTTTAACCGATGAACAAAAATTAGTTTCAGAAGTTTGGCGAATTGTCAACCGCAATTATCTAGATGAGACATTTAATCATCAAAACTGGTCTGAGGTGAGGCGAAAGATTCTGGAGAAGCCACTCAAGAACCAAGAAGCAGCTTATGGGGCTATTCGGAAAATGCTCCAAACTCTGGGGGATCCGTTTACGCGGTTTTTAGACCCCGAGCAATACCGCAGTTTGCAGGTGAATACTTCCGGCGAACTGACTGGGGTGGGGTTGCAAATCGCCATCAATCCTGAAACCGGAAAGCTGGAAGTTGTGACTCCTATTATGGATTCCCCTGCAGATTTAGCAGGTATTAAACCAGGTGATCGCATTGTGAAAATTGAAGGGATTTCTACAGAAAATTTAACTCTTGACGAGGCGGCGGCTAAAATGCGCGGTCCGATTGGTAGTTCTGTCACACTTTTGATTTCACGAGATGGTACCGGAGAACAACAGGTAAGAATAGTGCGCGATCGCATTGAGCTTAATCCTGTAGTCGCACAACTGAGGTTGTCTCCCCAAGGTACCCCCATTGGTTACCTGCGTCTGACCCAATTCAATGCTAACGCCTCTATGGAATTAGCCCATGCCATTTCTAGTTTAGAGAAACAAGGTGCGGCTGCCTATATTTTAGATTTACGTAATAATCCGGGGGGATTATTACAATCAGGAATTGAAATTGCCCGTCTGTGGTTGAACTCCGGTACCATAGTTTACACCGTAAATCGCCAGGGCATTCAGGGCAGTTTTGAATCCTTTGGCCCAGCTTTGACAGATGACCCTCTGGTGATTTTAGTCAATAAAGGTACTGCCAGCGCTAGTGAAATTCTGGCTGGGGCGCTGCAAGATAACCATCGTGCTATCTTGGTGGGGGAAACTACTTTTGGTAAAGGTCTAATTCAGTCTCTATTTGAATTATCCGACGGTTCTGGCTTGGCAGTGACAATTGCTAAGTACGAAACACCATCACATCGGGATATTAATAAATTGGGAATTACCCCAGATCAGGTGATTTCCCAAGCATCAATTACCCGCGCACAAATTGCTACCCCGGAGGATTTGCAATATCAAGGGGCCCTGGAATTATTCAAGACAAATTCTGTATTTGCTGGGGTAGATACTGGGGTTAAGTGACACAAATTTCCAGCTAAATACCCGATTCCTTCCAGAATGCGGGCAAATCATTGATTAATTAACATACTGTTACGGGTATATATTCTGTTGATGCTTCTCAACTATTGCTTGATTCAGGGGAAACACTCAGGCTAATACAGGCACTAACAAGGCGGTGGTAAGCATTATCTATGACATATCTTCCTCTGAGGAAACCTGTGTTAGCCCCGGGACATATGTACTGGAGTGTTTCGGGTGTAAACCTTTCTCGCAGTAATTGCAAACTTTTTATTTGTCTGGGCCAATGAAAGGTTTTCGCAGTGCGAAAAGCTACCGGCTCCCCTGTGGAGTTAGGCACTAAATGACGACCGGAAAATAACACACCCCCAAAATCACTGTAGTAGAGACAAGATGAACCCGGAGAATGTCCAGATGTCCAAATCACTTCGGATGTGGAATTGAGTCTCAATTCCTGGGTAAAGGTGGTAAGGGTTAGTCCAGGTAATAAATAGGCTTCTTGCTCTTGAATCAGGACCTCACAACTAAAGGTTTGCTGAATTTGTGCTGTTTTACCGATAGCACCTCGATGAGTCAGAAATAACCAGCGCACCCCACCATGCGATCGCAAAAAATCTTGATTTATGGGGTCATTAGCCGGAGAATCTATGAGAATATTACCTTCCTTTCCTAAAATAAGATAAGAGGTTCCCCCTAATGTGTCCCTGTTGGGTGGAAAGGCAAAGATCCCATCTAGTACCGGACGTGGTGACTTGGCTGTTTGATTAGGCTGTTGAGGTAAGGGGCACATGGGCAAAAACCGAAACTGAGGAGTGTGAAAAATTAGCTGACGAATTGAACTTCTTTAGGACTTACGCATTGACAAAAAATATGATCTATGATATCTAGATCATGCGATCGCTATTAAGATTAGCAAAAATATGCTCACGTACAACTAAAGTAAACAGATTCCGTTGTATTTCATACCACAAGTGTTGAATGTTAAGAAAGAGGGTATAAAAATTGCCCAAAATATATTAAAATTTGGGCTAGCTATCTAAAAGGTATTGTTTAATGACGATTATAAATTCATTTCCGAAGATTGTCAAAGACATCCTCAGCCCATTACCAAAAAACGATTATCCGGTATTGAATAGCCGTCTGTTCGTGGAGTGTTGGCTAGCTTATGCACTGGATAATAGCTTAACGAGTATGCGGGATTTATTTAAAAGATTAAATCATACAGGGTTTAGCGTGAATATTGGCACATTCTCCAAAGCCAACACACATCGAAGCCAAGAACCATTCCAAAAAATATATCAGCAATTAAATCAATTAATTCAGAAAAAAGCCCAGAAGAAGTTACATAATAAATACGCAATATGTCCAATTGATTCAACCGTCATCACATTGACAAGTAAATTACTATGGGTGTTAGGTCATCACCAAGTAAAGCTTTTTAGTTCTCTCAATCTTGCCACGGGAATTCCAGAGGATAATTTCATCAATTTTGGGCATAAACATGATTATAAGTTTGGCTCAAAAATGATGTCTAAATTGCCAGCAGATGCTGTTGGAGTAATGGATAGGGGCTTCGCCGGATTAAATTTTATCGACGAATTAAACCAAGCTAGTAAGTATTTTGTTTTACGAATAAAAAATAATTGGAAACTAGAGCCTGATTCAGAAACTGGACTAGTAAAAATTGGTTCAGCTAAAGATGCTAAAGCTTATAGAGTGATTAATTTTTGTGACTTAGAAACTGAAGTAGAATTCCGGTTGGTTACTAATTTACCAGCCGATGGAGAAGCACCAGTGACAGATGAAGATATCCGGGATATTTATCGCTGTCGATGGGGAGTCGAACTGTTATGGAAGTTCTTAAAGATGCACTTGAAGCTGGATAAATTAATTACTAAAAATGTGAATGGTATTGCGATTCAACTGTATGCAAGTCTCATCGCTTATCTAATTTTAGGACTCGTCTCTATTCCTAAAGAATGGGGTGATAAGTTATTAGATAAATTTCGCTATCTCCAAGCCTGTATGTGTCAACAAATCAGTTACGTCCATTGGATGGAAGATATTATGCTATGTTGACATTTTCACCCTTGATAAGACTACTATACAGAATTATGTAAAGTTTTGTAAAGACATTCAACATTTCTGATTTCATACCAATTGCTAATTATTTTTTCAGAGCGCATAAACTCCAACTTAACAAAAGCTTGAAGTGAACAAAAGATGTGAGTCTTAATTGCATGAGTATCCCTAACCATGAACCGACAAATTCCACATACTTGTTTTATGGCTCGATGAAAGGTTTCAATTCCCCAATGAGTATCATGAATTGTCATAAATTCATTTCTAGTTATATCCTCGATTCTTTCCTCATCTGGAAGATACAAAATATAGTGTCTAGAGTCTTCTTTTTTAAAGTCTTTCCTAAACAACTTTATAAATCCAAATTCTTTCAGATGAGTCCTTAATCCTTCTTCGGGAATAGCCAGAGTGCTTACTTGACAATACTTGTGTGGCTCATTTGAAACAGTTCTATTTTTTTCAATTCCGAAGAGAAAACCCAATTTCTGGTTTTTTAGGAATTTCAAATTTTCTACTCCTGAATACCAACTATCACCTGTTACAATTCTGGGTTTGACTCCCCAGCTTATTATTTCACTTACCATTTCTCTAAAATAATCGTTTTTTGTTTTTCCCTCCTTTTTATCATATATTCTGTAATTTATTGGCACTGAATTACCATGAATATCACTGTATCATCTACACTTAGTATTCCTCCTACCAAGTTAATAACTTTTTCTATAATGTTGAATAAATCTTTCGGTTCATATCGCTCTCTCAATAAAAAGCGATTCACACTATCATGTGAAACGTCTCCTAATATCTCTGCTAACCTACTGCACCCCCCAAACTTTGGCTCTGACAGTAAAAATAAGGTGTATAGGTCTAGATTGCATTGCGCTGTGGATGGTTTCGTGATTTTTCTAATTGTCTGATACCTAGCAAGTAGACGACCTATATTTATCAATTCACTATTTTGTTATTCTGTCAATGCGTAACTCCTATTCTTTATGAACTACCCACAGTTGGCTTGGCCTGAACTGTGGGTTTCTACCTCCCTCAGTTCGTTTTTAGCAAAACTTTCTGTAGATTTTTGTCGCTTCTTTGCTCCTAGTTGCCGCATCGCTCCAGCAAGCTTATGCTTACTGGTAGATGTGGTAGAGCTAGACGACTGTGCGACTACGAAGCCAGTTCCTGACTCCGGTAGAATTCCTTTTGCCCAGTAAAGCATTACTTGTGCAGCAGCAATGTCTCTGTCTTGTATATAACCACAAACAACACAATTATGCACTCTCATATCAAGTGTTTTCCTGTGTTGATGACCGCATTTAGGACAGGTTTGGCTAGGCTTTACTTTCTTGGTGGGAACTTCTACAAACACACCACCGATCTGCTCAACTTTGTACTTGATGGTACTGCGAAGCATTCCAAAACCAACATCTAGTATTGATTTATTCAAACCTGCTTTTTGTTTCTTACCCTTGCCTTTTTTAGCTTTACTGGTCATGTTCTTGACTTCTAGTTTCTCAGTTGCAACGAAGCTATTACCGCGTACAATGTCTGTTGCAACTTGATGTACCCAATTTTGACGCTGGTTAGCAACTTGACGAATTAGTTTACTAACCTTTGATTGAGCTTTTTTCCATCTCCTAGAAGCCTTAATTTTTTTGGTTCTATTTGGTGCGCGTTTTCGTCTTTTATTCTGGGATGCTTTCTTGATTTGATGTTCAGCGGTTCTCAAAAACTTAGGAGCCTCAATCTGCTGATGATTCTGACCATCAGTAATTGACAATGCTGCATTACAACCTATATCTATACCAACAGCACCAGTTGGTAAAATTTCTGGCTTGAGAACTTGGTTTAAAACATCTACAGTGATCGATGCGTAGCATTTACCATAACGATAAACGATAGTACAAGTAGTGGGAGTTCCCCAATACTTAGCTTTACCCCGCATCTGAATACGTCCGATTTTAGACAGATTCAAATACCCATTTTCGCCGTGGGATTCTACTGAATACCCAGATTTAGCGGGATATGTCCAACCTGAATAATGTAAAATTGATTTGAATTTAGGACGATTACCTAAACCTTTGAACCAACGTTCAAAAGCATAATCTACCCGTTTTAATGTGGCTTGCAGAGCTTGAGAGTTGATTTCTTTATACTCTGTCCACACTTCTTTGAACGCAGGTAAACAATTTTGTTGCTCAAAATAATCAACGTTATGGTTGAATCTTTGATATTGATTAAATCTGTTGTATACAGCAGCGTTAAAAAGGTCTTTGTGAAGCTTTCGGTGATACCTCAAATACTGTTCTATCTGCTTATTTGGGTATAGCCTGAAAGTCATCCGCCTCGTCGCCACTGATTTATTTTCCTCCTGAAGGTATTTTGATATATTGTATTATATGTTTACTAGCAAGTGCAGACTAATTGAATTTTCACCAGAAGTAGACCATGTTCATCTGGTAGTTGATTTTCATTCAGATAACAATTTATCTTCTTTTGTAGGCAGCTTGAAATCAGCATCCAGTAGGATTATCCAAAAAGAATTTTCAGAATATCTATCTACTTTTTATAGAAAACCTGTTTTTTGGTCGAGTTGATATTATGTTGCTTCTACTTGTTGCTTCAAATTGAGAAAATCAAGCAATATATACAATCTCAAGATGCGCCGCTTCGCTGAAGGTAGGGACTTTCGTGTTAGCGTTAAATTAATAATGAACTTCTGTTAACTGTTATCGACTTGGGTTCAAAGTCCGCGGGTGTGTTTACTAAGCAGGGTCTCCCCAGGAGAAGGCTATGGTGACCACCGGTGACCGGGACATTTTTGCCAAATTACTGAAGATCACATGACATTTTGGTTCCTTCTCCTACTGGGAATAGTTACTTATCTGATAGTGCAGCGCAGCGTCGCTCATATCACCCAGACACCAGTCTGGTTGCTGTGGCTGGTGTTAATGACTCCAGCTTTGATATTGAGCGGATGGACTGTGATTTATGGAAAACAACAACCGCCGCCATCACCACTGATTATTTGGCCATCAATTATCTGCGTTCTGTTATACTGGGTGTTGTTGGAACAGGGCCGAAGAAAAACCAAAAATACACCCACTCAACCTCAAGATATTAGATCACAATCGGCCATCCATCCTACCGTAGAACCATTACCAGTGCGACCCATTGAACCAACCGAAGAAATTCAACTGAGAAATTGTTTTCCCTGGTCTGTATACTACATCCACAACATTGAATACAGACCCCAGGCTATTATCTGTCGGGGTCAGATCAGAACCACACCTACTCGAGCTTATCAGCAGATTAAGGCTAATATAGAAGCGGAATTTGGCGATCGCTTTCTACTGATTTTTCAAGAAGGTTTCAACGGTAAACCTTTCTTTGTGCTTGTACCTAACACTCAAGCAGCGAGAAATCCTAGTCAGCCGCAGAAGATCACACGCCCAGGATTCGCTTTATTTTTGCTAGTAGCCACTTTAATTACTACTACTTTAGTAGGGTCTAGCATTGCCGGGGCTGACCCACAACAACTAGTATCTGACCCCAGGATATTCTGGCAAGGATTACCCTACTCTTTAGGTCTGATGACTATTTTGGGCGTTCACGAACTGGGTCATTATTTCACGGCGCGATACTACCGAATTCGGGCAACCCTGCCTTATTTTATTCCTCTGCCCTTATTTTTAGGCACTTTTGGCGCATTTATTCAAATGCGCAGTCCTGTTCCTCACCGCAAAGCTTTATTTGATGTCAGCATTGCTGGGCCATTGGCAGGTTTTCTCATCACTCTACCTATACTATTCTGGGGGTTGATTAATTCGGAATTGGTTCCTCTCACCGACCAAGCAGGACTTTTCAACCCGGAAGCACTCAACCCCAAATCCTCAATCTTATTAGCATTACTCTCTAAATTAGCATTAGGGAACCAGTTAACCTCAACATCAGCAATTAACCTTCATCCCGTGGCCGTAGCCGGTTTTCTCGGTCTAATCGTTACAGCCTTGAATTTGATGCCTGTGGGACAATTAGATGGGGGTCACATTGTTCATGCGATGTTTGGACAAAGAAGCGCCATGGTCATCGGTCAAATTTCCCGTTTATTACTATTACTACTGTCTTTAGTGCAGTCAGGATTTTTGCTGTGGGCAATTATTTTATTATTTATACCTTTGATTGATGAACCGGCTTTGAATGATGTGACGGAACTGGATAATAAACGTGACATTTTGGGGTTAATGGCAATGGGATTGTTAGTAATTATTGTCCTACCACTACCCCAGATGCTGTCCAACTTGTTACAAATGTGACATCCTCCTCAAAAGACCTCACCGCTAAACCATGTCCTTCGAGGCTATCTATTACTTTTTGTCAAGAGGGGTGCATTTTTCACATCTCGAAATCCTTATTTTATAAGCTTTTCAAGAATGTTAAGAAAGATGTAGGTAAAGTATAACCTCGAAGGAGAAACGAGTAACAGAACTAACTAGATGCGGAATTGGCTGTTTCTGATGCTTTGGTAGGTGATCCACCCATACGGATTTCCGAAGTAAAGGAAGCCATACTAAAGCCACCAAAACGCTTGAGGACACTCACCCGCATCCGTAAATTCGGACTAGCGAACCATAAACGTTCTTCACTAGACATGGTTTCATACTCTGTCAACAGAGTTAAAGCCCCATCGCTACCCATTTTATAGGTTCCAGCGACGGGGGCTTTCTCGGCATAACCCATTTCCCGTAGTAGTTTACCTTCATGGGGATTATTCTCATCCGGGACGGTAACTAAGACAGTAGAGCCGATGTGTTTTTCTTCGTCCCATTCCATGGTACCATTCCAGGTAACTCTAGCACCACAGGAGGCTTTACTAGGAGCAATTTCGTATTGTTCACACAGTTTGATCACCTCTGGATGATTGGCGGCTAGACTCTCTATTAAGATGTCTGATTTACCATCTTCAGATTGTTTAAAGGCTAAATGGTGACTAGTACGGTGAGAAAACCATTTACCAGCACTCAACTCAAAAAATTCTTCAATATTCATAAATGAAATTACCCTGTAACAAAAGGATGAACATCCCTGGGTTGAGATTAAGCTTTTAAGGTTTGTTTTTCCAGCTTTCCCAGGGAAATCCTCGACGCTTGTGCAACGTTGGGATGCCGATCTTTTTCTAAGTATTTTAGAGCAGAAATACTCTTAGTAGTAGGAAGATTTCCTAAGGCTTCCGCCAGACGTTGGCGCACTAACCAATCATCTGACTGAGCAAAGCGCAGAATACTATCTACAGAATCAATATCTTGTATTTCCCCTAGTGCGGAAATTGCGGCTTCTTGTAATACTGTTTCACTGCTATTCAATGCCTCAATTAAAACATCATGGGCCCGCGGATCTTTGATATTTCCCAAGGACACAGCAGCACTAAAGCGCACTAGCCAATCAGTATCTTCATAAAAAGTCCTCACCAGCACCTCAAAGGCTCTAGCATCACCCAAATATCCTAAAGCTCCAGCTGCATCGGCACGTATACCATAATCTGGGTCATTTTCCAGAATTTTTACTAAAATTTCATAACATTCATCTGTGGGTTTCACTCCCAGGGCAAATATTGCCATAGAGCGCAGTTGCAGTGATTCGTCATTCAATACCTTTTTAATTAAGGGTACTGCGTCTTCCGCTGATATATGACGCAAGCTAGCTAGGGCTACCATGCGATCGCGTAAATTGGGACTTTCTAGTTGAGTAGAGATTTCCTCTAAGGGTATAGCAACCATTTATTTTAAAGGGCTTTGTTTATTTATCTTTACTGTAACTGATTTCCCTTTTCATGTTGTCACCATGGCCACTTAGGAGTTTGGTACTATTGCGGGTCAATGATAGGGGAAGAACAGCCCCCAGATTGATTCGGGGGGCTTGTCAGCAAGATACCACAAGTTTTTTGTTGAATTTACTCAGCTAAGGCCCTGGTGGTGACGGCTCGTTGTAACTGAGCCAAAGCGCGATTGTAATCTAAAATAGCTGTAATCCGATTACCTTCAGCTCTTGTTAAGTCGTTTTCGGAGTTAATCACATCAGTTTGAGTACCTACACCGGCTTGGAATCTCAACCGAGCCAAACGCAGAGCCTCTCTAGCCTGTTCTAAAGCAGCATTAGCAGTCTGGACATTTTCCAAACTAGCTCGCTGGGTAGAAAAAGCTTGTTCTACCTGAAAGCGGATTTGGTTGCGCTGTTCACTAAATAGAGTTTCCGCGATCGCTACATTAGTTTGGGCCTGAGCAGCCCTAGCTCTGGCGGCTCCACCATCGTACAAATTTAAGCTCGCCCTGACTCCCACAGAGTAACCATCGGTAACGCTCACACCATCATCAAATTGATCTAGCAGGTTATAACTAGCAATGAAGCTAACTTGCGGACCGAGGGCTGCAAGTGCTCCCCGTCGCTGTTGTTCACTGATATTACGTTGTGCCAATTGCTGTTGCAATTCTGGACGATTTTGAAATGCTAAAATAATACTAGTTTCTAAGTCTTTGTTCCACAGACCAGCTAATTGCACCGGATCGGCTGCAGTCAGATTTATCGATTGTGGCACACTTAGGCGAGTCGCCAGAATGCGACGGGCGATTTCCTGCTGGGAGCGAGCATTAGTCAGTTCTTGCTGGGAATTAGCCAAATTAACTTGGGATTGCAAAACATCAAATCGCGTACCCACCCCAGCCCTTTCTAAAGCTTGTGCATCTCGTAAACTAGCTTGGGAATTTTCTACCGCAGATTGGGCAATGCGTACTCGTTCATCTGCCTGTTGCAAATTGTAGTATTCCGTAGCCACGTTCAAGCGAATTTCTTCCGATTGGCGCTCTACGGCCAACTCACTTAACCTTACCTGTTCCTCAGCCTGTTTAATGGTAGCTTGCCTTCTTCCGGAGGTAAATAGGTCATAGCTCAGTTGAGCTTCGCCTGTGAAATTCGTATTAGCTTCGGGTTCTGGTCGTTGTCCTCTTTTAAACCCTAGCTGGTCTCCAGCAGACCGGCCGCGACTGACATCAGCAGTAAGACCCAGATTAGGTAACAAAGCAGCTTGCTCCTGGCGTAGGGCGGCTTGGGCTCGTTCTAGCTCCAATATAGACACCTGTAAATCTCGATTGTTGCGCCTTGCTAGTTCTAAGGCCTGTGCCAAACTAATCGGCTGATTAGTTTCCAATCTTACTTCCTCTGGTTTAGTAGGAAATTGCAGGAGGTTGGGACTAGGAGTTAGGTAATCAGGAATTTCCACGCCATTAGTAGGGGCAAATTCCACCTTTTCCACTGGTGTGATATTTTCTCCGGTGGTTGCAGGTGCAACATACTCAGTTTGTGGTGAGGGAAAAGTTAAGATCCCAGCAGTATTTACCAATCCTGAGTTGGTGTTGCTAGCAGATGGATAACTCCCAGCTATCAAGTTCCTACTTCTTGATGGAGGTAGACAACCACTAATAGCTGAACAACCATGTACCCCCAATAATGTTGTTGATCCTCTTACCCCTAGCAGATTTGGTACAGGGAATTTGTTCCCTATACCAGTCGCTGTTGGTTGGATCGAGATAGCTGGGTTATTCTTACTACTTGAAGAGTGTAATTCTAGTCTAGTTAACTGAGATTCTGATAGTAAATCTCCGGGAGATTTACTATCAGGCATTTGGGTATTAATATTTGCTCCCAACCAGGTTTGACTATCAGGAAAGGTCAAGACCCCAGAGGAAGAAGCAATTGGTATACCGTTGACTGTTGTCGCCAAAGCAGTTTGGGTTGTTAATACTGCTGCTGTGACGCCAGGTAAGAAACTATAAAATAAATATTGTCCTTTCACCGCATCCCCTCACACGAAAATCAAGATTAGGGGCAGAAAACCCATCTTATCAGCAGAATATAGCACGATCCTCAATTTAGGTATGGATATACCACGACACTAAATTGGGGAGTCGGAGTTCGGTTTGTTGTCAAAACGTTGCACTATACGAGATAGTTCCGCCTTTTCATCGATACTAACGCGGGTAGGCGCACCACTAATAATTCGTTCGTAGTTACGGAAAGAATCTTTAATTTCCGGACCGTCAGCAGTAATGTTGTACTCACGGATACCTTTATCGTGCCAGGAACCTCGCATTTTAAATACATTTATTGCCCGTGACATTTCCCCCCGAATTTCCACGTACTGTAACATCAAAATTGTGTCAGTAATTGTGGAAATATGGGAGTCAGTAATCGAATGTGATCCCAGAAATTGGTCAGTTGTGTTCGTAAAAAAACCAGTGATTTCTTCTTGTTTCGCATAACCAGTCACACCAATGACAAACTGCCGAAATGCATTATTGCTGACTCCTCTGGCTAATGCTGACAGGGAGTCAATGGCAATGCGAGATGGCTTAAACATGGCAATTTCTGATTTAATAATTTGCAAGTGGTCTTCTAAACCAGTTGATTCAGGATAGGTACAAATTATTTTCAGTAACCCTTGACGTTCTAAGTCTTCAAAATCAATTCCCCAAGAGTAAGCATTACGAGATAGTTGGGCCCGTGATTCTTCATAAGCAAATAATATTGCCTGTTCACCGTTGATGCAGCCATCTTGCAAAAATTTACTGACCAATAAAGTTTTACCAGTCCCGGTAGCTCCCGTTGCCAAAATAATAGAATCTTTAAAGAAACCACCCCCACACATTTTATCTAGGGTCTCTACTCCAGAGGATACTCTGATATTAGAGGAGCGTTGGGTTAAGCGCATGGCTCCCAAGGGAAAAATATTAATTCCTGCATTGGTAATTGTAAAAGGATATTCCCCTTTCATGTGAGTTGTACCACGCAATTTGAGAATTTCAATTGTGCGGCGCCGCCGTTCTCCTTCTAAAACGTTACGGACAATTACTACATTGTCGGAAACAAATTCTTCTACTCCAAATGAAGCAACAGAACCATATTCCTCGCTACGTTCAGTAGTAATTATAGTTGTAACGTGCAGTTGCTTGAGACGGGCTACAAGGCGGAAAATCTCCCGCCGCACTACTCCCATGGCTTCATACTGCTGAAATACGGCTGTGATGGAGTCAATTGATACTCTTTGGGCTTTGTATTTGCGAATTGCATATTGCAAACGCTCAATCAGAGCCGAAAGGTCAAAGTTACCTACGATATCTTGACCTTCGGGATCAGGTGAAGCATCCAGAATAAATAACTTACCTTCTTCAATTAGCTGTTGTAAATTCCAACCGAAAATTTCTGCATTTTTAATAATGTCACTGGGGGATTCTTCAAAGGTGACAAATACACCGGCTTGATCAAATTGGGTAATACCGTTATAGAGAAATTGCAGTGACAACAAGGTTTTACCGGTGCCGGATGTACCACTAACTAAAGTAGTTCTACCAATAGGTAAACCTCCGTGGCTAATGTCGTCAAAGCCCTCGATCATCGTGCGAATCTTTTCTACACCAACTAAGGGGGTGTTGTTTGGCGTTGCTTGGTCTTTTGCGCTCATTGCTTACTAAGAGATGGGTCTTATACCCGTTTTTTATATTACTAAAATTGGTTATTTGTGAGCAAATTTTTATGATGACAATTTGTTTATTCTTCCCAATACTCTTCGCCCAGTTCTTCATAAAGTAGGTCTAATCCAATTAATACTCTTTCTCTGTCGGATAGATCACCAATGATTTTGCGAACGGGTGGGGGCAAAATTTTAGATAATGTTGGAGTGGCTAAGATTTTATCTTCTTCGGCTAGCTGGGGGTTAGTTAGTACATCAATTACTTTTAAGGCATAAACTCCTTGAAATTCTTGCTCTAAAATATTTTTAAGTATTTTTAAGGCTCGAACAGAGTTAGGTGTGTTACCAGCTACATAAAGCTTGAGCACATAGGTTTTTTTGGTTTGATTCATCTGAATAATTTACTCTCTTTAGAGATTGAACATCTATAATGTTCACATAGGTGAGCAAGGATATCTATTAGTGCTAGGCGGTAATCAAGTAATATTTCGTCACTCCTTCCTTCTAGCTTTAGTTGTATGGAAAAGTCTTCAATTAATTCCATATGAAATTCAAGGATTTGTGGCACAGGAATATTAGCACAAAATACTGCATTGATAAATTTATCGATTTGTTCTTTCAGAGTTTTGTCTGGGGTGAAGTAATTGAGAAGAATATGGCGGTAATCTGATTTGAGTTGTTGTAACAATACCTGCCGATCTACTTGATTCATCTGCTGAAAGAAGTGCTGTGGTTTGTGCTTCTGACATGGAAATACATCAAAATGTTTATTAGTAAAATTTTTATTAAGATATTGTCACCATCACGTCAGTAGGTAGTAAGTTTTAACAGTGGTAGTAGTTCTACTCTGGGGGCAAAGTAGTTAGTCTGTGCTGTCATAGTTAAAATGCCTAATCTGCCCGCTCAACTGGACTTGAATGGCTAGTTGAGCCGGATGATCTAATTTTTGGCAGTGGAAAAATCAATATTAGTAGTAGTATCATCATCTATATACTGAGATATCCTTATACTGATATATGATCATCTTGGGAATATCTATATTAGATGTGAATCACACTTTTGACTTTATGCCTAGTTGTGTATTCAAGTGGTCATTTCTCGTTGAGAGAATGCCTGCTATCAACATCATATTAACCTCAAGTCCACCAGATACACTGCAATCAGTGGTGGGGATTCGTAGTTTATTGATGAAGTCTGGTTTTTTAGTCAAGATACATGAATTAGTTGAGCATAGACTTATGTATATTTCCTCATGTATGGGTAAAGTTGTTTTACTAGAACATCCGGGTCGTGGTTACCCTGACATCGATGAACAAGGGCTAACTGTCCGTTGTGGGCACAGAGGTGGGGGGAATTGACTCAAGGTTAGCCTTTGTCGGTGGGAAAAGTAGTCCTGATGCATTTCCCTGGATGGTGATAACTCCCTCATACTCCGGTAATGTTAGTTACCAAGACAGTTGAAGTTTAGTAACTAGGTAAACTACATTGCCTGACCCCCTGTCAGGATGTGCCATAGTTGGCATGAGGTAACAGGGAAATAGCGGGAGCATAGCAAGGCGTGTCTGGAAAACTGTCCCTTAAACCCAGTCAGTCAAGACGAAATCCCCAGATGAGGAATTTGTCTATCTTCCGGATTGACAGGTGGGGTTCTGACTCCTTGTAATAGATACTTAAATTAACTCAAAGTATCTTCACATTCTAAATCATTATAATTCCTCAAGGTTTATTAGCGAATCTTTGGCCTGATAATTGTTTTAGTTGTCACTATTGCAGAGCAGTTTCAACACCAGTAGGAAACTGAGAAGGATATTCACCTAGAACTAAGAGTGACCAGGGCAACGAGTCAATCCCATATGTCTTGTCTTTTAAGAACCTTGTCGTTAGTACAGGGGGAATGGCTTTCCTCCTTGTCTGGCATTGAAACTGTAAAAAGAATCCGTGAAATGATTCTTCTGAATATTATTGCTTTGCTTCTCCAATACTTTTTGCCGAAGTGCCGATGGTGAAGCGGCAAGCTTACACAAAGAAGAATGACCCCTAAGGTTCCTTATGTCAATGTTACAGTACCCGCTTTATCACTTTCTCGCCAAGGTACCCAGCTGCCTAGAAACAAGTACTCTGGCTATGGTGCTGGAGATTTTTGAGCAAGAGCAGTGCGATCGCCTGGTAGTAGTAAATCAGCAACAACACCCCTTAGGATTGGTGCACTCTGCCCGCTTAACACAAAAATTATTGGCAGTAGGCAGTGAAGAGCAAGTTTTAGACTGGCAACAGCCATTGTCAAGCTGGGAGCAAGGGATAATCGACTCACTCAAGACATTACCAGCAACTTACTATCTAGAGCAATTAGAGTTACTTTGGCCTGACCACAGGACGGGAAACAAAAATAACTTAGATTGGGCACTGATTGATCAGGAAGGGAAATTTTTAGGACTGCTGAATAGCTCACGAGTCTTAAGAGTATTAGCTCAAGAAAAATTGGCTTTTGATTCTAGTAGCAGTCAATGTTCAGACCCAGGTAAGAGAACCCCCAAAAACACCTCCAGAAACCATGCTAACACCTCTAGAAAAATAAGCAAAACTCACTGGCGATCTGCCCGGAGAATGGCGGAATGCAAAGCCGGACAGCCGCGATTGCTGCCAGCACTGCGGGATTGCTTACGTGGAGAAGCCATGGCCAGATCGGGGAGAAAAAATCAATATCACTCAGCACAAAAATCACTAGTGCAGCTATTAGAAATACTGCCATGGCCGTTAATGCTGCAAACTGGAACAGGTGAAATAGTAGCTCAAAATCCGGCTTGGTGGGAGCAATTAGGAGTATTGAAAGATCCAGAAGGTATTCGGGATCAAGTGGAAGCAATACTAACCTCCCCAGACAGAAAACCCCCTACAGAGTACACTCAAGCTAGGAGAATGTCTACTCAAGACAATGAGCATCCCGGTGAATCTGATTCTACAGAACAGACCTTGGTGTCAGGGAATGAACCTCCGCCAGTAGGGGGATATTCACCTTTGCCGACACATAGCTTAGACAATAGCATTTGCGGAGCATCTGCTAGGCAAGCTGCCCAGAGTAAGCAGTCAACCGCCAGCAAGAATAAATCCAATCACTGCTTTTTGGATAGCCAGATGGGTACTTGCACCTGTGTTGTGGAGGTGCACAATGGTAGCGAGCGGATTTGGCAGTTTGCCAAAATTATCTTAGATCATCACAAATCAGAACTGATCTCCCAAGAACTAAATCTCCCAGAATTGAACTGTCAGCAAACTGAGGCTAATCTTGGGATCCAAGGAAGTAATCACCTATGTTTAGTATTAGCTACTGATGTCACCGAACAGCAGCAAATATATAAAGAACTAGCTGCCAAAAATGCTGACCTCATCCAATTGAATCGATTAAAAGATGAGTTTTTAGCTTGTATTAGTCATGAACTCAAGACTCCTCTAACTGCGGTTTTGGGATTGTCGCGGTTACTGGTAGATCAGCAGTTGGGTGAACTCAACGAGCGTCAAGCCCGTTATGCGGGACTGATTCATCAAAGCGGACGACATTTGATGAGTGTAGTTAATGACATTTTAGATTTAACCCGCATGGAAACCGGACAGATGGATTTAGCCCTTGTACCGGTGAAAATTCGTGCAGTGTGCGATCGCGCCATCACAGAAGCCAAAGCGATTCACACTCAAACCATCAAAGCTAAAGCCACCCCAGTAGCCAATTCCATACCCCAATTAGCCATCCTCATAGAGCCAGATTTAGACGAGATAGTAGCGGATGAATTGCGCTTGCGGCAGATGCTAGTACACCTACTTTCCAACGCCTTTAAGTTCACAGAAAACTCTGGGGAAATTGGTTTGCGGGTAAGTCGTTGGGAAGGCTGGATTGCCTTTACTGTCTGGGATACAGGTATTGGAATTCCCGAACATCAGCAACATTTAATCTTCCAAAAATTCCAACAGCTAGAAAATCCCCTGACGCGCCAATTTGAAGGTACTGGTCTGGGGTTAGTTTTAACCAGGGCTTTAGCTCGTCTTCACGGGGGTGATGTCAGCTTCCTATCTCGTGAAGGCAAAGGTAGCCAATTTACATTACTACTCCCCCCAAGTCCGCCCACAACAGGACTGAGTGAACCAGAGATAGGAATCAAAGAACATAGCCAGATACCAACTCCTCAAACACCAGAAGTTAGCAGCTGTGGAGTTAGGGGTAACGCCGTTCCCCCAGGGTCTGCCAGAGAAATCTTAGCACGCCGGCACGTGGCCACAACTACCCAACATCAACCCACTAGCTCACAAAGGTTAGTGCTAGTAGTGGAAGCAGTAGCCCGATATATCGAAGATTTGACTGATAAGCTTAAAGGTTTGGGTTATCGCGTCGTCATTGCTCGCTCAGGAACAGAAGCAGTAGAGAAAGCTCGCCGCTTGCAACCCAAAGTGATCTTCTTAAACCCCTTATTACCCCTATTGTCAGGTTGGGATGTCCTGACCTTATTGAAATCTGATGTTGCAATTAAAGAGATTCCTGTCATAGTCACAGCCACAGGAGCGGAAAAAGAGCAAGTATTTGCCCATGGTGGTAATGGTTTCCTCAACCTACCAGTTCAGGATCAGGCTCTAGTACCACTGTTAGAAAACTTGTGTACTCAACCTGCAACCAAAAAGTCACAGTTAAACAATGATCAAATCACCCCAACCATAACTCCACTGAGAATTCTCAGGTTAGTAGAACAGAATTTAGACACAGTGAAACCCCACCCTTCATTGCGAGAACATCGGGTGATAGAAGTAGATGATTTAGATCAGGCTGAACTCTTGGCACAGGTTTGGCAGTTCGATGTAATTTTACTAGATGTGGAAGGTGCCTTGGCACAAACTTACCTAGAAGAGTTAGCTCAACATCCCATATTGGCCAATATTCCACTGGTTACTTGTGATGTAGCAACTACTCTAGCTGCTTCCCAAATACCTGGTTTGTCGGTGTTTCCTTACTTGAGACAATTGTCGCCAGAACAAGACAACCCTGGGGATAGCAAAGATGCTTTATTATCTGTCTTACAAATTGCATCTGGTATCTGCTGCCCACCCAGTATCCTAGTGGTAGATTTAACCATGCTGGACTACGGCGGCGGGGTGCGGCCATACCCTGACATAGCACAAGTTGGGAGCACACCTGTAAAGGTTGATGAAACAATTGCCAAATATTCACCCAATCACGACAGTGACCATAGCTTGCAGGGTGTAACCAGACGTGGTTCTGAGTGGTTTCAAGCTTTAATCCAGTACTTACAAACTGCTGGATTGAAAGCCTCAATGAGTCGTTCCTGGGCAGAAGTCATACAACAAATTCGCCACCAAAGCGTTGATTTACTGCTGATTTGCTTAGGAGATTCTTCTGTTCCGCAAGAGGTGCTAGAGGAGTTAACAGCATTAGCAGAGTTACCTTTACATTTGCCACCGATTTTGATCATTGACCAGCGATTAAGTTACAGCCCTAGGGAGTCTCTGACAGAAAAATCTTACAATAGCTTGATGGCAACTGAAAACCTAACGAGTGAATTAGCACAGTTTGTGGTGGGGATAGTGTCTCAAAAAGAACACATTGCCCCTGAGATTTTGCCTCGTTCCATATCCATGGAAGATTTATTGGCGGAAATTAATCAAGCCTTGGGTTTAAAAGCAGACAAAGAAACTCGAATTAACTGATAACTTTCTCTAGTGTCTAAAATATCGTAACTATCCGGTGGCAAGTTCATTTTAACCAAGTCTTTTTGTGAAGCTATGACCAACATTGAAGGCGGTTTTTCTGCCTGAGCAGTTCGATTTTGAATATAGTCCACAGCATCTGGGGGCTGGTAAATATAATTTACAGGTTTTCGAGTATAAAATACTACGCTTGGCTTTTTGAAGCCCACCATAACTAATTCCTCATCTGATAGCTTGGGTAACCCAGCCATAGACATATGTTCTTGTGCCATTACCAGAGCTGATAATTCCCGTAAAGGCTGCTGACGTTGTTGATCCATCAAGAATAAGGCTGGCATTAAGACAATGACCAAGGTGGCTGTAAAAATTAGTAAATTTGCCGTAATAATACTGTGCCAATGGCGACTAATTATTAAAGCGCCAAGGAGTAGGGCCCCCGCAAACCAAATCAATCCCCCTAGTGTTGGTAAACCCGCGTTTTGAAGCAGTAGGCGGAAGCCGGGTACAACTGAGTTATGATCCATTAAATGACTGATCTGAAATAGTGCCACTGCAAATACTGTGGCTAAAATCACGTTATTCCACAGACTGATTTTGAGAAAAGCAGAGGCACAGGGCAGATCTGACTTGTTAGCGGGTAAAAAATCACTCCATACTAAGGCTATTAAAATAGCTATGGCGGGCATTAAAGGCAATACATAACTGGGAAGTTTAGTGACAGCAATATTAAAAAACCCAAAGATAGCAATAAACCAGATACAGGCAAATAAACCCAATTGTTGAGAGCGCTCTTGGCAATGTCGCCAGTGCGATCGCTGCCAAAATTTGGTGCTAGCCATTGCCATGGGTAAATACACTGAGTAAGGTGCAAATCCCAGCAATACTACTACAAAGTAGAAATACCAAGGAGCGGAGTGACCATTAACGACTTCTGTAAAACGTTCTACATTGTGATAGCCAAAAAAAGAATTGATATAATTCCAACCATTACGCCAAGTTACCAGGACATACCAGGGGGCTGATAAACCGAAAATAATCAGCATCCCCGTAAAGATACGCATTTCTTTTAAGACTTGGCGGATGTTGCCGAGATAAATCAGAAAGGCGCCAATAATGAGTATGGGTAAAACAATTCCTACGGGTCCTTTACTCAAAATCGCCGCAGCAATGAGGACGTAACAAGCCACATACCAGGAGTTGGGGAATAGAGATACAGGGAATTGTGCCTCTGGTTCTTCCTGACTAGCATACCCTAGAAAAAAACATAATAATGCTGATGCCATGCACCCAGTCAGCATCATATCTGAGACGCCGGCTCTTCCCCAGACAATCATCTCAGGACTGAGTGCTAGCATAGCCGCTGCAAGCATTGCTGTAAAGTTGCGCCGGATCGGACGTGAAACCTGCTCTAATCGGTCTTTTTGAGCAAAATACCAGTGTATGGTGTAAAAAGTTAACCCGATGACTCCCACCGCCGCTATGGCTGAAGGTAACCGCACTGACCACTCATTCACGCCCATAATGGCATAGGCGATCGCTTGACACCAGTAAATTAAAGCTGGTTTATCAAAACGAGTTTCACCATTAAAAATGGGGGTAATCCAATCACCTGTAACCAACATTTGACGGGAGGCTTCAGCAAACAGTGGCTCTGTTTCATCAATCAGTCCTACACTACCCAAATTCCACCCATAAGCCAGCCAAACAATCACAATTAGTATAGTTACAGCCCAGATGGGAGTTGTAAATATATTTCTGTACCAGTCTTTCACGGTATTAGGAAAAGTCAGTTTAATCCTCATTATTGATGTATGTAGTTATTTCGGGCGTAGAAGGTGGCGAATGGGAAATTAAGGAGTCAGTATCAATAACCATTCTTGATTTTCCCTGTCCCATTGCGGCCAAGAAGTTTTCCCGACTACATAGGGTCCCCAGTAACGGCGAGAACCGTCTTGTGCAAAAGCGACCATAATATCTCCGGGTTCCAACTTTAGATTCTCATCAGGTAAGGACAGAATCAACCCCTTGGCGCTACCTTCTTGGGGATCAAAATCCCAATGAGCAGGAACCACAGAGGTAGTCATCTGTGGCTGTCGCGTCAGTAAAGCCAGGCGCACAGGCTGATTTGTTTGATTGCTCATGCGTAAACTACCTTGATTGTTGGTATGAGCAGTTGAGCCTTGACCATCTGCTGCCAAGATGGAAGTATCGCCGATTTTATTGGTTTGGGTAGTTTCGTAATTTATGGTAGTAGAAGTCACTGTTTTATCTAGTACAGGTGCGACTCCAATGACATCAGAATCAGCGATGTGAGCAGCAGGTAGATTTATATCCTCATTTACTGGCTCAAAAGAAACAGTTATTTCCCAGCACCCCACCATCAAGCCCAGCAGACCTAAAGTACAAATCGTCATAGCAGCGTTACGATATGCTGTGAATTTCATGTTGATAATGGTTAGTAATAATATTTTGTTTAGGCTTTACCAAATACTAGCCTATTCTCTAAAGCTATAAAATGTCACCGTTTCCCACCCACTACCCTGGTTATTAATGCAAAATACTCGTTTAACTAATTTATTCGATACCATTGCTGGGCGTTTGGGGCAATGGTTCTTAAATCCTTGGCGACGTTTGTCCTTAATATTGATTAGTTTCTTTTTTGGTTTTTTCCTGGGAACAGCAATTTCTACCATAGCCGGCCAAAGAGGTACATTAGATATTGTCATCGCCGGTATTCTTGTGGTCTTGACCGAGGTGACCAGCAGAATATTTTATAGTCGCAGGTTTTTGGCGAAACCCTCGCTGTGGGTAGAATCACTTAACGTTCTCAAGGTTGGTTTTATATATAGTATGTTTGTCGAGTCCTTCAAACTGGGTTCCTAATCATGGATGCTTGGGAAACTGAAATAAACCCCACAAAAGCAAGTTTACTCAACTGTGTGCTGCCAACTTTTGAGCAATTCTGCCACACCCACCTGAATCAACCACTAGAAACAATGTTACCCCTGTTGTGGGACTTATGGCTGCCATTGAGCATAAAGTTAGCATCCCATCGTCAAGCCTTGGGAAGACCTCTAATTCAGGGAATTTTAGGCGGACAGGGTACCGGTAAAACCACAATGTGTCAGGTGCTGTGTTTGCTTTTGGGGGCGTTGGGATATCGGAGTGTGAGTTTATCTTTGGATGATTTATATAAAACTTACAATGAGCGCCTGATTTTAACTGAGCAAGACCCGCGATTGATTTGGCGGGGCCCTCCAGGAACCCATGATCTAGATTTAGGTTTAAAAGTCCTAGATCAAATTCGTCAGGGCGTAAGTCCGGTGAGTATTCCCCGCTTTGATAAATCGGCATACAATGGCGCTGGCGATCGCACTACCCCAGAAATAGTGGAAAATATTGATATTGTTCTGTTTGAAGGTTGGTTTGTGGGGGTAAAGCCAATTCATCCAGATGTATTTAATCATGCACCGCCGCCCATTGTTACAGAGGAGGAGCGAGTATTTGCTCGTGACATGAATCAGCGACTGAGTGATTATTTACCTCTGTGGGCAAGATTAGATAGTTTAATTGTGTTATATCCGACTGATTACCGTTATTCCCTGACTTGGCGGCAACAAGCAGAACAACAAATGATCGCTACTGGCAGAGGGGGGATGTCAGATGCACAGGTTGAGGAATTTGTCAAATATTTTTGGCGATCGCTGCACCCGCAATTATTCATCACGCCGTTGGTGGAATCGTCTGCAGGAGTTGACTTAGTAATTGCCATTAATTCTGATCACAGGGTGGAGGGAGTCTATCCCCAGTTAAGGGACAGTGCAGTATCTCTAAAGCCGGATAAAAAAGCCGTATAGGCTGTGTATCTTAAGATCAGATATACGAGTTTTGTCTATGCGTTACTTTGTATTAGCTACAGACTATGATGGCACAATAGCGGCTGATGGTCGTGTACACAACGACACCCTCACAGCACTCACCCGTCTGCGCAGTTCCGGCCGCAAACTGATTTTAGTCACAGGTAGACAGTTAGATGATTTGCTGCAAGTTTTTGAGGCTGTGGATTTGTTTGACTATGTGGTGGCAGAAAATGGGGCTGTGTTATATTCTCCCACTTCCCGTCAATCAAAGTCATTAGCCTTACCGCCACCCATAGAGTTTATTCAAGCATTAAGCGATCGCCAAGTTAGCCCACTCTCAGTGGGTGAAGTTATTGTAGCTACTTGGCATCCCCATGAAACCACAGTCTTAAAAACCATCCGTGATTTAGGACTAGAATTACAAGTCATCTTTAACAAAGGTGCGGTGATGGTGCTACCTTCAGGAATTAACAAAGCAACTGGACTGATGGCGGCTTTGACTGAAATGAAGTTTTCACCCCACAATGTTGTGGGAGTAGGAGACGCAGAAAACGACCACGCCTTTCTTCACCTGTGTGAATGTTCTGTAGCCGTTGCTAATGCTTTACCGGTGCTGATGGAAAGTGTGGATTTCGTCACCAATGATCCCCGGGGAGATGGGGTGATTGAACTGATTGATTTGTTGCTGACTTCCGATTTATCCGCCATCGATGAGCAGTTGCAGCGACACACAATTTTGTTGGGGAGGAAAGAAAATGGCGTCGAGGTGAATATACATCCTTACGGTGCGAGTATTTTACTAGCTGGGACTTCTGGGGGCGGTAAATCTACCCTAGCTTCAGCATTACTGGAACGCATCACCGAACAAGGTTACCAATTTTGCATTATTGACCCGGAAGGCGACTATGAAAACTTTACCAATGGGGTGATTGTAGGTAATGCAGAAGGTTCACCCAGACTGGGAGAAGTGATGGATTTACTGGAAAAACCCCATGAAAACGTTGTCGTTAACTTATTGGGTATTGCTTTACAAGACCGCCCGGCATTTTTTGCCGAAATACTACCATTTTTATTAGAATTGCGATCGCGAACCGGTCGCCCTCATTGGATAGTCATTGATGAGGCACATCATTTGATACCTTCATCCTGGAATTTAGCCACACTAGCATTACCCCAACAACTCAAAGGGATCATGCTAATTACAGTTCATCCAGATCAAGTAGCACCTGCTGGCTTGTCCTTAGTAGATACTATCTTCACCATTGGTCAATCCCCAGAACAGAACATCCGCGTATTTTGCCAAACCATGGGTTATGCTGTACCAAAACTCACACCTCAAACTCTCAACCCCGGGGAGGTATTAGCTTGGTTTTTTGAGAAACAAATCCCCCCATTTCGGTTTCGCATCATTCCTGGGCGTATTGAGAAACTCCGCCATATACGTAAATATGCTGAAGGTGAACTAGGTAGAGATAGAAGTTTTTACTTTCGTGGACCCGATGAAAAGTTAAATCTCCGCGCTCAAAATCTCAGTTTATTTATCCAAATGGCTGAGGGTGTGGACGATGAAACTTGGTTGTATCACCTCCACAAGGGAGATTATTCCCAGTGGTTCCGGGAAGCCATTAAGGATGAGATTTTAGCAGAATCGGCGCAAACAGTGGAGCAATTAACTGACATATCAGCTAATCAAAGTCTTCATGCCATCAAAACAGCTATTGAACAGCGCTATACTCTTCCTAGTTGAGTAGTGTGATTTGACTAATCTTTTGATTGAATTTTTTGCAACAAATCATTAAAAGGTTGCCAATTATCTTCTTGAGCGATAGGTTCCCAAACTGATTCAATCACTGGCCTTAATAAAGCCGTTTGGGGATTATGATTAACTAGGGTTTGGGCAATTACATCCATGTATTCCCGGTCAAGAGAATTGAGAATTTGATGATATACTAAGCACCAATTCTCAAAAATACTAGATGCACCTGATGTCGGGATCACATCCGCACCATTCATAACCATCTCTGGCTCATCTCGCCATTTAGCGGTAAAAGTCCGGGTTATTTCCCAGAAAAATTGGTGATAACCAACTTGGCTATGTTGCAAGAATTCAATTGTTAAATTTAAGAGTTCATTTGCTGCTGGTAAATCTAACTGCTCAAAACCCAACTTTTTCAACATCAAAGAGCGGTATTCAGCTTGATAATACCTATGGAATTTTCCTAGGGCTGAATCCATTTCCCTTTTGTCAATTATTCCTTGTAATGGTTCCTGAAGCAGTTCTAAATTCAATTGACAAATACTGGGTTGATGACTATAACAATAGCGTCTATAGTAGTCGAAATAGGCGGCTGTAAAGTATGGGTCATAAGTAGGAATGAAAGCATAAGGGCCATAGTCAAAGCTTTCTCCTGTAATTGACATATTGTCAGTATTGAGGACTGCATGACAAAAGCCAGCCGCCATCCACTGAGCTACTAGTTGCGCCACCCGTTTGACTAGTTCGGCATAAAATAAAACATATTGATCGGGTTCGGGCTGTAAATGGGGGTAATAATACTGAATTACATGGTCTAAAAGCTTCTGAGTTAAATCTGGTCGTTGCAAATAACGCAAACGTTCAAAAGTACCAAATCGAATATGGGAACTGTTAACTCTGACCATGACAGATGAGCGTGTAGGTGAAGGTTCATCACCCCGCCACAGAGATAAACCAGTTTCAATCATGGTCAAACAGCGAGAGGTACGTACTCCTAATTGGTGTAATGCTTCTGCTGCTAAAACTTCTCGGACTCCGCCTTTAAGTGTCAGCATTCCATCACCACCACGAGAGTAGGGTGTTTTACCAGAACCTTTAGTACCAAAGTCGTATAACTGGCCATCAGTTCCGCGGACTTGTCCATAGAGAAAGCCTCTACCGTCACCTAGGTCAGGGTTATATGTACCAAACTGATAACCGTGGTAACGTAATGCTAATAATGGTTTGCGCTCCTGGAATTTACCAAAGGCGTTAATAAAATTTTCGTCTGTAACCTTTTGGGGGTCTAACCCTAACAGTGGGAGCACCGAATCATTGCGCCAGCGTAAAATATGTTGGGGAAAATCTGCTGCTATTACCTCGTCGTAGTAGTCATCACCCAAAGATTCTAATGCTGGTTCGTAGTTGAGGGTGAGAAAAGGATTGTGAGAATTTTCCTGATGGGGCGTTTCAGCTAGATTCATTGGGAGAAAGGCTAATTGATTCTACTTTTTATCCTAATCTGAACCTTGACGCCTTTGCGCCTAGGCGTGAAACTCAATTCACATTTTCACTCAGCAGCACTCGGAAAAAGTAGTATAAATTAAGTACATCTTTACTATTTATAACAGAATCCTCCCCAATGCATCCAACTAAAACAGTGACTGTACCTACTCGTGTGATCGGTTTAATTAGCGGTACTTCCGTCGATGGTATAGATGCTGCTTTGGTGGAGATTTCTGGTAGTGATTTAGATTTGCAGGTTGGTTTAATCGCCGGTCAAACATATCCCTACACAGCTGAGTTAAGAGAAAAAATCTTAGCCGTGGGGGCGGGTGTTGCCATTTCTATGGCAGAATTAGCAGCAATAGACGATGCGATCGCATCTGCTTTTGCTGCAGCTGCTAAAAATATTCAAATTGGTTACCAACCCGCTAGTTTAATTGGTTCCCACGGTCAAACTGTTTACCATCGACCAGCACACACAGATGCACCCAACATTGCTTTAGGTTACAGTATGCAATTAGGTCGAGGTGCTTTAATTGCCCATCTCACGGGAATTACCACTGTGAGTAACTTTCGCATCGCGGATATTAATGTTGGTGGTCATGGTGCGCCTCTTGTACCCAGAGTTGATGCTTTTTTACTCAGTGATTCAGATCAAGTCCGTTGTATTCAAAATATTGGTGGAATTGGTAATGTAACTTACATTCCTACCCGTGGTGATCATTGGCTTTCCCAAATTCGGGCTTGGGATACCGGTCCGGGAAATAGTTTATTGGATTTGGCGGTAGAATATTTAACTGATGGTGGTCAGTCCTATGATGAAAATGGCAATTGGGCGGCTAGTGGTGTTCCTTGCTACTCATTGGTAGAACAATGGCTACAGCAAGATTATTTTCATCTACCCCCGCCTAAGTCTACGGGGCGCGAGCTGTTTGGTGTGGCATATTTACAGCAGTGTTTAAAAGATGCAGCACCCTACCAACTCAATCCAGCTGATTTACTGGCGACACTCACAGAACTTACTGTTGGGTCTATTGCTCACAGTTATCGGAGTTTTTTACCCCAAATGCCCCAGCAGGTATTATTGTGTGGTGGAGGTAGTCGCAATCTGTATTTAAAACAAAGGTTACAGTTATTATTGCCATCAGTTTCGGTCTTGACTACGGATCAGGTGGGCTTGAATGCTGATTTTAAAGAAGCGATCGCTTTTGCTGTTTTAGCCTACTGGCGACAGCTGGGGCTTCCCGGTAACTTACCATCTGCTACTGGCGCCCCTGGCGAAATACTCTTGGGCGAAATTCATTTTCCCCCCAATGTAAAACTTTGTTAAGGAGAATCTATATTTAGTTGTCAGGTTGATTAATAAAAAGTATGATTGGAATGATTGACATTGAGAAAAACTGGTTTAACAATTAGGTCAAAAAATCAGTAACCGCCGGGTTGTTACGCCTAGGCATACAAACAGTAAATAAATTACCTTGACTTTTGTTTGTACCTATGCCAGTCAGGCAGTTGGTGCTAATGTTTGTATGGAATATTGGCGTTATCTATAGGTGATGGCTGCTTTTCCCATACGTAAAATATTACGCATTGGCACTCAGTAGGTAAGCAAAAGTTAAATTAATTTATTTTTTCAGGCTGAAGTTGATATTGGTAAAGGTATACTATTCCTGAGTAGAGTATGAGGTAGTTTGTTGAAGTTGACGCCCCATCATCCCCAGCTCTTTCCCTTCTTGGAACTGAGCAAGAGAAGGAGGTCGCCCACTGCGACACAAACATCAACTACTCTATGCCATAGTGGAACCGGAATCTAAGCCCCACTGGTGCTTGAGCAACTCTTGGTAAGTTGCTTCCCGCACCATCATCTGCTCATAAAGCTTGACCAGAAAATCTTTAGCTTGGTCTGGGCTCATGTACTGTACTTGGGTGGCAAAAGAGCGGATGCTGAATTGCTGTTCCAAAGATAGTTGGATGGGTTGGTTCATATTAAACTCCGAGAAAGACAACGGGTAAAATGAATCTCAATTACAGAAGCAGTAATGGTGTAATCTGTAATGATTACAGGTAGTCCATTGGTAACTCTGTATTAAGAAAGATAACAATTATTTGCAGAATTGCCCACATCCTGATGGGTAAGGTTTGTATTTTGATATCTGAGATTGAGGCTAGGAGATGTATAACTTAGGTTGACTAAAGCCAACCAGGGCAGATCATGGGTTTTGAGAACCATCCGCCGTGGGTCTCCTGTGATTATCTGCTGATAGAGGAGTAGGAAACCTTAAGTTATTAACTGTGAATTATATTCCCCATATATGATTATGTGCAACAAGTAAATTAACCTGGTTTAATCACAACCCCCAAAAGGTAGATTTGGAGGTTAAAAATACTTTTATCAATTTGTCAAGCGGAAAAATGCTCAGACTGAACAAATTTCTTGGAAAGTGGGAAAAAAACCGAAAAATAGTAATACAGATGTTATTTAGCGAAGGCAAATACTTCCTCTGGGGTAGTTAACAGGGAAGATAACAGCAATTGAGGATTTTCAGTCATTTGGGGTGAGGAAAATCCAAAATTGCCCCTATGAACTATTCTACAGACACCATAACAACTGTAATATTATCATGTCCACCCTGGTCTTTAGCGGCTATAATCAGCTGCTCAGAAGCTGTTTCTAATGGGGAGCAGTCCCGCAGGTGGGCCGCAATTTGCTGATTATTCAGTTCTTCGGTGAGTCCATCGCTACATATTAACAAGCGATCGCCCAATTTCACATCTAGAGGTTGGACATCAACTTGATGCAGGTCCTTTCTGCCCAAACAACGAGATAATACATGGCGATAGGGGTGACTGCGGGCTTCTTCTTCAGTAATGTCACCGAACTTAATAGCCCGAGCAACCCATGTATGGTCTTCCGTCACCTGTTGTAATTGGGACTCCCGAAACCGATATAACCTGGAATCACCAACGTGACCGCACCAAGGGGAATCTGAGGGGCGAAAAATCACCGCCACCACTGTAGTACCCATATCAGAGCGTTCAGGATGGCGTTGCTGATCCTCTAAGATAGCTTGATTTGCTTGGGCTATGGCATTTTCTAATAATTGGGGGGTAGGTTGATCGCTATCCCATTGGGAGAGTAAAAACGCTGTAATTTCCTCTGTGGCGATGTAACTGGCTTGCTCACCGCCAGCGTGTCCCCCCATACCATCAGCAACAATAAAAAATCGCCCATCAGGGTCGATATAGAAAGCATCTTGGTTACTAGAACGAACAAGTCCCGGATCACTAGAACCTGTGAAGTTAAGTTTCATCATTTTTGAGAGCAATTAATATGTCCGGTCATAACGGTCGAGGCGTGACAGCAGGCGAATCATTATAACTGAGACTGCGGCAGCAATCAAACCAGCTAGCACCGCCGGCCATACATAACGATTAACTAATAGAATTGTAGCCGAAAGGGTGAATCCACTGATGATTAAAGCGTACGTTGTGCATAATTGAATATTACTCTGTCTTCTTAGCAGACGTTCGGTTTCAATAGAACGCACACGCACACGCATATCTCCGCGTTCTAATTTTTCCAGTGTATCCTCTAATCTCCGGGGTAGCCCCAACGCAGTGCTACTAACTTGCACGGCTTGACGACTTAACTCATTGATAAAGCTGTTATTATCAGAACCATTCATATTTGTGATTAGTTGCATGGCGTATGGTTGGGCAACTTCCATAAAGTTAAACTCTGGATCTAAGCCTTTACCTACCCCCTCGAGGGTAGAAAAGGCCCGCATGACAAAGGTGAAGGTGGCGGGAAATCTAAATGGCTGATTATAGGCTATTTCATACAGGTCGTCACTGATGGCGGACACTGATTGATTTTCAAAGGGTTGATCCATGAAATTGTCCAACATATATTGAACAGATCGCCGTACTGGCCCCATATCATCAGTCGGTGCGATCGCTCCTAGATCTATCAGAGATTGAACCACGCGATCGCCATCTTTTTGAGCGATCCCAAACAGGGTTTCCATCAATCCTTCACGCACATTAGACTTAATTTGTCCCATCATGCCGAAGTCGTAGAAAATTAAATCGCCATTAGGACTCACCGCAATATTCCCGGGGTGAGGATCAGCATGGAAAAAGCCGTTATTAAGCAATTGTAATAAGTATGCCTGAGCACCTTGACGTGCTAGCACCTTGCGATCTAAACCCGCAGCTTCTAAAGCCTCATATTGGCTAATTTTAATACCGGGGGCATATTCTAAAGTCAAAACTCTAGGTGAAGCATAACGCCAATAGACCCTAGGGACTTTTACCCATTTATAGTCGCGGAAGTTGCGACGAAAAGTATCAGCATTGCGACCCTCATTGAGATAATCAATTTCTTCCCAAAGAATACGACAACACTCATCGTAAATCCCCAGCCAGTCTCGCCCTCGTCCCCATCTGGGATGGTTTTGGAAGTAGCGGGTAATACCCTTGAGAATTTGTAAATCGATTTCAAATAACTTCTTGAGTCCAGGGCGCTGTACTTTCACCACCACCTCTTCCCCAGTGTGCAGTCTAGCTTTGTGCACTTGACCTAAACTAGCAGCCGCCAGGGGAACCGGTTCAAAATTCACGAATAATTCCGGAATTTTCTTACCTAATTCTTGCTCAATGGTTTTTTCTACTTGCTCATAACTAAATGCGGGTACTTTGTCCTGTAACTTAGCCAACTCTTCTACATATTCACTGGGGAATATATCAGCACGGGTAGAAAATAACTGCCCGACTTTAATAAAAGTCGGCCCTAAGTCCAACAGGGTATTACGAATCCAGACCGCTTGGGCCTTGCGTCTTGCAGCTTGCTTGTCCTCAGTGACACCGCCGGGGTAACTCCAAGATTTATTATACCGCCAAAGTTTGAACATTAAGGTCAAGACAAAAGACCAAATGTCTACAAAGCGCCGTCTACTGGAGTAATTTTCCCGATTCCAACGGTATGCCTGATCTGAATAACCTGTTTCCATATTTTTTCTGTACCGTTGGTTGTTAACCAAATCACCTGAATGAAAAGACACACTGAATCCTGAAATATTGACAGGCCAGTGCCATGTAATTATGACTCATGAGGAAATTTATACAGAACTACTGCGATAACGTTGTAATTCATTACGCAAGAGGGCAATTTCCGCCCTGAGTTCATCAATGGTGGCTTGCACGTCCTCAGTATCAGCACTAGAAGACCCTCCAGGGACACCTTCCCCAGCAGCTTCAGCCGCCCGGTTTGCCCGTTCTAGGACTTCTTGTGTGAACTGACGCATTTGCTGTGTGAGTTCGGCTTCCAATTTGCCCAAATCGCTCAAGGCGTCGGTTATAGACACCTCTAGGCGCTCATTAATTACTTCTGCCACAGCTCTGCCTACAAAAAAGGCTTGTACAAGAGGATTATTCATAAATTTTTGTTACGTTGCTCCGCAAGAAAATTATAACTTGCCTCTCTGCTTTAGTGCTTCTGTTAAATAGCGAGAAATTTGAAAATCAAGACATTTATTGAGGATAATGCTGGGCTAAAAAATTTTCTGCATCAGCTGTGTCTTTAATCACTCCATCCACAGTAGCAGCCAGTAAATCATCTAACATTTGGCGATATTGGGGTCCGGGTTTGTAGCCTAATTTCTTTAAATCATTACCATTGAGTAGAGGCTGGACATTGGCTAAAGTTCGCAAATAATCCCATATCTGCCGTCTGAGGGTTTGGGGGGTTTGCAAAGCAATTAAAATCAACATGGGTAAATCATACTGTCGGAGCAATTGCACTATTTGACTGCGACGCTCACAAGTTGGTAATAGTTCTATCACCTGAGTTTGGGCTTTAGCTAAGTTTTGCAGGCGTTGAATACCATCTTCTGGTAAGTGTAGATTTGTGGCTACCTTGAGGCGATATTGTGGTTCTAAATGGGCAATTAAGCCTTCTAGGCGCATTCCCCAAGGGATAAGGTGATCTTGGGGGCCAAATCGTTTTAAACAGGCTTCTAATAATCGCAATTGTTGTAAAAGTGCTTTATCTAATTTCAGGGTAGGATGGATACACTGTAACGCCCCTAATTCATGGAGCCTTTGTAAAGCTGATTTCCAATAGGACGCTTGCAGGATGTATTTTAATTCGGCTTTGAGTCGAGTTTGTAAGGCTGGGGTTTTGATGTTGGTTTGGGCTGTGCGATCATAAACCCCACTATTAATCGCATACTGGATAAACTCTTGTGTTTGGGATTCTATCTCAAATCCAAAGCGGACCGCAAAGCGGACACCGCGATAAATCCGGGTAGGGTCTTCAATAAAGCTGTTGGGGTGTAATACCCGAATTTGCTTGGCTTGTAAGTCTAGTAAACCACCAAAGAAATCTATCAATTCCCCAGGACGTGGGGAGGTCAGGCGCACAGCCAGGGAGTTAATGGTAAAGTCACGGCGATACAAGTCTTGACGAATGGAACTAGCTTCTACTTCCGGATTTGAGGCTGGATAAGGGTAAAATTCTGTTCTAGCTGTGGCGATATCTATCCACAATGAGTCTAGTTCTGGGTCTTTGTGCCACAATAAGGCCGCAGTCTGAAAAGCGCCATGAATTTCTAGCCGCGCCCCTGGGTAAATTTTCTGTAGTTCTTTGGCTAGTTCTACACCAGCGCCAACATCTGCTGCTTGGTGAAAGCCATCAACTACAAGGTCTATATCTGTAATCATTAATGTCCCGGCGGCTGATTCTGCTAACAGTAAGTCTCGCACCGCACCACCTACTAAGTAAAGATGCCAACCCCGTTTTTCTGCTGCTTGAGATGCTACGGTGAGTAATCGCCACAGTTGCGGGGCGAGGCGATTTTGTAATTCTGTATTCAAGTTAGTTTTGAATTTAGAATGGGTAATGGGGAATTTGTTTTCTGCTTCGGCTTGATGTAATTCCCGCAATAGGTTGGTACGGGTGACAATTCCCACTAAATTGCCGTTTTCTAATACTGGTAACCGTCCAATATCATAAGTTACCATTAGGTCTTGAATTTGTGGCAGGATGGTATCTGGTGTAATAGTTTTAACTTTAGTTGTCATGTAGCCTTTGACTGGCGCATGACTAAATCCGTGGTGGAGGGCAATATCTATATCTCGTCTTGAGATAATTCCTACTAGTTTTCCTTGGCTATCAACTACAGATAAACCAGAATGTCCATAACGTAATAAAATTCTTTGGGCTTCGGAAATTGTGGTCTCCGGGCGAATGGTGCGGACTGGGGAAGACATCAAGTCTCTGGCGGTGGGAGGATGGGGAATTGAGGTTTTGATGCCTTCTAGGAGTTGTTGTAATATTTCTTGTGTATTTACTTGGCGCAGACTCAGGGATGCAGCTTGAGAATGTCCACCACCGCCGAATATTTGAAATAACAGATTGAGATTGACTCCGGGAATTTGGGATCTGCCAATGATTGTTAAACGTAGGTCGCCTTGTTTGGGGCTATATTCGTTTGCCAATAGTAAGGCATCGATTTCCGTTAATTCTATCAACTGTGAAGCTAAACTGGATAGTCCTGGGACAAAATCCTGTGTTTTTAATATGACTGAGCCAATGGTATATCCCAGTAAATCAAAAGATTCTAAGTTTTCCAGGGCTGTAGTTAATAGCTGTTGTAATTGAGGGGATAAACCCGGGTCAAGATAAGTGGAAATGACTGATGCACTCGCTCCTTGTTGCATTAACCAAGCTAAAGCTAGAGCATCTCTGGGGGTAGCACTGTCAAATGTTAATGACCCTGTATCTACATGAATACCTAAGGCCATGACTGTGGCTTGGGCCGGTGTGAGGGCAATTTTCTGTTTTTGCAACTCTTCCACCATTAAGGTGGTACAGGCTCCCACTGCTTCAATGTGGGATTCTGTGGCAGGAATAGTTAGTTGTTGACTCAGATGATGGTCATAAACTATGATGTCTTTTATGTTGGGTAACTCTAACCATTCGCCAGCTTTACCCAGACGGTCGCGCTGTTGGGTATCAACAACTCTGATAGAACTAATTTTTTCGGGAATGACTGAACGTCTCTCAATCAGAGGATACTCGTCCCGGTGCAATGCTAAAAAATCTCTCACGGGGGGATGTGCGCCACCACTAAGGACAATTTTACTACCTGGCAATAAACAGGCCAGACCCACGGCGGCGGCTAAAGCGTCGAAATCAGCGGTGGTGTGACAAAGAATTAAGTCCATATTCATGAGCCATTAGTGCAACTTTTAAGCTAATCAAAGCGATTAAACTAGATTAACTACGGCATCCGTCAATTCTGACTCCTCAGAAAGCACAATAGAATCATGCGTCACGGTAAAGGCAGTTGCTTGCAAAGCACGCAATAAAATATTGCGTGCGCCATTCACATCACGATAGACCTGAATTCCGCAATGTGGGCATTTAAAAATTTTGTGTCCACCTAGCTTATGGTGAAGATAACTGATACATTGGTTGAAGTAATAACGATAAGCAGCAAGCCAACGCTTCCAGACTCGATGTAATTCCTTACTAGGAAATAGCCTGATTTTCAATACACTGTTCGGTGACTGCTTTGTCGATTCCTTGTGACGCGACTTCTTTTTGTAAGTCTTCTTTAATGCTTGACTTGTATTTTTTAAGCCCGTATAACCTGCTAGAGAAACAGTGGATGATCGACAGCATATCTTGTAGGAGTTCCTGTTCTGGACTGAGCTTGCGGTCATTGAGAACCACGAGTTCGCACTCAAATTTTGTGCATAACCACCTAACCAATTCAAATCCGAATCGGACAAGTCGGTCAGGATGGGCAACGACAATACGTTGGATATCGCCGTCGATGATTCGTTCCAGAATTGCGAGGAATTTTTTCCGTTTAAAATTGAGTCCGCTTCCAACTTCTGAAATAATTTCAGCCTCTGGGTATCTTGTGCGTAAGTGTTCAAGTTGTCGTTGCAAATCATCTTGCTGGGAATGAGTCGATACTCGTCCATAGCAAATAGTTTTAATTGTCCTGGGTATTCCGCCAATTTTTTCGACTTCTTCGAGGATGAACCGCCTTTGACCGCCTGGTGTACGGATTGCTTTAAGCTTGCCTTCGTTTTCCCATCTCCTGAGACTGGAGACATGGACACCAAGGATTTTAGCTGCTTCCTTGGGAGTGACATGCTGCATCAAAACTTCATTAAATCAACTACTTTTAGTCTAGCGGGATTTAGTATGATTTACTTGTTTTAAGCAAATAATTTACAATTAGTTACACGTCATCAGTCATTGATCCTGTGTGGGAAATCATCGTTGGTGGTGAGGGGATTGATCACGACCAACTAGAATTTAGTTCCTAATGACCATGGTGACGCAATTTCTGCTAGTTTAACATATAAGTAAAAACTGTTGGGTCACCCTTTAGGATATTGTATCTTTAGTATTCTGCTGTTTTGGGAGAAGCAAAAATGACTATAATATTTCAATTCGCTCTGATATCTTTAGTTCTCACATCTTTTGTGTTAGTAGTAGGGGTTCCTGTTGCCTATGCTACTCCACAAAATTGGGTGGAATCGAAAAAACTGCTCTGGGTTGGTTCCGGAGTCTGGTTCGCTTTGGTGATTTTAGTCGGTATATTAAACTTTTTTGTAGTTTAAGCGATCGCTGAGGTCTATTTGGCAAAAATAGCATAGCCCAGGAGCAGAAGAGCCAAGAACAAGATTTTCCTGTTTTCTTGTTCTATGTTATATAACTGTGCTCTCCTGCTCTTCAGCGTTTAAAGAAGAAATGTATATTAGCCAGAGTATAGTAGATTAAGAGGCAGTCATGGCAGTTTTTGAGGGAACTTTTGCTCCACCAGCCGAACCGTTACATTTAGCAGTGGTTGTGGCTCGATTCAATGACCTGGTTACCGGGAAGCTGTTAGAGGGTTGTCAAGATTGCTTAAAACGCCACGGTGTAGACCCAGACCCCTATGGTAGTCAGGTAGACTATGTTTGGGTTCCGGGAAGTTTTGAAGTACCTCTAGTAGCCCGCCAACTCGCACTTTCCCATCGTTATGATGCGGTAATTTGTCTGGGTGCTGTCATTAGGGGACAAACGCCTCATTTTGATTATGTATCGGCGGAAGTTTCTAAGGGTATCGCCGCTGCTAGCTTCCAAACTGGTGTACCGGTAATTTTTGGGATTTTGACGGTGGATACCATGCAGCAAGCTTTAGAACGGGCCGGTATTAAGGGCAATCATGGTTGGGATTATGCCATGAATGCTCTAGAAATGGCTAGCCTAATGCGACAATTGCGGTCTAATCTCATAGATTTATCCCCCCAGAATGGCCAGGCTTTGCCAGCATCTTTTTCTGGTCAGAATTTAGGCAATTTAGCCCCAGAGTCGGAAGAAGTAGGCTGAGGCTCTGAGTGGCTCCGCTCCTCTGGTGGTCAAGGAGCGGAAGACGTGTAACTATGCAAAAATTCATCGGATTTCAAAATTGGGGGTTGACAAATAAAAATATATTTGAGATGATAAGTTTTAGGTTGAAATTGCGGGTATAGCTCAGTGGTAGAGCGTCACCTTGCCAAGGTGAATGTCGCGCGTTCGAATCGCGTTACCCGCTTGAAAAGGGTAGAGAATGTAAATTAAGATATATACTAAGAGTATCTAGATTAACTTACAGACTTTAGGGTGTAGTACACGGGATTCATTGTCCCTATGGGAATGACAGCATGATTGAGCATCTGCTGGGCATTGATATGGGTAAACCAAACGCCAAACTATTCAGGGAAGGTATGATATTAGCAAAAAGAAAAACACGCTCAAGTTATTAGAACGCTTGTGCCATCTCAAAAACCTGAAAAAATTGACTTAAACACGGAATATCTCTGTCCCTGCCGTCGCAAAGGACAGCTAATTCCCATTACACTTACAGAAGCATTTGGTTGCGATCGCTGTCAACAAATCTTTGTAGTCAAAGATCATGGATACATCCTAGAACAACTTTCAACTACCTATCCCCACCAGCGAGCTTGGCACTGGACGGGAAATAGTTGGCGTGTTGTGTCGATTCAGATGAGAGAAAGCTATCTACCCATAGCATTAGGGATTATTTTCGTGGTAGTGATTATATGGTTACCATTAGCACTGCAATTGGCAAATAGTTCTAGGATTATTGCTTGGGCAATAGTAGCGGTACTGTTGGCTATTCTGCCAGCACTGATGGTCTGGCTTACTTACAGACGTTAATTCAATGACTGTTGAAGTTTTGGATGATTACCCCGAACCTATTAATAGCGCTAAACGCGCTTATCAAGCTTCCCTGAAGTTGGGGTATACCAAGGGAGTAGACCGCAGTCGCGCTGTGTTAGCAATGGCTCAAGCGCTAGCCAATTCCTTTGATGATATTTTAGAAGCCAATACTTTGGATTTAGAAGCCAGCAAAGAAATGGCTGTACCAGAGTTGATTTTAGATTGGCTGAAGCTGACTCCCACCAGGTTAAAAGCAGCAGTAGGAATTCTGCAAAGGTTAGGGGAAATTTCCGACCCCTTACGGCGGGTGAGAACTGCTAACTATCAACTGGAAGATTCTCAAAGTTACACTCAGTTAATGCCTTTGGGAGTGATTGGATTTATCTATGAGGCTTTTCCTGATTTAGGAGCGATCGCCGCGGGTTTATGTATCAAGACCGGCAATAGTATTATACTCAAGGGGAGTACAGAGGCCAGTCACTCCAACCACGCCATAGCCAGTGTTCTGCAAAACGCCATTGAGGAAGTTGGTTTACCAGCTGGCTGTCTAGAACTAATTAAAGCAGAACACGGTGCTTCCATGCGAGATTTAGTCACCCAAGACAAGTATGTGAATTTAGTCATACCCTACGGACGTTCTAGCTTAATCCAGCAGGTAATGCGGCAGTCAACTTGTCCAGTGTTAAAGTCAGCAATGGGTAACTGTTACCTTTACTGGTCTGTTAATAGCAGCTTAGAAATGGTACGGTGGATGATTACAGATAGCCATGAAAGCCAACCAGACCCAGTCAACGCCATAGAAAAAGTATTAATTCATCGCCAAGCTTTGCCATCATCTTTACCAGTGCTGTGGAATAGCTTGGAAGAACAAGGCTTTCAAATTAAAGGAGATGAAGAACTAGTAGCAGAGTTTCCCCAGTTAGGACTGGCCAAACCAGGTGAGTGGGGTAGCGCTTATTTAACAAAAACCGTAGCCTTTAAACTGGTAAATAGCTTAGAAGATGCGATCGTCTGGATTAATCAATATAGCAGCGGACACGCCGACTCCATTGCTACGGAATCCTATCAAGAAAGTCGCCAGTTTGCTTTGGGAGTGAATAGCGCTTCCACCTACATCAACACTTCCCCCCGGTTTTCTCGCAACCCTTCCCGTGGAGACTCCGTATTTCTGGGTATGTCTAACCAAAAGGGACACCGCAGAGGTTTTATTAGCCTAGAAACCTTAACGACTGCAAAGCACATTATTCAGGGAAACGGGAGGTTTTAGAATTTTAATTATCCATTCCCCAGAATAAACCTTTGCGTTAAAAAAACCTCAACACCAAGCTTGGACTCACCACAAACGGCTTTCGACCGTTCGCCCTGGGGAAGTGTTAGGTAGTTGTTGCTTCTACAAACTACTTGACTTCTCCCCTGGATAGAATCACAGGGGATTCTAAACTGATGTTGCTACGCGGTCTGAAGACACGCTACGCAAAGTTTACGATATTTTTTATTTAAAAATTTGAATAAATAATATCGTTGTGGCACAGTCAAAATGCCCTACCCACCTCGGCTAAAAATAAATCTAGCTGTGTGGCTACTTAAGGAAAACATCTTTTGGGTTTTTCACCATATTTGTGGATGCTTTTTTATCCTAACTAATCAGAAATGCCTTGTCAATAAGTTTTTTGTCGTCAGGATACGACAGGGTAAATCCTGTTGAGTCGCTTTTCATCCCCTCGCTAAAGCGCAGGGGTTCTCACGCTCCCACTATATTTTGATAGCCAACGAGAAATATGGGTGAGATCAAAAAAGTCCGCCTCAGCGGACTTAACTTATATACCCAGAAATCAAATTACCTATTTTTGACGATTAGCAGTATAATAAACCTTGCCACCTGTATCCGGTACAAATTTACAGCTGACAGCAGAACGCCATAAAGATTTCCAAATAGGTTCCTCTGACTTGTGGAAATATTCACCCATCACCGGTTTAATCGCCTCCGTCGCCTTTAACAAATTGTAATGGGGAATGTTCAGGAAAATATGGTGAGCAACATGAGTACCGATGTCATGGTGAATGTGATTGAACCAACCGTAATCACGGTCAATACTAGAAATCGCACCTTTGAGAAAAGTCCAATTTTCGCCACGATACCAGGGAATATCTGGCTCAGTATGATGGAGAAATGTTACTAAATCTAACCAAATCACAAACACAATGTAGGGCATAGCGTAGTATTTTAGTAACCACATCCAACCCCATTGATAGGTGAAGAAACCTAGTAAACCTACCATACCCATCCACAGTATAGTACTAGTCAATACATCCCGTTTTTCTGAGGGTTTAAACAGTGGGCTGCTAGGTGAAAAGTGAGAACCTTCTTTACCTGGAGAACGCTTAAATAAATACACCGGATAAGCCAACAGAAAAACATAATATCGCCCTATCTTTTGTAATAGTGGCATTTCCTTATACTGGGATTCGGTTACAGGATACCAACTTTCATCGTTATCAATGTTACCAGTATTTTTATGGTGAGTTCTGTGACTAATTCTCCAACCATGATAAGGGACTAGTATGGGTGTGTGGGATAAGTGTCCAATCAAATCATTGAGCCATTTTTGCTTAGAAAAAGATTGGTGTCCGCAGTCATGTCCAACTACAAACAAAGCCCAAAACATTGTTCCTTGCATGAACCAGAAAACCGGCCAAAAATACCAAGAATCTAGATAATAAGCTACTGCATAAAGTGAGCTAATAATCAAGATGTCACGAAAAAAGTAAAATAGGGATTTAGTTACATTGGGCTGAAAGCATTCAGCTGGTATTGCAGCTTTCAAATCCTGAAGAGTAAAGGGAAGTTGAGTTTTTTCATCAGACAATTTACAGTCATCAGAATTATTGAAAGCAATGGTATTTGATGGCACTGGATTATTTTGTGGGATAAAAATTTGCTTGTTTGGGATATTCCTAGTATGAGATTTCTCTAACACTCTAGAAGATAATCTCTGGTAATTAACCTTGGCTTTGAAGTAGATCAAGAATTACCAGAGCCTATTCAATTTACAGGATAGTTAACACTGTTGCAACTATTGGCAATCTCAGTTATTGCTGATGCTATTTATTTTTTGTTTTCCTGCGTAATATTCATTAAAAGTCTGATAGCCAACATCAGTTTGGTACAGTTGACATTGGTCTGTGATTTTCTTCATTAAAGACCAGGAAAACTGACATTCATCATGTAGATAAGGCTGCCAATTTTTTTTGATGCTGCTGTAAGCTAGTCGTAAATTATAAGCAGGGATAGCAGTAGAAATGTGATGGGGAACGTGGACGTTGATATCATGGCAGAGGATTTCTACCCAGCGGGGATAATCACAATGAATGGTACCAAATAGTTGTGCTAAGGCCTCATTCCACTTATCAACTGTATTAAAAGGAACATCAGGCGCGGTGTGGTGAACAATTGTGAAGGTACTCATCCAAAAATGGTAAACCATCCAGGGTAGTAGCCAAAACTTGATGAATCCCCAAATACCAGTTGTCGCAATTAATAGAGGAAATGCGATCGCCGCAAACAAAACTACCACCGCCACAGACAGCTTTACACTTGATTGGTCTTTGGTTTTGAAATTCCGCCAATCAAAATGTACCACTGCCCAATGTCCAATGGAACCTACCCACCACAGACGCTGACGCATAAACCTTTCAAAGGCAAACTGCCTCCGGGGTGTCCAATTGGCAAATACATGTGTTCTAATAGGATGCCAAGCATTATCCTCATCCAACTTGTTGGTATGTGTGTGGTGATGATTGTGTTTAATTCGCCAGCTGTGAAAGGGATAAATTAAAGGCATCATAAATAAATGCCCTACTAAATCGTTTACCCAACGACTTTTAGCAAAAGACCTGTGACCACAATCATGGCCAATGACAAAAAAACCTGTTAAAGCAGTACCGGTAAAAATCCAACCCAGGGGTAATAAAAACCAAGGACTGATGGTCAGCAGATAGTAGCCCAAAGCCACCATAGAAATACTAATTAGTACTTGTGTCCAAGCTTTGCGGCTGTTTTTCTCAAAACATTCCCTGGGTAGGGTTTTGACAATATCTTGTAGCTTTAGCTTGGGTTCACCAAGGTCGTCACTTAGTTGTTGGCTGTTGATTATTGATGTAGTCATGAATACCTGGAAAACAACAAACCTCCCTAGCACTTCACCCAAGAGGTGGATGCCAGTAAAGTTTCTTAACATTAGCGTCTTGGATTATAGCAACCGGAGCTACACCAGCGCACTATTTTTATGATTTTTATGATTGATGGTGAATGGTTAGGAGTTTTTCTAGTCAAATACCGTTGACCGACTATAAACCACTCACCCGGAAATTATTGCTTTTTGGTTGCTAGCTTGATATTGGTAGCTAGACCGAGCAATTGCAGTAATTGAATAGTCATCCAAGTTAAATCGATTTCCCACCATTCCAGACCGTGACGAGCAGAGTATTGATAGGCATGGTGGTTATTATGCCAGCCCTCACCGAATACTAGGACAGCTACCCACCAGCAGTTAGTGGAGCGATCGCCAGATTCATGACTACGATAACCAAATTTGTGAGTAGCGCTGTTCACCAACCAGGTACAATGGTAAACCCAGACAATGCGAACAAAGATTCCCCAGACCACAAAAGACCACCCACCCAGATACATGAGTAATAAACCCAGTGCTACCTGAATCAAAATAAAATATTTCTGTAAAAACTGATAAACTGAGTCTTCGGAAATATCCTTAGTAAACCGAGGAACTTCAGCATGAGCAGGAGATTGATAAATTAACCAACCCATATGACTCCACCAGAAGCCTTTATTAGAATCATGGGGATCTGTTTGAGTATCAGAATGTAAATGGTGAATACGATGTGTACCTACCCATTCAATTGGTCCCCCTTGACAGGCAAGAGTGCCGCAGAACACCAAGAAATACTCCAGCCACTTAGGAGTTTGAAAACTGCGATGAGTTACCAGACGGTGAAAACCTAGGGTAATGCCCAGTCCGCCGGTTATCCAGTAAAGTAATAAAGCCACACCAACGGCATTCCAGCTAAAGTTACTAGGAACCAAAGCAAATAAAGCGCCGATGTGCAGAGCAATGAAAAACAGGGTATTCACCCAGTTAATTTGAGGTTTAGTTGAAGTAGCAATTGTCATGCAATAACCCGAGTTGAAATTGTCTAGCCTAATCTGCGTGATTACAAAATCCGCATATCTAACTAATTTTTTGTGAAAGAGAAACTAATGAACAGCGTAGAACAGCTGCGGCAAGCAGAGCAGGCACTGTTAGAGATTTTTTCTGGAATTGACGCTCAGGTCAAGCATAATCTCAAAAGAGTCCTGGATGCCTTTCGTCATCACCGTGTTGGGGCACACCATTTTGCTGGTGTCAGTGGTTATGGACATGATGACTTAGGAAGAGACACCTTAGATCAAGTCTTTGCCGAGGTCATGGGTGCTGAAGCAGCGGCGGTGCGAGTCCAGTTTGTTTCTGGAACTCATGCGATCGCCTGTGCCTTATTTGGTGTTCTCCGTCCTGGAGATGAGATGTTAGCAGTAGCTGGTTCTCCCTACGATACGCTTGAAGAAGTAATTGGTTTACGGGGTAAAGGCCAAGGTTCCCTTCTTGAGTTTGGCATAAATTACCGCCAATTGGAGCTAACCCCCCAAGGAACTATAGATTGGCAAACCCTAAGTAGTAGCATTACTGACAACACCCGTTTAGTATTAATTCAGCGTTCTTGCGGCTATTCCTGGCGGCCGAGTTTATCGATTACCGACATAGAAAAAATTGTTCACCTAGTGAAACAGCAAAACCCCAACACCGTCTGTTTTGTAGATAACTGTTACGGGGAATTTATTGAAACCAGAGAACCCACAGATGTCGGTGTCGATTTAATGGCCGGGTCATTGATTAAAAATCCAGGGGGGACAATCGTCACAGCAGGGGGTTATGTTAGCGGTCGTGCTGACCTAGTAGAAGCAGCCGCCTGTCGTCTCACCGCCCCTGGTATTGGTAGTTATGGTGGTGCGACCTTCGACCAAAATCGCCTGTTATTCCAAGGCTTATTTCTAGCGCCCCAGATGGTAGGGGAAGCCATCAAAGGAACTCACCTCACGGGTTATGTATTCCATAAATTAGGTTATCCAGTCAATCCTGCACCTCTAGCACCCCGTAGGGATGTAATTCAAGCCATTAAACTCGGTTCTGCAGCCAAACTCATTGCCTTCTGTAAAGCCATACAACAGCATTCCCCCGTAGGTTCCTATCTCGACCCCATTCCCGATGATATGCCGGGCTATGAGAGCCAAGTAGTCATGGCTGGGGGGACATTTATTGAGGGCAGTACTTTGGAATTTTCCGCCGATGGTCCTTTGCGTGAGCCTTATGTGGTTTATTGCCAGGGGGGGACTCACTGGACCCATGTGGCGATCGCATTAGAGGCGGCGATCGCAGCGGTGGGAATGGCTACTGAGGTTGGGTGAGATTTACCAGAACTTGGCGGGAGCGTAACCGACAAGTGAGAGATGCTGTAAATAAAGCAGCTAGATTAGTTGTTGACTACTGCATTAAATACAAAATTGGTACAGTTGTTTTTGGGTGGAATCAAGGACAGAGACAAGAAGCAAAGTTGGGTAAAACAACTCAATCTTTTGTACAAATACCAACAGCTAAATTAAAGGAACGAGTTAAACAACTGTGCGAATACTACAGCATCAAATTTGTTGAAACCGAAGAGTCCTATACCAGTAAAGCTAGTTTTTTAGATGGTGACTTTCTACCTATTTTCGGCGCAAAACCTGAAGGGTGGATACCAAGTGGAAAACGAGTAAATCGCGGAATCTATTGCACTGGTGCAGGTGAATTAATCAACGCTGATTTGAATGGTGCTGCGAATATTCTTCGCAAAGTAGAGACACAACTAGATTTAAATCTGGTCAAGGTCTGTAGGCGAGTTTTGACCCTCGCTACCAGATATCGCATCTGGGAAACCAAAACTAAAAAGCGGCGGGAAGCGGCTTTAGCCCTTCTGGTAGCAACAGTTTAGAATCCCCGCCCATAAATGGGCGGGGAGAGGTCAATCTGGTAATTTATACTGCCCTACAATCCTCTTCGCAAACTCTGGCACATGAGCCTCTAACTTCTCCGGATAATTGCGCTTCACATACAAATAATTCCGCGTAAAATGGGAGTCAATGGAAAACCGCCCATACTCTAAACCCTTGGGTCCGATTTTTTCTATGACTACACCCATGAGTTTTGCCGCCCACATGGGTAGTGTTACTCCTTTGTCGTAAGCGGGAATACTCTGCTGTACTGCTTGTTTACGGTTCCCTGCGGACATGACTGGCTGGGTGTCTAATTGCTGTTGCACTAAGTCGAGCATTTCTTTACCTGTATCATTTCTGACTAAAATCCATTGCCAGCCAAAGGGCGCGCCCATGTAACCTACAACTAGGTCTGCTAGGGAGTTGACGTAGTCAAAGCAGGTCATGCAGGAGGGGGCAAAGACATCTTTGAGTTGATTGGTTTTTAAGCCAAAAAATGGTACTTTCTCGATGGAGCCGTCTTGATGTTTGAAGTGAATGCGAAAATCTTGCATGAATTCATAATGTACCACTGTTTCTGGTGAGCGGCTGGTGGTTTCTAAGAATTTTTGCAGTCCAGCCCGGTTGACGTTATCTACGCAGGGTGTGCCTAAAACATACAGTTTTTCTAACCCTAGTTGTTTTTCTACGGCTCTGAGGGCTTGAATCTGACAACCTACACCAATTACTAATAACTTTTTCATCCCCGATTTTTCTATTTGTTCTAAAACGGAAAGGTTGGGGGATAATGTTGGTTTATTTACTCTGGCTGCCAGTATTTCTTCTGGGGTACGGGCGATAATTGGCATGGGTTGAAAGCGGTCTTCTTTGCTGTTCTGCACACAGACAACCCCTTCTACTAGGCCGCGGTTGAGCATTTCAATGGCAATACTACTAACAATACCTGTCCATTGGGCGCCTTCTATTGGCTGCTGTTTCCGGGCGGCTATCATGTCTTGATGCACCCCAAAGTACAGTTCGTTTTCGTTCTCTAGGTCGCGCGATCGCTTATGGGTTTGTTCTTCGAGTCTGTCTATCTGTTGATTAATAAACGCGCAGGCTTCTTTGACATAGTGAATATAATATGTATCACATAGCCCGCACTCGCTACACAATTCTTTGGCGGGGCGGCGGCTAGTCGGTTTCAGGGCTTTGGCTTTTTTATGGGGAGAAACTGAGGTCATATAAATTTTTTGGTTTTATATAGGAATCCCTTTTATTACCATACCTCTACTGGCTGTCAAGTTGTCCATGTTCCTGGAAAGGGAAGGATGATTAATGTATCAAATGTTGTTTGACCCACCTTCGGTGTGTTCCCTAAGATGAAAATTACCTGTTGAAAAGTTATAAATCAACTTTGCCTGATGTTGTGTGCCCTGAATAGTTTTCGACTTTACTGCCAAAATTTCCGATTATTATTGGTAATTTAGCTAAATTATACACTTGTCAAAAGAAGTATTAACATCTAAAGTTGTTTAAGTTTTATATTGCATATTTTGAAAAAACATTATAAATTATGAAGTTATAGGGGAATAATCTAATTTACTGCGTCAAGGCTAAATGTTGATTGAGTAAATGTACCGTAAATAGTTAAAACCGACCTTGAGTATTATCAAAGGTAAATTTTGCTGTTGTCAACCCAGGTTAGAGATGTACCAACGCAAAAACAGAACAATCTGGGAATGTATATTACATGGCTGTTTTTAGGAATCATGACTTGGCTTGAGGTAAAAAATGCCTAGGGAAGATTTACCTCAAAAATCATCAAAAAGCAACTAATTAGAGATGAATTATTAGGGGAATCAGTAGATTAAGTTATTATTTCTAAGTTAGTTTTACCAGACAGTTTGATATGCTAAATATGGGTTGGTTATGCTAACAAAAGCATAAATCATTCAAGGTGCATCTAGTAATCAATCACCCCCCTCAATGGAGTAAATCTAGCGATGCCACTAAATGAATTAGTAACAGATGAAAATATAGAAGAACAAGCATGGAGAGCGCTAGAGAATTCGATTCTCTATTATCAAGGTCGCCCTGTGGGAACTGTAGCCGCCTATGATGCATCGGTGGAAGCCCTTAATTATGATCAGTGTTTTATCCGGGATTTTGTCTCTTCAGCGTTAATTTTTTTGATTAAAGGTAAGACAGAGATTGTTCGGAATTTCCTGGAAGAAACATTAAAGTTACAGCCTAAAGAAAGAGAATTAGATGCCTATAAGCCAGGACGCGGGTTAATTCCTGCTAGCTTTAAAGTTGTATGCAACAATGGAGAGGAATATTTAGAAGCTGATTTTGGTGAACATGCGATCGCTAGAGTCACTCCAGTAGATTCTTGTCTATGGTGGATTATTTTATTGCGTGCTTATGTGGTGGCTACTAAGGATTATTCCATCGCCTATCAACCTGATTTCCAAAATGGTATCAGGTTAATTATGGAAATATGCTTGGCTAATCGCTTTGATATGTACCCGACGCTGTTGGTTCCCGATGGTGCTTGTATGATTGACCGTCGTATGGGGATTTATGGTCATCCTCTGGAAATTCAGGTGTTATTTTATGGGGCTTTACGTGGCGCTCGTGAGCTGTTGATTTGTCAGGGTAATCAGGATATAATCTCAGCAATTGATAACCGCTTACCTCTGTTGTGCGCTCATATTCGCCAGCATTATTGGATAGATATTCATCGCCTCAATGCAATTTATCGTTTCAAGAGTGAAGAGTATGGCAAGGGTGCTGTGAATCTATTTAATATCTATGTAGACTCTCTTCCCTATTACGAATTAGACAAGTGGCTACCCCGTAAAGGTGGTTATTTAGCCGGTAATGTCGGTCCATCTCAATTAGATACCCGTTTCTTTACTCTGGGTAACCTGATGGCGATTATTTCCGATTTAGCTACGGAAGAGCAGTCACAAGCTATTATGAGTTTGATTGAGGAAAGATGGGATGATTTAGTAGGAGATATGCCTATGAAAATCTGTTTCCCAGCCTTAGAACATGAAGAATACAGAATTGTCACAGGCTGTGATCCGAAAAATATCCCTTGGTCATATCATAATGCTGGTAGTTGGCCGGTATTAATGTGGATGTTTGCCGCAGCAGGTGTGAAAACCAACAAAACTGGTTTAGCCAGAAAGACTATTGAAATTGCTAAAACCAGGTTGATTGAAGATGAATGGCCAGAATATTATGATGGGAAAAAAGGACGACTAATTGGTAAGCAAGCCAGGAAATATCAAACCTGGACTATTGCTGGGTTCTTGTTGGCCAAAGAACTGATGGATAATCCCAATTATTTATCATTGGTGAGTTTTGATGAATTACCACCTGAAGCTGTTTCTCGCGCTTGTGAGTTTGAAATTGGCAGTGTAGAACCTTATATACCTTGATAGTAAATCTCATGAGGTTAATCAGGTGTACTAGTCCAATATGAACATAAGGTTTAAAGTCCGATGTAACTACTTTGTAGTTACATCTTGCTTTTGCTATTCTCTAAATTGCTCTGAGTGATCATTTTTGAAATTGCAGCTATGGGACAATAAAGTAAATCACAAAATTGGGTTATCTTGGGTTAGATTTGAATATCGTCCTAGATATCTTGTGGATGGACAAAAACTAGTTGTCTATATATTCATCACTCAATTAACAACTATTGTAACTATAGCAGAGAATAAGCAGATTTTATCTCTTGCTAAAACACCATCGAAATGGAGTATTTCTCGGAATGGAAAGAGAGAAATTAGTAATAGTTGATGATTTAGAAAAACAGGCATGGGAAATTTTAGACAAGTCGATTATTTACTACCAAGGTCGTCCTGTGGGTACTCGGACAAGCTGTGATCAGATAAAAAAAGATTTAGAGCATGACCATTGTTTTATTAGAGATTTCGTGCCATCCGCTTTACTTTTTTTAATTAAAGGTAAATATGATATTGTTCGTAATTTCTTAGAAGAAACTTTAAAGTTACAGCCTAAAAAGAACCAATTGGATGCTTATATACCTGGACAAGGTTTGATACCAGCGAGCTTTAAGGTTGTATCAGACAATGGTCAAGAATATTTAGAAGCGGATTTTGGGGAACATGCGATCGCTAGAGTTACACCTGTTGATTCTTGTCTATGGTGGATAATTATATTACACGCTTATGTCAAGGCTAGCAAAGATATTAGTTTCGCCTTGCAGCCTCAATTCCAGCAAGGAATTATGCTGATTATGGAAATTTGCTTGGCGACCAGATTTGATATGTACCCGACCCTGTTAGTTCCCGATGGCGCTTGTATGATTTACCGGCGTATGGGTATATACGGTTATCCTTTGGAAATTCAATCCCTATTTTATGCAGCCTTGCGGTGTGCGCGTAAGTTGCTGATTTGTGCTGGAGATAATAAAATTGTCATCGGTATTGATAATCGCTTACCTATATTAAGAGATCATATTCGTCGTCACTATTGGATTGATATGAAGCGATTAAATGCAATTTACCGCTTTAAGGGTGAAGAATACGGACAGTCAGCAGTTAATCAATTCAATATCTATCCTGATTCTATTCGCTATGCTAATTTGGCTATTTGGTTACCAAAACATGGTGGTTACTTAGCGGGTAATGTCGGACCATCTCAATTAGATACTCGATTTTTTGCACTGGGAAATATGATGGCGATTCTTTCTTGTCTTACCAGTGAACAGCAATCTCAAGCAATTATGAATCTAATTGAGGAACAGTGGGATGATTTAGTGGGAGAAATGCCGATGAAAATCTGTTTCCCGGCGGTGGAAAAGGAGGAATACAGAATTTTTACCGGGTGTGACCCCAGAAATATACCTTGGTCATATCATAATGGTGGTAGTTGGCCTGTGTTATTGTGGTTTTTGATTGCTGCGGCTGAAAAAACAGGTAGGACTGATGTGAGTCAACGGGCTTGGGACATTGCTCAAGAACGTCTGAGCCAAAATCATTGGCCAGAATATTATGATGGTATTCGGGGGGTTTTAGTGGGCAAAAAGGCCAGAAGATATCAAATTTGGACAATTTCTGGTTTTCTCTTGGCTAAGGAGTTGATGCGCAACCCGTCCCATTTAGCTTTAATCAGTTTTGCACAGTTTGATTTAGAAAATGCTTCCCAGTCTTGCGAGTTATGAGTTTTGGTTGGGCGTTGGTTGTGGTGCAGCGGTGCGGTAAGCTGTTAACTAATGGAATTAAAAAATTGTCAGTATGTAGTTAATTATGTCTAGTTCCCATGGCTGGGAGCAAAAGGGGATAGGTTGAATTTTACAGTTATTAGTTCATGACAAATGCCCGCCAAATAGCTTTTAATGCCTTGCGAGATGTTCACAAGGGGGCTTATGCTGATGTAGCTTTAAATAGGGTGCTGCAAAAGGTGAGCTTACCAAGTCACGATCGCCGTTTGCTGACGGAATTAGTCTATGGTAGTGTGAGGAGGCAACGCACTCTTGATGCTTTGATTGACCAATTGGCGACTAAAAAGTATCATCAACAACCCCAAGACCTCCGCATTATTATACATCTGGGTTTATACCAATTGCGTTATCAAGAGCGTATCCCTGCTTCGGCGGCTGTGAATACTACGGTGCAGTTGGCTAAGGAAAATGGTTTTTCGGGTCTGACGGGTTTTGTGAATGGTCTGTTGCGCCAGTATATTCGCCTAGGTGAGAAGTTACCGGAGCCTTTAAAGTTACCTGAAAATCCTGTGGAACGTTTGGGTATTTTATACAGCTTTCCCGATTGGATCATTCAGGTGTGGTTGGATGAATTGGGTTGGGCGCAAACAGAACAACTTTGTGAGTGGATGAACCAAACACCTACAATTGATTTGCGGGTTAATCCCCTGCGGGCTTCTATTGGGCAAGTTGAGGAGGCTTTGGGGTCTGTGGGAATTTTAACTCGCAGGGTGCGGGATTTACCCCTGGCTTTACGATTAATTGGGAGTACGGGGGGTATCCAAAATCTGCCGGGTTTTGCTGAGGGTTGGTGGTCTGTGCAAGATGCTAGCGCTCAACTTGTGGGTTATGTTCTCAACCCCCAATCAGGTGAGGTGGTGATTGATGCTTGTGCCGCTCCGGGGGGGAAAACAACCCATATTGCTGAATTAATGGGGGATGAGGGGGAAGTTTGGGGCTGCGATCGCACTGCTTCCCGTCTGCGGAAACTGCAGGAGAATGCCCAACGGTTACATTTACAATCTGTCCGTATTTGCACAGGTGATAGTCGTAATTTACCGCAGTTTAATTCTAGGGGCGATCGCGTCTTACTAGATGCACCCTGTTCTGGGTTGGGAACTCTACACCGCCACGCCGATGCACGTTGGCGACAAACACCTGAATCTGTCCAGGAACTCTCGACTTTGCAAACAGAACTAATAGCACAGACATCTAAATTTGTCAAGCCTGGGGGTGTACTAGTTTATGCCACTTGTACACTGCATCCGGCGGAAAATGAACAGGTGATTTCTAGATTTTTGACTGACCATCCCCATTGGCAAATTCAGCCCCCCGGGGTTGATTCGCCCCTGGTTAGGTATTCTACACCCGAAGGCTGGCTGAAGGTTTGGCCTCATCAACAAAACATGGATGGCTTTTTCATGGTCCGATTAAGAAAAACCAACAATTGCCAATGAATACAGTTTGGGATTGTACTATTTTCTTGAAAGCTACCAATCTAGCGGAGGAAGCAGCAATGGTTACTGATTCCCAGGTGAAAAAGTTAGTGAAAATCCTAATTGCTGCGGCTTGGATTGATGGTAAAATCGAACCAGAGGAACGCCAATATCTGCGTGAGATAGCCCAAGTAAAAGGGTTAGCTAGTGATCCAGAAATTAAGCCTTGGTTATATGAATTAGTTCCTGTGCAACCAGGAGAATATTCTCGCTGGTTGGGAGAATATCTAGGCGATCGCCCTAGGCTAGAAGATTACCAAAATCTGATTTTCGCCATTAGTGAATTGATTTATAGTGATGATGATGTGGGTGTAGAAGAAGCATGGCTACTGACAAAAAACGAGTCAATGAAGCTGAATCAATGCACTGAAGCAGACTATAGACAGTTGCTCAAACAAATTCAAAAGTTGTATCGTCGCTGGGTGGAGGTGCAGAACTAAAGCTTTGAGCAGACGCGATGAATCGCGTCTAGCCATCCCCAGTAGTAATACTTAAGAGTTCGGGTTACCTGAGCCTGGAGTTTCTTCTTTTTCCAATTTAGGTACAAAGTCGGGGCGATCTTTGCTTTCCCAACCGGGGGGGCGTTTGGAGTTATACCAAGCTATAGAACCAATGGTGACAGCAGCAATAAAACCAACCACATACACTAAGGTAAAGGCTAAGGGAAAATGGGGACCCCCGGCTACTGCTTCCGCGGCCGTTTGCATGAATAAATTCATATAAATACCTGATATAGGTAAACTCAGTCACCAATGGCGCTGAGAGGAAACTAATTATTGAAACCATTTTAACATCAAAGGCACCTCAAGGTACACTCACCTTTGCTTAAAATGAAATCAAAAGTCAATATAGTATCAAGATGCCTCACTACCAAAAACTACTCAGAATTTCTACCACAGGAAAAAACTTTCAGAACATCACCGCCAAAATTGCGGCTATAGTTACAGAATCAGGGGTGGAAACTGGACTTTGTACCTTGTTTTTGCGTCACACTTCCGCTAGTTTAGTGATACAGGAAAATGCCGACCCGGATGTTTTGGTAGATTTAGCCAACTTTATGGCTAAACTTGTGCCTGAGTCGGGTAAATATATTCACGATGCTGAAGGTGCGGACGATATGCCAGCACATATCCGCACTGCACTGACCCATACTTGTGAACAGATTCCCATTAATCGCGGTCATTTAGTCCTGGGAACTTGGCAAGGTATTTATATTTGGGAACACCGTCAGCGTAGTCATACCAGAGAATTAGTTGTCCATATCTCCAGCTAGGGACTGGACACCTAGTAACTCTGTCCCCATCTCCCCTGATGTTTTTATGAACCATGACCGGAAGGGAAATCACCCTTTTCAATGCCTAGATGAGATTTTAGCCCAACAGTCTGTTAATCCATTAACTCTCAATCCCGACAAAACTTTCATTACTAGTTTTGTGGAACTGGAAAAGTTAATTACTAGCATGACCACAGATGAGGAATTTATTCTAGCTTTGCGAGATACTTTAAAATTGATACTTGAAGCCCAGTTGCACAACTTCCCAGAAAATATCTTCTGGGATTTTGATTTTATCGTGAGTAGTATGGTCAGACAGGCTTTAGTAGCTGATGTGGGTTCTATATCTTTTTTAGAATCCTTTGGTGATAAAATGGTGTTGCTGATTGAGCTATTCGGCATCAACAAAGAAATTCGCTTCCGCTACGTTCACGATTTTATCTATGGGTTTGATTGGGCAAGATGGGTACAAAGAGAACCAGAAACTCGTTCAAATTCCGAGCCTTTTAGTTTAGTTTTTTTAGAGGAGTTGCTGATCAAGGGTGAAAAACTGATCAAACACATTAACTATGGTCAGTTGACATCTTATAATCTTTCTCATACGGGATACCGTAACCCCTTCGATTTTTCCCGGGAACCGGAAGATGAACGCCTGCTACTAACCTCTTTAGCTAGGCAAAACCTGATACCTGTGGCAGCATGGAATTGGGAGACCTCCCCTGTATGGGATAAACCCTTTCAAGAAATGCGCCAGCAGTTAGCATTAAAGTTAAATATTCAACCCCAGAAACACTGATGAAAGCATTTGTGGCCGGAGCAACAGGCGAAACAGGTCGCCGCATTGTCCAAGAACTCATAGCGCGCAATATCCCCGTGCGGGCTTTGGTTAGGGATATAGATAAGGCTAGGACTATTTTACCCAGTGAGGCAGAGTTAGTTGAGGGTGATGTGTTACAACCACAAAGCCTGAATGCTGCTTTAGGGGATAGTACGGTTTTGCTGTGCGCTACCGGTGCTAAACCGAGTTTTGACCCCACTGGGCCCTATAGAGTGGATTTTGAGGGTACTAAAAATTTGGTCGCTGCGGCTAAGTCTCAGGGAATTGAGCATTTTGTTTTAGTGTCTTCTTTGTGTGTGTCTGAGTTTTTTCATCCCTTAAATTTGTTTTGGCTGATTTTGGTGTGGAAAAAACAGGCTGAGGAGTATATTCAAAAAAGTGGTTTGACTTATACCATTGTCCGCCCTGGTGGTTTGAAAAATGAAGATAATTCTGATGGTGTGGTAATGCAGGGTGCTGATACGTTGTTTGATGGTAGTATTCCCCGTCAGAAGGTCGCCCAGGTGGCCGTTGAGGCTTTGTTTGAGGCTGCTTCCCGCAATAAAATTGTTGAGGTGGTGGCTAAATCAGAAGCTCCCCAAAAAAGTTGGGGAGAGCTATTTGCTAATGTTGCTTAGTTTATCCAAGTTTGTAGGATTGTGACAGTCAAAGGTTTTAAACTCAAGGGCGTTGAGCATCTGATTGGCCCCATGGCGGCACTGCTGGGGTTTGTATATTTGTTACAGTGGTATATATATGGCTCCGTGCGATCGCCTGGGGAGCCAGTGTTTATGGTGCAACAGCCACCCTTAGTGATGGGAGGGGGTGATCCTTACATCCGTGCTTTGATGCGCACCATTTCCGCTAGTGAGGCTAGTGGTAACCGTCCTTATTCTCTGTTATATGGTGGTCAGCAGGTAAAAGACCTCAGTCGCCATCCAGAAATATGCGTCAGAATTGTCAGCGGACCCAATAAAAATAACTGCTCTACTGCGGCGGGGAGGTATCAAATTATCAATAAGACTTGGTTTGAAATCGCCCCTCGCTATCATCCCCAACCTCCCGGAGCCATGTTTTGGTCTAGTTATAGTTTTGCACCAGAATATCAAGATATAGTGGTTTACCGTTGGTTGAAGGATACCAGAGTTTGGAGAACTGATATTGCTCAACTGTTACGACAAGGAAAAATTGACGATGTTTTGCGGCGACTATCTCCCACCTGGACGAGTTTGGGATACGGTATAGAAACAAATTCAATTAGTAAGTCTTTGCCGCAAATTTATGAGAAAATGTTACAGGAAGAATTAAGGGCTATGAATCAAGGAGCATTTATCACTATCAGCCCCCAGCGGTGATTTTATTTGAGAATTTTATAGGTTTAATTATAAAAGTTGCGGATACTTTTGACAAATTCCGTAGTATTTTCTAAGTGAGTATTATGGCCAGCATCAGCAATAACTTTTACCTGGGAAGGGCATTTCTGCGCCATTTGTGTATGAATATCTCTAAATTTATGGTCATACTCCCCGCTTAATAACAGTAAAGGTATGGTGTTTTCTGGGAGTTTGTCCCATAAAGAGGGTTGCTTTCCAGTTCCCATATATTGCAATGACTTGGCTAACTCAAGTGGGTGATTTTGCAAGCGACTTTCTACCATGGCGGTAAATTGTGGATGGTCTTTGAGTCTTCCAAAGATGGGCTGATTATACCAATGGAGTAAGAAGTTAGTAAACTCTTGTTTGGTAGTAGTTCTGGCTAACTTTCTGGCGATTTGAGCATCGGTTTTAACTCTGGTTAATTGTTCTGTTGCTGTTGCTAAACCAGGGGATGCAGATTCTAAGATGACTTTAGTAAAACGGTGGGGAAAATGTAGGGTTAGATATAAGGCTAATCTTCCACCCATGGAGTAACCGACTAAGTAGCACTGTTGAATGTTTAACTGGTCTAGTAAGTTAATCACCCCCTGGGCGACATTCTCCATTGTATAGTATTCATCCCCTCCCCATACTTGAGTTTTGCCATGTCCAGGTAAGTCAAGTGTTAAATAGGAAAATTCCTCACCCAGTAATGTAATCACTGGATCAAATTCATGAAGATTGCCAATAAACCCATGCAAAAATAGAATAACTGGTGTGTGGGGGTGATTAATTAAATGATAGTGAATATTGTATTTTGGCTGAGTCATAAACCTATTACTTCCCTGGTATTGCAGGGTTGAGGTTAATAACAATAAAAGATTCTACTAGGAAATTGCAGCACGCAGCCAATGGCGAATTGTTTGAATTTCCGTGGTGGTTGAGCTTAAATACTGTTGCTGTAATTCTGGGGATAAATTAGGGTGGTTGAGTAAGTATTCTATGCGGCTTTGTACATTAGAAATCAAGGTATCTAAGTTTTCGTAAGGAATGATGTTTTGTTTGGTGTTGCTGTGGTCAGATAGGGGTAGAGGTACTGGTGTGTAATTAGTTTGGGTTTCGTGGGTGAGATATTGGGCTTTTTCTGCTTCTAGTTGGGATACTGTTTGTTGCAGTGTTTCTATGACTCCATGCATCTCTAGGGGGTCAAATATGCGTAACAAGCTGGTTTGAGTAACTATACCTAACTTGGCGCCCCAATCCCAGGATACCACTAATCGCTGTACTCGCCGGCGTTGCATTTGTTGATGGGCAGACCACAGGGAATCTTCAGGACTGAGTAGAAATAAGGGGGTACTCATGACTGTTTTTGCGGGAATTTGCGCCATATTTAATTCTAATGCCTGAAATTGCACGATGTCCCTTTCTGTGACAATACCCACGGGTTGAAAGGTGTAGAGAATATCATTCCAGGAATCGGTGTTAGTGATGACAATGCAGCTAACTTGATGTTTTGCCATCATCTGCGCTAAGGTGAGTAGGGCGGTTGTCGGTGGTGCATGAATCACTCTAGTGGTCATGACTTCTGATACGCGCCGCATTTTCAGCAAGTTGGTGGGACGTAAGACCTGTCTGAGACTTTCTGGGGAAACGATTCCTACTAGTTGTTGGTTGTCATCTACGATGACTAAGTGACGAATCCGATACCGCCGAAATAAAAATAAGGCTGCAAATATATCCTGGAAGGCGGCGCGGGAAAGGGTAATTACTGGATGTACCATGACTTGAGATATTTTTACTTTGGCAAAGTCCTCACCTGCTGCAGTGAGTTTGACAATATCTCGCTCTGTAAAAATACCTAATAACTCCGCCCCATCCATGACTAAAACACTACTGGAACGAACACCCTGCATAGAATAATAACCAATTGCTGAATCATAGTCAGGCAATGAGCAGGTATTACCTCGGGTTCGACTCATTAAACTAATAACGTCAGTTAGAGATGTATCCGGGGTGACAACTAGTGGGCGCTGATCTATGGCATCTTCTACGCTGGGAACGCCAATCAATGGGTCATCAAGCATACTTCAGAGTTGATGTGAGTTTATGAATTTTTGTAAAGATTTTGGTCAGATACATATTACACTTGAGCAAATTTAGTTATAATTCGAGGGATGTAAAAGTAAAAGGGGCGCAATCGATTGATTACTAAAGGTTTGGGTTATGAAGAGGTAAATACAATGTAAAATTCTAGTAGGGTGATTGCAAAGGGGGTGAATAGAGGGAATCTAGCCATTAGTTAGAGTCCATACCGGAGATTCTGGGAGTTTTACCATAAAGTCTGTCTAAAACCCTTTTCACTGACACAGGTCGCCACTGACTACCTCGCTTGGTTGTATATCCTTGCTGGTTTAACCAGGTAGCAATCTGTGGAAGGGATTTTCCTGACTTGTGATGGCGGCGAATTAAATCAATAATCTGTTGTTCGGCGGGATTGTCTACTAATTCGCCATGTACTGATTGTTGACCAAAAGCAGGGGAACCATAGCCAGCATAGCCACCGCTAGCGGCTTTCGCCTTCCGGGCTTGTTCTAGCTTATGCCATAGGTAATAGTCTTTTGATTTTTCAGCAGTCATTGGTTTCACAAATGAAATCACCTCTGAAGACATAGTATCTCAAGTTATGACAGCTGCTAATCAATCAGTGGGATTTTTGAGGTAATTCTTTACCAATAAGTGAGCGGGTGGAAAGATGCGATTAATTTTACTGGGAGTTCCCGGTACTGGTAAGGGGACGCAGGGGGCTATACTCTCAAAGCAATGGCAAATTCCACACATAGACGTTGGTGAAATATTACGTCAGTCCATAACGAACCAAAGTCCTATAGGCTTGAAGGCTAAGGCTTATGTGGAGAGGGGTGATGTAATTCCCGATGATGTAATCTTTAATTTTATCTCAAAATACTTGAATCATTCATCTGCCCAAGGGGGGTGGATATTGGATGGATTTCCTGGTAGTTTACCCCAGGCTAGATTTCTGGATGAACTATTGGCAAGTTTGGGAAAGTCTGATTACCGAGTGTTTAACTTTTATGTCCCTATTGATGTGGCGGTGGGAAGATTACAACAGCGGGGTTACTTAGGTGATTGTCCTGAGGTGATTTATAGGCGAATAGAAATCTATCAACAGCAGACAGCACCTTTAATTCAGTATTATCGGCGACAAGGCTGTTTAACTATGATTAATGGCGATCGCTCAGTGGAAACAGTGGCTGATTTTTTACATAGTTGTTTGTGAATTAGGTGGGATTTTTGACTATCAATCCCAAATTCCCAGGGGGAAAGGAATCTACACCTTAAATTATGTTCCGACCAAGATTCAGACCAAGGAAAAGGTAGGGTATTGTATGCGTAATCCTCGAAAGATCAAATTACTAAAACTTATATGGCACAAGGGCTGTAGTAATTTTGAAACCTTGACATCAAGGGAGAAGTTCGCTCATTGTGATTCCATCATATCCTTTACGATCGCCCGCACAACTACTGATCACTGATGGCAGTTGAGGCGGAAAATAAAGCGTTAAAATTAACACAAGGAGTTCCTGTGACAAGTACAGTTGAATATATTCAAGAAACAGAATTCGATACCTGTTTACGGGATAACCCATCGGTGGTGTTAGATTGCACTGCGACTTGGTGCGGTCCGTGTAAGATGGTGAGCCATTATATGGATAAACTCGCCCAGGAATACCAAGATAGGGCTAAGATAGTGAAATTAGACGTTGACGATAACCCAGCTATGGCTAAAAAACTGGGTATCCGTAGTTTACCGACGGTTATATTTTTTAAGGATGGTCAGCCATCGGAAACCATAGTCGGGGTAGTAGGCTATGAAAAATTCACCGCAGCTGTAGAAAAGATACTGTGAACTATGGTTGAGGAATTTCTTGGCGCACACCGGGGTATATAGTGGTATATACTAGGTAATGTGTATAAATTAATAGTTGTCAGGGGAGAAAATGTCGCGATGATGAAAGCAGAAGAAATCATGACCACAGATGTGGTCACCATTAGTGGTTCCGCTACCGTTGCAGAGGCGGTAAAACTGATGAAAGATCATAAACTGCGCTCCTTGGTGGTGGAACCGCGCACGGAAAATGACCCCTATGGGATGGTGACTGAAACGGATATTGTCTATAAAGTGGGTGCTTACGGTAAAGACCCTAAACAAGTGCGAGTTTATGAGATTATGACTAAGCCTTGTATTGTGGTCAATCCTGAGCTAGGGGTGGAATATGTGGCTCGGTTGTTTGCTAATACGCGGGTTCGTCGCGCTCCGGTAATTAAGGGGAAGTTGTTAGGAATTATCTCTATTACTGATATTCTCAGAAAAAGTGACTTTGTGGAGAATCCCAAAAGTAATTTTGCTATGTACTGCGAAGAATTTCCCAATGCTCCAGAGGCGAGAATCTACGAAGATTAAAAACACCGTTCAACCTAAGTATTCACAGGGAGTTGTCAACATATGATGAAAGCTGAAGACATCATGACCACAGATGTGGTGACCATTAGTGGTTCTGCTACTGTTGCTGATGCGGTAGATTTGATGAAATATAAAGGGTTACGTGCTTTGATTGTGGAACCCCGCACGGAACATGACCCCTATGGGATGGTGACTGAAACTGATATTATTTATAAAGTTGCGGCTTATGGTCAAGACCCGAAACAGATCCGGGTTTATCAGATTATGACTAAGCCTTGTATTGTGGTCAATCCTGAGCTAGGGGTGGAGTATGTAGCTCGGTTGTTTGCTAATACCCGGATTCGTCGCGCTCCGGTAATTAAGGGGAAGTTGTTGGGAATTATCTCAATTACTGATATTCTCAGAAAGAGTGATTTATTTGATAATCCCAAACCCATTTTTATTGAAGATGAAATAGAAGTTGCACGGGAAGAAGCTAGACGCATTTGTGCAACTAAGGGTGATTCTTCGCGAGAATGTGCTGCAGCTTGGGATGTTGTCGAGGAACTACTCGCATCAGCTTCTCACCAGCGATCGCAAAAGCAACAGATGGAAACACAAGAACCGGTTGATTGAGATTGCGATCGCATCGGGGAGTCTGATTGTAACAGCGCTTCGCGATCGCCAAAACAAGGGACTTGATTAAGTTTCCCAGGGGGAAACTTAATCAGTGTCAAATATTCATCCCAATCAGTTGAAAGGCTTGTTGAATATCTGCGGCTAATGAATGTTGCTGCATCTGTGTATACAGTTGAACAGCTTGACGATAAGCTGACAACATTTCCCGGAAGTGCTCTACTTCATTGCCTGGGCTGCGAATGTTGAGTAAGACCCAGCCTAGGTTATGATAAGCTTGGGGATAATCAGAGTTAATTTGAACTGCTTGTTCTAGATAAAGGCGGGCTTTGTTCCATTCATTTAGTTTACCATGTAATGTACCTAACCGGAATAAAACAAAGGCATTACCAGGGAACTTGTGCTGGTGAGTTTCATAAATTCGGATAGCATCGGCGCAATTATGGAGATTTTCCTGGGTAATAGCGTAATTCATCAACACCCAACTGGGAACCTGTGATTTACTGCTAGCTAGTGTAAAATTAGATAGGGCTGGAGACCATAACCCCTGTAGGGCTTGTTTCCAACCTTGAAACCCTAGGGCGAAAGCACTATCAGGGACTTGAGTAATAAATTCCTGTGTCCGTCGTTCCACATCCCTGGCTTGCTGGGTAACAGTGGCGTGATCTAGGCATATAATCAAATAAGGATACACCCATGCTTGTAATAGTCGAGGGTCACTAGATGGGGTGCTTTGAGACTGTAAATTAGACTGTAAATTAGACTGTAAATTAGATTTAAAAATTGCTTGGGTAGCAGCCTTTACTCCTGTTTTCCATTCCTGTTGATTAACTGCAATCCAAGCTTGGAGTCCTAAAGCAAAAGTAGAGTCAGGCGCTAACTGTAACGCCCTATTCACAGCTATTTCTGCTTGAGACCAATCACCAGACTTACCTGAGCACCAACCTAGATTAGCCTGTATCCAGGCTTCCTGGGGGCTGAGTTTGGCTGCTTGTTGTAAATATTTAATAGCCTCAGACCAGTTGGACTGACGACAATTCACCAGACCTAAAACCCCATAACCTCTACCATCTTGTGGTTGTAATTGTATTGCTTTTTCGGCGGCAATTTTGGCTTTATGATCATTGAGATGAATCTGTACTAATGCGAGTTCAACTGCTGATTCACCATGGTTGGGTTCTGTTTTGAGATATTTTTCATATGCTTGTACAGCTGCTGTTAATTCCCCCCTTGCTACCAAATCCCGAGCGCGTTTTTGGCTAGGTGAAACAAACCGCCCATTTAAAGCGTCTATTAATTCATCTGCTGTTTGAAACCGGTCTTCAACTCTCATCTGCATCCCGGTTAATATCACTTTTTCGATTAAAGGACTCAGATGGGGGGAAAGTTGACGGGGGGGGATGAGTGTATCTGCGATCGCTCTTTCCGTAGCGGGAGCGGGTAATTGAGCAGTTAATAACTCATACATGGACGCACACAAGGCGTAGAAATCTGTAGCAGGCCAACGTTGACTGCGGTAGCTATACTGTTCTAGGGGAGCATAACCGGGGGATAGGGTAACGCTCATTTCCCGGGTTTGTCCGGCGATAAATTCTTTAGTAGCGCCAAAGTCAATTAAGACGGCTCTGTTTTGCTGGTCAATGAGGATATTATCTGGTTTAATGTCTCTATGTAATAGTTGATTTTGATGTACTACCTTGAGGGCATCGCCAATTTGAATAAAATAATCTGTGATTTGATTTTCTGGTAATTTACCTTGTGCTTGGAACATTTGATATAGTGTTTTACCAGCTAAAAATTCCATGACTAGGTAAGCTGTATTGTTCTCCTCGAACCATTCATAGATTTTGACTATGTTTCTATGGGAGCATCGTGATAAATAACTGGCTTCGGTTTGAAAGCTGTCTAGTTGTTTTTGGCGTTCTGCTGGGGTGATGGAATGGGGCCAGCAGACTGTATTACCTGTTCTGGCGGCTTTTTCTGGCCACAGTTCTTTGATGGCTACTTTGGCGGAGTTTTGCAGGTAAACCCCTTCATAGGTAATCCCAAAACCACCTTCTCCTAAAAGTTTTTCAATTTGATATTTTCCCTGTCCTAGGATGGTACCACTAGGTAAATTGTATGTTGATGATGTTTGGGTGGGAGTGAGGGGAAAACCACAAGCAATGCAGCTTATAGCATTGTCTGCGTTTTCTGTCAAGCAGGTAGGACACTGAATAGTCATTGGGGTGGTAAGTCAAGGTTAGTAGACAACGGTTTGACTACCAGTGGTCAAACCACTGGCTACGTTTTTTTGGATGGTACACTTTAAAGCCAGGAGGGTGGCGTTATCTGATGCGCCTTTTTTTAATACTTGTGTAATGGTTTTGTCAACAGCTAGTTGTAAATCTAAGTCCGGGTGATTACGATTATTAAAGATATCTGCAAGCTCTGAGGGGGGGACTAAATCCCATACTCCGTCAGAGCAGAGGATGATAATATCTGCGTTCTCTAGGGTGAGGGATAATTCTGGGGTGGTGCGTCTGAGGTCTTGGACGTAACCATCACTTAATCTGGATTTGGAACCTATGGATTTAATTAAAACATTGCGATCGGGATGGTCTATACTTTCTTCTAGTGTGATTTGACCACTGGCTACTAACATGGCAACTAGTGAATGGTCTTCGCTTAATTGGCGAATTTCCCCTTGGCGTAACAGATAAATGCGACTGTCTCCCACATGGGCGATGATTAATTGTTGGGCGATCGCCAAAACCATGCTCAGAGTAGTTCCACCATCCTTAACTTGGTCATTAATAGCTTCATTGGCTGTGTGAAACAGTGAAATTAACCATTGCTGATATTGTTCTAGAGTTTGACAGTCGGGAGGGATGGGAGTTTGTAGGGGAATTTCCACAGCTATTTTACTAGCTAGTTCTCCGTGAGACATTCCCCCCATACCATCAGCCACAGCTGCTAAAATCATGGTTTGAGAATTGCTTAGTTGTTCTTGTCTAACTCCATAGTTATCTTCATTTTGTAGGCGATGGGGAGAAAGTCCCACAGTGGAACCAGTGGCAATTTGCCACTTTGTTTTAATTGTGCTATATGATTTACGAGTTTCTACTAATACGTTAAGGAGTTGAGATAGGTTAAATCTTTCCTCTGCAACGGGAGCCAGAGAAATTTTGAGGATTTGGTAAATTTGGGGGATGGGTTTAATTTGGAACTCAAGGGATAGTTCTTGAGGCAAAGGGTGTTGATGGATGATATGATATAGTAATGCCCCCACAGTATAGGTACTCATAGATTCCTGAATGGGATTTTGACTATAACCCAGTTCCGGGGCTAAATAGTCTCCTAATAATCCTGAAGGGAGGGTTGCACCCAGGGGGTAAGCTGTGGTTAAATCAAAGAACTTGATAGGGGTTCCCATTTGCACCCATGGGGGGAGAAGGGAAATCAAACACCAGTCTCTTTGATGTATATAGCGGAAAAATTGGCAGACTTGGGTAGTGAGAAACAAAGACTCTTCTAGGGTATGTTCTGCTGTTAACCAAGTTTCTAGGGTTTGACTTTGGTCAGGGAAATCCGTGAGGAGCAGAATTTTCTCGGTAGATGAGGTAGTTTCTGCTTCGGGGTAATATTCTTCTTCTAAATAATTATCTCCTGGGGTATCTGTGATGAGACTCCCCTGATCAACAGTGTCTGTGTCCTGGGGTAAGGGGGGAGTTGTCTCTAGGTTAATGGTTACAGATGCAGCTTGACTGTGGGCGAGTAACTGTGCAATTAGTTTATAGTCCCCTAGGATTTCTCTAAGTTGCAATTCTCGGTTGAGTCCACTGTCTAAAGACCCCACCCGCAGTAAACCTAATTTCATAGGTTCAGATGGGGTGGTGCTATCGTCTGGGGGTAAAATATTGACCTGGAAGTAATGGACATCGGCGGTAAATTGACCCAAGTATGATATAATCTGTACCGGGATATTACCAATGGTCAATTTACTGTGAGTCTGAATGACTAAACTATTGCTGGTATCAATGGTGGGTGAAGACATGGTAAGTAAGCATGGTAATTAAACTAATTAAAGACTTTGAAACACAAACCGAACCTTACCAAAGGCAATTTCATCACCGGGGTTGAGGGTTTCTGGGGTGGTGATTCTAGCGCCAAAGCGAGTTTGTCCCACGGGTTTGATAAATATACCGTTGGTAGACCCTAGGTCTTTGATAAACCAAGTACCGTTACTTTGGTATATTTCCCCATGGTTGCGAGAAACTGTTTCACCACCCATAAAGGCTTCTAGGTCAATATCTACCGGCCCCATATCGGGGTCAAAGACTCCCACGATCGCATTACCATCTAAGGTAAATTCTGAAACGGGGGAACCGCTTTGTTTAGGAATTAATTTGGCGATCGCACTGGGGAAGGTTTGGGGTTTGGGTGGGGTTTGGGGTTCGATGAGGGTAGGTGGTAAGGGTGTGGGTGTGGGGGGGGTTGGGTTGAATGGTTCTGGTAAGGGTGTTAATAATTCTCCTTTGATGCGCTGGAAATCGTTCATAGCTTGAGCTGCGCCTTGCAGTTCGGAACCACAAGCAACGCAAAAATCAGAGTTAGGTGGGTTCTGGTCGTATCCACAAGCGGCGCAGGTAATCATGATTTGTGAGTCCTTGGAGTAGTTGTGTAGTGATTTTGTAGTTACAGCAGTTTTCAAGTAAATAAAGCACACACCCTAATATCATAAATCTTGTGGGGTGGGCATCTTGCCCGCCCTTTTTTAACTCAGATAACAGGGGCTTTATCTAGTTAAATTAAAGGTTTAGGTTCCAGTGAGTTGACGTATTTGCTCTTGTGATATCTGCTCGTTAATGTCGTCACCCATTTTCACAGTTTTACCTTTAGCTCCTGTTTTTATGGTTTTGCGGGTTCCGGCGGATATTTTCTGGGTTTTGCGTAATTCCTCTTGAGCGCCGTTGAGGGAGTCGGTCATGGCTTGGTTACCAATTTTGACTGTCATCCTGCGCGCGTTTTCTAGAAGTTGTTGAGCTCTTACCGGGTCTTTATCGGCGACTTTTGTGGCTTCCCCAATCATTTGGGAAATATTGCACTGTTGTAAGTAACCCATCACTTCTTGGTCAACTTGTGCTGCGCCCCCTTGACCAGAGACAAATTGCACTACTACATTTTGGGGGGGTAGTTCACTGCGGATTTTTTGACCGGGGACTTCGTAGGTTAAGCCAATTTGAGCAAGGCGCACCCGGGATGGGGGGCGACTATCCATGCTGAATTCTAAAATAAAAATGGTTTCGTCGTTGGCTGCGGCGTTTCCTATGGGGTGGGGGTCTTGATGTAAGGGAAATTCCGCTTGGGTGGGATAGGCGCGAATAATACGACACAGTTCTACCCCCTTAACGGTTTTCACTGTTAAGGCCAGGTTGGTAATCACTTCCTGCTGGGCGAGTGTGTATTGTTCTATGATTTGGTTGGGTAGGTCAAAGATGGAAACTTGTGTACCAATGGCGTTACCGGGAACTACATAAAATAACCCTCCCCCGGTGGAGTCGCTCAGGTGGGTAAGTAGGTCTTCGTTAAATTCTTCCCCCACACCCAAAGCGGTGACGGGGATGTTATGGGTGGCAAAATCAGAGGCTATGTTGCGACATTGGTCATCGTCAAAGGTTTGACCGTCGGTAAATACTAGGGCGCGACGGACTGACATTTCTTGAGTGCTTAAGATATCTAGGGCGCGACGTAACCCTAAACCCATGCGTGTCCCACCGGAAAAGGTGCGCAGTTTGCTGATGGCGGTCTGTAAGTTGCTGATTTCCGTGGCGCTGGTTAAGCCGATGATTTGAGAGGCTGAGTCATCAAATTGTACTATACTTATGCGATCGCTCGCCCCCAATCTACCAGAATTGACTAGGGCTGATAAGGACTCAATCACAATATCTATTTTTGTTTTCCCCCCGCTGACCTGTGTATATTCTTTGCCATCCATGACATAGCTTTTACCTGTGGGTCTGGTCTCCCCTTCTACAATTTCATACATTGAGCCACTGGTATCAATGACGAAGGTAAAGGCTGTGGGGGGACGGGTTGCAGCTACTTCTTTTGTGGGTCGCAGTTTCAGCATCAGAAATAGTTTTTGTCCAGCTTGTTCTGCTGGCATAAATTCCCGATGGGGGGTAATGGTAATATTGAGTAGGTTTGACATGGTTTTTTATCTAAAGGGAACGGGGAACACCGGAACACCGGAACACCGGAACACCGGAACAGGGGGAAGCAACAAAATCAAGTCCCCTCCCTTTGTAAGGGGAGGGTTAGGGTGGGGTAAAGGAATATTTGATACACTAATCATAACTTTTCAAATATCCTCTAAGCAAAAACTAAGGGGGGTAGCATTCCCAGTAGTGGTTCTATCCCTGATAGGTCTGGGGTCACTAGGGCGGGAATTTCTTGATTACCTGGTTCAGATAGTTGTTCTAAATTGGCTTGACTGAGTAAGGGTAGGTTGAGTGTGATGTTACTAGAGCGGAAACCTTCTTTAATATCTTCCGACCAAGTTTTAATTATTTGCTGGAGGTGATGATCTTTGATGGCGCATAGGCTTTGACTTTGCAAGGAGGCGCGGATGTCTTCTTGGCGTTGGGGGGTAAATGCTTTTTCCGGTGTGTTTTCTTCATGGGGTTGTAGGTCTAGGTCATATCTGTATTCTTCTGGTGAACCTTTGACTCGTAGGGAAAAGAGGTATTTAACCATGGTTGGATTTTATATAGGGTTGACGGTGGTCGGTGAGCGGAGTCGAACCGTTGACTGTGGTCGGTGAGCGGAGTCGAACCGTTGACTGTGGTCGGTGAGCGGAGTCGAACCGTTGACTGTGCTAAAGAGCGATCGCTATGAACACCGGAAGAGGGGGGTAAAAGAATATTTGATGGATTAATCATAAGTTTTCAAACATCCTCTTAGAGGTTGTTTGATAAGTTTTCATGTGTAATTTTCATCACATCTTTACCCCATTTAATTCATTCAATCCAGTCCCCTCCTCTTACAAGGGGAGGGTTAGGGTGGGGTGAAACAATATTTGATACAGTAATCATAACTTACTAAACATCCTCTTAGGATAGTTGTCTCATTTCCTCTTGTACGTTCACCCCTATTTGTAAGGCTTGATCTAATATTTGACTATATTCACTTGCTGTCGCACTTACTTGTAATGCTTGTAAACCTGTGAGGTCAACAGCAAAGGATTCTGGGTTAAATCCGGGATTTTCTCTTAATATTTTGTCGGTTTTTATCGCTAGTAGTAAATCTTTTCTGGTGATTTTGATGGCTTCAATCACTTTTTCTCTGTTGCTTAAATCAATGGCGTTACCTACTGATTTTAATTGGTCTAAGGTGTCAATATTTTTAATTATTTGGTTATGTCTATCTACCTCTTCTAGTAATTTGCAAAGTAGCAGCATGGGGGAATCTTTACCGGAAAGCTGCATATATTTTTGCAGAGTTTCATAAGTGGGAACTCCGGTAGTGACTGACACCAGTAGGGCAAAGCCTCCTATAATATAGTCAAAAAAGCCTTTATATTCTTTGAAAATAAATAATATCGACATCCAAGCAGATATGGCAAACAGAATATATAACCCTTGTTTACCCTCCTGTTGTTTGATAAATACAAAACTTAACATCTTGATTGGGTCTTGCACAACAGAGAGTTTGGGAACTGTGTTGATATCTAATCCGGTTAAGTTATTTAACTCTGTACGGCTGATTTCTAGGTCTTGTAAATCAGTTTGCATAATAGTTACCCGGTTACTTGGTGCTTGATTTCACTCAACCATTTTGACATAAATTTGACATGATTTTAACATAAATTAACATATGGGTCTAATTTTCCATGGGGGTTGACATGATTTCTAGGGTGATGTTTCCTAGTTTACGGGTGTCTCCTGGTTGTAGTTGTTGAAGAGGTTTTTTCATGTTTTTTCTTTCTGCATATTCGGGGTGAAATTCCATGAGAATGTTTTCTCCTTGTTTGTAGAATTTCGCGGTGATGGGGGTGAAACCTTCCGAGGCGTTCAGGGGTATTTGTGCATCTACAGAACTACCAATGGTAATCGGTGTTGCACCTAATAAGTAGGTTGTTTTTTCGGTGGGGGTCCAACGCACTAAAAGATAGGGTTCTTGACTAAGTTGTTTTTGTTCGATCCACGCAATCATTAAACCAATACAAAAACCCAGGATCACCGCACCTGATAACCGACCGGAAATGTCTCCCAGGGCGATCGCTGTAATCAAAAAGGCTATGGCTCCCATGGCTCCCCCTAGAGTACCACCAATTAGGGCGTTTCTCAGCTTCAGGTTGGGTACAAAAAAGTGGGTTCCCCCTCCTAGTAAGGTTCCGAGTATTACCCAAGCAATAATTCTGCTGGCAGTTTGTAGTATGGTAATTTCCGGGAGGGAGAAAAATAAAAATTGACTCACCCCACCTGCAATCATACCCGCGCTGAGACTTCCTAGGGTGCTGATGATTCCTTTTTTGGGTGTCAGTAGGGGACGGTGCATATATTGGTTTTGTCCTATAATTAAGGATAGGCAAATACCCAGGGCTAAAAATGCTGTCCAACCACCTATGCGCAGCATCGAATATTCTAAGCTGAGGTAACCTGTGGGTGCTGATTCTACTAACTCTTTACCGATAATGGCTTCGGCTTCGCGAAAGGCTTGATCAATGTCCCCTGAGTCGGCGTAGAATACTAGGGAGCGATCGCCTGTGAGTTGGGCTAAATAGTGAATGTCAGCGTCACCAGTACCTACAGCAATCAGGTTAACGTTATTATTTCTGATATCTTGGGCGGCTTTTAGAGCTTCTTCTGCACTGTCCGGTTGTCCGTCGGTAAATAAGAGGATGTTCGGGGTAAGGTTGCTATATCTTAATTGGTCGTAGGATTTTCTTATCCCATCCGCCATGTTGGTACTACCGGAAATGTTCCGCAGTTTCTGGATGGCTGTTTGTAGTTTATCCTTTTCTGTGGGGTTGGTGAGTCCAATGATTTGGGAAGCGTAACTATCAAATTTGACGATTGACAGGCGATCGTTTCCTCCCAGTTGGGTAGTATTTACTAGCTTTAATAGGGATTCAATGACGACATCTATTTTAGATGTACCACCGGTGACTATTCTATATTGTTTCCCATCTACGGTTTGAGTTCGTCCTGTGGGGGTAACATCCCCTGAGACTATTTCCCCCATGGAACCGCTGGTATCTATTAACAGAACTACTGCTTTTCCCGTTGTTGTGGGTGCGATTCTGGTTAGGGCTAAAAATGGTTCCCCTAGTATTATGGCTGCTATGAGACAACCGATCGCGGCATATATGCCAAATAGTAGGGGTTTATTTCTTCTTAGGTTTCTCAATATATTTGACATTTTATGCTTAACCTCACTAGTAAATTGTAGTCATGTAATCGTAAACTTGACGTGATATTTCAGGGAGCATTTTTTTATCTTTATAAAAGCTGGGATGATTTCCAAAAACTACCAATATATATTTAGCTTTACCATCTGGACTAACTATAATAGCTGCATCATTGCGGGTCTGAAAGTTCCACCCCATTTTAGAGAACAGTTGAGCATCTTCTGGTAAACCTTCACCAAAAAAACCTGCAATATGATTAAATTCTATCTTTTCCCATTCTTCCTTTTTTAAGCTCCTTTGTAAAAGATTTTTCATATTACGACTATATTGTTTAGAAACTGATTCGCCTGTTTCTATTTCAAATAGTAGTCGCGCCACATTATAAGTCGTGGTGTAATTTCTTATAGGTAAAGGATGAGAATCTGGTTTGCGGATTTGTAAGTCTCTCCCCGCAGGTCCATTAACTTTACTATAAGGATATAACTTTTGACTAATATTTATGTTTTGGTAACCATCTTCTTTAAAAAAGTGATTCATACTCAAACGGTTTTTATACCATTTTTGAAATTCCTCTGTAGTTAATTCATCTCCTGATTCAGTTCTAGTAGTTTTATCTATGATTAGACTAGCTGATTCATTATCAGAGTCTTGAATCATCTTATTTAAAGCTTTTTGAATTTCCGGTTGTTGAAGTAAATTTGGTTTTGTACCATATAAATATACCATCCAAAACAATTTAGTTACACTAGCGGGAAATCTTGTTACTTCGTCTTCATATCCAGCATAAGTTTGACTATTTAAATCCACTAAGCTGATAGATAAATCCTTTGTTGAAGCACCTTTAGAAGTCACATAATTTACAATGTAATTAACTATATTTTGTAATTTTTGATCGTGATTTCTAGGAAATTGTGTTAGGTCTTGTTGAGAGATTAATTTTAATCCAACTTGTGTATAATCATCTTCTGGGATTATCCTCATGTTTGAGGAAATGTTGACTGTTGCACCTAGATTTTTATTTGTTTCATTGGTTGTGATAGGTAAGTTATTTACACGGTTAATATTTGAGTAGATAGCTGGTTGACCTGAATTGTTATTTGTTTCATTGGTTGTGATAGGTAAGTTGTTTACATTTTTTATACCTGTAGAATTTGTAACAGTGGATACTATAGGTTGCGGATCTCGTACTTGAGAAGTAGGGGGATGAGTAGTATTTTTAGCTTGATGACTTGGCTTACTAAGAATTTGCCTTATTAATAAGCTAAAAATGATTACTGTAGATATAGAAACCAGATAAAACAAGATCAATCTCTTAAAGTTAATAGAGAGTCTTTTTCTAACAATTCTTCGACGAAGCTTAGTATTATTACTCATTAATTATCGTACCTTCTTGTAGTCATAAATTTTCCAAACACCGTTTTCCTGTGCAAAGACGTAAGTAAATGTACCTCTATAAGGACCTGAGTTTTTTCTATCAATACCTCGTCTCCCGTGGAGATATAAATCCTCAAAAACTCTCACTTTTATATATGGTCGTGTACCAGAGTTAGAAAATTCTTCAACATCTGTAATTTCAGATGTCGTATATGTATAGTAAGCATTGTTATTCTGTAACCAAGCAACTGAACCATCAGGCTTTGTGGTGTTATAATAAAGAGTGCCTGTTGCTAGTTGGTCTACTAGGTATAGGTCGTAAGATGGCCCAAAAATTTGTGGTTTCGCTTGATACCAACTTTGGACTATTTGTAATGCTTCATTTTGAGAAATATTATGTACTGGTTGACTTACCCTCCGAAAAGATTCCCTCTGAAAAGATTCTAAGCGTTTTCTTTCAGCGGCTAAACGTTCTCGCTCTTGTCTGACTTGTTGCGCTTGTGCTGCTAAACGTTGTCGCTCTTCCTCAGCTTGTTGTCGCTCGGTTTCTTGTCTGCGTTGTTCTGCTGCTGCTGCTTTTGCTTCTGCTTCTAGGCGTTTTTCCTCAGCTTGTTGTCGCTGTTGTTCCGCTTCTGTAGCTTTTTGTTGTGCTTCTAAAATCTGTCTGGTGACGAAAAAACCACCCACTATACTTAAGCTAGTTAGAAGCAATATGATAATCATTGCAGACCCAAAAATCCACCGTTTGGGTTTTTGCTTTGAGTCTTGGTTGGGTGGATGATTGATCACCTCTGTTGGGAGTGGATTGACAGGGGTATTTTCCCCAGGGCGATCGGATTTAGTCCCTACTTTAGGACTTACAATCACTGTATTAACTTGACTGGGTGCTATTCCCTGCGCCCCAGTATCCATATTATGTAAGTCATTATGTAAGTCTTGGTACATTGCGATCGCACTGGGATAACGCCCTCCTAAATCCATGATGATGGACTTATCTAAGACTTGTGCTAATTTAGGGTCAAGATCGGGTACATGACTATGCCAGTCTAAGTTTCCTGTAATTAAACTGGTGCTAAACTCAATGGGTAATTTTTGAGTTAAAGCATAAATCATTGTTAATCCCAAAGCATATAAATCTGTACTAAACACTGCTCTACCTGCAGTTTGTTCTGGCGCCATAAATCCTCTAGTTCCCACTATGACGGAACTAACGGTAGAACCTGAACCTAGGGTAACAGCTCCCATAGTTTCTTTAACTGCGCCAAAGTCAATTAATACCGGTAGCTCATCACTATCCCGGATAATAATATTTTCTGGTTTAATATCCCGGTGAATAATATTTTTACTGTGGATGTATTGCAGGGTAGTCAACAGAGAAGAGAGAATAATTCTGGCTTTTTCTGAGGTGATTTGACCCATCTGAGCCAAGTTTTTACCTTGAATATGTTCTTGAACTAGATAAAAATCATCATTCTCGCAAAAGTAGCTATAGAGTTCGGGAATTTGAGTACAATTAGCTCCCAATTCTTCGAGTATTGCTGCTTCTTTGCGGAAAAGGTTGGTGATTAATTCAGTAGATGTAGAATCCCCATTTTGCCTATTAGGTTTAAGGCGTTTAACCACCACTGACCGCAGGGAAGGCATTTGTGTATCATAGGCTAAGAAGGTTTCTGCAAAGCCACCAGCACCAAGGGGACTGATGATTTCATAGCGGTTGTTAGTGAGTAGGTTATTCATGGTGTTGGATGAGTAAATACTGATTAAATCGGAAGATGGTTTTGATAATTAGGGGGATGATTTACGCACAAATAACCAGCTGTTAGCCTCATCACTCCACATCAGAGAAATTCTGGTTTTCTTATCTTCTGCAACTCTGCCATTTTTCATTTCATACCATAGTTGAGCATCAACTACAGCGCGATCGCTATTTTGACTAATTAGCTCCACATTACCAATTCTGATTGCTGCTACACTATCCCACCATTCTTGATAGCCAGAAAAATCTCCAGAGATACTTTTAAACTGGGGGGATAACCTACTCCATGTTTGATCATATTGACGGTTGTTGAGTGCTGTATAGTGATTTCTGATAAAATCATCAGCTGGTGGCCGTGATATAGATGGTTCTGGGGAACTAACCGACTGAGATACTAAAGCGGGGTTTGAAGGTACTGGGATAGGTATAGACTTACGTGTTTGAGTAGTTGGGGTATCGTTGACTGTAGTTTGGTTAGTGGTTGGGGTATCGTTGACAGTAGTTTGGTTAGTCCTTGGGGAACTCCTAGCAGTATTTACAGGTGTAGGTCTTCGTGTTTTAGTCCTGGGAGTATTTTTGACAGTAGTTTGGTTAGTGGTTGGGGGTGTCGCAGCAGTGTTGACAGTTGTCGGTTCTGGTGTGGGAGTCTCTGGAATATCTTCCACAACAGGAGTGGTTAAAGACATTTGTAAATCAAATGCTCTCTCATCTTGGGGTGAGGAAACTTGAAGAATATATTTTCCACTGGTGAGTAATTCTCCACCGTCAATGATTTGATTATCGGGGGTATAAACCACAATACACACATCTTCATTAGTGCTGTATGTGAGTGTTTGACCTGATTGTGCATCAAATTGATAACCCACAGCTTCAGTAGCAGTCACACGGCCAGATTGACCTAACATCTGTTCATCTAGTGCAACTTCGGTGATATTTTGTCGATTGAGGTTAACTTTAGATGTTTGTAAACAATCGGAGACTGTAGTTACAGGTGCGATCGCAGAGCGAGAATTGAGTAGGGGTTGACTACAGCCGTAACTCATGAATAATATGAGGCTGAAGGTAAGTTTATTCATGTATCTCCAGCCTGCTCTTTTAAATACTTACCCCAAAAGTGAAATGGTAATACACCAGCCAAACCAATCCCCCCTAATGTCAGTATAAATATAGTTAGGCGCACTACTCCAGGGAGCGATCGCCCAAATACAGTAATTCTGTAATTCTTAGGATCTGACTCTGCTGGTTTTTTACTTCCAGGGACATTCACCACCACTTGGACTTGATGCTTTTTCCCCCGTTCTGCATTGGGTTGGGTGTAGGTGATTTCATATTCACCTAATAAAGCATTGAGAAATAGTTGTAAGTTTTCGGCGATGCTGGTAGCGTCTCCCGAAAATTCAGCAACTCCCCCCGTTAAATCAGCAATTTCTTTTAACCGTTGTTGGTCTATAAACTCATCTTCTGGAACCTTACCCGCACCAGTCCCAATATCAGCACGGGTAGCAGCTCTACCCAGTTTATATTTTGCGCCTAACTGTGCGGGGGTCAACCCATAGCCCAAGGTATGTACAGTAATATGATCATGGCGGTTAAACAGACCTTTTAAAACATTAAAATGCTGTTGTTCATTCCCCTGGTTATGAAACCCATCAGACAGCATAATAATTGATAATCGCGGTTGAGGTTGACGAGAATTTTCCGAGACATCAAAACGCGGGTCTTTCTCATTTCCCAAAAACCTCACCGCTTCATTTATCGGTCCATAAAGGTCAGTAGCGGCGCAGGGTCTGAGTGTTGCTAAATGGTCTAGATAGTTTTGTAGTTGAATATGACTTGCTGAGTAGAACTTATCCAGAGTCGTAGGATTCACCGGTAAATCTGGACAATTACGCCCACCGATACCAAAGGGAACAATAGATATTTTGGTATCCCCACCCCGTTGACTAGAGCTATTAACGAACTGACGCACAGCACTAATTGCACCTGCAATTCTGGTGTTACCACTACTGTCTAACTGGTTCATACTCCCAGTGAAATCTAGTAGGACAATTACCCAAGCTGGAGGGGGTACACTTTCTTCTGGACTTTTCCAGTCTCTGGGTGAAAATTTAACTTCTTGTTGGTCTACAAGTAACTTAAAATTATTCTCTTGTAGACCCATAATTGGTCGCCTATTTTCTGCGTTTGTCACCTGAACGCGAATAGTTACCTGGTCATCATTAACTTGAGGATTACCAACAATTTCCGCCTGATTTTGCTCTCCCCAACTGGGAGCAGCTAAGGAAGCTACCATCAACACCGACAAACTAAGCTTGTGGGTCCAGGAAGCGATTATAGTAGACAAACCGATAAAATTTTTCTTCATGTTGGCCATCCATTTTGACCGTGTGAAAAGTCAAAACGTAATTATGCTTTAAGGATATTTGTTTTGAGGAATTTAACCGGGAACCGTTAACTTCTATGTAATTGTGAAATTTGTTCTGAGGAACTAAAACCACCTCGCGCTGCTTCACTATTAAGTCTGCCATGTGTGGAGCAACTCCAGGCAGATAAATATGTGCCTTATCCATCCCTGAGCCAATGGTTACCTTACCATTGCTGGGTAATTGAATTGATAAACCTTCTTCAATATCCTCAGCTTCGCCATCGCTGACAAATCTTAATAGGGATTTATCTATATATGGTGATGTTTTTTGCCAATTTTCTAATACTAGTTCACCATCCTCATCATGACTATACTCATCTTGTTTAAACCGTGTATACTCAAAACCTGTACCAGCTCTTAAAGCCGCCATATAGCTGGGAGAATTAGTCACACTAAAAACTATCCCCAGCACTAACCCTAAAACCGCGAAACCTAAAGGGTCTTCAATACTTCTAAATTCCGCCGTTGATGTCCCTGAAGCACCACGGATGACCTCAAAAAGTGCCGCAGCCAATAGACTGGCCGCCATCGCCCCAACACAGCTAGTGGTTAAGCGTTTGCGGAACCGTTTCGGGTCTCCCGCTTCCATACTGTGCCAACGCCAGCTTAAACCTTCAGCAATCCCCACCGCAGCACCAATTACCAACCATCCCAAAGTTCTCACAAATGCACTGGGAACCCCCAGCACCGGTAAAAAGAGAACCTGGGAAATTACACCACCAATCAACCCAGCTAAACTACCCAAACCCAGAGCAATTAATAAAGGTCTCTTGACAATGCGCAAGTTGAGTTTATACCTGGTGGGGTTGCTGATAAATATTTCATTCATCACCATACCCGCCGCTAAAGATATAGCTACACAGGGAAATAACACAATTTCGGGAAACTGTCTTAATATCCCCAAGTCGGTGAGGAAGAATTGACCCAAATTCCAGCCGATTAAAGCTGATGTGAGTCCAGCCAAAATGTACAGGTAGATTCTCACTTTATCTTACACTCCCATCGGGGTAAATTTTTATGTGTACGGACACTTTCTGGATAACTATTAAACAGAGGGAACACCAAAATCAAGTCCCCTCCCCTTACAAGGGGAGGGTTAGGGTGGGGTGAAACAATTTTGATACCCTAATCATAAGATTTTTAACATCCTCTTCACCTTGATGCTACACGGGGAGCCGGGGGTTAGAAACCCCCGTCTCAAAGCTAAAGTCAGATAAATCTGACTAGGAGATTATGTATTTGATGGTCTTGAGCGAATGCGATCGCTGCAAACAGATCCCCATTCCATATAACCCTCCTCTTACAAGGGGAGGTTTAGGGTGGGGTGAAACAATTTTGATACCCTAATCATAAGATTTCCAACATCCTCTTCACCCCAATTTAGTATAAAAGTGTATGTAATAGTGCATGAAATACCCCCCCAACCCAAGAACCCGGACTTATCCGGGATCTGGATCTAAACTGGTTAGGCGATCGCATTGGGGTTAATTTTACCCAGTCCTTTGGAAAGCAACGGATTATGAGTATATTATTTGTATTATTTGGATTTTTTGTATAAAAATAAAAATTTATGTTTAAGTAGCATAGTTTGATGTGTTATGCTGATCTATAACCTATATTGGGTTATTATAGTTAATAATTGAGTTGTTGTTTATCAAAGGTAGGTATAGCGTTGAATACTGAAAAACCAAAACTACCAATAAATCAAATTATTTTAGGAGATTGCACAACATTATTAAAAAAAATGCCAGAGGAGTGTGTTGATTTAGTTATATCTTCACCTCCATACAATTTAGGAAAGGAATACGAAGCAAGACAAGCTCTTGATAGTTATCTAGAGGAACAAAAAATTGTCCTGAGAGAGTGCAGCCGTATTCTTAAAAAAACAGGTTCTCTATTTTGGCAGGTAGGGGCTTTTTCTGATAAAGGTACAATTATCCCTCTTGATATCCGCTTCTTTCCAATACTAGAATCATTTGGTTTGTTACCTAGAAATCGAATTATCTGGGCTAGACAACATGGGCTTCATGCTCAAAAAAAATTTTCTTGTAGACATGAGACAATTCTCTGGTTTACCAAAACTAATGAATATACATTTAATTTAGATGCTATAAGGGTTCCACAAAAATATCAAAATAAAAAATATTATCGAGGAACTCGTAAGGGAGAATTATCATGTAATCCAGATGGTAAAAATCCTGGAGACATTTGGTTATTTCGGAATGTGAAACACAATCATGAAGAACAAACAATACATCCTTGCCAATTTCCAGAGGATTTGATATCCAGAATTGTATTAGCTACAACCCAAGAAGGTGATTTAGTCTTTGATCCATATATGGGAGCGGGGACAGTAGCAGTTGTATCTAAAAACCATAGCCGAGACTTTATCGGTACGGAAATAGATCCAAAATATCATCAAGTAGCACTTCGGCGACTCAGTGGAAAACCTGATCAAAAAGGCTATTTTCCCAACCTAAAAACCTTACGGGATTACGTTGAGCTTACAGGTGAGCCAATCGAAAAATTTAGATTTGATGTGCAAGTTGGAGAAAGAGCATCAGATAGAAGCAAAGCAAAGATATATCCCGAAGAGTACCATTTACAGGAAATGTACGAGCGATTGCTGTATGAGGAAGCAGCTTTTTCAGCTACTTTGCAAGGTGAAGATATTCCCATAGATCCAAAACTCAATGGAAATGGTCAAAAAAAATCAGATAAAAGCCCAAAAAATCAACTTGAGTTAGAATTGTTCTAAGGATTTAGTTACATTATTTAGTTAGATTATTTCAATTTTATAACGCTTACTTGCATATCTATTCGGAATTAGTTGACATTTACAATTAACTTGGCTCTGAGCAATTCTAGAGTGTCTTGTACTCTGATATACAGTGTAAATGGCTGATATATTTACATTTGTTGGCTCGAATAATCCCATAAGCCTAATTGGTATGTCAAAAACATTATTGTCTATTAAAGCACTTAATTGTTTAACAGCTTGTTCGTAGTACAAAGTACTGTTAGCAGCAGGGAATATTTGAGCTTTTGTAATAATAAGTAATAGCTTTGTAGGGGTTCCTACAAACTCAGTACTGCTTTTAAAGAACAATTCTGAGCGTAATAGATTGTTTAAAAGAAATGGATAGTTGGAAAATTGGCTCTCTAAAATAATACCCGATTTACCAAAATCAACGTCTTTTCCCAAAAACTTGTATTTTTGGGGAATGGGGATATTACTATGCCATTCTAAATTGACCAATGCATTTTTTATATATTGATTGCTTGCTACAGGATCAAAAATAGGCTTACCTTGAATTTTTGCCTGATCAGAAGCCTTGATATGCAAAGGCATTTTATTCAAACTAGTACTAATTTCGCTCCATTCAGATTGATACTGTGTATTGATAATATGATCAGCATTGTTAAAATCTAAAAATTCAATAATAATAATTAATTCTCCTCATTTTCTTCCAGCAATGTTTTTATAAATGTTTCTGGTTCAACCTGAAGGGCTTCCGCTATTTCTAAGAACTCAATTAGATCCAAACGGCGTTCACCACGTTCATACTTTGAGACGTATGATTGTGGACGGGAAAGCTTTGACGATAGCTGAGATTGAGTCAACCCGGCGGATTGGCGAGCTTTGATCAGTAACTGGCGAAATCGATTATACCTTTGGGTAAAAACTGATTTAGACACATGAATTTAATTTGCTTTCTGCAACGGTTTACTTAATTTCAAGTCTTGAAATCAAGATTTCCTCAGATTTTAAAACCTAGTATGGGATTAACCCAAAATAGGTTTTTTACCCTGTCATCACTAGGGTTTGTAACAGAAAGTCTTTTCCTGGGGGAACAGAGAAACGGAGGAAGCAACAAAATCAAGTCCCCTCCCCTGATAAGGGGAGGGTTAGGGTGGGGTGAAACTAAATTGGTAAGGCGATCGCATTGGGGTTAATTTTACGCAATTTTATAATAAACTCAAGGCTTCAATTGCCATCATCACCTCATCCCATAAACGTTGTCTTGCTGACAGGGCTTCATAGGCGGCGATCGCCCTTTGCTCCCACTTATCTGATGATGTGAAAAGTCCGGGATCTTGCAGCTACAGTGAGTTTAAAAACTCAGAAGGCTATTGTTACCTGTTACCTGTTACCTGTTACCCATTCCTCATTCCCTGTTACCTGTTCGGTGTGTTCCCTGTTCCCTAAGATAAAAATTACCTGTGGAAAACTTATCAAACATCCTCTCAAAAGATTCGCTTAATTGAGTTGTTTAATACTTTCCAAACATCCTCTAAGTTATAATTAAAAAACATCCCGTATTCTCGTCTTAACCAACCAACTGTAATAAATGCTAATAATACCAAAACAGGTAATAAAATTTCATTATTGATCTTAAACTTTACTAATCTTGTAATTGTCTCTACTGGGCTAATTTTTCTTTTAAAAGTTAGACCTAAAATAGTGGGTGAATATGGTTCATTACTAGGGTTAGGACAAGCCCCTAAAAATACATTTTTAGAAACTATAGCATCACTGACCTGATAGAAGTAGGCAGATAAATCATATTCTTGTAGTAACTCGAATAATTGCGCCAAAGGCTTGTAGTAAGATAACTTGTAGGAATCATCAATAACAAATTGCCGACACATAATTAACTCTTGCCAAATCTTTTGGGGGAAATTCAAATTATCAAATTGTTTGGCATCAGTATCTGATTGTTGATGAATTAATTCCAAATCATAGCGCACATCATTAATCAACCGATGACGAAAAACAGCCCAAGCACTACCTTTAACCAGTAACCAATTTATAGACTCCGGGGAAATGTGCTTTTGGAGTAACTTAGGTAAAAGTAATTTAATTCCCTTGGCTAGTTGCTCTTGGGGAAAATAATCACCGATCGCACCTTGAAACTGTAAAGAAGTATTGTGATATTCACTGGGTTGTTTACCAGGCTGAATATTTAACCACCCTAGAAACTCTGGTAAAGTTTCCGGGATGACTATGGCGCGCAGGGTCATGAGTCGCGCTAAGGGAGAGCTATAGATTTTTTCAGTAATGGCGGTGGTTGCACCCTGGGCATCAAATAAGCTGTACCATTCTTGTGTATTCAGTTGTTGATTTTCTAAGGTGTCAATAATTGTCTTTACAGCTGGGGGTTTAACTTGTGAGATATTGATTAAGCTTTGAATGGCGGCTTTAATGGCTTTTTTAGTCGATGCTGTTTCAATAATCTGTTTTGCCAAAATCTCACAGGCTTTTAGGGAAGCGGGTTGGATGATCTGAAAACTGTGGGGTTTTACCAGTGCTTCTACATTAAACGCCCAGGAAATGGGTTGAGTTTGATCTAGATTATGTTTCTTAATGGCTAGGGTATTAACAGTTATTAAGTTATACTGCTGTGGTTGCAATAATGTGGGTTTTGTAGTTACTAGTTCCAGATCCTTAGCTGTGGGGTCTAGGTCAGATGAACGAGCCAAAGCTGGGTCAAAATATGCACATTCCCCTATGTATTTACCATCAAAGGGGTTAAATGTGGGTTTTCCCTGACTTTCCCACCAAGCTAGGAGATGGCGCAGGTTATTAGCTCCGGGGGTGAAAAAATAACGATAGAAAGTAAATTTGTAGCCGCCTTCATCCCTTGCTTGTGTGACCACAGCCATCACAGTCCAAGTCTCTTCCCCAGTCCCCACCACTCGGCCAATAATGGCGGGTTGCTCGTCGGAAGCTCCTCCTGTGGTGGCAAATTCTTGGTTAGCAAGGGAACACTCTATAACCGGGGGAATGGGGTCTAGGGTGGCGTTGATATATTTACCGGTAAATTCTAGAGATACCCAACCACCGTTAGGGTTTTTTTCTACTTTAATTCCGGTGCTAAATTCATGAATTGGAATCATGGTTATTATGTATTTGTATTTCCACCATTTTTAAAGTAAATAAAGTACACACATTAAGATTATAAATCTTGTGGGGTGGGCATCTTGCCCGCCCTTTTCTAAGAGGATGTTTGATAAGGTATGATTAGTGTATCAAATATTGTTTTACCCCACCCTAACCCTCCCCTTGTAAGGCTATTCATTACTCACATCTTTCTTAACAATCTTGAAACATTTATGTGGCAATGGTTTCAACGCTTGAAAATTTCCCTACTCTTGACAAAATGTACCTTATTATTCTTGATAAAACCCTTATTTTATTGAGAATCATCAACGGAGGATTAAGGTTTGGGGGTTTGCGAGCGATCGCTCTCACGAATGTTAAGAAAGATCCGGGTAATGGATAGGAGGGGACTGGATTTTATTGTTTCGGTGTGTTCCCCAATCCTTCCCAATCCTTCCCAATCCTTCGGTGTGTTCCCTGTTCCCTGTTCCCTAATATAAACATTACCTGTTTAATACTTTCCAAACATCCTCTAAATTGCTTTTCCAGTCACTCCAGATCCCCGACTTCTTGGAGAAGTCAGGGATTTAAATTGGTTAGGCGATCGCATTGGGGTTAATTTTACCCAATCCTAGGTTTTAGGGGCGATCGCATTTATTGACATCCAGGTTAAATATTACACACCTGCTTCAGTAAATGCTTGGTTCAAAGCATCAATCAAATCCAAGGTTTCTGACCATTGTGCAAGGTAAGCGTAGTCCAAAGTTTCTGCTTGCAACTTCAGTATCCCCAAGACATCACGCCACTGTTTTTCCGATTGACTCCTCCTACCCCACCGTAACTTCTGTAAAATTGTATCTTCTGGGGAAGCCACCCAAAACCCAGGTATGCCTTCTAAATCGATGAGTCTGCGACGTGCCATCTGAGACACTGCAAATGGTGAAACATCAGTAATATATAAGTCTGCATTTGCAATAGTTTCAGTATGGGTGATATTCAGCATTCTTTCACTGCCTTGCTTTAAACCCTCAACCGCACCTGGGGGACAATAGTATCCCGCACCTTCAAGTGTCGCCACCAACACATCGATTTGGTCAGATTCGACTGAAATTACCAAATCTAGATCACGAGTGGAACGAGGTTCACCGTGCAGCGAAGATGCAACACCACCACTTACATAGTAAGGAATATTCGTGGACTCAAAAATTATGTGTAATTCTCCAGCCAACGAGATTGAATCCTGAATCCACATATTTTCATCATTACCTTGGGGGTGAAAATCAACCCTAAATTTTTCTGCTAATACAGCACGGGTAAAAACACGACGAATTTCCTCTACAGAGGCGCCACGATGTCGGGATTTAATTCCTACAAGGCACAGTTTTTTCACTCCACGCTCATGAGCAACCAACATTTCTAAACGTTGTTTGAGGGAGAGTTGTCGCAGGCGAGCAAATAAATATTTATCTGCCTCAATGTTCGTATCACTAGACTGTGGCTGGTAATTCAGTTTTGAGACCGTAGGAAGGGAACTCTGTTCAGGAATTAAGGGGGGTAATTCAGATGGGGATTCAACTTCATCTTTTGCCTTCACTTCCCCTTGCTCCTGCGTTGAACCTCTTCCCCCAATTAAATCGGTGCTTGGGGACATACAACCTCTAACTTCCGAATCAAACCTATGGTCGCATAAAAATCATACAATAAAATCATACAATAAAAGACCCACATCAATATGTTCCCTGAGCGTAGTCGAAGGGAACATCAAGGGGGCGATCGCGGTTTCGACTTCCCTCAACCACCGAAATCAGTTCCCTGAGTGTAGTCGAAGGAATACAAAAAATACCCAACCACCATTAGGGGTTCTTTCTACTTTAATTCCGGTGCTAAATTCGTGAATTGGAATCATGATTATTATGTATTTGTATTTCCACCATTTTTAAAGTAAATAAAGTACACACATTAAGATTATAAATCTTGTGGGGTGGGCATCTTGCCCGCCCTTTTCTAAATTGCTTTTCGAGTCACTCCAGATCCCAGAATTTTTGAAAGAAATTCTGACTATCTAAATTGGTTTCCTATATCTTGTTTTAATCGGTTATATGTCTCGCCACTTTTATCTATAATCCCATCTGCTGGTAGTTTTTCTTGAATTTGATACTTATGTATAGCTTCTACTAAATCTTTCTTCTGTTGTTGCGTGAAGTTTTGTAGGTTTTCTATCTTTCCAGTAAGCCCAAGCCGAGTGATTAATAATTGCTCGACACTTCGAGTTAATGGTGACCGTGGTGTTATTTCACGAATTATACTCGTTAAAGAATCTGTGGTTTTTTTGAAGTTTGAGGGATTAAGTGCCTTCTCTATTACATCTGCTTTCAGTGCTTCTGATACCTTATTCTCTAACCTTTTATAGGTTGATCTCATATCAGGTTGATTTGACCACAGGTTAAATTTTTGAGGGTTTCTGGGTGTGTTCAGCTTTTGATGATAAGCAGATATTTTTTGAGATAATCTAATATCATTAATAGCTGACTCAAGTTTAGCAATAATCTCTGTTTCATGGGGTGGGTTAACTGGAGGGTTAATGAGTTTATAATTCAGTTCCTTGAAATCCATCTCTGTTCTAAGTTTTTTGATTACCTCTTCCTGTGGGTATTGTCTGGTGAGGTTGTCAACAATTTTATTAATCTCTTGTTTAGTTTCCGCAATATTTTTAGTTTCATTTTCTAGGGTTTTGATGTCTTCTCGCCATGATGAAAACCCACCCGCTAGATAATAACCGCCAAACCCAGATAAAACTAATAAACTAAAAACTGCTGCAATTGGTACTTTAAACCTGACAATTTTGATAAAAAATTCACTTAAACTAGTTTTTCCGTGAATTTCTAAACCTAAAAAGGTTTCTATAGTCGCAGCTAGGGGAAAAGCTATTTCAAATATTTTTTGAGGTACATATCCCTGACTAACTTGATAAAAGTATGCACATAGTTTATAATATGGTAATAGGTGAAATAATTGGGCTAATCTCGAATATTCCTTGATATAATATGACTGATGAGGATTACCAACAATGGGAATTAACTCTTGCCAAATCTCCAGGGGAAACTTTAAATTATTAAAGTTTTTTGTATCAGCTTTAGATTGTTGATAAATTAATCCTAAATCATAGTAAACATCATTCATAAACTGACTACGACAAACAGCCCACACCCTATCTTTAAGAAATAACCACTGTATGGACTCTGGGGAAATTTCCTCTTTAAGCAGGTAGGGAATAAGTAATTTAATTCCCGCTGTTAATTTCTCTGTGGGGAAATACCCACGGATAGCAACTTGAAACTGTAAAGAGGTCTTTTCCGCCTCACTGGGTTGTTTACCAGGCTGAATATTTAACCACCCTAGAAACTCTGGTAAAGTTTCTGGGATGACTATGGCGCGCAGGGTCATGAGTCGCGCTAAGGGAGAACTATAGATTTTTTCAGTGATGGCGGTGGTTGCACCCTCAGCATCAAATAAGCTGTACCATTCTTGTGTATTCAGTTGTTGATTTTCTAAGGTGTCAATAATTGTCTCTACAGCTGGGGGTTTGACTTGTGAGATATTGATTAAGCTTTGAATGGCGGCTTTAACGGCTTTTTGAGTCGATGCTTTATCAAGAGTCTTTTTTGGTGATACCTGCTCAGGGGTTGCGTCTGTGGGTGAGGGGGGTGGTTGACTAATCTCTGTTTTCAGCGTCTGATTAACTATCTGGTCAATCTCATCAAGTATCTGGTCAGGGATTGCGTCTGTGGGTGACGGGGGTGGTTTACTAATCTCCCTTTCTAAATTCTCATAAGCTCTTAAGAAAGCAGGTTGGATAATCTGAAAACTGTGGGGTTTTTTCAGTGCTTTGACATTAAACGCCCAGGAAATAGGTTGAGTTTGATCTAGATTATATTTCCTAATGGCTAGGGTGTGGACAGTTGTTAAGTTATACTGCTGTGGTTGTAATAATGTGGGCTTTGTAGGTACTAGTTCTAGATTATTGGCTGTGGGGTCATAGTCAGATGGATGAGCCGAGGCTGGGTCAAACTCTGCATATTGACCTATATTTTTACTATCAAAGGGGTTAAATGTGGGTTTTCCCTGACTTTCCCACCAAGCTAGGAGATAGCGCAGGTGATTGGCTCCGGGAGTCAAGAAATAACGATATAAAGATAAAGATAAAGTGCGGCCATTTTTATCCTTTGCTCCTGTAACTACAGCTATCACTCCCCAGGAGTTTTCCCCTGTCCCCACTACTCGCCCAATAATGGCGGGTTCTTTGGTAAAAGCCGCTATTATCAGGGCAAATTCTAGGTTAGCAATGGACTGCTTGACAACCAGGGGGATGGGGTCTAGGGTGGCGTTCATATATTTACCGGTAAATCCCAGGGATACCCAACCACCGTTAGGGGTTTTTTCTACTTTAATTCCGGTGCTAAATTCNTGAATTGGAATCATGGTTATTATGTATTTGTATTTCCACCATTTTTAAAGTAAATAAAGTACACACATTAAGATTATAAATCTTGTGGGGTGGGCATCTTGCCCGCCCTTTTCTAAATTGCTTTTCGAGTCACTCCAGATCCCAGAATTTTTGAAAGAAATTCTGACTATCTAAATTGGTTTCCTATATCTTGTTTTAATCGGTTATATGTCTCGCCACTTTTATCTATAATCCCATCTGCTGGTAGTTTTTCTTGAATTTGATACTTATGTATAGCTTCTACTAAATCTTTCTTCTGTTGTTGCGTGAAGTTTTGTAGGTTTTCTATCTTTCCAGTAAGCCCAAGCCGAGTGATTAATAATTGCTCGACACTTCGAGTTAATGGTGACCGTGGTGTTATTTCACGAATTATACTCGTTAAAGAATCTGTGGTTTTTTTGAAGTTTGAGGGATTAAGTGCCTTCTCTATTACATCTGCTTTCAGTGCTTCTGATACCTTATTCTCTAACCTTTTATAGGTTGATCTCATATCAGGTTGATTTGACCACAGGTTAAATTTTTGAGGGTTTCTGGGTGTGTTCAGCTTTTGATGATAAGCAGATATTTTTTGAGATAATCTAATATCATTAATAGCTGACTCAAGTTTAGCAATAATCTCTGTTTCATGGGGTGGGTTAACTGGAGGGTTAATGAGTTTATAATTCAGTTCCTTGAAATCCATCTCTGTTCTAAGTTTTTTGATTACCTCTTCCTGTGGGTATTGTCTGGTGAGGTTGTCAACAATTTTATTAATCTCTTGTTTAGTTTCCGCAATATTTTTAGTTTCATTTTCTAGGGTTTTGATGTCTTCTCGCCATGATGAAAACCCACCCGCTAGATAATAACCGCCAAACCCAGATAAAACTAATAAACTAAAAACTGCTGCAATTGATACTTTAAACCTGATAAGTTTGATATTCTCACTTAAAGTAATTTCTCTTGTAATTGTTAAACCTAAAAAATTCGCGCTAGTTTCTGCAGTTCCCACATTAGGAAAAGCTTGGTAAAATAATTTTTTATCAACATCTCCCTGACTGATTTGATAAAAGTATATACATAATTGATAATCTTTTAATAGGTAAAATAATTGGGCTAAACTCCAATATTCCTTGATATAATATAACTGAGGAAGATTACCAACAAGGGGAATTAACTCTTGCCACATCTCCAGGGGAAACTTTAAATTATTAAAGTTTTGTCTATAAGCTTTAGATTGTTGATAAATTAATTCCAAGTCATAGCGCACATCATTAATCAACTGACTCCGACAAACAGCCCACACCCTATCTTTAAGAAATAACCAGTGTACGGACTCTGGGGAAATTTCCCCTTTAAGTAAGTAGGGAATAAGTAATTTAATTCCCGCTGTTAATTTCTCTGTGGGGAAATACCCACGGATAGCAACTTGAAACTGTAAAGAGGTCTTTTCCGCCTCACTGGGTTGTTTACCAGGCTGAATATTTAACCACCCTAGAAACTCTGGTAAAGTTTCTGGGATGACTATGGCGCGCAGGGTCATGAGTCGCGCTAAGGGAGAACTATAGATTTTTTCAGTGATGGCGGTGGTTGCACCCTCGGCATCAAATAAGCTGTACCATTCTTGTGTATTCAGTTGTTGATTTTCTAAGGTGTCAATAATTGTCTCTACAGCTGGGGGTTTGACTTGTGAGATATTGATTAAGCTTTGAATGGCGGCTTTAACGGCTTTTTGAGTCGATGCTTTATCAAGGGTCTTTTTTGGTGACACCTGCTCAGGGGTTGGGTCTGTGGGTGATGGGGGTGGTTGACTAATCTCTGTTTTCAGGGTCTGATTAACTATCTGGTCAATCTCATCAAGTATCTGGTCAGGGATTGCGTCTGTGGGTGACTGGGGTAGTTTACTAATCTCCCTTTCTAAATTCTCATAAGCTCTTAAGAAAGCAGGTTGGATAATCTGAAAACTGTGGGGTTTTTTCAGTGCTTCTACATTAAACGCCCAGGAAATAGGTTGAGTTTTATCCAGATTATGTTTCTTAATGGCTAGGGTGTGGATAGTTGTTAAGTTATACTGCTGTGGTTGTAATAATGTGGGCTTTGTAGGTACTAGTTCTAGATTATTGGCTGTGGGGTCATAGTCAGATGGATGAGCCGAGGCTGGGTCAAACTCTGCATATTGACCTATATTTTTACTATCAAAGGGGTTAAATGTGGGTTTTCCCTGACTTTCCCACCAAGCTAGGAGATAGCGCAGGTGATTGGCTCCGGGAGTCAAGAAATAACGATATAAAGATAAAGATAAAGTGCGGCCATTTTTATCCTTTGCTCCTGTAACTACAGCTATCACTCCCCAGGAGTTTTCCCCTGTCCCCACTACTCGCCCAATAATGGCGGGTTCTTTGGTAAAAGCCGCTATTATCACGACAAATTCTAGGTTAGCAATGGACTGCTTAACAACCAGGGGAATGGGGTCTAGGGTGGCGTTCATATATTTACCGGTAAATCCCAGGGATACCCAACCACCGTTAGGGGTTCTTTCTGCTTTAATTCCGGTGCTAAATTCGTGAATTGGAATCATGGTTATTAGGACTTACGCATTGACAAAAAATATGATCTATGGATCATAGATCATGCGATCGCTATTAAGATTAGCAAAAATATGCTCACGTACAACTAAAGTAAACAGATTCCGTTGTATTTCATACCAATTGCTAATTATTTTCTCAGAGCGCATAAACTCCAACTTAACAAAAGCTTGAAGTGAACAAAAGATGTGAGTCTTAATTGCATGAGTATCTCTAACCATGAACCGACAAATTCCACATACTTGTTTTATGGCTCGATGAAAGGTTTCAATTCCCCAATGAGTATCATGAATTGTCATAAATTCATTTCTAGTTATATCCTCGATTCTTTCCTCATCTGGAAGATACAAAATATAGTGTCTAGAGTCTTCTTTTTTAAAGTCTTTCCTAAACAAATTTATAAATCCAAATTCTTTCAGATGAGTCCTTAATCCTTCTTCGGGAATAGCCAGAGTGCTTACTTGACAATACTTGTGTGGCTCATTTGAAACAGTTCTATTTTTTTCAATTCCGAAGAGAAAACCCAATTTCTGGTTTTTTAGAAATTTCAAATTTTCTACTCCTGAATACCAACTATCACCTGTTACAATTCTGGGTTTGACTCCCCAGCTTATTATTTCACTTACCATTTCTCTAAAATAATCGTTCTTTGTTTTTCCCTCCTTTTTATGATATATTCTGTAATTTATTGGCACTGAATTACCATGAATATCACTGTAATATAGAGTGATTAAATTTAAGCCAATGATTGTTTTATGGGCTTTACCTGACCAAAAATAACCGATTAATTCAGCATTTTTGGGGTCGCTGTAAATCTTTTCTATCACTGTATCATCTACACTTAGTATTCCTCCTACCAAGTTAATAACTTTTTCTATAATGTTGAATAAATCTTTCGGTTCATATCGCTCTCTCAGTAAAAAGCGATTCACACTATCATGTGAAACGTCTCCTAATATCTCTGCTAACCTACTGCACCCCCCAAACTTTGGCTCTGACAGTAAAAATAAGGTGTATAGGTCTAGATTGCATTGCGCTGTGGATGGTTTCGTGATTTTTCTAATTGTCTGATACCTAGCAAGTAGACGACCTATATTTATCAATGCACTATTTTGTTATTCTGTCAATGCGTAACTCCTAGTTATTATGTATTTGTATTTCCACCATTTTTAAAGTAAATAAAGTACACACATTAAGATTATAAATCTTGTGGGGTGGGCATCTT
>NZ_CP063311.1:1399091-1505335 GCF_015245355.1 Anabaenopsis elenkinii CCIBt3563 | reverse complement strand
GTTATTATGTATTTGTATTTCCACCATTTTTAAAGTAAATAAAGTACACACATTAAGATTATAAATCTTGTGGGGTGGGCATCTTACCCGCCCTTTTCTAAATTAGTGAGGCGATCGCATTAGGGTTAATTTTGCCCAATCCTAGGTTTTAGGGGCGATCGTGGTTTCAACTTCCCTCAACCACCGAGATCAGTTCCCTGAGTGTAGTCGAAGGAATACAAGGGATACCCAACCACCATTAGGGGTTTTTTCCACTTTAATTCCGGTGCTAAATTCGTGAATTGGAATCATTAGCCGTTGGGTTGATTTGTTGTATTTAATTGTTTTTCTATTGCTGGTTTTAATTGGTTATATGTTGCGCGCCCATTATCTATAATGCCATCGGCTGTTAGTCCTTGATTTTTTTCTTGATACTCATATATAGCTTTGACTAATTGAATTTTAGTTGCTGGTTTTGTGGTATTTCCTTCAGGGTCTATATCTGAGAAATTCCAATCAGAGGGTAACAAAAGAGCCTGTCGTAATACCCGGTTTTTTTCCTCCTCGTCAGATATGTTTAATTCACTCATGAGATTATTTAACGCCGTCATTGTTCTATTAAATTTGGCATCTTTAAGGGCTATTGTAATGTGTTCTGGTAAAGGTGTTGGTGGTGTTGTATTATCGGGCGGTGTAGTTTGTACTTCTGTAGTAACCGTTTGATCGGGTGGGTTGTTATTATCCTGACTTCGAGACGATGTGATTCTTGTAAAATTTGGATAAATTAATAATGTATAACCCAATAGGATAATCACGGTTACAGCACACAAACCGATAACCAATTCAAGACGATCGCTTATCAAACCATTTGCTGAATCTACTGATTTTTCAAGAATATTTTTTTTCTTATAAATTCTTATACCCAATAAACTTAGTTTTTTTCCGGGATAGTCTTTCTTAACTTCTGAAAAGACATTAACAGGAACTTGACCATTACTTACCTGATAAAAGTAGGCAGATAATTCATATTCTTTCAGTAACTCAAATAATTTTGCCAGAGGTTTGTAAGTAGGTACTTTGTAGTAATAGTCTGAACGAGAATGTAAAGAACTAATTAACTCTTGCCACATCTCCTGGGGAAAATTCAACCCCTCAAATTTTGATTGATCAAAATTTGATTTTTGACTAATTAATTCTAAATCATCGGCAACATCATGAAGAACCTGACTACGACAAACATCCCACACCCTATCTTTAATAAATAACCAATGTATGGACTCTGGGGAAATTTTCTCTTTGAGTAACTCCGGAATAAGTAATTTAATTCCCGCTGTTAACCTGTCCTTAACACCTGTATTTAATTTCTCTGTGGGGAAATACTGACGGATAGCAACTTGAAACTGCAAAGAGGTACTTTCCGCCTCACTGGGTTGTTTACCAGACTGGACATTTAACCATTTGAGAAACTCTGGTAAAGTCTCAGGGATGACTATGGCGCGCAGAGTCATCAGTCGGACTAAGGGAAGGCTATAGTTTTTTTGAGTAATGGCTGCGGTTGCGCCCTGAGCATCAAATAAAGCCGCCCAATATTGGGGGGTAATTTGTTGATTATCAAGTTCCTTGACAATAACTTGCACCGCATCGGGTTTGACTTGGGAACTGTTAATTAAAGCGCGAATAGCTGACTTCAGCGCCGCTTCGTCTATAAATACTGTTGGTAATGACCGGGGAAGTTTACTAATCTGTCTTTCTAAATTCTCATAAGCTTGTGGGGAAGCGGGTTGGATAATCTGAAAGCTGTGGGGTTTTTCCAGTGCTTCTACGTTAAAAGCCCAGGAAATGGGTTGAGTTTTATCCAGATTATGTTTCTTAATGGCTAGGGTGTGGATCGTTGTTAAATTATACTGATGTGCTTCTAATAACGTGGGCTTTGTCGGTACTAGTTCTATATAGTTAGCCGTGGGGTCTAGGTCAGGTGGATGAACCGAGTCTGGGTCAAAATATGCATATTGCCCTATATATTTACTATCAAGGGGGTTAAATGTGGGTTTTCCCTGACTTTCCCACCAAGCTAGGAGATAGCGCAGGTGATTGGCTCCGGGAGTCAAGAAATAACGATATACAGATAAACTGCGCCCTTTTTCATCCCTAGCTCGTGTAACTACAGCTATGACCGCCCAAGGGTCTTCCCCTGTCCCCACTACTCGCCCAATGATGGCGGGTTGCTCCGTAGAAGCTCCTTCGGCGAGGGCAAATTCTTGGTTAGCAATGGAACGCTCTACAGAGTAGGGAATGGGGTTTAGGGTGGCGTTGATATATTTACCCAGAAACCCTAGGGATACCCAACCACCGTTAGGGGTTCTTTCTACTTGAATACCGGTGCTAAATTCGTGAATTGGAATCATAATTTCACCCTTTATCTAATTCTTGATGTCTGTCACCTGTACACAACCAATAAATGGGAGCCACTAAACCAAAGGGTCGCCACAGTTTGGGATTTTTAATCACTGCGGTCACCCCATCCCGACCACGTTTTAAAACTTGTACATTAGGTTCAGGATATCTACTCCCCAACATCCCAAAGGCGGAGGCGGTGAAGTAGTCTACTTTACCGCTTCCTAGTTGTTCCCAGGTTTTCAATTTGCGGCAGATTTGGGGAAACCGGGCTTGGGCTAAAAATCCTGGTTTATGGCGGTTTACCCACAGTTCCGACTGTTCACATTTGTTTAAAACTAGGGCTATGCTCCTGGTGCTTATGTTGATATCTGTGCGGTCTAGGGAAGTTAAAAATTTATCTAACCCGTTGGCATATTCACCATCTTTGGCGCGGCTATTACCATCGACTAAAAATATAATCCCCGTAGCTTGGGAACAGTCTTCTAAATACTGTTCTAGTAGGGGGTCGCCGCTGCGCTGGAGCAGGTCACTAAAAAACTCTCCCGCATAGTCTTTACAACTGATGTTGAGAGTTACTAGGTTAGAACCGCTCATCTGGGGGTAGCGGCGGGAAAATTGCTTTTTGAGGGTAATACTCAGGGTGTAGTCTGGTAGCTGGGCTGCATCACCTGTTAATGTGGTAGCTTCTAGTTCTAAGCCTTGTTCGAGAATGTTTTGGGCTTGACTGATCAGTTCTTCCCCAGACTCCCCAATGGCGGTCACCGTTTGTACTGGGCTTGTGGGGTCTGCATTGGGCCATCTTGCTAATGATGCCATATATCCGGTTTTACCGGAACCGCGATCGCCTATGACCCGAATCACGGCGTTACTTTGTTGGGGTTCTGAGTTAGCTTTAGCAAACCAATTACGCATCATTCCCTAATTTCCTCCCTGTACTTAACCAATAGAGAGGGGCCACTAGGTTATAAGGTCGCCATTTTTGAGCATCTCTTAAAACAGCCAGTTTACCGTCGGTTCCCCATTCTTGGGTGCGATTGGGTCGGGGGTCTTTACGTCCTAACACCCCAAAGGTAGATATGGCATAAAAGCCGAGATTTTGGGCGGGGATATTCTGTTGTAATATATGTGTGGTTCTGGGTAAATGCACGTTAAATAAATCGGTGTGGGGGTCAAGACGACCGGGCCATAGTTCCCCCCGTTCACATTTACTCATGGCTATTGCTAACCGTAAATTACTAGTCCGTTCGTATTTATCCATTAATTCAATAAACCGTTGTACAATCCGACTGTAAGAGCCATCGGTTCCCGATTGCCAATGGGTGAGTAAGATTAAACAGCCGTTAACATCCGGGGTTAAACATTCCTCAATAAATTCTTGATGTAAAGGGTTGGATGAGCCAAACTCTAAATCCTCAAAAATTTCTCCGGGGTAGTCCCGAGCGACTAAATTTATCTGTTCTTGTTGTTTCTGAAACCGGCGTTTAAGTTCTATATTGAATGAATAGGAGGGTAAATCATAGATATTTGTGACTTCAGAACTTGTAGGCTCAACGGATGCGCCTTGACTAATAATATTTTCTGCTTTATCTGCTAAGTTTCTGGTGTCGTCATTGACCGCTTGCACCTTCAAGTTTTGATATTCTTTGAGGGCCCTTAATGGTTGGTAAGCTAAGGCCGCCAGATAAGTAGTTTTCCCTGACCCTTTAGGGCCAATTACCCGAATGTTTCCCATATTGATACTTCTACTATTTAGCTAAAAAACTACCCATATAAATCCACGGTAGTTCTAGGACTGACCGATTATGGATGGAGGTAATAAAGCAGCGGACTGACACCCGCTCTAGACTTTGATTAATCTGCTGGAGTTGGCTTTGAATAGGTCGGAAATACCGCTGGACAACGTGTATATGGCGTTGTTGCCAATTCATTTGGGTGCCGTTAGGGCTATAGCTGAGTTTTTTGGCTTCTTGTGGCAAATTACAAAATAAGTCGGCTTTATTTAAGCAAATCACTAAATGTCTGAGTTTAGGACATTCATAGCGAAAGAAGTCTACCCAGCGGTCAAAGCGATGACACCACTGCTCTTGAGTCATAAATTCATCTGCATTTACCCCCGTGTTGAAGGTCATTCCCCGATGTGGTGGCAGAATCAGAAAAATTCCCTCACTTTCACTCATTGTGTGTAAAATTTTCTGCCATTCCATTTGATTATCACATTGCCAACTTTTTCGCCATACCTCTCCTGGCGTATCTATCCAGTCTACTGAGACTGATTTACTACCAGTTGGTAATCTGACTTCCACATCTAGGGGGCGGTTGTATATGGGTTGCTGTAGGTCTGTGGGTCTGGTTCCTCCTTGTTCATCCATTAAAATCCCTTGCAAACTTTGATAATCCTGACTGGTGACTTTGACATATTCAGTTTTGGGGTTGGATAGCTCCAAAGCTAAATGTGTCTTCCCCGCAGCGCGATCGCCTATATATACTACTCCCACATTTATGGCCTTATACTGATAAAAATAAGTGTATCCTATTTGGTGATAGTTGCGATCGAGGGGAGTGGGGGAGATGGGGGTAAAACGATATTTGATACATCATTTAAAATAGTTATTTTGTGTAAACAAAGTCTTTAAATAAGTTATATGCTGAATAGGGGGCGTATATAAAAAATTAAAATTCCCGGGTAAAATCCTGAATAGGGGTGGTTTTGCAGTTTTGTCATCCCCTCTAACCCTCCTGTCTTGCTATGTAAAAATTTACTGCTCAGAAAAATCAACTATGGGTAAGAAAAACAATTTAATTTTAGTATTTCTCTTCCTCAATGGTATACTTGCTACAGGGACGGCCTACGCTTGGAATAAAATCACCTACCTGCCGCACTGGTACAATCACAACAGTGGTGAGTCGGTGAGTCTCCAGGAGGGTGAGCCAAATTTGCTAAAAGTGAAACTGGACACAGGGAAGGGGGTAAGCCACGGGGAAAATAACCAGGTGAATATTTCCCTGAATGAAACAGAATTAACTGCGTTAATGACTCAAAGACTAGCCCAAACCCCGAAAACTGCGCAAGTATTACAGGCCACCAAAGGTATTAAAGCGAGTATTAAAGGAGAACAGGTAAGCGGAGGAATGGTAGTTCAACCATCCCAGTTACCAGACCGGGCGCGGCACATGGTGCTACAGTTATTACCCATGGTGGGCGATCGCCCTATTTATATCAGTGTGAATGGTAGCCCAACAGTCCAAAATGGGCGAATATTCCTCAGTGATAATACTCAAGTTAACCTGGGGAGTGTGAGCCTATCTTTAGCAGAGATTACCAGGTTAACAGGGCTAAGTAAATCGGCAATTAACCAGCAAGTGAACTTAGCGGTGTCGGAGGCGGGGTTGAGTGTAGACAGTATTGAGTTGGTCAATGGTGAACTGATGTTGCGAGGAACCAAGACTAAATTAACCGCCCAAGATATCAAGAACCTTGTTGATAGATAGTTAAATCCCTTAGAGGTTATTTGGAAAGAATTAAACAGGTAATTTTTAAAACATCCTCTTAGGGAACACCGAACAGGGAACACCGAACAGGGAAGGATTGGGGAACGCACAAAAAACAATAAAATCCAGTTCCCTCCCCTTACAAGGGGAGGGTTAGGGTGGGGTCAAACAATAGTTGATACACTAATTAAATCCCATGACTTTTACCAATTACCCAACTACGGCGGAAAAACCGAGCTAAAGCAGGTTCATCTAAAGATAAATAAATTGGGCGACCGTGGGGACAGGTGCGGGGGTTACGGGTTTGTTGCCATTGGTCTAGTAATCCTTGCATTTGCTCTAAACTCATGGGTGTACCATTGCGAATAGCAGTGCGACAGGCGACTGCTACTTGGGCTGTTTTGAGGTCACCCCCCCAACTTAATTCTAAAACTGCTTCGGTGCGGTCTTCTCGGTGTTGTAACAGTGCGGGTATGCTGCGAATTGCCCAAATTTGGTCGCCAAAGGGTTCTATATCTATACCAATAGTTTGTAGTTGTGATACTTGGGCGGCGGAGAGTTGATACATAATGATGGCGGGTTCAATGGGTACTAGTTCCCAGCGATCGCAGATTTGCTCATATAACACACGCTCATGGGCGATGTGTTGTTCTACTAACCACATACCATGGGGATGTTCGACAACAATATAGGTATTATTCAACTGGGCGATCGCTTTTAAAGGGATCGGTGTATTATGGTCTTTATCGGTAGTTGGGGCGTTAACGTTGTAACCGCCTTTGGCTTCTGCAGCTTTGAGTAATTGACTGACCCGTGTATTATGATAAGACTCTGACATCTGAGCGGAACTGATGCGCAGGGCTTGGTCAATTCCCTGGGTAATTTGTTCTTGCCAATAAGGGATATTATGCAAGTATATTTCATGTTTCGCCGGGTGACGATTCCAGTTAATTTGTTCTGGGGAAACGGTGAGATTTAACAGACAAACAGGATAGCGATCGCGTGGTAATGTTTTCTGAAATGCGGATAAAATGCTTTGCTCTAACTCTGGGGAGTTAACCATGCGCCGGTTAATTCCCACCCGCACCCAATCGGGACGATGGCGGTGACATCTATCTGGTAAACCTACTACTACAGCTAATGCAGAGTTGGCAAAGTCAGATAATTCTATTTTTAGCTCTTGTAGGTCACTATGTTGTACTTGGGGGAGAATTTGCGGTAATAGTTTCCCTGTGGTAGCTGCGGGAGAAATAGTAAACCATTGGCGGTCATTGTGCCAAACTTGCCAAGTTACATGGGGATGACACAGGGCGATTTGTTGAATTACTCGTTGTACTGCTCTAGTTTGCTGGGCGGGTATAGGTAAACTCTCCCGACGCAAGACACAATTACCAAACAGTTCAGACACGGTGACCACTGTACCAGGGGCGATGGCCGTGGCTGCTAATTTTACAGGTTGACCATCATGACCATAAATAGCTCGCCAACCGATATTTGCTCCCGGTGGACGGCTGAAAATTTCTAAATCTGCTACAGAGGTTAAACTGTGTAAGGCTTCACCCCTAAACCCCAAACTGTTGATTTTCCATAAATCCTCCGGGGAGCGAATTTTACTGGTACTGTGTGGTAGGGCGGCTTGTTGCAAATCATCTGCGTCCATTCCGCAACCGTTATCTGCGACCCGTACCCGCCACTGCTCCGGCCATAGGCAAATTATAATCCTAGTTGCGCCGGCGTCTAGGGAATTTTCTACCAGTTCCCGCACCACTGCGCCTAGGGAGTCGATCACTTCTCCGGCAGTAATTAGAGATACAATTTCTGTTGATAGGGTTTGAATAGTAGATACCATAAGTTACAGTTTAAACCAAGACGTGACCACTGTTTGACTTCTCCCTTGGTTGAAACACAAGGGATTCTAAACTGATGTCGCTACGCGGTCTGAAGACACGCTACGCAACGTTTACGATATGATTTATTTAACCTAATAAACAAGTCATATCGTTGTGGCACAGTCAAAGATGCCCTACCCACCTCGGCTAAACATAAACCTAGCTGTGTGGTTACTTTTCTTAAAATATTTGCTGCAGCTTGAGCATCTGCGGAGATTAATAATCCTTTAGCAGATTGGTATAATCCACGCTTGACCCTTTTACCTGACGGTTTCCATCCTGCGGGTTTTTCACCATGCGTGTAGAGGCTATCGTCATCCAGGTAAGACGCTTTTGATGTATACGCTTCTTCCGTTAATGTCACAATAATTCCATATTCATTAGCCAATTCCTTTAATCTTTGAATCAATCTCCCTGTAGGGATGGGGACAAAGTTTTGATTATTTACCTCACCCTCGCTGAAGCGGAAGGGTTCTCACCCTTCCACTATATTTTCGATAGAATAGGCATTTTTCTTCACAGTTCTACAGAATTTTTGATTCATTGTAAAGAAACTCAGGTTTTCTGAATATTCTTGGTAGATTGCTGGTGAGACAACAGAGCGAGAAATGCTTATGAACAGTGACTTATCCAGTGAGGTTCATGATCTGAAGTTTCGTTTAGAATGGGGACAACCAGGGTTTACTATCATAGATGTGCGCGATCGCCACACTTACAATCAAAGTCGCATCACCGGTGCAATCCCCATTCCCTTAAATGAACTAGTAGAACGGGCTAAATCTACACTGCACAAGGATCGCCATATTTATATCTATGGCAATGAAGATACCCAGGCTGGCTATGCAGTACAATTACTGCGCGCAGCTGGGTTTACTAATGTGATTCATATTCATGGCGGTTTATCAGCTTGGATAACCGTAGGAGGCGCTATAGAGGGGATAGCTGCTTAAGATTGATTTGAGATTGATTTGAGATTGATTTGGAGTTTTGATATTCGTCTAAATCTCTGCGTATTTCCTCGTTTCTCCCATGTCATCTCTACTAGTTTAAACCTTGGCTGGGGAAGTCAACCCCACCCTATTTTGAGAGGGTTTTAATACTTTATCCAGTAACAATGTGGGCGGGTGATTGTAGGGCCAAGCAAAAGCATGGCGGAAAGCCGCATTTTGGCAGGTTTGCAACTGCTCAAAGTTAATTATATCATATGTTAGCAAGTTTTCATACTCAAAGGGTAAGCGCATATTATGCAACCCGGCGTTATCTGTACAGATGGCGATATCTACCCCCGCAGCAAAGCAACGGTCAAAAACTAATTTGAGTTGACGTATATCTTCTAATGTCCCAGTTTTGAGGTAAGTTGTGGGACATACTTCTAAACACTGTCCCCGTTGAGCTATCTCCTTTAATAGTTCGGGAAACAATAGGGGGATTTGGATACCGTGACCTATGCGCATGAGGTAGGGTAGTAGTTCGGGGTGACAACCGTCTCTAGTTTCGTAAAGGTGTCCGGTGGTGTTTAACCCCTGCGATCGCCCATAATCATATAAACTCACCCATTCTGCCATGCGTTCATGATAGTAGCGATCGCCCCCAGCCACATCGATAGCACAAACATATTGTTTATTTTGCACTGCTAGGTCAACAATTGCCTGATTCACCTCATAGGGTAAGCGGGTGTGCATACAGAGGATTTGGCTAGTGACAATAGGATATTCTGGTAAATGGCTGGCTTTTCCCACCACTTCCACAATTTCCGCCATTTTATCAATTCTGGCGGTTTGGCTGAGGTGTTCTGGTGTACGTAAATATGGGGTATAGCGCAGTTCTAAATAAGCTAAATTCTCAAATACATAAGCCCCCCGCAGTAGGCGATAAATAAAGTAGGGTAAGGTTTCTACTGTTTGCACACTTTCTACTAAGGTGTGTAATTCTAGATATTCATCTAAGGTGTTCCGGGGACGGGTGTAAAATTCTTCAAATTCCCCATACTCAGCAAACTGAGCAATGGAATCTTGACCATGGCGCTCAAAGTACCGCCATAAGACACGGGGAACAACCGAACCGCCCAGGTGTCTATGTAATTCAGCATATAAGGCCATAAGAGCTTTTTTGTAAATATGAATTTTACTAATTGTAACAAAAGCTCCAAAAAAAGAAAGCCTACCCCCCAGAATTACCATCTGTGAGGGCGATCGCCCTAATTAGTCAGCTAAGAGGATGTTTGATAAGTTTTCAACAGGTAATTTTTATCTTAGGGAACAGGGAACAGGGAACAGGGATTGGTGAACACGGTTCGACTTCGCTCACCGACCGCATAAAAAACAATCAAATCCAGTTCCCTCCCCTTACAAGGGGAGGGTTAGGGTGGGGTCAAACAATAGTTGATACACTAATTAAATCCCATGACTTTTACCAATTACCCAACTACGGCGGAAAAACCGAGCTAAAGCAGGTTCATCTAAAGATAAATAAATTGGGCGACCGTGGGGACAGGTGCGGGGGTTACGGGTTTGTTGCCATTGGTCTAGTAATCCTTGCATTTGCTCTAAACTCATGGGTGTACCATTGCGAATAGCAGTGCGACAGGCGACTGCTACTTGGGCTGTTTTGAGGTCACCCCCCCAACTTAATTCTAAAACTGCTTCGGTGCGGTCTTCTCGGTGTTGTAACAGTGCGGGTATGCTGCGAATTGCCCAAATTTGGTCGCCAAAGGGTTCTATATCTATACCAATAGTTTGTAGTTGTGATACTTGGGCGGCGGAGAGTTGATACATAATGATGGCGGGTTCAATGGGTACTAGTTCCCAGCGATCGCAGATTTGCTCATATAACACACGCTCATGGGCGATGTGTTGTTCTACTAACCACATACCATGGGGATGTTCGACAACAATATAGGTATTATTCAACTGGGCGATCGCTTTTAAAGGGATCGGTGTATTATGGTCTTTATCGGTAGTTGGGGCGTTAACGTTGTAACCGCCTTTGGCTTCTGCAGCTTTGAGTAATTGACTGACCCGTGTATTATGATAAGACTCTGACATCTGAGCGGAACTGATGCGCAGGGCTTGGTCAATTCCCTGGGTAATTTGTTCTTGCCAATAAGGGATATTATGCAAGTATATTTCATGTTTCGCCGGGTGACGATTCCAGTTAATTTGTTCTGGGGAAACGGTGAGATTTAACAGACAAACAGGATAGCGATCGCGTGGTAATGTTTTCTGAAATGCGGATAAAATGCTTTGCTCTAACTCTGGGGAGTTAACCATGCGCCGGTTAATTCCCACCCGCACCCAATCGGGACGATGGCGGTGACATCTATCTGGTAAACCTACTACTACAGCTAATGCAGAGTTGGCAAAGTCAGATAATTCTATTTTTAGCTCTTGTAGGTCACTATGTTGTACTTGGGGGAGAATTTGCGGTAATAGTTTCCCTGTGGTAGCTGCGGGAGAAATAGTAAACCATTGGCGGTCATTGTGCCAAACTTGCCAAGTTACATGGGGATGACACAGGGCGATTTGTTGAATTACTCGTTGTACTGCTCTAGTTTGCTGGGCGGGTATAGGTAAACTCTCCCGACGCAAGACACAATTACCAAACAGTTCAGACACGGTGACCACTGTACCAGGGGCGATGGCCGTGGCTGCTAATTTTACAGGTTGACCATCATGACCATAAATAGCTCGCCAACCGATATTTGCTCCCGGTGGACGGCTGAAAATTTCTAAATCTGCTACAGAGGTTAAACTGTGTAAGGCTTCACCCCTAAACCCCAAACTGTTGATTTTCCATAAATCCTCCGGGGAGCGAATTTTACTGGTACTGTGTGGTAGGGCGGCTTGTTGCAAATCATCTGCGTCCATTCCGCAACCGTTATCTGCGACCCGTACCCGCCACTGCTCCGGCCATAGGCAAATTATAATCCTAGTTGCGCCGGCGTCTAGGGAATTTTCTACCAGTTCCCGCACCACTGCGCCTAGGGAGTCGATCACTTCTCCGGCAGTAATTAGAGATACAATTTCTGTTGATAGGGTTTGAATAGTAGATACCATAAGTTACAGTTTAAACCAAGACGTGACCACTGTTTGACTTCTCCCTTGGTTGAAACACAAGGGATTCTAAACTGATGTCGCTACGCGGTCTGAAGACACGCTACGCAACGTTTACGATATGATTTATTTAACCTAATAAACAAGTCATATCGTTGTGGCACAGTCAAAGATGCCCTACCCACCTCGGCTAAACATAAACCTAGCTGTGTGGTTACTTTTCTTAAAATATTTGCTGCAGCTTGAGCATCTGCGGAGATTAATAATCCTTTAGCAGATTGGTATAATCCACGCTTGACCCTTTTACCTGACGGTTTCCATCCTGCGGGTTTTTCACCATGCGTGTAGAGGCTATCGTCATCCAGGTAAGACGCTTTTGATGTATACGCTTCTTCCGTTAATGTCACAATAATTCCATATTCATTAGCCAATTCCTTTAATCTTTGAATCAATCTCCCTGTAGGGATGGGGACAAAGTTTTGATTATTTACCTCACCCTCGCTGAAGCGGAAGGGTTCTCACCCTTCCACTATATTTTCGATAGAATAGGCATTTTTCTTCACAGTTCTACAGAATTTTTGATTCATTGTAAAGAAACTCAGGTTTTCTGAATATTCTTGGTAGATTGCTGGTGAGACAACAGAGCGAGAAATGCTTATGAACAGTGACTTATCCAGTGAGGTTCATGATCTGAAGTTTCGTTTAGAATGGGGACAACCAGGGTTTACTATCATAGATGTGCGCGATCGCCACACTTACAATCAAAGTCGCATCACCGGTGCAATCCCCATTCCCTTAAATGAACTAGTAGAACGGGCTAAATCTACACTGCACAAGGATCGCCATATTTATATCTATGGCAATGAAGATACCCAGGCTGGCTATGCAGTACAATTACTGCGCGCAGCTGGGTTTACTAATGTGATTCATATTCATGGCGGTTTATCAGCTTGGATAACCGTAGGAGGCGCTATAGAGGGGATAGCTGCTTAAGATTGATTTGAGATTGATTTGAGATTGATTTGGAGTTTTGATATTCGTCTAAATCTCTGCGTATTTCCTCGTTTCTCCCATGTCATCTCTACTAGTTTAAACCTTGGCTGGGGAAGTCAACCCCACCCTATTTTGAGAGGGTTTTAATACTTTATCCAGTAACAATGTGGGCGGGTGATTGTAGGGCCAAGCAAAAGCATGGCGGAAAGCCGCATTTTGGCAGGTTTGCAACTGCTCAAAGTTAATTATATCATATGTTAGCAAGTTTTCATACTCAAAGGGTAAGCGCATATTATGCAACCCGGCGTTATCTGTACAGATGGCGATATCTACCCCCGCAGCAAAGCAACGGTCAAAAACTAATTTGAGTTGACGTATATCTTCTAATGTCCCAGTTTTGAGGTAAGTTGTGGGACATACTTCTAAACACTGTCCCCGTTGAGCTATCTCCTTTAATAGTTCGGGAAACAATAGGGGGATTTGGATACCGTGACCTATGCGCATGAGGTAGGGTAGTAGTTCGGGGTGACAACCGTCTCTAGTTTCGTAAAGGTGTCCGGTGGTGTTTAACCCCTGCGATCGCCCATAATCATATAAACTCACCCATTCTGCCATGCGTTCATGATAGTAGCGATCGCCCCCAGCCACATCGATAGCACAAACATATTGTTTATTTTGCACTGCTAGGTCAACAATTGCCTGATTCACCTCATAGGGTAAGCGGGTGTGCATACAGAGGATTTGGCTAGTGACAATAGGATATTCTGGTAAATGGCTGGCTTTTCCCACCACTTCCACAATTTCCGCCATTTTATCAATTCTGGCGGTTTGGCTGAGGTGTTCTGGTGTACGTAAATATGGGGTATAGCGCAGTTCTAAATAAGCTAAATTCTCAAATACATAAGCCCCCCGCAGTAGGCGATAAATAAAGTAGGGTAAGGTTTCTACTGTTTGCACACTTTCTACTAAGGTGTGTAATTCTAGATATTCATCTAAGGTGTTCCGGGGACGGGTGTAAAATTCTTCAAATTCCCCATACTCAGCAAACTGAGCAATGGAATCTTGACCATGGCGCTCAAAGTACCGCCATAAGACACGGGGAACAACCGAACCGCCCAGGTGTCTATGTAATTCAGCATATAAGGCCATAAGAGCTTTTTTGTAAATATGAATTTTACTAATTGTAACAAAAGCTCCAAAAAAAGAAAGCCTACCCCCCAGAATTACCATCTGTGAGGGCGATCGCCCTAATTAGTCAGCTAAGAGGATGTTTGATAAGTTTTCAACAGGTAATTTTTATCTTAGGGAACAGGGAACAGGGAACAGGGATTGGTGAACACGGTTCGACTTCGCTCACCGACCGCATAAAAAACAATCAAATCCAGTCCCCTCCCCTTACAAGGGGAGGGTTAGGGTGGGGTCAAGCAATAGTTGATACACTAATCATGACTTGACAAACATCCTCTAAGAGCGATCGCATAGGTTACCACCACAATTACCATCTGTGAAATTAGAATTAGGGAACAGGGTAAAGAATCACCTGAACAACAGCTATAAATAGAGTCATTCCGAAAAGATAAATCAACGATAAACAAATAGTGGAAAATATACTCCTGTTACTAGGACATCTCCCATAATTTTTGTATTGATAATAACGACTAAAAATAAACACTTTCCCCATAAATATATTGATTGCTAGCCCCAAGATTGAATCAATTATAGATGCTGGTAGGAAAGCAGCGATTACGATAGTTATCGTTATAAATTTTAAGTAATCTATTTCTAACTTAGTTTGAAGAAAGGCACATATTGCAAAAAAGAAGGCATACCAAGAAAACATTCGATCAAATTCTTCCTTGAGTTCCAGAGGCGCATCAGGAAATTTAGTAGTTTTTGGCGGAGAAAAACACAGTGTAGGTAACCAAGATTGTAAAGGTTTAACGGGTTCTATATACCCTTTTTCTACCATTTCATCTAAGATTTGAAATCTTCTTTCCATTTGAGGGCTAACATTTTCAAAGCTCATGGCATTTTCCTGATAATTAAATAAAATTTGATGTTGATATGCGATCGCTGACGGTAATTTATCTGTTGCAGTTAACACTTAGTGTTATTGTCAAACTGCGGTTAAATTCCTTTTTTTTATTTGTCTAATACCTATGCACTAAACCTATGTGTAATTCATTCCTAGATTATACATATGGCTGGAAGAACCCTTATCCAATTAATACAGCATGGAAATTTACCGCCTCAACTCATACATACGCGGTTATTGTTCCTGGTAATTCCTGTAGGTCAGTCAAATTTAGCGGATGCTTAGACTATGAGCAACTATTCCCACTCTCTGGGGACAGTAGAAACTGTGTGTAGCCAATATCAGTATTTTAAAAGATTTAGTTAATATGTGTCTATTAACAACAAATATTACCAAATTCCTAACTTAGGGCTAAAAGCCTTTTAGGATAAGTCTTTGGTGCTTTGTAAAGATTATTACTAATATTATTTTTTTATTTGATGAAAGTGTGATACTGTTTGAAGTATCTTAGACAAAAAACTTCAATATAAATCCAGTGGTTGAACCATGTGACTGAGTAACACTGCATCTTGGGCGTGAAGTTATTTAGTTACTGATGTTTGGTGTGTTTGTCTGGTCACCTATAACCAATGAACATAAAAATGTGAGGAGTGTGAACAATGGAAAATATAATTATTGTTTTAGTGATTGCGATTGCAATGGGTTTTCTTTCTGCCAAAATTGCCGAAAGCAAACGGCGAGATCAAACAGTTTGGTTCATTTTAGGTGCTTTATTTGGTTTGATTGCTGTTATAGTTATCTCTTTGTTACCCGCCCTGTAACCTCAAGTTAAGCTTCCCTCCTAGTTTTTGATTGCTTGTCTCATAGGGTTTCTTCCCTCCGATTCCCTATTCCCTATTCCGGTGTTCCGGTGTTCCGGTGTTCCCTAAGATAAAAATTACCTGTTGAAAACCTATCAAACAACCTCTAAGAGGATGTTTTAAAAGGTATGATTAGTGTATCAACTATTGTTTTACCCCACCCTAACCCTCCCCTTGTAAGGGGAGGGAACTGGATTTTATTGTTTTTTGTGCGTTCCCCATTCCCCATTCCCCATTCCCCATTCCCTATTCCCTATCCCCCATTCCCTGTTCCCTGTTCCCTGTTCCCTGTTCCCTAAGATAAAAATTACCTGTTGAAAACCTATCAAACAACCTCTAAGCTGTCATACTTTCCCTGGATGTCAAATTTAGGGATATCTTCTAGAAGGTAACAGAGGATTGACTCTTGACAAAATTCACCCAATGTGTTATTAATTATAATTTGTGCAAACTATAATCTGATAATATAATCTCTTGGCTAACGTAATTGTCATAGGTGCCCAATGGGGCGACGAAGGAAAAGGTAAAATCACAGACTTACTCAGCCGCTCCGCAGATGTGGTAGTACGTTACCAAGGGGGAGTGAACGCTGGACATACAATAGTGGTGGAAGGTCAGACTTTAAAGCTGCACTTAATCCCCTCTGGTATTTTGTATCCCAATACAGAATGTATTATTGGGTGTGGAACGGTGATAGATCCACAGGTGTTGATCGCAGAATTGGATAAACTGGAGAAATTAAATATTTCTACAGCCAATCTGTTAATATCAGAAACAGCCCATGTAACAATGCCTTATCATCGGTTAATTGACCAGGCAGCAGAGGAGCGGCGAGGAAGTTATAAAATCGGTACGACAGGGAGAGGGATTGGCCCCACCTATGCGGATAAGTCCGAGCGCACAGGGATTAGGGTGTTAGACTTGATTAACCCGGAAGCCCTACGGGAGAAATTAGCATGGACGATTAATTATAAAAACGTTATTTTAGAAAAACTTTACAATCTACCACCCCTAGACCCCCAAGCAGTAATTGAGGAATATATGGGTTATGCCGATCGCTTGCGGCCTTATGTGGTGGATACATCCCTAAAAATATATGATTCAATTTTGCGTCGCCGCAATATCCTGTTTGAAGGGGCACAAGGAACCCTGCTAGATTTAGATCACGGGACTTATCCCTATGTGACCTCCTCTAACCCGGTAGCAGGTGGGGCTTGCGTAGGGACGGGGGTAGGACCGACAATGATAGATCGGGTAATTGGTGTGTCTAAAGCCTACACCACGAGGGTAGGAGAAGGGCCTTTTCCCACAGAATTAACAGGAGAGGTGGGAGAATTATTGTGCGATCGCGGTGCGGAATTTGGGACAACTACAGGACGCAAGCGACGCTGTGGGTGGTTTGATGCGGTGATTGGTCGCTATGCGGTGCGAATTAATGGTATGGATTGTATGGCGATTACCAAGCTGGATGTTCTGGATGAACTAGAAGAAATTCAAGTCTGTGTCGCCTATGAAATAGATGGCGATCGCTGTGAAAACTTCCCCACCAGTTCCCGTCGATTTGCGCAATGTCGCCCCATCTATAAAACCCTACCAGGATGGCAAGTATCCACCAAGGAATGTCGTACACTGGAAGACTTACCACCCCAAGCCCTAGACTACCTCAAATTCTTGGCGGAATTGATGGAAGTTCCCATCGCGATCGTCTCCTTAGGAGCTAGTCGCGATCAAACCATTATTGTGGAAGATCCCATACACGGGCCTAAACGTGCTTTATTGTACGCTGACGGTACACCCGCTGCTTAATTAAGTAGGGAGTGTAAGAGGATGGGGTGGCCTTTGTTTATATGATCAAGTGCAATTGTCAACAACTGATAACTAATAACTGACAACTTCTATGGCGATTAAAGTCGAATCTCAAAAGCGACCAGAAGGAAGCAAACCTAATGCTTTACGTCGTTCTGGTCTGATCCCTGCTAATTTGTACGGTCACAAAGGTGCGGAATCAATTTCTTTAGTAGTGGAAGCTAAAACTGTGGAGCGTCTGCTCAAACAAGCTGCTGTGAATCAAACAGAAATTGAACTAAATATCCCTGAACTGGAGTGGACTGGTACAACTGTATTGCGAGAAGTCCAATCCCATCCTGCTAAGGGTTTTATTTATCATATTAGCTTTTTTGCATCTGCTCAAAGCTAATATCCTCCCGTAAGGGATAAAAAACACAAAATATCATGATTGTTGATGACACCAGGGTACAACCCTGGTTTTTTATTGAAAGTGTGAGAACATGGGTTTATGAGTTGGTCTTTGACCTAAACAATCCCCCCAGGGGATTGATGTGCAATTTTTGTAACTCTCCCACGGATTTTTTATGACACCAGCAAATCTTCCAGTTTTAATTCAGCAGATGTTACAACCGGGATTTTATCCCCACCCAGTCACAGAACCCATAGAACTGATTCAAACTCATATTTCCTATGTACTGCTCACGGGGGATTATGCCTATAAGTTGAAAAAATCCGTCAATTTTGGCTTTTTGGATTTTTCTACTCTAGAAAAACGTAAGCATTTTTGTCAAGAAGAGTTGCGTTTGAATCAACGGGGCGCGGCTGAATTGTATTTGGAAGTATTACCTATTACTTTTATAGATGAGGAATATCACTTAGGAGGAGCAGGGAAGCCTATAGAATATGCGCTGAAAATGCGCCAGTTTCCCCAAGATTTACTCTTGAGTACACTATTTGAGCAAGGTAAGTTAACAGAGGCTGACCTGGAGAGATTAGGTAAAGTTGTGGCACAATACCACGCTAAATCTACCACTAATGATTATATTCGCAGTTTTGGGGAAGTTCCGCAAGTCCGGGCGGCAATTGATGAGAATTACCAACAAACAGAAAAGTATATTGGTGGACCTCAGACACAGGCACAGTTTCAGGAAACCAAAAAATATACAGATAATTTTTTCTTAGAACATCCAGAATTATTTACCCGTAGAATTGAAAATAACTATATTCGTGAATGTCACGGTGATTTACACCTGAGAAATATTGCTTTATGGCATGATCAGATGGTTCTGTTTGACTGCATTGAATTTAACGAGCCGTTTCGGTTTGTGGATGTCATGTATGATGTGGCGTTTACAGTGATGGATTTGGAAGCGCGCAACAGTCCCAATTTAGCTAATGGGTTTTTGAATACCTATGTGGAGGAAACTGGGGATTGGGAAGGATTGCAGTTATTACCTTTGTATCTAAGTCGTCAGGCTTATGTACGGGCTAAGGTGACTTCATTTTTGTTAGATGACCCCAATATACCAGAAACAGTGAAGGCGGAAGCGGCAGAAACTGCGGCGGCATATTATCGTCAGGCTTGGGAGTATACTAAATCAAAATCAGGAAAACTGATTTTAATGTCTGGGGTGTCCGGTTCTGGGAAGTCTACAACAGCTAAATATTTGGCGCGGAAATTCCAGGCGGTCCAGATTCGCTCAGATGCGGTGCGCAAACATTTAGGGGGGATTTCTGTTTGGGAGCGTGGTGGGGATGATTTATACACCCCAGAAATGACTCAAAAAACCTATGGGCGTTTGCTGGATTTAGGAATTATGCTGGTGCGTCAAGGGTTCAATGTAATTTTAGATGCCAAGTATGATAAGCAAAACCTGCGACAAAATGCCATTGAGCAAGCACAAAAATACCAAGTTCCCCTGGAAATTATATACTGCACTGCACCTTTAGCAGTTGTACAAGAGCGTCTGGCTCAACGGACTGGGGATATTGCTGATGCTACTGTTGATTTATTAACATCTCAACTGGAGCAGGCGGAACCATTCACCGCAGCTGAACAACCCTATGTAAAAATTTGGGATACAACTGCATCACCACAGGCATAATCACAATTAGTAGTTGAGAGTATTTGTAAGTCTATGGGAGCAAATAAAGGGTTACCGCCTATTTCGCCGGAATTCTTCTCTCAATTGGTATTTGGGGGATTTATAGTATTTATATTGCGGATGTCGGGGTTTTCACTAGCCCTGAGTGCATTTTTGGGTATTATTGCCGGTTTTGTGTTGGGTTGGTTCACAAGTTCTAGTAAAAATAGCGCCCAGGAACCTGCTGTACCCTCCTCTGATGGGATCGATGCGGGACTAAAATATTGGTTATTTTTCCTGGTGGGGTTTGTGTTTTTGGGGTATTCTGCACCCGCTAGTATCTTTCTGGGTGCAATAGCAGCTCTGGGTGGGGGTTGGATTACTGCTTGGTGGGGATGTAAGGAGTCTATGAATACTCAGCTACCTATGGAGGTTTTAGATATTGATGTGAATGACAACTCTAGGGAAAGAATTACTAAACAGCAAACTAGAAAAGTTCCCCGGCGTTATCGGCGGACTTATGGAAGTTTTAATTTCCGGTTTTGGGAAAAAAAATAAGGGATGATGTTTTTATATAACGCATTTCATCTGAGTTAAGTAGAAGAGGGCGGGTAGGATACCCACCCCAGAAGATTTATCATCTGAAGCTGTGTATTTTATTTACTTGAAAAGTGCTGTATCTGTCTAAGTTACTACCACTGTTTTTTTATCCCCTGGGACTGGTTACTATTGGTTTAATCGTGGCATTGGTGACCCTATGGAAACGTCCCCGTCTGGCCGCGATGGCGATTAGTTTGGCTTTAATTATATTGCTGGTTTCTAGTAATGCTTGGGTGGCTAAGTCTCTGGTGCGATCGCTAGAATGGCAATATCTCCCGATTAGTCCAGTACCCACCGCTCAAGCAATTGTAGTTTTAGGTGGTGCGACTAGATCCGCTGACCCTCCTAGGGTAACTGTTGATTTGAATGAGGCGGGCGATCGCATTCTTTATGCAGCCCAATTATATCGGCAAAACAAAGCCCCGCTGATTATTGTCACTGGGGGTCGCATTGATTGGAGTGGGAGCAGTTCCCCAGAATCTGTGGATATGGCGGATGTGCTGACATCAATTGGGATTCCATCCCAGGGGATTATTCAAGAACCGGAGGCTCTCAATACCTATGAGAATGCTGTGAATGTTAAGCAGATTTTAACAGCACGTGGTATTAATAAGGTATTGTTAGTTACTTCGGCAATGCATATGCCGCGATCGCTGCAGATTTTCCAAGCTCAAGGTATGGATGTGATTCCCGCACCGACTGATTTTCAGGTGACTAAAAATGACATGGCAGCCATAACTAGAACCCCCAAAGCTGCTATCCTTAACTTATTCCCTGATGTGAATAACTTACGGTTATTTACTACTGCCCTGAAAGAATATATAGGCATTTGGGTGTATGGCTGGCGGGGTTGGTTGTAACCAGTTAGAATGTTTGGGGAGTTGGTGCTACGGTCATGATGTCTGAAAATCTACCTCATATTGTGCGATCGCCTCAGTGTGAAGTTGAGGCTGACTTTTCCCATTATCACACAACTTATCAATTCTATCGAGAAGTTGAGAACCGTTGTGAGTTTGAAAGTTATTGCGCTTGGTATTCTCAAACAGCAGCACAGCATCGTCAAGAGTTAGAGAAAATGCGCGGCGAATTGAATATTTTTCATTGGTTTCGCCGCTCGTGAGTAATTTAAATTACTTCTAACTCATTTTGACGCAGGTGAGCTTTAAATTTTTTACTAAACTGAACTACAATTGGCAAATTAGCACTGATAGGTCTACCTTTCCATTCAGTAGCAATGTTTACGACTTCCCCTTCTGTATCTTTAATGTCAAAAGCCTGACCGCGATGTTCAGGATGATGATAAACTACTACGGACTCTTTAACGCGGACGCGATCGCCAGGTTTAATCACCGCATCTCCACTAGGTTTTTGTTGTTCCATAAGCATCTCCACAGTCACTCCTTACTGAAACTGTTAAAAAAACTGTTTGTAATATTCACTAATATACAAAGAAAGCCTGCCCATGCAGGCTTTAATAGTGATTAGTGAGCGACATTCAGATCATTAAAATGCGTTTTACCGTTGCTGTGCGCTTTAAATACAAATGTTATTCTACGTTATTCTACAATAAATAGTTACTAGTTTTCTCAACTGAAAATATATCTTTAACTAGCTGGGGATGGTGTTACCGATAGTGGGGGAACCAAGGCCAGCAGCAGACTGGAAAAACCTACCACGCCTGAAGTTAATCAATATTAAGATTTGCTGGGTTCAGGATACAGTTAAAGTGTAAGTGGATTTGATCCAAGCAATCAATTTAGGTGAATCTAGAGTCTAGAATGGTGCTATGGCTATGCCAAGTTATACCTTAATCTGGCTGTTGGCGGGATCTGTTCTGTGTTTGATGGAACTGTTCTTACCATCGGCTTTCGTAGAGTTCATGATGGGAATTAGTGCCTTAATGGTGGCGCTACTGTCTCTAGTGGGTGTAGGTAGTTTAGGGTTACAAGTTGCAGCTTGGTTGTTACTGTCCACAGTTCTGATTGTGCTTTCTCGTCGCTTTTTGCAACCACGGGGACGCAAATCAAAAATGGTGGATACAGTTGTCGCTCAAACCTTAACGGAAATTCCCGCCGGGGAAACAGGACGGGTGTTATATGAAGGTAATTCTTGGCGCGCCCAATGTGACGACGAAAAACTGCATATAGCACCCCATCAAAGAGTGTATGTAGTTAGAAGAGAAGGAACTACTTTGATTGTAATGCCTGATTATTTACTGCGGTGAGTTAGCCCTTGTGGGTTCGTCTTAGGAGAATCAAAAAAAGATGGAAAATTTATTATTACTAGTCTTTTTGGCTCTTGGTGGTTCTGCAGTTGCAGGATCGGTGAGAGTTGTGAATCAGGGTAATGAAGTCTTAGTAGAACGATTGGGGAGCTATAATAAGAAGCTCGGGCCTGGGCTGAATTTTGTCGTGCCTTTTTTAGATAAAATTGTTTACCAACAAACTATCAGGGAAAAAGTTTTAGATATCCCTCCCCAAAAATGTATCACCCGGGACAATGTGGGGATTGAAGTGGATGCGGTGGTTTACTGGCGGATTGTGGACATGGAAAAGGCTTGGTATAAGGTGGAAAACCTGCAAGCAGCCATGACAAATTTAGTACTAACTCAAATTCGCTCGGAAATGGGGCAACTGGAGTTAGATAAAACTTTTACCGCCCGGGCTCAAATTAATGAAATCTTATTGCGGGAGTTGGATATTGCTACTGACCCATGGGGTGTGAAAATTACCCGGGTGGAATTGCGCGATATTGTTCCTTCCCAAACAGTGCGAGAATCAATGGAGCTGCAAATGGCCGCAGAACGACGGCGACGGGCGGCAATTCTCACCTCAGAAGGGGAACGGGAATCGGCGGTGAATACCGCTAAGGGAAAGGCTGAGGCGCAAATTCTGGACGCTGAGGCTCGTCAAAAAGCCACGATTCTCCAGGCGGAAGCTGAACAACAGGCTATTATCTTACAAGCTCAAGCCGAACGCCAGCAACAAGTCCTCAAAGCCCAAGCAACGGCTGAAGCTCTAAAAATCATCACTAATACTCTTAATAGTCAACCAGGGGCACAAGAAGCTTTACAGTTTTTACTGGCTCAAAGTTATTTGGACATGGGGACGAAGATTGGTAGCAGTGACAGCAGTAAGGTGATGTTTATGGACCCCCGCACTATCCCTGCTACTTTGGAGGGGATGCGTTCTATTGTTGCTGATGCTAGTAATCCTTCTTTTGGGGGTGATGTACCACGTTCTAGTTAATCATTTGACATTGACTACACAAACCAAAAAATTCTAATGTGTGGTAAAAAACTTTAAATTGATGCTTGGATTCTAACTGGTCTTCTAGGGGATGAACGGGGCATTGATGAATAGGAATTGATAGGCCACACTGGAGACAGGTGAGATGGTGTTTGTCTTGTTGGGCTAGGTTATACAGGGCTTCACCGTTGGCTAAGTTCCTCACCTGTACCATCCCTTCTAGTTTTAAGGCCTCTAGTGAGCGGTAAACTGTGGCTAAACCAATGGTTTGATTACGATTACGTAGTTCTATGTAAATATCTTGGGCGGAAATTCCTTGTTGGACGCTCTTGAGTAGGCTGAGAATCTTCTCTTGACTGCGGGTGCGTATGGCTCTCATAGACAATTATTTAAATTTACTACTGTAGTGGCAGCTGTTAAACTGGTAAGGTTATTGATTAACTCTAACTGCTTCTTTATTTTATTCTGACTCAGTTGGGACAGAAAGTTATAGTATAGCGATCGCAGCATTTAGCAAAAAGCCTGTGCAAAGGAAGTATCTAGCCAAAATTTTCGTCACCCTTCGTCCTTCAGTTTTAGACCCTGCTGGTGTGGCGGTACAATCGGGTGTCAAACAACTGGGATATGACAACGTCGAACAAGTGCGGATTGGGAAGTACATTGAACTCACTATCACTTCTACTCAGGAGAGCAAAGCCCGTCAAGACTTAGAGCGTATCTGTGACCAAATGTTAGCAAATCCAGTGATTGAAAATTATCGCTTTGATTTGATTGAGGTGGAAACACAAACCGGGGTTATTTAACATCCAGGATGGGGAGACAGGGAAATATATTAATTTCTCTGTCCCCATTCCTGACTACCACTGCACTAATTAAGAGGAATGTATCAGTAAATCATGAAATTTGGGGTTTTAGTTTTTCCCGGTTCTAATTGCGATCGCGATGTGGCTTATGTTACCAGAGATTTGCTGGGACAGCCTACTCGTATGGTTTGGCATCAAGAAACCGATATTGCTGATTTGGATGTCATTATCATCCCCGGTGGCTTTAGTTACGGTGACTATCTGCGTTGTGGTGCGATCGCCCGCTTCTCCCCTGTGATGCAGCAGGTGATTGCACACGCTGAATCCGGTAAATTTGTTCTCGGTATTTGTAATGGTTTTCAGGTATTAACTGAAGCTGGCCTGTTACCGGGGGCTTTGACGAGAAATCAGGATTTGCATTTTATCTGCGATCGCGCTCCGCTTACCGTTGAGCGTACCGATATTCCTTGGACTCAAGCCTACAGTACCAATGAAACTATCACTCTGCCTATTGCCCACGGAGAAGGCCGATTTTATGCTGATAAATCTACTTTAGCAGCCTTGGAAGATCATGGTCAAGTGGTTTTCCGCTATGCAGGGGACAATCCTAACGGCTCACTGAACAATATCGCCGGGATTTGTAATCGACAAGGCAATGTTTTAGGCATGATGCCTCACCCAGAAAGAGCGTCAGATGCTTCCCTGGGTCCTACTGATGGTTTGCGCCTATTTCAAGGCCTGTTAGGGAAAATTGCCGTCATGGCTTAATTTTCTTCTCTCCTGTGAATTACCCTCAGAGGATGTTTGATAAGTTTTCAACAGGTAATTTTTATCTTAGGGAACACCGGATCAGGAAACAGGGAACACACAAAAAACAATCAAATCCAGTCCCCTCCCCTTACAAGGGGAGGGTTAGGGAGGGTTCAAACAATAGTTGATACACTAATCATGACTTGACAAACATCCTCTCAGGAATTAACACTCCCTAATCTTCATCTTATTTTTTAGTCCTGATTACTGGACTTTTTTTATGCCCGTTTTTGGTTAAGTTTCTACTGTTTCATTGGTCACTATCGGGTATAATTATAATTGTGCTTATTATATCCATAGATATCAATTGCAGATATCTGCATACTGAGGTGTTTACCGTGAATAAAATTACAATTAATCCTGATTTAGCAAATGTCGATTATACTGACTTACTAACGAAAATCTGTCAAAGCTTAGAGAAAAAACCAATATTCAAAACCAATAATCATCATCAATGGTTAGTGGTGGATATTAATCAAATAGCCGGCGAAATCGCCACTTCACAAGTGAATAGTCCTTTAGGAAATGCTCAGGGGGTACGTGCTGCTACTCTCAATTTTAGCCCTGGTTCTCAAGAGAGATTTCCAGAGCAGATAAGTAACATCACTGAATTAGTTAGAGAAAATTTAACATCATGTTGCGACAAAAATCTATCTCTAGATAGATTGACATTTGTTACACAACTGATTGCAGATTTGCAGACATTTCACCAACCATCAAATAAATTTGACCTCGCCTATAATTTCCCACCATCTAACCAATTACAACAACAGCGGTTAACAGTTAAACATAACGACGGACAACACACACAACTACTTAAAACGCATAAAGTTAAAATCTCAGTGGACAAACCCAGTAATTTTACCGCCCACTTATTAGAGGGAATTAATAACTTTATAGATATTCAACTTGATCCTACATCGGAGGAAAGGAATGACCTAGAAGATATTTTAGAGAACTTAGAGAAAAATGATCAATCAGATATTCACCGCTTAGAAAATCTGGTGAACCAGCAAACATTAGGTAAATTAAAGAAGTTAGCCAAAATCAAATATTTAGAATTTCTCTATGAAAATATTGATGACAATGCTAGTCAGAACAACTTGCAAGGTAAAATATATTTACAGGACTTAATCAGAAGATTAAAATTACTAGATGACTATATTAATGATACCCACAAAGCAGACGGGGAATATATAGTTAACTATGAGGGAGTAGAGGTTAATTACCAAAATATGTTTTCTCGGAGTGAAGCATTTGATATGCTTCCCATTATCCCCTTGATTGAGGGTTACCTAGGAGAAACAGAACAGGAAAACCGCGAGAAAGTAGAATTTATTTTTGGGTTAAAGTTGAAATTTGATGGTAAAGTCCAAGCCTATGGGGGTAAAACAGTTTTTGAGCATAATCAAAGTCTTTTAGATCCCGATAGTAAAGAACATAAAGAAGGTGTCAAAGATGAATCTAGAAAAACGTCTTTTGTATATAAGGTGTTAAAGATAGCATTTTTATATTACTTTTTATTTGCATTTCGTCAAGATACTAATAATCCCCAGAATAATTTAGAATATAACCCCATTACTAAATTTGAACAATCTGTATTACCAATATTGCAAGGTAGTGATGATCAGGCTAAAAAACAAATATTTAGAAAAATTATTGAGGGTTTCAAAAAGTTTGAAGTTCAACGAAAAATCAAAACTCTCAAGGGAGTTTTAATAAATCTGATCAAGCGGAAAACTTCCTTCCCTACCAGGGAATATCCCCTACATATTTCTGTCAAGAATAGTATTTTAGAAGCAGATATTAACACTATTGTTGATAGAGATACATTTCTTAAATCTCTGTTACGGGAGAATCCTAAAGACTGTCTTAAATATATCAATTTGGGGGAAGCAACCACAGATAACAGTTTTCTCGTCAGTCTCCCAGCCAAAATGACTATCAGTGAAATCTACTTTTTTGAGACTGATGATAGAGAAACTTTTCAGATGCAATATGATATACAATCGGGTATTGATGTTTTACCCGTAGTATTTGTACCAGCGAACAGTTGCTATAAATTTTGTCAAGAAAACCTATCAAACCGTAAGTTGGTAATATTTCCCTATCGTCCAGATCCTAAAAAACTAGAACCTGGTAAACTTGAAACCCAGAAACTAGAGTCTCATCAAGAATTTATTTACAAAATTACCTACAGCTTACTAGCTTACATCTGCTTGTATGTCTTATTAGAGGGACGATCAAAGTTATTTATTCCCATTTTAAGGATACACCTTAATAACAAGACAGATGATGCACCCATAGAAAAATTCATAGTTTCCTTGACCGGTGTATTATCCCACTTATTGAATGAAAAATATCGGAGTAATTCCCAGGGAATAGATATTAATAATTTCACGACCAATGGTAAATTTAAAATTCCTAATACTTTAGCATCCTTGTATTCTATATTACCGAAAAAGTTCACTTTCCCCCCTGGAGATAAATTTCAATTTCGGGAACTAGATAAACTAGCAATGATCATAGTTTCTAGTCGCGGTAGTGATAGCAGATGGGGAATGGAAGCGAAAAAATCTAACCTGATGGGGGAAATTATTGATTTCCAAATTCAACCGCAAACTGCGACATTAAGATTATTGAAAACATTTTCGGAAAACTATGATAATCATGAAGATATGTTTTCGTATCCTAGTGTGATAGTTGAGAATGTAGATCAACTCTATAAAAGAGGCTACAGACACTTTATTTACATAGCAAAAGTTCCCTACAGCAGCACATTACACATCACTCAAACTAAAAGCGAGGAACTATTTTTTATGTCGGAAAATGTCATTAGGGCTTTGACAAGGGAAAGGAATGATATTAAAATTTATCCGATGTTTTTTGATAAATACTACGCAGTCAAAGTTGAAAACAAGATTAACTCAACATCATTATATATTCAAGATACTGTAGAACTGACACAGTTAGTAGAAGATAGTAGCAAGAAGTCAATTGTATTTTTCAATTTGTTTAACGGTATCGCAGTTGCTAAAGATACCAACTATAATGGTGTGATGTCTTACGCAACTTTGCTGAATATTTATCAGGGTATACTGGATGACAAGGATATTAGAACCGGACTAATTTATCAGGACAGTCACTTAAAAAGTGAGATTTTGCAATGCTTGACTTTGTTTCATTTCTCCCGTTATCAAAAGCATGAAAAGTCGGGTAAACTTCAAATCAAGTTAGACCCTTATCAAAACCTGATCGGAGATGACTCTACTGGTCAACTAGCTTTATTAAAATATGGTTGTGGTCGCAGAGAGTTTAACTCTCTGGCTTTTTTAACTTATGTCAGGGATATACTCGCAAGACCCAAATCAAGTTCTTAGAGGATGTTTGATAAGTTTTCAACAGGTAATTTTTATCTTAGAGAACATGGAACAGGGAACACACCGAAACAATAAAATCCAGTCCCCTCCCCTTACAAGGCTATCCATTACCCACATTTTTCTTAATAATGTTGAAACATTTATGTGGCAATGGTTTCAACGCTTGAAAATTTCCCTACTCTTGACAAAATGTACCTTATTGTTCTTGATAAAACCCTTATTTTATTGAGAATCATCAACGGAGGATTAAGGTTTGGGGGTTTGCGAGCGATCGCTCTCACGAATGTTAAGAAAGATCCGGGTAATGGATAGCCTTACAAGGGGAGGGTTAGGGTGGGGTGAAACAATAGTTGATACACTAATCATGACTTTCTAAACAACCTCTTAGGGGGTATGTATGGTTTTTAGTTATATAGGACTCCTATTTGATTTCTGAGAGGATGTCTGTTCCGGTGTTCCCTTTCCTTACTGATAATTTCTCAACTCCAATAGGATGACTAATAAGAAAAGGAAATAAATCAATATGACTGCGAACATAGCTGAGGATTTAGGAAGATTATTTGAGGTGGGTTTTAATATTGGTGTTCTCTGCTATATTCAGCAGAAACAAATTAAGCAGAAATTTGGTAATTTATATCGTCACCAATTAGAAAACCTCAAGTTCTCTAAAATTCGACAAAGAATAGTTGATAGGGTATTAAGTACATTAGAACGAGATATAGCTGAAACTTGGTGTCAATTCTTTGTTCAGAAAGGATTTTTATCGGGGTTAAATTTCTTTAGAGAATATTTGACATCCTTGGGAGATCAAATTAAGGATATGGAAATTATCTACTATCAATGCTGCTTTCATGGTGATAACAGTATTGGAACTTATGAAACTGACCAGACCCAGTGGTTTAAAGATGTTCTTTCCCAGTTTCAGCAGTTAGAAAATACTGCTGACTATATTCCTAGATATCAGAAAAAAGGTGGTTTTCTGAATGCAGATACTTTAATTTTGCTCAAGTATCGTCGCAAATATCGGGTGTTATGTCTTGATTTGTCAGTATTTTCTATTCACACCGATGAAGATATCCAAAATATTGATTATGTGGAAGTTATTCGCAGCTTATTGATCCGAGATGTTAACTATGTCCGTTCTAAAAGTGTGTTTTCTAGCTTGAGTGTTGATACTAATTCTTTAGATTTAGATTTTTCTCCTAGTTTAACAGACTATTTCACGGCTTTTAAGGCTAAGGATAAAGAAACCGCTAAGTTAATTCAAGCTGCTGCTTATATTTATAGCTTTAACCAATTTCTCCAAGAAACGGGGATGATATCAGATAGATCGTCAATTATGTTTAATGCTATTGGTTATAGCGATCGCTCATTCAATACTATATCTATTACACCGGATCAACTCAAGATTTTTGAGACTTGTCATCAAATCTATAAATCACATGACCAAAAAGAAGAAATCACCGACGCGCGTCGTCGAGTTTTAGATAAAATTAAGCGTAACGCAGGGATTAGCTTTGACCAAGGTAGGGAATTTGTCAACTCTCTTGTCAACATTACCCGCGATCGCATTAACATCATACCACCTCACACCGAAAAAATCAGCGACTTTTTTAACTCTGTCGCCCCAGTTCCTCCAGAGTTAATTTCCGACTTAGGTTTGACGGGAAGCTACAACTTTCGCGAAGCACATAGTCAACTGATTCACAAATCTTTGCTGTCTGAGAATACCTATATATTCCTCACCGGAAACCCAGGTATTGGTAAAACCACTGCGATCGTCAATTTTCTGAAACATCATTTAGATGAAGGGTTTCTATTTTTCTATGTCAGTCCCCGCAAACAGGTAAATCTCGACATCATCGAAAAATTCAAGGATAAAGCAACCGGTAATTTAGTAGATGACAGAATCTTGGCGATCAATACTCATACTCACCTGATTCAGGATAACTCTGGTAAATGTTCTGTTGAATATACCTCGAACCTATATCAAGAGGATTTTATTCAAGGAACAGTTAATTTTCTTAAGAGTCAAAAGGTGGAAAGAGGGGTGAGACGCGGTAACCGACTGGAACACATTACCGATGATACTATTATAGACCGGGGGGAAAAAACCGCAGGTGTTTTAAAGAGTCTTTGTGAAGGACTATATACTACCATTACTCACAAATTATCTGACAACGTTATTGCTACTACTTCCACCCAGTCTTTGAAGAAAACTCAGACTGGAGATACTCTCAAACACCTGGATAAAATATTCAGCGACGCATACAATACCAGGGAAAATAAGGTTTTTCCCCAAAAGATGCAAAATATCTCCCGTCGCATCAAACATTTATTTATCATGATAGACGAAATTACCGGGGATGAGGGAGGAGTAGAGTTTCTCCATGGTATTCACAAACTCATCAATAAATATCAATTAAATCAACCTGAAAATGGTTTTAACACTAAGGTAATTATTGCAGATGCTTCCATCGTTGATCAAAATGTCATTTGTCAACATCTAGAAAATACCACACCTGAACCGAATAAAATCTACTTTCGTCAAGCTGGGGAGAATATTCAACCCCTGTCGGTGGTCAATTTGCAGTTTAAAAAATTACCTGCGACCATGATTAACGCTAATTCCTACCCCGCTAAAAGCTTAACTATTAGCTATCAAATTTTTATTGAGTCTTGTAAATTTAGCGATCGCGCGCAATTAAAGGATAAATCTAATTTAGAGAAAAAGCTCTTAGAGGTGATTTTCGCCGATATCCAAAATTTATTACAAGATCCTCAGGTGCAACAATTTATAGTATACATCCAAAATAAACCCAAACTAACACAAATTATTGACAAGCTCCAGGAAACTTTGGGTAGGGAGAACTTCCAGAAAAATACTCACTATATAGAAATACACGCCAATATCTCGGAATTAGAGAAACAACAACTTCAACAGTATCAGGAAAATGTCAAGGTAGTTTTCATGACTGCTTCGGGAAGTCGTGGTTTATCTTTCCCCAAAGCCAAGCACATTTTGGTAGAAATCCCTAAGTTTGAGATTGAAAAAAACCTGATGGAAATCATTCAGGTGATTTATCGCGGTCGGGGAAATGATCATATAGATAACCAAGATAAATACTTGTACTTCTATTTAGCTGAACGTTCTGTTTATTACCAAGATAACCCTCAATTGTCTTTACAAGAAAGTGTCCTCAATTTATTAAACCTGCTGTTAATTCTTAAGGCTTCCATGATGACTCGCATATATGGATATGGTAAAATTGGCAGGAAGAAATATATACTGATTCCTATTGGTGGTAAGTCGGTTTTAGCTGCTGGGGAAACATTTTCTAGTCAGATAGTTAATCTGATCAACCAACTTAAGAAAGAATATCAAATCCATCGGGGTCATGAGTTATTAAAACAAGTCTATACCAGACTAGAGAAACTCATGGGAGATGGGGACTTTGTGGTTGAAAAAACCACGGAAGAAAGTTATTTAAAATTACAGAAGTCTTTTAAGGAGCAATTTTTGCAATTAGCTAATAGTTTTGATCAACTACTAGATGTTCCTCCTTTAGAGTTAGGTTATATTAACGGTGGGTTACTCATAGTACCTACTAATAACATCCAAGAATCTTATCAAATCAAATTACTGGATATACAAAAGTACGCTCATGGAGAATTATGGGATAATCTCAAACTAATTAGTAAAAGTCAAATTTATCCTGAAAACTTAAGATTTGCAACTCAAGATGCAATTGAACTAGTCGAGAAATTAAAAAAAGCGCCACCCAAGACACAAAACTTCACACAAACCAGTGAATATAGTGACCAATATTACGCTTTACCCTTACTTGCATTTATTAGTGGAGAAGTGATGAGTCAATATTTTGCTGAGGAACCAGAAGAACCAGAAGACCTGCGTTTCCGTGATATTCTATTTACATACCTTCGTTCGTTATACCCTGTCACTAACATCTTACCTATAGGTGATAATTATCAAGAGTTTCCCTTTTTAGTCTTTAGAAGTTCTGCTTTAGCAGAAATCAGACAAAAACTGTTCACAGACAAATATCTCCTCCACTCCCGGGAACTGAATGTATTAAACCTGATCCTCTCTCAAAAAACTGATTAAATAGCACATCATTGTAAACAACGAATAGCTACTAACAAACCTCGAGCTTTATTCAAGGTCTCCTGATATTCCTTCTGTGGGTCAGAATCAGCCACTAGACCCGCACCCGCCTGGACGGTTACAGTATGATTATGCAATACCATCGTGCGAATGGCGATCGCACTATTCAATTTTCCTTCAAAATCGTAATAACCATAGACCCCAGAATAAACACCCCGACGACATTGTTCCAACTCGTGAATAATTTCCATGGCCCGAATTTTCGGCGCACCGCTGACAGTACCTGCGGGGAAACAGGCCTTGAGTAAGTCCCAGGCGTTTTTATCTGATGATAGCTTACCCACCACATTGCTCACAATGTGCATAACATGGGAATAACGCTCTACCACCATCAACTCATCAACTCTCACGCTTCCACTTTCACAGACACGTCCTAAGTCGTTACGACCCAGGTCAACTAACATGACGTGTTCCGCTGTTTCCTTGGGGTCTTGCAGTAAATCTGTAGCTAAAGCTGCATCTTCCCCTGGGGTTTTACCTCTCGGACGCGTCCCAGCTATGGGTCTGACTGTGGCTACTACCCCACCCACTCCATCGCTTTGGGCTTTTACCATTACCTCCGGACTGGAGCCAATAATCTGCCAGTCTTGGAAATTAAAGAAAGCCATGTAAGGAGAGGGATTAATTTGCCTCAGGGAGCGATAAAGGGCAAAGGGGTCACCTGTGTATTTTGTCGATAACCTCTGGGATATAACGACTTGAAATATGTCTCCAGCCTTTATGTATTCCTTCGCTTTTCTTACACTAGCACAAAATTCCTCCTGTGTCAAGTTGCTGGTATATTCTTGGATTCCCCCCCCATCCTTGCTGCCTGGTGGTGTCCATTCCAACATTGTTTCTTGGGGTGACACGGGTAGGGATAACTGAGAGAGCATCTGTGTGACGCGATCGCACGCTTGTTTATAAGCTTGCTGTAAATCTACCTCTGGGTCACGTAAATCAGCATAGGCGATCGCCCAGATTTTCCGTTTCACCTGGTCAAAAATCAACAAGTGGTCTACTTGCATCCACAAGCCATCAGGGATATTACGCTCATCTGGGGGATGAATAGGTACACGTGGTTCTATCCAGCGAATCAACTCATAACCCCAAAAGCCAAACAGTCCGCCAATTCCTGGGGGGAGTTGGGGTAAAGTCACTGGTTTATAGGGTGACAAACATTTAGCCAAAGCTGCAAACGGGTCTCCTGTAAACACAACTTGGGAACCATCCCGATGTGTTTGAGTAGTGGTGTCACCCCGGGCGGACAAAATCCACAGGGGATTGCAACCCAGTAAACTATAACGACCGATGTTTTCCCCCCCTTCTACTGATTCCAACAAAAAGCTATAAGGCTGACCCGCGCATACTTTATACCAAGCAGATACTGGGGTATCCAGGTCTGCTACCCATTCTTGATACACCGGGACAAAATTACCTTGTACAGCTAGTTCAGAAAAATCAGAAAAATCAGGGAACATCATAAATCAATAGGAGAAAGTAGGGAGCAAAGCCGGGTAAGGGAAGGGGGAGAAACAATTCCCTTGCTTCCCTCCCCAATACCTAGGCTCTAGACATCGTGGGTAGCTTTACCACTGAACTTAAGTTTAGCGGGACTGGGATTTTCCCCAATGCTGCGTGGTACATGACGCACCTTTTCGCGTCCGGCGTTGACTTTTTCTGGAAACACACCATCAGCTGGGTGAATGAAAGTGGTTTCCCCATTTGGCAAAATCCGGTAAATTTTGTAGTCTGTGATTTTAAATTTCCGGAGTTGACCACCCAAAGCGATGCCATATTCTTTACGAGCTATATATAGCAGGTTTTCGCCTTTGAGCATAGTAGCTGCGCCGCCTGTAGGCATTTCAAAAACTTGCTCTTTAGGGCTGGTCCAAGTGATAGCGTACTTTTCTTCCTCTACTGCTTTTTGGAGTAAGCCACCAGTACTACCACCAAACAGGGGGGTTTGTCCAGAAAGTTTTTCTGCCATAAAAAAATCTCTCTCTCAACGGTTTTTAGGGAATCGTAACACCGCTGACCCGATCATATTGCGATCGCGTCATAGACTGTAACAGTTTTTAGTCATTCTCCCTCAAATCTTCCCCTCAGGGGTGAGATTTTGCTGCTGGAAATTACTTTTGAGTTTTGTGTGCCGTTCCTCTGGATTCATCTGAGCGATGGGAATAGTAAAATGAAACTGACTACCCTGGTCTTTACCATTGGATTTTGCCCAAATTTCCCCACCCCAGCCATTGACAATTTGGCGGCTAATTGCTAGTCCCAAACCAGTACCCCCCGCAGTACGCCGCATAGCCCCTTCTTCTTGATAGAACCGGTCAAAAACGATTTCTAGGCGATTGGGTTCAATACCCCGCCCCGTGTCTGCCACTATCATCTCAACCATATCATCGCTTGTTTGAGCGGCTGTAATCTTAATCTTGCCTGGAGGTAGTGTAAATTTACAAGCGTTATCGATTAATTTGGCGATCACCTCCACCAGCCAATCACCGTCAGCTCTGACTAAAGGTAGATTGGGCGCAATTTCCGTTGTGATTTTGGGCGGGGGTTCTGTTGAGGAACGGCTGCGCATGCGGCTGAGAGCTAAATCTACACACTCCTGTAAGGTCAGGGATTCTGGATGCCATTCTACCCTGCCGCTTTCTAGGTTAGAAAGGGTGAGGAAATCTTGCACTAGTTTTCGCATTCTTTCTGAATCTGACAGCGCCGTATTGAGCATCACTTGCTGCAACTCTAAAGGCATATCCGGTTCACTAGCCAGACTTTCTAAGCATACCTGAATTGTGGATAGGGGCGTGCGTAGTTCATGTCCGGTAATCGCTATTAAGTTGCTGCGGGTGCGGTCCAGGGCTTCTAGCTGCTGGTTTAGCTCTTCTAAATTGGCGTACGCTTCGGCTTGGATTAATGCTGCGCCCATTTGGGTAGCTACCGCTTTTACTAAGTCCTGCTCTCCCGATTGCCATTGGTGTGGTGGTAAGCAACAATAGTGTAATTCCACAATCCCTAACAACCTCCCCTGAAATAATACCGGTTCGATTAACCAAGAACGAATGGCGAATTTTTGGGCAATTTCACACAGTTTCGCCGAATTCATCACACGACTATCAATCAGGGTATTATTTACACACACTCCCTCTCCCTTTTCTACTACTTCTTGAAATAAAGGATTCTCCCTTAACTGCCAAATTTCCCCAACTACCGGTAAAATCCCCGGAATTAAAAACTCATGTTTAATATCCGCCTGGGCATCTGTAGCTTGCGCCCGATAAATTAAGCACCGACTAGCCCCTAAGTGTTCCCCTAGTTCTTGTGCCGCTACTTGTAGCACTTCGTGGGGATCTAGCGATCGCCTAATCGCTGTACTAATGGAGTTGACTAAACGTTCTTTTCGTGATTGGGCAGTAATGGAACGATAGGCTTTGTGTAATTTGTACTGACTAGCTTGTAAATAAGTCACCAACCGCTGAACAAAGGGGTCAGTGTCTATGTCACAAGCATATTCAGCGGTTGTGTCCCCATGATAATTTTTCCCTGACCCAATCCCAAACCTCTGGCGGGCTTGTTGAGTTTTTCCTTCCAGATCTGGTCTATAAACTATAATCCTATCTAATAGTAATTCCGCTGCTTTCAGGCTCACCCCCCGTTCTGATGTCCATATCCCCTCAAACCGGCGCGCTGTATCCATATCTAGATTAGAGCTAAATTCCGGCATTTGCTGGTTTTTGGTAATTGACCCCTGGCTCTCCCGGCACACTAAACAAGTAGCATAGTTATCAGCAATTACTACCAAGTGCCATTCTTGACTTAAGGCATCTTCTGCTTCAAATACTACCTGCTCATAAGATTGGGAACTGTTGGTAAATTCCGTTTCCCGTGCAGATAAAACGTATATTTGATTACTACCCATAGCTAAACGCTGATAGCGATGCGCTTCTTGGCGATAGTATCGCTCACGTTGAAAGCTAGCAATTACCAATGGCTGCTCTAAAGTCCCAGCTAACACCTGATCTTCCATAGCGTGGGAAAGCGCTGTTAATGAAGCCTTGAAATATAGCTGGGGTCGCAGGTGGGGTATGGACTGTAGCAGATCACTTAGCACGGATGACGAAATGCTCATGAATATCGTTAAGGAAAAGCCCAATCACAAAAAAGATTCACTTCATAGCTGCATTGTACAAATTACAACGGATTCTTAACCGCTGCTCACTGTGAGAGTCCGTAAAGAATCTTGAAGTCGAAAATTATTGGGTCTTACGCCCAATATACCTTCACAACACAGATTTGCTATTGGCTGGAGCCGCTGTTTCAGCTAAAATTACCCATCAAAACAAATTTTTAGCTAAAAAACTCTCCACTATTGTAGATGATTTTGGGCTGATCTCCCCAATACATCCTTCCCCAGTTGTAACTTGAGTATCTTAGCTAAGTATGTCCTGCTATCAGGTCATCATTGGGTTTGAGGAGGGAGTAAATGGCGGAAAATTCTCGGTTTTGCACCTTGACTTTCTCTATGAAAAATATACTCTGGTAAGGATTTCTATTTTCTCTGGCCTTGAATTGACCCTAGCTCAAGGAACTTTGCCTCATGACACCGGATATACTCACCACCGCGGCACAAATTTCTCTGGATGGCAAAACTTTTGTTCCCGCAGAACAATTACCTGTACCGGAATGGCCTTGTGTTGTCAGTGAAAGACCACAACCCACTCTCACGGTTAAAGATGACGATTTATTTCTGGTGACGGATACTATCGGTAATATTTCTGGCTGTTCCCTCACCGATGGTAACCCCAATGTGGGACTATTTTGCTCTGATACCCGGTTTCTCAGCCGTCTGGAGTTGCAAATTCAAGGGCGATCGCCTATTCTCCTCGGTAGTAGTGCCGAAAAAGGGTTTTCTGTTTCTGTACTATGCACTAACCCCAATATTGACCAACACCTGAAAGCTGAAACTGTAGGGATTCGCCGCGAACTTGTGTTAAATGGGGCGTTATTTGAGGAAATTGAAATATCTAATTACAGCACCACAAATGTCAGCTTTGAATTAAGTATCAGCTTTGATGCAGACTTTGTGGATTTATTTGAAGTTCGCGGTGTCCACAGAGGAAAAAGGGGTAAGCTATTACACTTACTAGAATCAACATCTCCAGAAACAGCACCTGTTACCAGTCATGGCCTTTCCTGTGGACATCCAGCAAAAGAAAAATCTTTGACTTTAGCCTATCAAGGTGTGGATGGCTTATTAATGGAATCCCGCATCCAATTCCAGTATCGTCAGCCAGATGATTTCCAGGGTTATACTGCTATCTGGCGGTTAGATTTAGCCTCCCATGAAACCCAAAAGTTGGGTTACAGGGTGAATATGTTCACCGATAATCAACCCAGCTCTACAGTCAGTGCTGCTTTGACTTTAGTCCAAGCTAAGGCGGCTGAGTTGATGGAGGAGGAACAATGGCGACAGGAAATTACTCAAATTAGATCGGATAAAACCATCTTTAATCGTATCATTGAGCGGGCGGAACAAGATATGTATCTGTTACGCCAATCTTTTGGTAACTATAAGACTGTTTCCGCCGGTGTCCCCTGGTTCTCCGCTTTGTTTGGGCGAGATTCCCTGATTACAGCTTCCCAAACCTTGATGTTAAACCCCCAAATTGCTCGGGAAACTTTGATGATACTGGCATCATATCAAGGTACAACTTACGATGACTGGCGGGAAGAAGAACCAGGCAAAATTTTACATGAGTTGAGGTTTGGGGAAATGGCTCGCTGTCAAGAAATCCCCCATACACCCTATTACGGCACGGTCGATGCTACTCCTCTATGGTTGATGTTGTATGCTGAATACTATACCTGGACTCATGATCAAGAAACACTAGAGAAACTTTGGCCCCATGCTCTTTTAGCTATGGATTGGATTGATCACCATCTCCAGGAAACTGGCTATTTGACCTACTATCGTAAATCTCCACGGGGTCTGGCTAACCAAGGCTGGAAGGATTCTGGTGACTGTATCGTAGACCATAAGGGTGAACTCGCTGGCGGACCGATTGCTTTAAGTGAGGTACAGGCTTATGTTTATGCAGCTAAAATTAATCTGGCACAAACCGCTCAGATCATGAAGCGGCCAGACTTAGCAGAACGCTGGTTGGATGAAGCTAGACACCTGAAGGTACGTTTTAATCAAGATTTTTGGCTCAAAGACCACGATTTCTGCGCCCTGGCTTTGGATGGTGAAGGAAACCAGGTTCAAAGTATCACATCTAACCCCGGACACTGCCTGAAATTGGGTATTTTTACGCCGGATAAGGCCTACAGTGTGGCGGAACGATTGCGCGCTCCAGATATGTTTAATGGTTGGGGTATTCGCACTCTCAGCAGTTTGTCCCCCGCTTATAATCCTATGGGTTATCATATCGGCTCGGTTTGGCCTCATGATAATTCCCTCATTGCTATGGGATTGCGATCGCTCGGTTTAATTGACCAAGCTTTAGAAGTTTTCCAAGGTTTGTTTGATATGACTAACCACCAAGCATATCAACGCCCACCAGAACTATTCTGCGGTTACCAACGTAATGGTGACCATTCTCCTGTCCGGTATCCTGTCGCTTGTACACCCCAAGCATGGGCGACTGGTTCTATCTTTCAACTGCTGCAAATGGTAGTTAATTTAGTCCCTGATGCTCAAAATAACTGCTTGCGGATTATTCACCCTACTTTACCCCCATCTATCAATTCTCTCTCATTACATAATTTGCGCGTTGGTTCTACCATCCTCGATTTAGAATTTGAGCGATCTGGTACTACTACCGCTTGTCGCGTTGTCAAAAAACGCGGTAATCTCCGGGTCGTGATTGAAGCCTAACTAGGAAATAACTTACGGATTTTTAGTTAGTGTAGAGACGTTCGGCCGCAACGTCTCTACTATCACCAAAAAGATGATTTAGAACGCCAAAAACAACAGGTACATTTGAGAATGCTCAACCCCCACTGCTACAAATCCGCAGTACAATTAACTTTCTTCTTGACGGTCGATTTTTTGCCCAGGAGAAGATTCATAAATCGCATCTAACTGTTGACGCGCATCCTCAACGTTGACTGAACGCATGACTAACAAGGGTTCTTTAATCAGGTTACCCGCACTATCTAACAGTTCTGGATGGGGAATAAATTGTTTTCTCGAAGATAGGTATCCTGGATTATCCGTTGGCGAATATTTAGCTGCATCCACTCGCTCTCGATCAAAACTAAACATAATCAAGTTGCGAATTAAGTTGGCAACGGCTATGACAGCTAGAATTGTAAAAGCCAGAATGTAAAGTAAATGTAACATCGGGTTTTCCTCCAAGAGCAGCAAATTTTAAAACTTTATTTGGTAGTGCTTTACTTCGCCTGTATTGTCTATCTCAGACAATACAAATATTTGACGCAGGTTTGGTGCGCTTATACTTTTATGAAAAAATTGTTAATCCTTATTTAATCTAAAGTAGCATGGTATACATCTTTTTTTCATGAAGATAATATTAAGAATTTTGTATCTTCTCTGCAACTTATATATTTATCCTGTCTTCCCCACTTCAGACCTTTGGTGTCTCACGCCAGCGCCTTGATACACTCCAGCATTCTCCCAGCAATTGGTGCCACGGCATTAGGGTCTTCATATCAATACCCACTTGCCCTTCTGTGGCTGCAAATAGCATTCTGGCTACGTTTAGTTCATCTTGGGCTTGCTTGACTCGCAAGAGTAAATTAGATTGCTCTTCGTGACTCATAAATGTCAGTTGCTCGGTTTCTAGCAATTTGTGCGATCGCGCGAACCAATACTTAAAATCCTCAAGTAAAGGCTCTAATACCGTTTTCAGCAGCTCAGTCTGTGGTAAATTCGAGTCTCCCATAGCCTTCAAGTATATTCCTAAGTTCTCTCATAATATTAACATTTTTTACAAAAATTAACATTATCTCAGATGATCTTCTCAGATAGATCATGGAAAAAATCTGTAATCATCAGTTCTGTGAACTATAATTACAATGGCCGCCAGCTATGTCTAGGCTTAACATAGGTGTTTGGTGCAGCAGACTTCTCAACCTCATCAACTGTAGTTGCTGAGAACAGGTAATTAAACTCTTTATATTTGAAGCAGTACTTTATAGTGCTGTATGCTTCTGGAGTAATCAATTAATTATCTAAAATTATATTTTTACAATCACGTCGCTCATGGTTCAGCAGCCGATGTCGCTAAAATCATCTCTCACTCCGTCAGAACAACCTGAAAAAATTTATTTACCCCGTACCAGTGAATCAGAAAAATTAAAGAAGATTCGCCACACAGCTTCCCATGTCATGGCCATGGCGGTACAAAAGCTGTTTCCCAAAGCACAAGTGACAATTGGACCGTGGATTGAAAACGGTTTTTACTACGACTTTGATAGTCCAGAACCATTTAGCGAAAATGATTTAAAAGCCATCAAAAAAGAGATGGTGAAAATTATTAACCGCAAATTACCTGTAATTCGCGAAGAAGTCAGCCGCGAACAAGCTAAAGAACGAATAGAGCAAATCCAAGAACCTTACAAACTAGAAATCCTAGCAGATATTAAAGAAGAACCCATTACAATTTATCATCTGGGTGATGAGTGGTGGGATTTGTGCGCTGGTCCCCATGTGGAAAATACTAGCGAATTAAACCCCAAAGCTATAGAATTAGAAAGTGTGGCCGGGGCTTATTGGCGTGGAGATGAAACCAAGGCACAGTTACAACGCATCTATGCTACTGCATGGGAAAGTCCCGAACAATTAGCTGAGTATAAGCGGCGCAAGGAAGAAGCACTACGGCGAGACCACCGTAAACTAGGTAAGGAACTGGGATTATTTATATTTTCCGAGCAAGTAGGGCCGGGTTTACCTTTGTGGACACCTAAAGGTACTTTGTTACGCAGTACATTAGAAGATTTCCTCAAGCAAGAGCAGCTCAAACGGGGTTATTTACCTGTGGTTACCCCCCATATTGCTAGGGTGGATTTATTTAAGACTTCGGGACATTGGCAAAAGTATAAGGAAGATATGTTTCCCCTGATGTCTGATGATGAGTCAGCAGCAGCACTAGAACAAGGCTTCGTCCTCAAGCCAATGAATTGTCCCTTTCATATCCAAATATACAAGAGTGAATTACGCTCCTATCGGGAATTACCGATAAGATTAGCAGAGTTTGGCACGGTTTACCGCTATGAACAATCAGGAGAATTGGGCGGTTTAACAAGGGTGCGCGGTTTTACTGTGGATGATTCACACCTGTTTGTCACCCCTGAACAGTTAGATAGTGAATTCCTCAATGTGGTGGATTTGATTCTGTCGGTGTTTAAGAGTCTACAACTGAAGAATTTTAAGGCTAGACTCAGTTTTCGTGACCCAGCTAGTGATAAGTATATCGGCTCTAATGAAGTTTGGGAGCAAGCCGAGGGAGCAATTCGCCGCGCTGTGGAAAAGTTGGGTATGGAATACTTTGAGGGAATTGGCGAAGCAGCGTTTTATGGTCCTAAGTTAGATTTTATCTTTAGTGATGCCTTGGAACGAGAATGGCAATTAGGCACTGTTCAGGTGGATTACAATTTACCAGAACGCTTTGATTTAGAATATGTGGCTGAAGATGGTTCCCGTAAACGTCCTGTGATGATTCACCGGGCGCCTTTTGGTTCCCTGGAACGCTTGATTGGGATTTTGATTGAAGAGTACGCAGGGGATTTTCCTCTGTGGTTAGCACCTGTACAAGCTCGATTGTTACCAGTGGGTGAAGCACAGCTTGATTTTAGCAAAGAAGTGGCGGCGAAAATGCTGGCGGCGGGTATCCGGGTTGAAGTCGATACCAGTGGCGATCGCTTGGGTAAGTTAATCCGCAATGCTGAGAAAGCCAAAATACCAGTAATGGCTGTAGTGGGAGCTAAAGAAGTTGAATCTCATAGCTTGAGTATACGTACCCGCGCTTCTGGGGAGTTGGGCGCTATACCTGTGGATGAGGTGGTGGATAAAATGAAGAATGCGATCGCTAAGTTCGAGAACTTCTAACCATCATCGGCTAGGCTCTGCCTAGTCTAACCACCTGTGTAAATCAGCTATGCTGCTAAAATCAAGCAATGCTTCCCCCAGATTCTCTAGTTCTTCTAAACATATAGTTCAAATAGTAAACTTGGGGATTGTTGAAATAGTTGGTAAAATATGGAATCTCGGCGCATAAAAGATATTCCTACATGAGCGCCATGATCACAGACTGCTTAAGGGCGATCGCTCAGTCTTTAACATCTTAACCCCTCAGGGTTGCTAACCAGGACTGTAAATGATCCAAATCCAGATTTTTTCAAAGTGATCGCTAACTGCGATAATTTTAGTTCCCTAGTGAATCTTTGCTAATATATTAAGTTTTGTAAAGCATACTTTTGCCCAATTAGCAACACTCTTGAACAAATCAACCCCTTACATGAGATGCTAGTGGATTGATTGGGTGAGTATTTGCAAATGTCTGTTATTTCTAGTATCACTGTTAAGGTTCCCGCTACAACTGCCAATTTAGGCCCCGGTTTTGACTGTATTGGTGCAGCCTTAACCCTATACAACAAGTTCACTTTTACTCCTCTAGATGGGGGTGAATTGATCATTGCTGTTACAGGTGCAGAAGCTGAACGCGTACAAACAGATACCAGTAATCTCCTGTATCAGGCCTTTGTTAAGTGCTATGAATATATAGGAGAGACACCCCCACCAGTAAAAATGGCAATTGAGCTAGGTGTACCTTTGGCTAGGGGTTTGGGTAGTTCAGCTACAGCTATTGTGGGCGGCTTAATGGGTGCTAATCAGTTGGCGGGTGCGCCTTTGAGTGAGTTAGAAGTAATGAAATTAGCGATCGCCATGGAAGGACATCCTGATAATGTCGTCCCGGCGCTCTTGGGGGGATGTCGTCTGGCTGCTACCAGTGCCGATGGTTGGGAAGTTTGCGATATTCCTTGGCATGGTGATATTATACCAGTGGTGGCGATTCCTGATTTCGAGCTTTCTACTAGTGAAGCCCGTCAAGTTCTACCGACTGAATTTAGCCGTGCAGATGCAATTTTTAATACTGCCCATCTAGGGTTATTATTGCGGGGACTGGAAACTGGTCAGGGAGAATGGTTAAGAGCAGCTTTACAAGATAGATTACATCAGCCTTATCGTCAAGCTTTGATTCCCGGTTACGATGCTGTTAAGGGGGCGGCTTTGGCTGCTGGTGCTTATGGGATGGTAATTAGTGGTGCTGGGCCGACATTGTTGGCTTTGGTAGATAGGTTACATTCCCAGGCTGTAGAAGCGGCAATGTTATCAGCTTGGCAGTCAGTAGGAATTATAGCAGTTGTGCGATCGCTTTCTCTAGATACTCAAGGCGCAAGCTACCAAGGATAAACCGCAATGATTGACCAAATTCATACAGAAATCACCACACTGAATTCACAAATTCAAGCACTCCAGCAAGAACGGGCTACCCTGACTATTAATAATGTATTATCTGCCAAGAGTGATTCACCCTCAGCTATGGTGGAAGCCTGTCGCCGCCAAGCACGGGAAAATCCCCAATTATCTGTGGAACTCAAGGGGATAGATGATGCGATCGCCGCCCTGGAATTGCAGCTAAAATATAAACAAGCTGAGTTAGAACATTGGCAAAATAAATCTCAGCAACTTACCCTACAGCAGGAGTTAGAAGCAGCTAGAAAGGTAGCTCAGGTTCATGCAGAACGTATCAATCAGCTAGCTGGGGAATTAGCCACAGAAATCCGTCAGCTGAAATCTTGCACCGATTATTTAAGTCCTTTGTATTGGCAGGTGTACTACAAGCCTTTTATTACTGGTTTTAAGACTATCTCAGTTCCCCATGTCCGATCAGATGGGGAAGTCTGGACAATTGTCAATCGGATTGTTTAAAGTCAGAAATTGTTTCTATTTAACCAAAATAATCCATATTCTAACTTAAAACGGTGGCTTCAGCCGCCTTTTTTATGAAATTTTCTGTTGACGTTACAAAAATTTACAACTAGAATTGTTTTGGCAAATATTCAGTAGGTATTTATTCCTAATACGTTGCTGAAGATGCCAGTATTAGGGATCAATAACATTTACAAAAGTACAAATTCCTTAATATAATTAAATCAAAAGCAAAAAGGTAAATTGATTGTCGGAAGTGATGAATGCTATTGAATTTCCGTGGCTGTCAGCCATAATTTTATTGCCCTTGGTGGCTGCCTTAGCCATACCCTTAATCCCAGATAAAGAAGGCAAAACAGTACGCTGGTATGGTTTAGGAGTTGCCATAGCCGACTTTACCCTGATGATTTATGCCTTTTGGCACAGCTACGACTTTCAAAACCCCACACTACAACTGGTAGAAAAATATTCTTGGATACCACAATTAAGTTTAAATTGGTCAGTAGGGGTTGATGGTTTATCCATGCCCCTAGTGTTGTTAACAGGCTTAATTAACACTCTGGCAATCTTCGCGGCTTGGAAAGTCACAAACAAGCCGCGCTTGTTTTATGCTTTGATGTTGGTAATGTACAGCGCCCAACTAGGGGTATTTGTCGCCCAAGACTTGCTGTTATTCTTCCTCATGTGGGAAATAGAGTTAGTACCTGTGTACCTGCTAATTGCCATCTGGGGAGGTCCCAAGCGTCGTTATGCAGCCACCAAGTTTATTATTTACACAGCCGCCGCATCAATATTTATCTTAGTCGCCGGCTTTGTCATGGCATTCTCAGGTGATACTGTTACCTTCGACATCGCCACACTGGGAATGAAGCAATACCCTAAAGCTCTAGAACTGTTAACCTATGCAGGTTTCCTCATTGCCTTTGGTGTGAAAATGCCAATTTTCCCCCTACACACTTGGCTACCTGATGCCCACGGTGAAGCATCTGCACCTGGTTCTATGATTTTAGCTGGCGTGTTATTAAAAATGGGCGGTTATGCACTCATCCGCTTCAACGTGGAAATGTTACCTAATGCCCATGTTTATTTTGCCCCAGTTTTAGCAATCCTAGGTGTAGTAAATATTGTCTACGGTGCTTGCTGTGCCTTTGCCCAAACAAATCTCAAACGCCGCTTGGCTTACTCTTCCATTGCCCACATGGGATTTGTATTAATTGGGATAGCCTCTTACACAGAAATCGGTATTAGCGGTGCTGTCCTGCAAATGGTTTCTCACGGTTTGATAGCCGCTAGCTTGTTCTTCTTATCCGGTGTAACTTACGAACGTACCCACACCTTAATGATGGACAAAATGGGCGGTATAGCTAAGGTTATGCCTAGAACCTTCGCAGTGTTTACCATTGGCGCTATGGCTTCTCTGGCTTTACCCGGTATGAGTGGCTTTGTGGGTGAGTTGATGGTGTTCCTGGGTATTACTTCCAGCGACGTTTACACTTCTAGCTTCAAAATTGTAGTTATCCTGTTATCAGCCGTTGGCGTGATTTTAACTCCAATTTATTTACTATCTATGCTGCGCCAAGTGTTCTATGGTCAGCAAAGTAAAGAATTACATCTAGATGCTGTTATCCCTGATATCAAACCCCGGGAACTATTTATTACCGCCTGTTTGATAGTTCCGATCATCGGTATTGGTCTATATCCTAAATTGGCTACCCAGACTTATGATGTCAAAACAGTGGAAGTAGCAGCCCATGCGCGTCAAGTTCTGCCAGTTTTCGCTCGTCAGCAACCGGTAAGTCTGTACTCACGTCTCTTCACTGCTCCAACCCTAGCTTCATCTGAAGTTGATACTTTAGTTAATATCTCAGAGTAAATATCGTACCCAATTAGGGTGTTACTCGTAAATTTTAAATATGAGGGGAAATAGGGTGGTTAGAAGACCACCCTTAAATTTACTTTTTTTATAAAGTAACAACTAGTTACCTATTGAGCACAAATATCTCTTTCAATCAAAGATAAAAATGATAGTGGTTGGCTCATATTAGCAGCAAAGCCCAGAATTCCTCGGTCTCGATGTTCGTAAACTAACTGGCCTTTTGTGTCAAACAGAAAAGTTCCACCGCGCTGAGTTAAATAGGCAGAATCAGGTACATAACTATGCCAATTTTTCAGCACTTCCATCATATTACGTAGGCGTAGGGTAGCTAATTCAAAAGGACGTTGAAAACCACTCCCCCCTGCTAATTGGAAAAACGAGCCTTGAAAAGCAGGTAGAGGAGTAGCTTGAATAATTTCATCATCCTTGATCAGTTGAGGGGCTTGGCGATCTCCCTTGTATCCGCGAAAAACTTCCGCCAGGGTTCCCGGACTTCCAATCCCAGCACACATCAATAGCAGATTTAGCCAAGCTTTTTGAGACTGAGAAAGTCCGGGTAGAGACACATTCAGACCAGAATAAAGATTGAGTTGACAATGTAATTCTGCATTCGGTTCAACAAATAAATTTTCAGGCGGAAATCCTGTATATTCACAGAATTTTTTTCCAGAGCCTAAGTTACCAATTCCCACAGCACGAATAGCGAGTTTTTTATCTGCCAACTGTTCAGCTGCTCGCTGTAACCACCACGCATATTCCAGACTATCAAAATCCCCAAGTTGCGGCCAGACTAAAATAAGGATATGTGAGGCAGTCTCGCAATTTTCTAAAAGCGATCGCATCATGCCATCACTAACACGCTGACGTTTGGTCTGATTAAAAATAGCGTAGGGATTCATCAGAAGGTATTAACTGCTGTTTAGCTCAATTTTACCCCAATTTATCAATATTTATGTTGATTTTAGAAGGTATCACGAGTAAAAGGTTTTTCTATAGTATCTGTGGCTTGCGTATCAAATAGAGAAAGTTGTTTAACATAATTTTTATTTTTAGGCAAAAAATTAGATAAATTATGCTGTTTTAATAATCTATCTTCTAAACAGTCATGTGATTCTAAATCACCATTTTTATGAATATGATTAATTTGTAAATCTGTCTTTTTCAAATGTGGACAAACCAAAATAGCTCTATGGCAAACAATAGGGTCTTGTTCAGCACACATTAAAGTAATTTGATATTGTTTAGCACCTTGGATGAGACGATTTAACCCAGTTGCAAAACCTTTTGTTGCACTAATTAAATCATAAGGAGCCATACCATCTACATAACAACTTGGCTCATCAGGACGAGCGCCTAAATTATCACCCAGGCTGACATAGGCAATATCTACAGATGCGAGGGATTTTTGCAAAGCAGCTTGATTGAAATGTGGAAATCTGCGGCTATAAGGGCTAGAGCGGACATCTGCTACAGCAGTAATTCCATGTTGCTGCAAAAGTGCAATAAAATTTTCAATTGAATGATTGGAGTGTCCAATCGTGAACATTTTCATAAATTCTGATACTGTTTGAGTAATGGACAAATTTCCCAGTATAATACCAGAATAAAAAAGCGGGCTAACCGCTCATGATGTGGTTAACCCGTTCAGCTTTGGGAACGCGCTGAGAAATATTTATTGCAATACCAACTTGACATTGGCGTTTTGCAGACCGCGTTGTTTGACTTCGGACAAGGTTTTGTTAACAGCGTACTTTTGGTTGATGGAGTTGATTAACTCGGTTTGGTTGTGCTTCTTAGCAACGCCCCACAGGTCAGCAATCAGGTCAAAGGAACCATCGCTATTGCGGGACCAGCCTAGATCATATTCACCTTCCAAAACAGCTACGATGTCGGAACGAACGCGCTGGCCATTGTAACCACGTACATCAGCTTCAGTCTTTACGGTGATGCCTAAGTCGCGTAAAGAAGATTTGAGGATTTCAGCATCGGTGATTTTGGTACGCAGAGTGCTAAAATGAGACATTTGGGTTTCCTCCAGTGAGAAGAGTAAGAAAAAAGACAACGGTTTTTTTCGGTAAGCCGCGCTGATGGAAATGCGACTTTTTCTCTTGGCTGCTAGCTTGGCGGCTAGCCTTTACCCCTGGTGTGAGCAGGGGAAAGCTTTTAAAACTCCAGGCGCTGATATTCAGCAACGGAGGCTGCGGCGGGGCGTGCGCGCTGTCTAGCCCAATCTCTCAGGGCTGTTACTTGTTCTTGCATCGTCCGAGACAACGGCAGAGTCGCTTTTAGTGCAGCAATAATATCTAATTGTGTGAACTCGCGGTCTTGGGCAAAGGCTTCATACATCGCCGCCACAAGTGCTTGTTCAATTTCTGCCCCCGAGAAGCCGTCAGACATCTTGGCTAACTGCTCAAGATCGAATCGCGAAATGTCTTCACGACGCTTGGTGAGGTGGATTTTGTAAATCTCCTGGCGTTCTTCGGTTGTGGGCAGATCCACAAAGAAAATTTCATCAAAACGTCCTTTCCGTAAGAATTCTCCTGGTAAGCGTTCCACTCGGTTAGCAGTGGCCATGACGAAAACTGGAGATTTCTTATCTTGCATCCATGTCAGGAAAGAACCAAAGATTCTACTTGATGTACCCCCATCGGAGTCAGATGAACCTGAGCTACCCGCAAAGGATTTGTCTAACTCGTCTATGAACAGAATCGCTGGAGAGATAGATTCTGCTGTTTTTAGGGCATTACGTAAATTAGCTTCACTTCGTCCCACCATTGAGCCGTCATATACCCGCCCCATATCTAGGCGTAATAATGGCAAACCCCACAGTCGGGAGGTAGTTTTGGCAATTAGGGACTTACCGCAACCAGGAACACCAAGGATTAACATTCCCTTCGGTTGGGGTAAACCATACTCTCTCGCCCTTTCTGTAAAGGCATTAGAGCGCTGTTTTAGCCACCTTTTTAGTTCTTCTAAGCCACCTACAGCATCAATAGTTTCATCTTCTTCGATGTACTCTAAAATACCATTGCGCCGAATAAGTTGCTTTTTCTCAGATAGAACTATATCTACTTCCTCTTCCGTCAGGCGACCTGTAGTTACTTGTGCCTTACGGTATACTTTCTCAGATTCGTCTTTGGTTAAACCTAAAGCGGCTCTGAGGAGCTTTTCTCTCGCCTCGGTTGTCAGTCGTCGCCCCCGATTTTGCTCTAAATGGTAGGTTAATACTTTGTTTAACTCCGCCATGTCTGGCAATTGGAAGTCAATAACTACAACTTCTTTCTCTAGCTCAATGGGAACCTGTTGCACAGGTGACATCAAGATGATGTTCTTGTGCATTCCCTTAAAGCTGGCGATCGCATCACGTAACGACCTTGTTGTCGCTGGCGCATCAATAAACGGATGTAAGTCTTTAAGAATAAATATACCAGGTTCCTTCTGTCGGATTATCCACTCAACTGCCGCCTCTGGGGAAACAGTATTGTGTTGAGTGACGTTCCGGGGTTGCCCATATTCCACGATGCCGTGAGTTACTGTCCAGACGTAGACGCGGCGTTGGGGCTTTAATATTTGGGCGATTGTGGAAATTGCCTGTTCCGCCCGCTCTTCCTCGGAGGTCACAAGGTAGATTAGAGGATATTGAGCTTGAATTAGAATACTGAGCTCTTCTTTCATACAATCGACCTACTTGAGACCTTATACAGTAAAGACATCGTTTTTTGGTTGTGGCAACAGCAGAATTATGAATTGTTCATTCATCATTCTTACCTAGCAGGGAACCAATTCTCCCTCACCCTTGGGATGAGTTTCATCTTTTTCCATTTCATCAATGGGTAGATGCTCTCTGATTATTCCTGGCTGATTGCCCATGGCAATCAGTTCTCCATCACGTAAGACCAATGAACTGTCACAATCTGGGCAGGAATAAATTCGGTGTGTTCGTCCATAAACAGAAGCTTCAACTTCCTCCACTAATTCTGAGTTAGTTAGGTAGAAGACTAGGGCCCGTTCGGCAAGTTCAGACATCGGTTCGGAATCAATAGCTGAACGAATCTTCAGTTTTTTGTGAACTTCTGGCGACAGATACAAAGTAACCTTTTGCTTAGCTTGCATATAACTCTTTGACGGCCTTACCCGGGTATGTATATCACCTTATCGATTGGTTTATCGGTTGTCAAGACGTTAAAACGTTTTGACGGTATTTTTGTTACATTTATTTACATTTTGTGGTTCAAGACCGATCATTTGTGCCACAACATTGCCTACTAGTGGGGTGGGAATCCCCGGATGTCAAAGAATCCAACTGTGAATTTTCAATTGTTTAATAGGCCTCATCCCCATCATCCTGATGAATTTCCAGCCCAGAGTCACTAATTTTTACCAGAATGATCGTGAATAAGGTACAGAAACCTGATAGATTTAGCTATCAGCGAGTAAAAACTGGTGAAGATGAAAGTCCTGGTTATTGGTGGTGATGGATATTGCGGTTGGGCAACTGCACTTTACCTTTCCAACCGAGGTTATGACGTTGGAATTTTAGATAGTTTGGTGCGGCGGCACTGGGATAATGAATTGGGTCTGGAAACTCTAACTCCCATCGCACCAATTCAGCAACGCCTCCAGCGCTGGCAAGATTTGACAGGTAAATCTATCGACCTATTCATTGGCGATATTACTAATTACGAATTTCTCAAGAAAGTTCTACACCAATTTGAACCAAACGCTCTAGTGCATTTTGGTGAACAACGATCAGCGCCTTTCTCCATGATTGACCGAGAACACGCAGTTCTCACCCAAGTCAACAACGTAGTCGGGACACTAAATCTGCTCTACGCCATGCGAGAAGATTTCCCGGATTGCCACATGGTAAAACTGGGAACAATGGGCGAATATGGTACACCTAATATCGATATCGAAGAGGGGTACATCACCATTGAACACAACGGGCGGAAAGATACCCTACCGTATCCGAAGCAACCGGGTTCTATGTACCACCTCAGCAAAGTTCATGATAGTCACAATATCAACTTTGCTTGCCGCACCTGGGGATTAAGGGCTACAGACCTGAATCAAGGGATAGTTTATGGCGTTCTCACCGAAGAAACGGGAATGGACGAAATGTTAATTAATCGCCTTGATTATGATGGCGTGTTTGGAACAGCACTAAATCGTTTCTGTATCCAAGCTGCCATCGCCCACCCCCTCACCGTCTACGGTAAGGGTGGACAAACTCGGGGCTTCTTAGATATTCGGGATACAGTGCGATGTATTGAACTGGCGATCGCTAACCCAGCAGCACCAGGTGAATTCCGGGTATTTAACCAATTTACTGAACTATTCAGCATTGGTGACCTGGCATTAATGGTGAAAAAAGCTGGGAATGCCATAGGACTGAATGTAGAAATCAATCACCTGGATAACCCCAGAGTCGAAAAAGAAGAACACTACTTCAACGCCAAAAATACCAAACTGCTGGACTTAGGTTTACAGCCTCACTATCTGTCTGACTCCTTACTTGATTCTCTATTAAACTTTGCCGTCAAGTATCAACAACGAGTCGATCACCAGCAAATTCTGCCCAAGGTGTCTTGGCACAGAAATTAACTGCCAGTCTACATCCAAAGGTCATTAATTATACACTTGGTGAAGTGGGCATCTTGCCCACTTCTACCTAGCAGGGCCGACTGACCATAAAGCCTGCATACCCACCAGACCGAAGGTTTGGGTAATTGATAGCAATCCAAAAGCATCTGGGATTATCTGCTTATCTAGTTTTTTATGAGAATCGCCCTATTTACTGAAACCTTTCTCCCGAAAATTGACGGCATAGTCACGCGCCTGCGCCATACTGTAGACCATCTCCAGCGCCGGGGCGACCAAGTGCTAGTGTTTGCCCCTGATGGTGGGATCACTGAACACAAAGGAGCCAAAGTTTACGGCGTGAGTGGTTTTCCGCTGCCATTGTATCCAGAGCTAAAAATGGCCCTACCCCGTCCCGCCATTGGTTCTGCTTTAGAACAATTTCAGCCAGATATTATTCATGTCGTCAATCCAGCTGTCTTAGGACTAGCGGGAATTTTTTATAGTAAGATCCTCAAAATACCATTAGTAGCTTCTTACCACACCCATTTACCTCAATATCTCCAGCATTATGGTTTGGGAATGCTAGAAGGTTTTCTGTGGGAATTGCTCAAGGGTGCTCACAATCAAGCCGCTTTGAATCTTTGTACCTCCACGGCGATGATGAGAGAACTCACAGGACACGGTATTGAAAGGGTCAAGGTCTGGCAGAGAGGTGTAGATACAGAATTATTTCATCCTGATTTAGCTACTGGGGAAATGCGATCGCGTTTATCTCAAAATCACCCAGACAGTCCCTTGCTGCTCTATGTCGGTCGTCTGTCCGCCGAAAAGGAAATTGAGCGTATCAAGCCCATATTAAAAGCCATTCCCGATGCCCGATTGGCATTAGTAGGTGATGGTCCCCACCGTCAAGAATTAGAAAACCATTTTGCCGACACTCCCACCCATTTTGTCGGATATCTCATGGGGCAAGAATTAGGTTCTGCCTTTGCTAGCGCTGATGCCTTTATTTTTCCCTCTCGTACAGAAACACTAGGTCTGGTGCTACTAGAAGCAATGGCCGCTGGTTGTCCAGTAGTCGCAGCCCGCTCCGGGGGGATTCCTGATATTGTCACGGATGGTATCAATGGCTATCTTTTTGACCCTACAGCAGATGTTCAAGATGCCATTAATGCTACTGTCCGCCTCCTAGAACACAAACAAGAACGAGAGGTAATCCGTCACAACGCCCGTCGAGAAGCAGAAAAATGGGGGTGGTCAGCTGCCACCTGTCAACTACAAGATTACTATCAAAAGGTGCTTTTCTCACAGAAACTGACAAAAGTAGCCTAAACAGAGAAGTTTTACAACCCCTGGTTGACATCTGGTCTCATCACCACCAGACACCAGCCCCCAACTCTGGGGATGGTATCTGGAAGATTATGGTAATACCGTCCTCCTACTTGTACTCTTTCAGCTGTTAGTTTCCCCATCATCCTGTTTAAAGGGACTTTTACCAATTTGCAGTTGTTTTTTGGTTTGTTTGAGCTGCTTCCACAAAGCTTTGATTTGTTCATAAGCTTCTTCTGGGGTGATCTTTCCACCTGTCTCTAAATTACATATGTAACTGATACGTTGGGCAAATTCCTGTAAATTCGCATTAAAAACCAAGTTTTCCGGCTTGACATGACCATAGTAGCGTCCACGAGGATAGAGAAAATCATCTTTGTTCATTATTTTTTCTCGATTTATATAAATACTACTTATGTTGTGTAGATTTCTCAGCCATAAATTCTTTAACTGTATACCACACAACCTTTTTATTCTTTTAAGCTTCCCGGGTTTAAAATCATGGAGGTTTTTTCTACTTGAAAGTTTTTCATATAACTAAATAATTAACTCCCCTGAGATTTTGCTGCCAGACCCAATTAGTTTATATTAAAACCTTAATCATAATGGGGTAATACAAGAAATGGTTAATTATACTTTTGGCAAAAAACTGTATAGACATTTACGCCTTATATTCGTTAATTGAGGTAAGTTATGGCGGACAAAATTCCCAACCCACAAGATTTTTAAGATTAATACTTGTAGCTCATATACCTGTGATCTACAGTATTTACTTAATTGACAAAATATGATCACCTTATTTCCCAACAGTTGAGAATTAATTTCATTTAATTATGATTAAACAGTAAACTAGATTTTGTCAATTGACCACATATTTTATTCAGCGTGCGTAAAATTCCCTCCCCTCCTGGGTGGCGATGTCAGCGCCGTAAAATAACAAAAATCTATGATTTTTATGATTTTATATTACCCCTGTGGGTAACTTCCTCAGTTCCTTGTTTATGAGTCTCGATCTACCACTTTACCGCATCTTGGGAGACTCCACCAATAGATTAGAGGAGTCAAACGTGTCATCACTTCACATACCTGTTCGACGGATAAATCGCCATTCCAGATGCCATTGTCAAAAACGAACTATACCTAACTCCCTACCAATGGTAGATATTCAACAACAAAAGATAAGATAGTTAAGCCTGAAAGGTTGAAAACTAACCACTGCCTACAACTTTATCTCACATCATGTCTGTTTATCCCCAGTTATACGAAGGCAAAGCTAAAATTCTCTATGCCACGGACGAGCCAGAAGTCTTGTTAGCTGATTTTAAAGATGATGCCACGGCTTTTAATGCCCAGAAACGTGGTAGTATTACCAACAAGGGAAAAATTAACTGTAGCATTTCTAGCCAGATATTTCAGCAGCTAGAAAAGAAAGGTATAAGAACACACTACATAGACAGCCCGCAACCGCACCAAATGCGAGTCAAGTCCGTAAAGATTGTCCCACTAGAAGTAGTGGTGAGAAATATTGCCGCAGGTAGTCTGTGTCAGCAAACAGGATTGCCAATAGGTACAGTGCTCAAACAACCTTTAGTGGAATTTTACTACAAAAATGACGGGTTAGGAGATCCACTGTTAACACGCGATCGCCTATTGCTCTTAGAACTAGCCACACCGGAACAAGTAGAGACAATTCACAATCTAGCATTGCAAGTCAACGAATTTCTCCGCGAATTTTGGCAGCAGTGCGGTATTACCCTAGTAGACTTCAAACTAGAATTTGGTTTGGATTCAAAACAGGAGATACTCTTGGCAGATGAAATTAGCCCTGACACCTGCCGTTTATGGAATACAGGCGAGACAGATCCTAACTTGAGAGTCATGGATAAAGACCGTTTCCGCCGGGACTTAGGCAATGTAGAAAATGCTTACCAGGAGGTATTACAAAGAGTGCTAAAAGCAGTAGAAACTAACAACTTGAAATAGTGAAAAGTAAAAAGTCAGAATCAATAGTTTTTGACTGATACTTTGTCAAGGATCAGTAAATAGGCAATAGCAAGCAACTTAATTTTCACCTGAGATATTTTGCATAAGAGCATAATTGCCAAAGTACTGGTGTGTGGATGTAATAGCTTGTGTGGCGTAGCCATAGAGGAATTGAAATAACATGCGTTTATCTCCGGTATGGGTGGCATTTGTAGCAGTTGCAGCGCCATTAGGCATCTGTGAGAGTGCAAATGCCCAAAGCATTAATAATTCAGAACAGACAACAGAGGTTTTTAGCTCTGGGTTCAATCAGCAGTCAGCAATTGAAACCAAAAATCAGTCTTTTGTCACGGTTGCTCCCGTCAAATCATCCCAGAAGACAACACCAGAAGTAATTGTCCCCACCTTAACAACCCTGGAAATTGATTCGGTTCGGGAAATTTCCCCCCCAGTACTCACCGCTCAAACTACTCCCAGTCAGCCAAATTCCAATACCCCAACCGCAGAAACTCGCGTACTGATATCAGAAGTAGTGGTCAGACCAGAAGTAGGACAACTAACACCGCAACTGGAAAGGCAAGTTTACAGCGTCATTCGTACCCAACCAGGTCGGACAATAACCAGATCTCAACTGCAAGAAGATATTAATGCCATCTTTGCCACTGGGTTGTTTGCCAACGTTGAAGCAGTGCCAGAAGATACACCTATAGGCGTGAGGGTAAGCTTTATTGTCCAACTCAACCCCGTACTCACCCAAGTACAAGTACAAGCTAATCCGGGAACTGATGTTCCCTCCGCACTACCTCCCAGCACAGTGGATGAGGTCTTTGGTGAGCAATATGGTCAAATCCTCAACCTGCGAGACTTCCAAGCAGGTATCCAGCGGTTAATCCAAAAGTATCAAGAACAAGGTTACGTATTAGCTAACCTGATTGGCTCACCACAAATTTCGGAAACCGGAATTGTCACCCTGCAAATAGCCGAAGGGGTAGTAGAAAATATTCAAGTCCGCTTCCGCGATCGCGAAGGTCGGGAGATAGATGAAAAGGGAGAACCAATTCGGGGCAGAACCCAAGAATATATAATTACCCGAGAACTGAAGTTAACTCCCGGAGAAGTATTTAACCGGGACATAGTACAAACAGACCTCCAGAGAGTATTTGGACTCGGGCTATTTGAAGATGTCAACATATCTCTTGACCCTGGTACTGACCCTAGTCAGGTACAAGTAATAGTGAACGTAGCCGAACGTGCTACTGGTTCGGTGGCCGCCGGAGCCGGGTTTAGTTCAGCCAGTGGATTATTTGGTACAGTAAGTTATCAGCAGCAAAACCTAAGAGGAAGAAACCAAAACCTAGGTGCGGAACTACAGCTAGGACAACGGGAACTACTGTTTGATCTGCGGTTTACAGACCCCTGGATTGCCGGTGATCCTTACAGAACCTCTTATACAACCAATGTTTTTCGCCGTAGTTCGATTTCACTGATTTTTGATGGCAAAGATGAGAATATTAGGACATTGCCACAAGAAGGTCAAAGCAACGGCGATCGACCTCGTGTTCTCCGTCTAGGGGGTGGTATTAATTTCAATCGCCCCCTATCTGCCGATCCCCATGAAAGAGCAGAATGGAGCGCTTCAGCCGGATTCCAGTATCAAAGAATTTCCACCCGTGATGCTGATGGTAATATCAGACCAGAAGGAGCCGTATTCCAGGAAGGAACACCCGGGGAAACAGTTCCTCTGAGCTTGACTGCCCAAGGAGAAGATGACTTAGTGCTATTACAACTAGGGGCACAGCGCGACCTGCGTAATAACCGATTGCAACCAACAGCAGGTTCCTTACTCCGCTTTGGGGTAGACCAGTCCGTACCAGTGGGACTAGGTAACATTTTTCTAACTAGACTGCGAGCTAACTATAGCCAATACTTACCTGTACAATTCACCAACTTTGCCCCTGGAGCACAAACCCTAGCCTTTAACGTCCAAGGCGGTACAATTCTTGGTGACTTACCTCCCTATGAAGCCTTTACCCTAGGGGGTAGCAACTCTGTTCGGGGTTACGAAGAAGGAGCCTTGACCAGTGGGCGCAGTTACGTACAAGCATCTGTTGAATATCGCTTCCCTGTGTTCTCAGTAGTGAGCGGCGCACTGTTTGCGGATGTCGGTAGTGACTTAGGAACCACAACCCGGGCGGCTAACGTCCTCAACAAAAACGGTACTGGCTACGGCTATGGTTTGGGTGTGCGTGTACAATCACCACTAGGCCCGATTCGTATTGACTACGGCATTAATGATGACGGCGATAGCCGCATCAATTTTGGCATTGGTGAAAGGTTTTAAAAGTCCACAGTGACTTGACGAGGCACTTGCTAATTTTGGCATTTGCCTCAATACTGTTCCGATAATAAGGGTCATCGCCAAAACTACAAATGAATCATCATATATTAACTTTTAGCTCATGGAACAGCACACCATAGGCAGAGAAATCACTCAAACTGGAGTGGGACTGCATAGTGGTGTGAGTACCCATGTACGTATATTGCCAGCTCCAGCTGGGAGTGGGCGGCACTTTGTGCGGGTGGATTTGCCAGATTTACCAATAATTCCAGCCCAAGTTACCGCCGTCAGTCAAACTCTGCTCTCTACTCAACTGGGTCAAGGTGAAACCAGCGTTCGCACAGTGGAGCACTTATTAGCAGCCCTGGCGGCTATGGGTGTGGATAACGCCCGCATTGAAATTGATGGACCAGAAGTACCACTATTAGACGGTTCAGCAAGGGTTTGGACTGACAGTATTACTCAAGTTGGCTTAGTATCGCAACGGATTAACAAACCAGTTCCCTCGGTGGTGAAACAACCCATCTGGATTTATGAAAATGATGCTTTTGCTTGCGCTCTCCCAGCATCAACAACCCGTTTTAGTTACGAGATTGATTTTGAACTTTCGGCTATTGGGAACCAATGGTACAGTTGGTCATTGAGTGACAACTTTGTCGGCGAAATTGCTCCAGCCCGTACTTTTGGGTTACTACACCAAATTGAATACTTACAAAAAATGGGGTTAATTAAAGGTGGTAGCTTGGATAACGCCCTTGTTTGTGGCTCAGAAGGTTGGGTAAATCCACCACTCAGGTTTGAAAATGAACCAGTTCGTCATAAGATATTAGATTTAGTAGGAGATTTGAGTTTATTGGGCAGTTTTCCCCAAGCTCATTTCTTAGCATATAAAGCCAGCCACAATTTACACATTCAACTGGCTCGGAAAATTTTAGAACTGGAATGGGATAAAGTCTAACATCTCAGATTTTCACCCATAACTACTTAATTCATTAATTACAAAGTCAACACAGCGCTAATGGCAATTGTCACCCAAGTGAATAGTCCCGACACTACCGCACCGGCTGAAATTAAAACTACATTTTCCTCTGAAGAAATTCAGAAAATGCTACCCCACCGTTACCCATTCTTACTGGTAGATAAAATCATTAACTATGTTCCGGAAAAACTGGCAGTAGGTGTTAAAAATATTACTGTCAATGAACCACAATTTCAGGGACATTTCCCAGAGCGTCCCCTGATGCCTGGAGTCCTAATTGTGGAAGCAATGGCACAGGTAGGGGGTATTATTCTCAAGCAATTACCAGGGTTTGAGGAGGGGCTATTCGTTTTTGCCGGTATCGATAAGGTGCGATTCCGTCGCCAGGTAGTCCCGGGAGATCAGCTAGTGATGACGGCAGAACTGTTATGGATAAAACAACGTCGCTTTGCTAAAGTACAAGCCCGTGCTGAGGTGGATGGTCAACTTGCTACTGAAGGCGAATTGATGTTTTCTCGAATTAACTAATCAGCTGTCGGGTGGGTAAAGCCCTGGTTGACTTCATAGTTCGACTTCCATAAATAACAAACATCATCCACTCTAGATTTTTGTTGCTCTTACACACAACTTGCTTTGCTCGACACTTTCGGCCACTGATTGTAGAAGCGCGATTAATCGCGTTTCTACACTTAAAAAAGTTCTGGAGATTCACCCTTGAAAACGCTTATTCATCCCACTGCTGTAATTCATCCTCAATCGGAACTTCACCCCACAGTGCAAGTCGGTGCCTATGCTGTGATTGGAGCTAATGTCAAAGTTGGCATGGAAACAATTATTGGCCCTCATGTCGTCCTAGAAGGTCCTTGTGAGATTGGAGCGCGAAATCAAATTTTTCCCGGTGCTGCTATCGGTATGGAACCCCAGGATCTCAAGTTTGTCGGCGAACCAACTTGGGTCAAAATTGGTGACAATAACTTAATTCGTGAGTATGTCACTATTAACCGTGCTACGGGGGCGGGTGAAGCTACGGTGATTGGCAATCATAACCTGTTAATGGCTTATGTACACGTAGCACATAACTGCATAATTGAAGACCATGTGATTATTCCCAACTCTGTAGCCTTGGCGGGCCATGTCCATATAGAGTCCCGCGCCAGGTTGGGCGGAGTTTTGGGTGTGCATCAATTTGTACGTATTGGTCAACATGCAATGGTCGGGGGAATGGCACGTATTGACCGTGATGTGCCTCCCTATATGTTGGTGGAGGGCAATCCTGCACGGGTGCGAACCCTGAATCTAGTAGGGTTAAAACGTTCTGGGATCAGCTCTGAGGATTTACAAGTTCTCAAAAAGGCGTTTCGCCTTCTCTATCGCTCTGGCTTAAGTTTTAAGGAGGCTTTAGAAGCACTCGAACAACTGGGAGAGACTGAACAACTGCAGTCCCTGCGTCGTTTTCTCCTACTTTCTCAAATGCCAGGAAGACGTGGGTTAATTCCTGGTAAGAGAAAAAACAGCGCCAATGATGAATCTTGAATTTATACAGCTTTTATTGGGGTGAGGTAGATAAGACAATATACCCACCCCGGAATATTTTTCTAATTCATAGCAGTGTCTCTATTCCTTAAGTATACTGTATCTTATGAGTATAAGATAACTAGTCAGGTCTCCGTTGTTAAATATTAATTTTTACTAATTATCAAATGCGTATATTTATCAGCACAGGGGAAGTATCCGGGGATTTGCAAGGTTCATTGCTGATTCAGGCAATCAAGCGTCAATCCGTTGGTTTAACATTAGAAATTGTGGCTCTGGGTGGGGAAAAAATGGCAGCCCAGGGGGCTACTATTTTGGGTAAAACTACTGGTATTGGTTCGATGGGTTTGGTGGAATCTTTGCCTTATATTTTCCCTACTATTCAGGTACAACGTCAAGCGATCGCTTTTTTGCAACAATACCCCCCTGATTTAGTCATATTAATTGATTATATGGGTCCTAATCTGGGCATTGGTACTTATATGCAAAAGCATTTACCACAGGTACCAGTAGTTTATTACATCGCTCCCCAAGAGTGGGTTTGGTCTATTGGTTTACGTAATACATCCCGCATTGTCAGCTTTACAGATAAACTCTTGGCTATCTTCCCAGAAGAAGCTCGTTATTTTCGCGAGAATGGCGCACAAGTGCAGTGGGTTGGTCACCCCCTCGTTGACCGTATGCAAGATGCACCCAGTCGCTCACTAGCTCGGGCTAAATTGCAAATTCCACCGGCACAAAAGGCGATCGCACTCCTCCCCGCTTCTCGTCATCAAGAGTTAAAATACCTCTTACCAGTAATTTTTCAAGCTGCTCAAACTATTCAAGCTCAATTACCAGAAGTCCATTTTTGGATTCCCTTATCTCTGGAAGCTTACAGACAGCCCATAGAAGCAGCTATTCAACGTTATGGTTTGCGGGCGACAATTCTGTGCGATCAACAAAAAGAACTATTTGCCGCCGCTGATCTGGCTATCACTAAATCTGGTACAGTCAACCTAGAACTGGCTTTATTAAATCTTCCCCAAGTTGTGGTTTATCGCCTCAATCCCTTGACTGTTTGGATTGCTCGCAACATTCTTAAAGGTTCTATACCTTTCGCTTCACCAGTTAATTTAGTGGTGATGAAACCAATTGTACCAGAATTCCTACAAGAGCAAGCCACACCGGAAAATATTGTCCAAGCATCTCTGGAATTACTCTTAAATCCTGAGCGCCGACAGCAAACTTTAGCAGATTATACCCAAATGCGTCAGCTTTTGGGGGAAGTAGGTGTCTGCGATCGCGCAGCTGCTGAGATTTTGCAAATGTTACCGGCGAAAGTTTAGATTTTAAGGCTTACATGGAAAAAAATTACCAACAACGACCCATCGCCGTCGATTTATTTGCTGGTGCTGGGGGTATGACCCTCGGTTTTGAACAAGCTGGCTTTGATGTATTAGCATCTGTAGAAATCGACCCTATCCACTGTGCAACCCACGAGTTTAATTTTCCTTTTTGGAGTATTTTATGTCAGCCTATTGAAGAAACTACCAGTCAACATATTAGACAAAATTCGGCTATTGGTAATCAAGAAATTGATGTCGTTTTTGGTGGTCCGCCCTGTCAGGGATTCTCATTAATAGGTAAACGTTCTTTTCAAGACCCTAGAAATTCCTTAGTATTTCATTACATTAGATTAGTATTAGCACTCCAGCCCAAGTTTTTTGTCATGGAAAATGTCAAAGGAATGACTGCGGGAAAACATCAAGAATTTATTGCACAAATTATTAATGAATTTGAGACTAATGGTTATCAAGTTAGGCAAAAATATCAGGTTTTAAATTCTGCCCATTTTGGAGTTCCCCAAAATCGCGAACGGTTATTTATTCTCGGTTGTCGTCATGATTTAGAATTACCAAATTATCCAGACCCCATTACTCAACCAGCTAAACAAAAGAAATCAGGATTCTCTCATCAATTAAACTTAACTCCTACAGTGTGGGATGCACTGCAAGATTTACCAGAGATTGAAAAATATGATCAATTATATCAACGTGATTGGGTAGTTGCAGAGTTGGGAAAGCCGAGTGATTACGGTCTATTACTACGTGGTTTAAATTCTACAAATAATGACTCTGGATATCAACGTCACTATGAATCTACAATCTTGACCTCCAGTTTAAGAACAAAGCATAGTTTAGAGTCTATGACCAGATTTGCAGCTACACCTGCTGGTACAACCGAAAAAATTAGCCGTTTCTATAAACTCGACCCCCAAGGAATTTGTAATACTCTCAGAGCAGGTACACCCAGCAACCGCGGAGCTTTTACCTCCCCTAGACCTATACATCCTTTTCTACCCAGATGTATTACTGTGCGGGAAGCAGCGCGGTTACATTCTTATCCTGATTGGTTTAGGTTTCATTGCACAAAATGGCACGGATTTAGACAGATAGGTAATTCTGTTCCTCCTTTATTAGCTAAAGCTGTGGGCTTAGAAATTATTAAATCTTTAGATGTCAAGTTAGATAAACCCACAAAAATACAAGATTTAGGAGATGAAAGGTTACTTAATTTGGATATGACAGCAGCAGCTAAATATTACGGTGTTGATTCCCAGATAATACAGCCGAGAAAAAGAAGCGAATACTCAGATAAAAACTAATATTCCCACAAAACTTATATTTGCCTAGCAAAAGTTAACATAAATTTTGCTAGGAATAGAATTCATAGTTCGTTTATATTTGCGGCACATTTTCATAAAATAGGGGAACATAAACTTTACAGATGCTTTTACTTCTTTGTCTTGTATTTCATTAATCCATTTACATATAATGTCAATTATTTGTCCTAATTCATAATAAATTATTCTTAATTCTACATTTCCATACAAAACTTCGTAACCTATTAGATTTAGCTGCTCTGCTATAAGCCGTATAGAACCTAGTTCAAGGTCGCAAATTTCTTCATCTTTATTTAATTTTGATTGAGCAAGACACAATCCCTTACCCTCAGAGATAAAAAGGTCGCAAACTGGTATTTGCTTTGTTTTATTTTCTTCACAAAACACAATAAAATGATATGGATCTGCTCCGCTACCTTCATAAGTATTGCTATATACGTTTTTCCAAATCTCTATATCTTTGTTTTGTATAGTTTTTTCAAACATTTTGAGAGAGTTTAAGCTGTTATCTATTGCTCTCTGTCGATTTTGACCTCTATAACTAGCTAAAGCAATTGCTCCACCTACTATAATGAAAAAGCTTTTAACAAAATCTATCAAAATTATGAAATTAGATAAATCCCAAAAAAAACCTAAGCATTTATACATATTTTATAACCTATTGTATTTCTTAATTTGAGATAAATAAAAAAAAGTTTTGATTCTTGTTGTTACCTTTTTTTTAATATAGTGATTTAATCAGCAATGACTATAACTTTATCATTAGCTACAAAAATTTTCAAATTAGTTTATGTTTAGCTACACGATTGCTCATCCCAATTTCGGAAAAAAACGTAAATAGGAGTTACGCATTGACAGAATAACAAAATAGTGAATTGATAAATATAGGTCGTCTACTTGCTAGGTATCAGACAATTAGAAAAATCACGAAACCATCCACAGCGCAATGCAATCTAGACCTATACACCTTATTTTTACTGTCAGAGCCAAAGTTTGGGGGGTGCAGTAGGTTAGCAGAGATATTAGGAGACGTTTCACATGATAGTGTGAATCGCTTTTTATTGAGAGAGCGATATGAACCGAAAGATTTATTCAACATTATAGAAAAAGTTATTAACTTGGTAGGAGGAATACTAAGTGTAGATGATACAGTGATAGAAAAGATTTACAGCGACCCCAAAAATGCTGAATTAATCGGTTATTTTTGGTCAGGTAAAGCCCATAAAACAATTATTGGCTTAAATTTAATCACTCTATATTACAGTGATATTCATGGTAATTCAGTGCCAATAAATTACAGAATATATGATAAAAAGGAGGGAAAAACAAAAAACGATTATTTTAGAGAAATGGTAAGTGAAATAATAAGCTGGGGAGTCAAACCCAGAATTGTAACAGGTGATAGTTGGTATTCAGGAGTAGAAAATTTGAAATTCCTAAAAAACCAGAAATTGGGTTTTCTCTTCGGAATTGAAAAAAATAGAACTGTTTCAAATGAGCCACACAAGTATTGTCAAGTAAGCACTCTGGCTATTCCCGAAGAAGGATTAAGGACTCATCTGAAAGAATTTGGATTTATAAAGTTGTTGAGGAAAGACTTTAAAAAAGAAGACTCTAGACACTATATTTTGTATCTTCCAGATGAGGAAAGAATCGAGGATATAACTAGAAATGAATTTATGACAATTCATGATACTCATTGGGGAATTGAAACCTTTCATCGAGCCATAAAACAAGTATGTGGAATTTGTCGGTTCATGGTTAGGGATACTCATGCAATTAAGACTCACATCTTTTGTTCACTTCAAGCTTTTGTTAAGTTGGAGTTTATGCGCTCTGAAAAAATAATTAGCAATTGGTATGAAATACAACGGAATCTGTTTACTTTAGTTGTACGTGAGCATATTTTTGCTAATCTTAATAGCGATCGCATGATCTAGATATCATAGATCATATTTTTTGTCAATGCGTAAGTCCTACTTAGATATTTTTGATCACTGGATGGCACATAGTGAATTGTGGCGGTTGCAACGTTTAAGCGCCGATGGTCTTCACCCCAATACCCTCGGTTATCAAACTCTGTTAGCAGATGTGCTCAACTGGGAAGCACTAGCAGCCTATAATCAGAAGGTGACTGCAAAAATTAACCCCCATCAGGGGGTGTAAATTTCGACTTCCCAATTTCTCTAAAACCTCTCTGTTTCTTGGGGTTGGGTCACCGCTCCCGGCTGAGAGGTAAAAAAGTTTTGAGCAGCTTGATTCTGGTAAATACATCTAATATCAGGATTTTCACTGTCCAAATTACCTGTAAAGCCAAAGGTATTTAAACGACTTCTACATTCTCTGACTTGGCTTGATGATACAAGGTTACGTTGCTCTAAAATTGCCCAGTTATTTTGGCGCAGAACACACCCAGGACGCATACTAGGTTGAGCAACATAGACGTTAAACGGGTTGAGAGTCACAAACAGCCTCGCATCCATTACCATGGCACTAGCCCCAAACTGTACGCAAATTTCCGGGTTGGGGGCTTTGGTGTCTATGAATTCACGAGAAGCCACATTTGCCGGGGTTAAAGTGGTTGTGGAACTAAAGGCAATACCAATTCCAATACCCAAGACTAGCACCCCTGCCAAAATGGCGATAGTAGAGATGTTGAACAATGGCGATTGTAAAGCCGAGGATTTAGCGGTATTAGCGGATCTACCAGTCGATTTACGTCTCATAAAAATATCGCGGTAAGAGGGAATCTCAGTGTCTTTAGACCTGAGAGTGTCAAAGTATGCCGATTCTTAATTGTATTTCTCTTTTGCCACTGGGCAGAGGGACATCGCCACTGGAATTAGTTTCACAAGTGGCGATCGCTCCCTTGACTAGACAGCTTGATAACTAGCAGAATATGTATCTTTGAGAGGTTGCCAACGGAAAGCCCGCGCCCCCCCTCTCTCTACTACTACTTTTACTCGTGGTTCCAAGCTAGGTAAGGTTGCTAAAAACTCAACTTCCTGATCTGCGAGAATATTCCCTTCGATGATCCACAACACCAATCCCTTTGATTTTGGTGGTAGCTGCTCTAGATTATAGGTGACAATCGGTGGAATATAATATACATAACCTACCGCCGCACCAGTACTAGTGCTTTTTTTACCTAAGTGAGGTGGCCTCACTCCGTGAACTCCCGTGAGATAGGCCGCTACGTCCCCCAATCCCCTGGCAGTAATATGAAGATCAACATAGCCAGCAGCCCGCAGCCGGCGGCGATATCGACCTTCAAACCCCCCTTCTAAAGGTACGTACACACCAAGAGAACCAAATTTTTCCAGATCGCGAATTAAAGCGTTGCCAGTGGTAATTAGTGCCATAAATTTTCTTTCGTCTTATCCCACTCAGATATCTCTATTATTCACCCTCAACCAAGATTAGGTTAAAGTATTCACACCATCACCTGTCATCAAAAACTATTTTGAAGATTTCTCGACAAAACTCAATAGATGATTTATGATGTTAGATTGTGACCTGCGATCGCAAAACACTAACTTATCAATTCTCTGAGATTTGTTAAATGTTTAACATCTGTAGCCAATCATAAACTTGGCTCAAAGTTGTCAGAGACTGGTAAACTAGAAAGACTCCCAGGTTAACAAAGAGTTAGTGGCTAAATCCAGCTAGCCCATGCACGACTCTCCACTACATTCACTCCTGTAGCCCTGAAAAACCAGGGAAAATCTTAAGCTGTAGTTTAAGATTAACGTGTTGAGTGAAACAACAACTGAGGCACAATGTTAGTTTAACAACATTGCAACAGACTTAGTTAACGGATACTGAGCGGCAAAAACCCCGCTTAAGTCCCACTACAGCACGGCAGTAGCAAATTATGGCGAAAAACCAACTGCACTGCCTCCAGAAAGTGCCTAGGTAATTGCTTGGACGAAAGCATTACTGCACAAAGCGCAAAGCTAAAAAGCATTGCTCTGATTCCCAAAGTGATTTTTTCCCCAAGAAAAAAAGCTTGTGGCTGTTCTGGTGACCAAGTGAGTGAAAGTAAACGGATTCACCAAACAGTAAAGACACTGATTGTGTCCTGAAAGATATGGTGTAGTACTATCTACCCGAAAACTCCGAGGGTCGTCCAACCTCAATCGGCACTGATACAAGTGTAAAAGTGTCAATAAGAGTCTGATTCCAAAACCAGCAAGTATATAAGGAGAACCAGTTACTGTGTCTGTAGGTATTCTCGGCACCAAACTGGGCATGACCCAAGTTTTTGACGAAGAAGGAGTATCAATTCCTGTGACCGTCGTTCAAGCAGGGCCATGCACTGTTACACAAGTTAAAACAAAACAGACCGACGGTTATAGCGCCATCCAACTCGGTTATGGTGAAGTTAAACCCAAGGCGTTGAATAGACCTCTGCTGGGCCACTTGGCAAAATCATCTGCTCCAGCTTTACGTCATTTAAACGAATATCACACAGAAAGCCCTAGTGATTATACTTTAGGGCAAGAAATTAAGGCGGATATTTTTACTGCCGGTCAAATTGTCGATGTAGTCGGTACTAGTATCGGTCGCGGTTTTGCGGGTAACCAAAAGCGCAACAACTTTGGACGCGGACCGATGTCACATGGTTCCAAAAACCATAGAGCGCCGGGTTCCATTGGCGCCGGTACAACCCCCGGTCGTGTTTATCCCGGAAAACGCATGGCAGGGCGTTTAGGTGGTACTCGTGTGACAATTCGCAAGTTGACCGTGGTGCGAGTAGACCCGGAACGCAACTTACTATTAATTAAAGGAGCCATTCCTGGTAAACCGGGGTCCTTAGTGAATATTCTGCCTGCAAAGAAAGTTGGTAAGTAGTCATTACTCATGAACTAAAGACAAAAGGCAAAAAACACAAAAGGACATAAAAATGGTGGAAAGCATAGTTAAAAATTGGCAAGGAGAACAAGTCGGACAAGCGACCCTTGAGTTAAGAGTTGCTCAAGAATCAACAGCATCTCATATTGTCCATCGAGCCTTGGTCAGACAAATGACCAACTCTCGCCAGGGAACTGCTAGTACTAAAACTCGTTCCGAAGTCAGAGGCGGCGGTCGTAAACCTTGGCGGCAAAAAGGAACCGGTCGCGCTCGTGCTGGATCTATTCGTTCTCCACTGTGGCGTGGTGGCGGTGTGATTTTTGGACCCAAACCCAGAGATTTTTACCTGAAATTAAACCGCAAAGAACGGCGTTTAGCACTGCGAACCGCTTTCGTCAGCCGTGGGGAAGACTTGATTGTGGTTGAAGATTTTAACAACGAGTTATCCCGCCCCAAAACTAAAGAGTTAGTCTCGGCCCTAGCTCGTTGGGGAGCAGCACCAGAAATTAAGACGTTGTTGATTTTGCCGGAGATTCAAAAGGCAGATAACGTTTATCTATCAGCCCGGAATATCGCCAATTTAAAGATAATTGCAGCAGACCAACTCAATGTTTACGACTTGCTGCACGCTGATAAAATTGTCGTCACATCATCAGCTTTAGCAAAAATTCAGGAGGTCTATAGTGCCTAAGTTTGACCCCCGCAATCTTCCGGACTTAGTGCGTCGCCCGATTGTGACTGAAAAGGCGACCATCCTTATGGAGCAAAACAAATATACTTTTGAAGTAACTCCAAAGGCCACCAAACCACAAATTAAAGCCGCAATTGAAGACCTGTTCCAGGTCAAAGTTGTAAAAATAAATACCATGCTTCCAGCACGCAAGCAACGTCGTGTGGGTAAATTTATTGGTTACAAGCCCCAATATAAAAGAGCTATTGTCACTGTAGCGCCTGGGGACGAAGAGAAAGTTAGACAAGTTCTATTCCCAGAGGTATAAAATAAAATGGGTACTCGTTCTTATCGCCCTTATACCCCTAGTACGCGTCAGGTCACTGTTTCTGACTTTGCCGAGATTACCAAATCAGAACCGGAAAAGTCACTCACAGAATATGTACATCGCGCTAAGGGTCGGAATAATCAAGGGCGCATCACTAGCCGTCGTCGGGGTGGCGGACACAAGCAACTTTACCGGATTATTGACTTTAAACGGGATAAACGTAACATTGTCGCCGAGGTCATCGCCATTGAATATGACCCCAATCGCAACGCCCGCATCGCCCTAGTTTTATATGAAGATGGGGAAAAGCGTTATATCCTTCACCCCAATAAGTTACCAGTCGGGGCGAAAATTATCGCCGGTCCTGACTCTCCCTTTGAGGATGGTAACGCTTTACCACTGTCTAATATCCCCCTGGGTACTAGTGTCCATAATGTGGAACTGACACCAGGTAAAGGCGGGCAAATTGTCCGGGCCGCTGGCGCTAATGCCCAGGTGGTGGCTAAGGAGGGTCAGTATGTCACCCTCAAGTTGCCTTCTGGGGAAGTGCGAATGATTCGTAAAGAATGCTATGCGACTATTGGACAGGTAGGTAACACCGACGCGCGCAATCTCAGCGCCGGTAAGGCCGGACGCAATCGGTGGAAGGGTCGCCGTCCTAAGGTCAGAGGTAGTGTGATGAACCCGGTAGACCACCCACATGGTGGTGGTGAAGGTAGAGCGCCTATTGGTAGACCAGGTCCTGTAACACCTTGGGGTAAACCCGCTTTGGGCGCGAAAACACGCAAGCCTAAGAAGGCTAGCAGTAAGTTGATCGTGCGTCGCCGTCGGAAGTCTTCTAAACGGGGACGTGGTGGCCGTCAGTCATAGTCTCAAGTCAAAAAATCCAAAGTCGAAATTATGGGTCGTTCTCTGAAAAAAGGTCCTTTTGTAGCGGATCACTTGCTGAGTAAAATTGAAAAGCTCAACGCTAAAAACGAAAAACAAGTTATTAAAACTTGGTCACGAGCTTCAACAATTTTGCCCTTAATGATAGGTCATACGATCGCTGTTCACAATGGTCGTCAACACGTTCCAGTGTTTGTTAATGAACAAATGGTAGGTCATAAGTTGGGAGAGTTCGCCCCCACCCGTACCTACAGAGGCCATGGGAAAAGTGATAAAAAGGCAGGGAGATAGTTGTTAGTTAGAAAAATTTATGGCTATTGATACTACTGAAGTAAAGGCGATCGCTCGTTATATCCGGATGTCTCCCTATAAGGTGCGTCGTGTCCTTGACCAAATTCGGGGGCTGTCTTACCGAGAAGCACTGATTATATTGGAATTCATGCCCTATCGAGCTTGTGAACCAGTGCTGAAGCTGCTCAGAAGTGCTGCAGCTAATGCGGAACATAATGCCGGTTTAGACCGGACGCAATTGGTGATTACTCAAGCCTATGCTAATCAAGGTCCGGTACTAAAACGGTTCCAACCTAGAGCCCAGGGGCGAGCTTACCAAATTCGTAAGCCAACGTGTCATATCACTTTGGCGGTGGCTGCTGATGCTGCTAAGTAATCTAAGAAGTTGACAAGAGGAAGCATTTGTGGGACAGAAAATTCATCCAGTTGGTTTTCGTCTGGGTATTACGCAGGAGCATCAATCCCGTTGGTTTGCAGTTCCTCAACGCTATCCAGAACTTTTACAAGAAGACCACAAACTCCGCCAGTACATAGAGCAAAAGCTGGGTCGGTTGGCTCAAAATAACGCGGGAATCTCCGAGGTGCGCATTGAGCGCAAGGCTGACCAGATTGATTTGGAAGTACACACGGCTAGACCGGGTGTGGTTGTCGGTCGCGGTGGACAAGGGATTGAGTCACTGCGGTTGGGACTACAACAAATGCTCGGCGGTAATCGTCAGATTCGCATTAATGTTGTGGAAGTCCAAAAGGTCGATGCCGATGCGTCTTTGATTGGTGAGTATATTGCTCAACAGTTGGAGCGACGCGTTTCTTTTCGGCGGGTAGTGCGACAAGCTATTCAACGGGCCCAACGTGCTGGCGTTCAAGGCATTAAAATTCAGATCAGCGGTCGCCTCAATGGTGCAGAAATCGCTCGGACTGAGTGGACTCGTGAGGGAAGAGTGCCTTTACATACCCTCCGCGCTGATATTGATTACGCTTATTGCACGGCTAAAACAATATACGGGATTCTGGGTATTAAGGTATGGGTGTTTAAGGGAGAAATTATCCCAGGACAGGAGGAAACTACCGCTCCATCCACTCCACGGGAACGGGAGCCTCGTCGTCGTCAACAACAGCGCCGTCGTCAGCAATTTGAAGACCGATCTAATGAGGGATGAGGTATGTTAAGTCCTAGAAGAACTAAGTTCCGTAAACAACAGCGCGGCCGGATGCAGGGTCTGGCTAGCCGCGGCTGTAATATTAATTTTGGTGATTTCGGCCTCCAGGCTCAGGAGCCTTCTTGGATTACTTCCCGGCAAATTGAGGCCTCCCGTCGGGCTATGACTCGTTATATCCGCCGGGGTGGTAAAATCTGGATCCGGATTTTTCCAGATAAACCTATTACTATGCGGCCGGCTGAAACCCGGATGGGTTCAGGAAAGGGTTCTCCAGAGTTTTGGGTGGCGGTGGTCAAGCCAGGACGCATTATGTTTGAAATCGCTGGAGTTCCTGAAGAGGTGGCTCGCGAGGCTATGCGTTTGGCTGCTAATAAGCTGCCAATTAAAACTAAGTTTATTGTGCGTTCTCAACTACAGGAGCAGGAGTAGGTTATGGCTCTTCCCAAGATTTCAGAAGCTAGGGAATTAACTGATGAGCAACTGGTCTCGGAAATTGTCTCTGTGAAAAAACAACTGTTTCAACTGCGTTTGCAAGCTAGCACAAGACAATTGGAAAAGCCCCATGAGTTCCGACACGCTCGACACCGCCTGGCTCAACTGCTGACTGTGGAAACTGAGCGCAAACAAGTCCAGCAGGGTTAATCGACTACAGAATAAGAACTAGGAGATTATGGCAATTAAAGAACGCGTCGGCGTGGTGGTGAGCGACAAAATGCAAAAAACTGTGGTGGTCGCTGTAGAAAATCGCTCTCCCCACCCTAAGTATGGGAAAATTGTGGTACAAACCCGCCGGTATAAGGTTCACGACGAGCATAGTCAGTGCAAGGTGGGCGATCGCGTGCGGATTCAAGAAACTAGACCTTTGAGTAAAACCAAACGCTGGCAAGTCAAAGATATCTTGAATACAAAGGCTTCTGTGTAACAATTGTTACAATAATCTAAACTCCAAAAGGGAGATTAATAGTGATTCAACCCCAGACTTACCTCACTGTCGCAGATAATAGCGGTGCCAAAAAAATTATGTGCATCCGTGTATTAGGTGCGGGTAACAGACGTTATGGTTTTATCGGTGATAAGATTATCGCCGTTGTTAAAGATGCCATCCCCAATATGGCTGTGAAAAAATCAGATGTGATAGAAGCGGTAATTGTGCGTACCCGTCATAATATCCGCCGGGATAGTGGTATGACTATTCGCTTTGATGATAACGCCGCCGTGATCATCAATAAGGATGGTAATCCCAGAGGTACACGGGTTTTTGGACCTGTGGCTCGGGAACTACGTGATAAAAGCTTCACTAAAATCGTTTCTCTGGCTCCGGAGGTGCTGTAATGGCAAAACCCAAGGAAAAGGCGAAAGTGTTTCATAAGATGCACGTCAAAACTGGCGACACTGTGCAAGTGATCGCAGGGAAGGACAAGGGTAAGGTTGGTGAGGTGGTAAAAGCACTACCCCAACTGAGTAAAGTCCTAGTTAAAGGTGTCAACATCAAGACTAAGCACGTTAAACCCCAGCAGGAGGGCGAGTCGGGTCGCATTGTGACTCAGGAATTTCCTATCCATAGTTCCAATGTCATGCTCTATTCTACTAAGCAAAACGTAACAAGTCGTGTTTGCTACACCTTTACAGCAGAAGGTAAAAAAGTGAGAATGCTCAAAAAGACAGGTGAAATTCTCGATAAATAACCGGAATTACTGCCGTTTTACTACCCGAAGAGACTCACTAGCAATTCAGGCATACCTCCCTGACAAAGCCCAGGGATACAGATAAATAACTATGGCAACACAAAGACTCAAAGGTTTATATCAAGAAACCATCGTCCCTAAACTGATGAATCAGTTTCAGTACACTAACGTTCATCAAGTACCGAAGTTAGTGAAAATTACTGTTAACCGCGGTTTGGGGGAAGCGGCTCAAAATGCCAAGGCGTTAGAAGCGTCTTTAAATGAAATTGCTCTGATTACTGGTCAAAAGCCAGTGGTGACTAGGGCGAAAAAAGCGATCGCCGGCTTTAAGATTCGTCAGGGTATGCCTGTGGGCATCATGGTAACCCTCAGAAGCGAACGGATGTACGCTTTTCTAGACCGATTAATTAGCTTGTCACTACCCAGGATTAGAGACTTCCGCGGTATTAGTCCCAAAAGCTTCGACGGTCGCGGTAACTACACTCTGGGGGTCAGAGAACAGCTAATTTTTCCAGAGGTCGAGTACGACAGTATCGATCAAATCCGTGGGATGGATATTTCCATCATCACAACGGCGAAAAACGACGAAGAGGGTCGCGCCTTACTTAAAGAAATGGGAATGCCCTTTCGCGATCAATAAGTTCATCTAAAGAGGGAACGATGGCAGCTAACGATACAGTTGCAGATATGCTAACGCGCATCCGCAATGCCAACCTGGCAAGGCATCAAACTACACAAGTGCCAGCCACAAAAATGACTCGTAGTATTGCTAAGGTACTACAAGAGGAAGGCTTTGTGGCTGAAGTTGTAGAAGCAGGAGAAGGGATTAAGCGCAATTTGGTGATTTCACTCAAATATAAGGGTAAAAACCGTCAGCCTTTAATTACTGCTTTGAAACGAGTCAGTAAACCTGGTTTGCGCGTTTACTCCAATAGAAAAGAATTACCCCGGGTACTAGGTGGGATCGGCATTGCCATTATTTCTACATCCAGTGGTATCATGACTGACCGCGAAGCGCGTCGTCAGAGCTTAGGTGGTGAAGTACTTTGCTATGTTTGGTAGTAGTCATTACCCCCAGGGTCAGGACTGTTGGCGTAGTAGCGTCTTGAAGAGAAGATAAAGAACTAAGAATCATGTCTCGTATTGGTAAACGTCCAATTACTATTCCCGCCAAAGTGGAAGTGACAATTGATGGTAGCCAAGTTTTAGTGAAAGGTCCCAAAGGCCAACTTTCACGGACTGTGTCTCCTCATGTGGTTATCTCCCAAGAAGGACAAACATTAAGTGTCAACCGTCGTGATGACACACGTGTGTCTCGGCAAATGCACGGTTTAAGCCGCACCTTAGTGGCTAACATGGTGGAGGGAGTCTCCCAAGGTTTTCAGCGTCGTCTGGAAATTCAAGGGGTGGGTTACCGGGCACAAGTTCAAGGACGTAACCTGGTCTTGAATATTGGCTACAGCCATCAAGTGCAGATTGACCCTCCGGAAGGGATTCAGTTTGCTGTGGAAAATAACACTAATGTCATCGTCAGTGGTTACGACAAGGAAATGGTAGGTAACACAGCCGCTAAAATTCGCGCTGTGCGCCCCCCAGAACCCTACAAAGGTAAAGGCATTCGTTATGCCGGTGAAGCCGTCAGACGCAAAGCTGGTAAGACTGGTAAGAGTGGTAAGAAATAACAATGAAACTTACTCGTAGAGAATCAAAACAGCGTCGCCATCGGCGCGTTCGTGGTAAAGTTCAAGGAACCCAAGAACGTCCACGTTTATCCGTGTTTCGTTCCAACGAACATATTTACGCTCAAGTAATTGATGACACCAAGCATCACACCTTAGTAGCAGCCTCCACCGTTGAACCAGAGTTGAAATCTAAGGCTACAGGTGCTACTTGTGAAGCATCAGCCCAAGTGGGCAAATTGGTAGCAGTGCGATTGTTGGAAAAAGGAATCACCAAAGTAGTCTTTGATCGCGGTGGCAACTTATATCATGGTCGTGTCAAAGCCCTAGCTGATGCAGCACGGGAGGCTGGTTTAGATTTCTAATGACAACTGACTAATAGAGAGCATTTGATTATGGCAACTGGTCGTCGTAAGGCTAACCGCACAAAAAAAGAAGAAATTAACTGGCAAGAGCGAGTCATCCAAATTCGCCGGGTGAGCAAGGTAGTTAAGGGAGGTAAAAAACTTAGCTTCCGCGCCATCGTTGTTGTCGGTAATGAACGTGGCCAAGTCGGTGTCGGAGTCGGCAAGGCTTCAGATGTTATTGGCGCCGTCAAAAAGGGTGTGGCCGATGGCAAGAAACACCTGATTGACATTCCTATGACTAAGTCGAACTCCATTCCCCATCCTATCGATGGCGTGGGTGGCGGTGCTAAGGTGATGATGCGCCCAGCAGCACCCGGTACTGGGGTAATTGCTGGTGGTGCCGTCCGGACTGTACTGGAATTGGCAGGAGTTCGTAACATCTTGGCCAAGCAACTGGGTTCCAATAACCCCCTCAACAATGCTAGAGCTGCAGTGAATGCCTTATCTACACTCCGTACTTTTTCTGAAGTAGCCGAAGATCGCGGTATTCCTATTGAAAAACTCTACATTTAGAATGGTTGACGGTTAACGGCTTGCTAAGGCAAGCCTGCAACGGTGAACAGTCAATAGTGAACCTCTAAAAAATAACTAATTACATCATGAGACTCAACGATGTTAAACCCCAAAAAGGGTCAAAGAAACGCCGCCGCCGCGTAGCCAGAGGGATTTCCGCTGGTCAAGGCGCTAGCGCTGGTTTGGGTATGAGAGGTCAAAAATCCCGTTCTGGTAGCAGCACTAGACCGGGTTTTGAAGGTGGTCAGCAACCATTGTACCGCCGCTTGCCCAAGCTCAAGGGCTTCCCAATTGTGAATCGCAAAATTTACACTACGATTAATGTAGATAAGCTCGCTTCTCTTCCTGCCAATACGGAAGTAACTTTGACTTCTCTCCAAGAGGCGGGGATCATCACTACCGCTAAGGGTCCATTGAAAATTTTGGGCAACGGTGAATTGAATGTATCCCTCAAGGTACAAGCAGCAGCTTTTACAGGACAAGCTCGTAGCAAAATTGAGGCGGCTGGTGGTAGTTGTGAAATCGTCTAAGTGAGCACACCAATTGCACACTTGCCATCTCTGATAGCTGCTAGCCCCCCCGGTTCACTATAGAGGTAGCATTCTATGATCAGTCGAGAAAAAGCCCCAACGGCTCAAGAAACTTTTATGCAGATGGCACAAGCAGCTGGCCTGAGAGGTAGGCTGCTTGTCACCGTCGGGATTTTAATTTTGGTTCGTCTGGGTATATTTCTGCCGGTTCCTGGTCTTGATCGGGCTAGGTTCGCTGAAGCTATATCCGGTAATAATGCTGTATTCGGTTTATTGGATATCTTTTCTGGACGAGGACTTTCCACTTTGGGCATCTTTGCCTTGGGGATTTTACCTTTTATTAATGCCTCCATTATTATCCAATTACTTACCGCGGCAATTCCATCTTTAGAAAATTTACAGAAAAACGAAGGTGAGCAAGGGCGGCGCAAGATTTCCCAAATTACACGCTATGTCACGGTAGTTTGGGCAACTATTCAGAGTGTCGCTTTTTCGGCATTGTTCCTCCAGCAATTTGCTTTGAATCCAGGCCCATTGTTTGTCGCTGAAACAGCCGTCGCTCTTACGGCTGGTTCTATGTTTGTCATGTGGGCCTCAGAACTGATTACAGAACGTGGACTTGGTAATGGCGCATCATTGTTGATTTTTGTCAATATTGTCGCCTCCTTACCAAAAGCTTTAGGCGATACTATTGACTTGGTACAAGTTGGTGGTAGAGAAACCGTCGGTCGCGTCATTGTTCTGGTATTGGTATTCTTGGCAACTATTGTGGGGATTGTTTTCGTTCAGGAAGGTATCCGTCGCATCCCCATTATTTCCGCACGTCGTCAAGTCGGTCGCCGAGTATTGGCAGAACAACGTAGTTATTTACCCCTGCGGCTCAATTCCGGGGGGGTAATGCCGATTATTTTTGCGGCGGCAATTCTCAGTCTGCCATTATTAATTGCTAATTTCACCAAAAATCCTGAAATAGCTAACATTGTCAATACTTATCTCAGTCCTGGAGGTTCTGGGGCTTGGGTTTATGCTCTGGTCTACTTGGTGTCCATTATTTTCTTCAGTTATTTCTATTCTTCGTTAATTGTTAATCCAGTTGATGTGGCTCAGAATTTGAAGAAAATGGGATCTAGTATTCCCGGTATTCGTCCCGGAAAGGCTACCAGTGAGTATCTTGAACGTGTGATTAATCGACTGACTTTTTTAGGGGCGATATTTTTGGGATTTGTCGCTATTATTCCCACGGCTGTGGAAAGTGCTTTAGGTGTGCCTACTTTTCGAGGTTTGGGTGCTACCTCTTTGCTAATTCTGGTAGGTGTGGCAATTGATACGGCTAAACAAGTACAGACCTACGTGATATCTCAGCGTTATGAAGGAATGGTGAAACAATAGTGACGCGATTAATTTTCTTGGGACCTCCTGGCTCTGGTAAAGGCACTCAAGCTCAAATTTTGGCGGCGGATTTAAATATTCCCCATATTTCTACCGGGGATATATTAAGGCACGCTATGCAAGAGCAAACTCCTTTGGGTATTAAGGCTCAAGGTTATGTCAACCGGGGGGATTTAGTACCCGACCAGTTGGTTCAGGAGTTGGTGGAGGAGCGTTTTAGTCAACCTGATGTCAAGTCTGGTTGGATTCTGGATGGGTTTCCCCGTAAGGTGACACAAGCGGTTTTTCTCGAGCAGTTGCTCGCACAAACTCATGGGGGTGAGGCGAGGGTTGTTAATCTCGATGCTCCCGATGATGTGGTGGTCTCACGCTTAGTCGCTCGGGGACGAAAGGATGACACCGAGGAGGTAATTCGTCACCGTTTAGATGTTTACCGCACTCAAACAGCACCATTGATTGACTATTATCGCGATCGCCAACAGTTAGTCACGGTCAATGGACATCAGTCCCAAGAAGCAGTCACTGAGCAATTGCGCCACATCGTTACTTTATAACCTGAACAATGGGAGGAAGTCACCCACTCCCCCCCCCAAGGACGCGATTCATCGCGTCTGTGGCCCCTGTGGATAATAGGCTGGACAATTTTAGCTAAGATATATTAATAAACTATTGATATATTTCTGAAAATATGTTTTTTTGCAGACCAAGTGCTGCAACTGGATCAATAGGAGATTGTTGAATTGAGGAAAAAACAAATTGTCTAAGCAAGATTTGATTGAAATGGAAGGCACTGTCACTGAATCCCTCCCCAATGCGATGTTTCGTGTTGACTTGGATAATGGATTTAATGTCTTAGCACACATTTCCGGTAAGATTCGCCGTAATTACATCAAGATTTTACCTGGCGATCGCGTCAAAGTTGAGTTAACCCCCTACGACCTTTCCAAAGGCAGAATCACATATAGACTAAGGAAGAAATAGCTATATCCCCAAAATCTTACCATAAAACCATCTTTTTGGGTTCTCCCCCATTAATTAACTGAATTAAAATCCCTAAAAATGCTATAATTTACTATTTGGAGTCAATTACAAAAGGCATGAAAGTTCGAGCCTCAGTCAAAAAAATCTGTGAAAAATGCAACGTCATCCGCCGGCGCGGTCGCGTGATGGTGATTTGCGTAAACCCCAAGCACAAACAACGCCAAGGGTAACACTCTCACACATTCAAGAGTGAAAATACAGATTAATTCATAATCAAAGACGACAAAGGTAATTAATTAGGCCGGCGTCAAAGCAATTGCGAACACCATAGGGAGAAAAGAATTGTGGCACGTATTTCCGGGGTAGACCTCCCACGCGATAAGCGCGTTGAAATTGGTCTGACTTATATTTACGGCATTGGGTTAACGAGGTCTCAGAGAATTTTAGCCGCTACCGGTGTCAACCCAGATACCCGTGTTAAAGACTTAAGTGATGCTGAAGTAGCAGCTCTACGGGGAGAAATAGAAACCAACTATCAAGTTGAAGGTGACTTGCGGCGCTTAGAAGCCATGAGCATCAAGCGCTTGATTGATATTGGTTGCTACCGCGGTCGTCGCCACCGCATGGGCTTACCAGTTAGAGGTCAAAGAACTCGCACTAACGCTAGAACCCGCCGCGGGAGAAGGCAAACAGTGGCCGGTAAGAAGAAGGCTCCGGGCAAATAAACTCTTACCCCTGACTGTTAAAAGCAAATTTTACCTAGGATTCACAGCACAAATATGGCAAGACAACCAACTAAAAAAGGTGGCAGCAAAAAGCAAAAGCGCAACGTACCCACCGGCAAGGCTTACATCCAGTCTACTTTCAACAATAGCATTGTCACCATTACAGATCAAAATGGCGACGTGATTTCCTGGGCTAGTGCCGGCTCTAGCGGTTTTAAGGGAGCCAAAAAGGGAACTCCCTTCGCCGCACAAACCGCAGCGGAAAGTGCCGCCCGCCGGGCTATAGATCAAGGCATGCGCCAAATTGAAGTCATGGTTAGTGGACCGGGAGCCGGCAGAGAAACCGCTATTCGTGCCATCCAAGGAGCAGGACTAGAAATTACCCTGATTCGCGACATCACCCCCATTCCTCACAATGGTTGCCGCCCGCCCAAGCGCCGCCGCGTTTAAATGCAGCCTGTGGGACATTTACTGTCCAAACTGTTTCTCAAACCCCAGACCCAACCGCTCCGGTGTAAGGGAGGAAGGGAGTACGAAGCAAGTCAGCTCTTCCTGAAGGGAGGGCTGCTAAAGTTGAGACCACCAAAAATAAATCAAAATCTCCCCGTAGAGACGGCGATAATCTTATACTGCCAGTTTTCAATGGCAGATACATCTACCTGGCTTGTCGAAAGCTAGGGAAGCAAAAGTAAATTCACCGAGGCAATTGATTTGCCTGCTAGCAGCACCTTAAAGAAGGGAGGCTAATCCGTGGCGCAGTTTCAAATTGAATGTGTAGAGTCTAATACAGAGGAAAGTCGGAGCCATTATAGTAAATTTGTGATCGAGCCTCTAGAGCGCGGTCAAGGAACAACAGTTGGCAACGCGCTGCGGCGGGTTTTACTGTCCAATCTAGAGGGGACAGCAGTGACAGCAGTGAGAATTGCCGGTGTAACCCACGAGTTTGCCACAGTCCCCGGTGTCCGGGAAGACGTGCTGGAAATCCTCATGAGAATGAAGGAAGTAATCCTCAGAAGCTACTCATCTCAACCCCAGATTGGGAGATTACTGGTCAATGGTCCGACAACAGTCACTGTGTCACATTTTGATTTGCCCAGTGAAGTAGAAATTATAGACCCCACCCAGTACGTCGCTACCATAGCTGAGGGTGGCAAGCTGGAAATGGAATTCCGGATTGAGAAAGGAAAAGGGTATCGGACAGTAGAGCGCGGACGGGAAGAAGCAACTTCCTTGGACTTTCTGCAAATTGACTCGGTATTTATGCCGGTGCGGAAAGTTAACTATAGTGTAGAAGAAGCCCGTGGGGATAGCTCAATTACTAAAGACCGCCTGCTGTTAGAAGTGTGGACAAATGGTAGTATATCCCCCCAAGAAGCACTATCCTCAGCAGCAGGTATTCTAGTAGATCTATTCAATCCTTTGAAAGATATCTCACTGGAGCCAACAGACACAGGGGCTGAAGTCCCAGAAGACCCCACAGCCCAAATTCCCATTGAAGAATTGCAACTTTCTGTCCGGGCTTATAACTGTCTCAAACGGGCACAAGTTAACTCCGTGGCCGACCTGTTAGATTTTACCCAAGAAGACCTGTTGGAAATTAAAAACTTTGGTCAAAAATCAGCAGAAGAGGTAGTGGAAGCTTTACAGCGCCGTTTAGGCATTACCCTCTCCCCAGAAAGAGGCTCTAAACACAGTTAAACCCAAATTTACTCATTGATTATGCGTCATCGTTGTCGAGTCAAAAAACTCAGTAAACCAGCTGACCAGCGCCGCGCCCTGTTGCGATCGCTATGCACAGAGCTGATCCGTCATGGTCGGATCACCACCACATTAATCCGGGCGAAAGTTCTCCGTAGCGAAGTAGATAAAATGATTACCCTAGCCAAAGACGGCTCCTTAGCAGCACGTCGGGAAGCCCTGGGCTATATCTACGACAAGCAACTAGTTCATGCTCTATTTGAACAAGCCCCAACTCGGTACGGTAATCGCAACGGAGGTTATACCCGCATCCTGCATACCGTGAACCGCCGGGGAGATCACGCCCAAATGGCCATCATCGAGCTAGTGTAGTTCATCAGTCATTGGTCATGGGGAACACACCAGACCAACAGACAAAACCTGTATGTTAGAAAGCCAACCGGTTACTGAGCCTACCCATCGAGTCGCCTTAGTAATTCAATACTTAGGCACTCATTTTCATGGGTGGCAAAGACAAAAGCAACACCGTACAGTTCAAGCAGAAATCGAAACAGCGATCGCGCAGGTGCAGGGGTTTCATGTCACCCTCCATGGTGCAGGGCGAACCGATGCGGGAGTTCATGCAGCGGCCCAAGTAGCCCATTTTGAAGCCACAGGATTCATCCCACCCCACAAGTGGGCATCAGTCCTCAACAGCTACCTGCCCCAAGATATACTGATTAGGGCTGCAGCGAGTGTAGATCATCATTGGCACGCCCGCTTTAGTGCCGCATATCGGCGGTATCGCTATACGATATATACTGAAGCTCGCCCCAACTTGTTCGTTAGACCCTTCAGTTGGCATTATTATTATGCACCCCTGGATGAATGCTTAATCCAAGCTGCTCTTGCACCGCTGATAGGGAAACATCATTTAGCGGCTTTTCACCGAGCCGGTTCCAAGCGCCAGCATTCCTGGGTAGAAGTGCAAGCAGCAGAATGTCATCGCAGTGGGCCATTTATTCATATTGAAATTCAGGCCAATGGATTTTTGTATGGCATGGTACGACTGTTAGTAGGGATGCTAGCACAAGTAGGTTCCGGCAAGCTGACACTGGCTAGCTTTACCGAACTGTGGAAAACACAACAGCGCGAACAAGTCAAACACGCCGCCCCTCCCCAGGGTTTGTGTTTATTAAGAGTCGGTTACCCAGACTTCCCCTTTCCCCCAGAAATTTGGTATGAAACCCAGCCCAAGTTGGTCTTTCCTACAAATATTCCCCTAGAATATCCCCTAGCAGATCACCTTGATCTTAATTCTCATCCACTCTCCTAAAACCAAACGATCATGACCACAAAAACATACCTTCCTTCTCAAGCATCCCTTGAGCATGAGTGGTACCTAGTAGACGCCACCGATAAACGCCTCGGCCGCCTGGCCAGCGAAATCGCCATGATTCTCAGAGGCAAAAACAAACCGGAATTTACCCCCCACATGGACACCGGTGACTTTGTCATTGTCGTCAATGCGGAAAAAGTAGCAGTCACAGGGAAAAAACGCAGCCAAAAACTTTACCGTCGCCATTCCGGCCGCCCCGGAGGGATGAAGACAGAAACCTTTGCCAAACTGCAACAGCGCTTACCAGAACGGATTTTAGAACACGCAGTTAAAGGTATGCTACCTAAAAATAGCCTGGGTAAGCAGTTGTTCACCAAACTCAAGGTTTACGCCGGTCCAACCCATCCCCACACCGCCCAAAAACCTAAAGAAATTACAATTAAGACAATTCCTGGAGAAAATTAATGGTAATAGCACAAAGTAATAGCGGTCGCGCCGTCTACTGGGGTACCGGTCGTCGTAAGTCCGCAGTCGCACGGGTGAGATTGGTTCCCGGTGAAGGTAAATTAATTGTCAACGGTAAGGATGGAGAATTGTACTTTCAATTCAACGCCAATTACCTGGGAGTAATTAGAAATCCTCTAGAAACCCTGGGACTAGAAAACGAATATGACATTTTAGTCAAAGCTGAAGGCGGCGGTCTGACAGGACAAGCTGATTCTATTCGTTTAGGAGTAGCTCGCGCTCTGTGTCAACTCGACCCCGATAACCGCCCACCTTTGAAAATCGAGGGTTACTTAACCCGCGACCCCCGGGCCAAAGAACGGAAAAAATATGGTTTGCACAAAGCCCGGAAAGCACCTCAGTACTCCAAACGTTAAACACCTGATTGGGGATTGGTGATTGGGAATAGTCAACAATCTGCCCCAATTCCCCAGGCTCAATTCTCAACTAAAAGTTATAATTGATATAGGTTCACGACAAAAAACATGGCTAAACCTGATATTCATCCCCAATGGTATCCAGATGCTAAAGTTTACTGTAACGGTCAAGTAGTGATGACCGTCGGCTCTACTAAGCCAGAACTACACGTAGATGTATGGTCGGGAAATCACCCCTTTTACACCGGTACTCAGAAGTTGATTGATACCGAGGGTCGAGTTGAGCGCTTCCTGCGTAAATACGGCATGAGCAGCAGTACATCCACTGACAAGGCTTCCTCACAAAAGTAGCGAGTTGGCTGTGGCTGTTAACGACGACCCTGCAACTGCTGGGTCGCTTGTCATTTTTTGCCCCAGTTATCTGTAAGGAGCGATCGCATTCGTCATGGCTGAAACATACCTGTTAGAAAAACTCAAATCTGTTGAACAAACTTTTCATGAATTAACCCGTCGTCTGGGTGACCCCGATACCGCCAAAAACCCTGATGAGTATCAAAAAATTGCCAAGTCTCGTTCTTCCCTAGAAGAAACAGTTAATACCTACGAAACTTGGAAAACTGCTACCACAGACTTAGAAGGGGCGCGTCAGGTACTCAAAGAGTCCAACGGTGACCCAGAGTTGCAAGAAATAGCATCCCTGGAAGTTAAGGAATTAGAAGCAAAACTCGAACAACTAGAAACTCGCCTCAAGGTTTTACTATTACCCCGCGACCCCAACGATGATAAAAATATTATGTTGGAAATTCGCGCCGGTACCGGTGGCGATGAAGCTAGTATCTGGGCGGGGGATTTACTGCGCATGTACTCCCGCTATGCTGACCTCCAAGGCTGGAAAGTCAAACTCGTCAGCGAGTCCCTCGGAGAAATGGGGGGCTTCAAAGAAGTGATCCTGGAAATTCAGGGCGATAACGTTTACAGTCAGCTGAAATTTGAAGCGGGAGTCCACCGTGTACAGCGTGTACCAGCTACAGAAGCTGGAGGACGGGTTCACACCTCCACCGCCACCGTCGCTATTATGCCTGAAGTGGATGATGTGGAAATTCACATTGATCCCAAGGATATCGAACTGACTACCGCTCGTTCTGGTGGTGCTGGGGGACAAAACGTTAACAAGGTAGAAACCGCAGCCGACCTGTACCACAAACCCACTGGTATCCGCATTTTCTGCACAGAAGAACGCAGTCAGTTGCAAAACAAAGAACGGGCGATGCAAATCCTCCGGGCTAAACTGTATGAAATCAAGTTACGCGAGCAGCAAGAAGCTGTAACTTCCATGCGGCGATCGCAAGTTGGTACAGGCTCACGCTCCGAGAAAATTCGTACTTACAACTATAAAGATAACCGTGTTACCGACCACCGCTTAGGACAGAACTACTCACTTAATCCCGTCCTGGAAGGTGAGTTAGAGATCCTCATTCAATCTTGTATCTCTCAAGACCAGCAAGAACGCCTGGCAGAGTTAGCTAATGCTATCTCTAACTAGGGTTTGCAACAGAAAGTCTTTTCGTGGGGGTAGGGAACACCGGAACACCGGAACACCGGAATTGGTGTGTACTTCATTAGCCTGAAAAAGGCTTTATATAGGTTTTACATTTATTCAGCAGAGCAACTAACTAAACCTATAGCCGTTAACTCTCATAGAAAACCGCTACTTCTGATGTAGCTTTTAACGCATACAAGCGGTTTTCTAAGGCAGTTTGGAGTACCTTTTCCATTTCCTCCAGATACTCGTAATAGGCAAATTCGTAACGCATAATCCGATTTAACCGCCGCCATTCTCGGATGTCATCACAGCAGTTAATTAACTTCAGCACCGTGGTTTCCCAACGGGTAAAAATCCGATAGCTGAAAAAGCTACTGCACACGTTACCCTTAACATCCCAGAAAGAAATACACACCTGATGCTTGAGATAACGGATTTTCCTGACTTTCTTCACCTCACAGCCCTTATGTTTGAGCGCTTCCTTAACTTCTGCGTGTGAAATCTTCCATTCATGGGGCTTGATATTCTTCGCAGCAATCAGGTTACTACCTGGGCGGCGATACTTTTTAACTCGGCGTAGATTACGGAACATATGCACCCTTCTACTGGATTTAATAAGGTTATATATTTATCTTACAGCTAAACTTAAAAATAACAATTCTAAATTAAGATTATCATTGCTGACTGAAATTGTAAATACCTAAATCGATAAAATATGTAAACTGGTAAATGTAGTCAGAGAAATATTATAGTAGTGGACTTAGCAGCTAGACAAAAACTCATAGAAGTAGTAAAAATGGCTCGTGGCCCCATGAGTCAAAGGGGTTTCGGTAAACTCCTGGGTGTTTCTGCTACTGCAGTGCAACTGTGGGAAAAGGGAGAATCAATCCCAGACACAGAGAACTTAGCCAACATCGCCAACAAAGCCGGCTACACCATGGAAGAACTGCTCCATTATATTGGTGTCAAGCCCATGCCACAATCAACAGATGTAAACCAGATGGTAAAGCAGATTAAAACCATGCCATTAAATGAAGTAGCTATTATTGGTAGAACCGCCATGGAAAGACTAGCAGCAGCAGCAGAAGCTGGGGATAATTCCTAAAACCCAAACACCTTCAGAACCTTTGGGTTTAAGAGGATGTTGGAAAACTTATGATTAATGTATAAAATATTATTTAACCCCACCCTAACCCTCCCCTTACAAGGGGAGGGGACTAGATTTTGTTGTTTCCCCACAGATCCCGGACTTCTAGGTAAATGATCCCAGAGTATCTCTAATTATGTGAGAAGTCCGGGAGCTAAACTCGCCCCACGGTGGATTAATCTATAACATAGTAATTAATCACACCACCTAGGGTATATCCACCAAAAATGACAGCAGCAACCCCCGAAAGCCTAAATAAATTTGTTAACTTTTGTCACCAACACATCAAAGGACAAGAAAAACAAGAAGCGCAAACATTCTTAGACAGATTTTTTAGAGCATTTGGACACCAAGGAGCCTTAGACGCGGGGGCGAAATTTGAAGAACCCATCAAAAAAGGAAGTAAAAAAGGTAAAACCGGGTTTGCTGACCTAGTGTGGAAACCCCGCGTATTAATTGAGATGAAAAAACGCGGCGAAGACCTGAGTAAACATTATTCCCAAGCATTTGATTACTGGACAAGATTAGTACCCCAACGCCCTAAATACGTCATATTATGTAACTTTGATGAATTTTGGATATTTGACTTTGACATTCAGCTAGATACACCCGTAGATCAAATATCCCTAGAGCAGCTACCAGAAAGGGCGGGAGCCTTCGCCTTTATGGAATTTGGGAATAAAACTCCCGTATTCAATAACAACCAGGTAGAAGTCACAGAAAGAGCCGCCCGGCGCATGGGGGAATTACTCCTAGAACTAGAAAACCGGGGAGTTACGAAACTAACCGCACAAAGGTTTATTTTGCAATGCGTCTTAGCTATGTTTGCGGAAGACAGACAACTGTTACCACGGGATATGTTTATTTCTTGCGTTCAGGACTGTATTAATGGCGCAAGTTCCTATGACGTTTTGGGTGGATTATTCCAGCAAATGAACCGACCGGGAAAAACCCCAGCGGGACGTTATCAAGGGGTAGAGTATTTTAATGGTGGGTTATTTTCCCACATTGAATCAGTGGAACTAACCCCAGAGGAATTAAAATTTCTGGATGTTTCTGCTAAAGAGAATTGGAGTAAAGTTAGACCGGCTATTTTTGGTAACTTATTTGAAGGAACAGTAGATAAACAAGAGCGCCACGCTAAAGGTATTCACTACACCTCAGAAGTGGACATCATGAAAATTGTCCGACCTACCATTAGCCGTTATTGGGAAGAAAGAATAGAGGAAGCTAACACCCTCAAACAATTAGAAGTATTGCAGTTAGAACTACAGAGCTATCGAGTTCTTGACCCTGCTTGTGGTTCTGGAAACTTTCTCTATATAGCCTATCAGGAATTAAAGAGAATTGAAACCCTGTTATTAGAGAAAATCCAGGAAAAGCAGAAATTAACCTCTAAGCAAATGCAGATGGGTTTAGTTACCCCCATGCAATTTTATGGGATGGATACTAACTTATTTGCGGTAGAGTTAGCGCGGGTAACATTGATGATTGGGCGGAAAATTGCCATTGATAACTTACAGTTAACCGAGCCTGCATTACCTTTGGATTCTTTAGATAGGAATATTATCTGTGGGGATGCCTTATTTAGTCAATGGCCAAAAGTGAATGCAATTATTGGGAATCCGCCATTCTTGGGGGGAAAACATATGAGAATAGCTTTAGGGGATGAATATATAGATAAAGTTTTTCAACAATTCCCCGAAGTTAAAGACTCAGTAGACTTTTGCGCGTATTGGTTTAGGTTAGCGCACCAACACCTTGATGAACAAGGGAGAGCGGGTTTAGTCGCGACCAATTCCGTCAGTCAGGGTAAAAGTAGAGTCGCAGCTTTAGATTATATTACTCAAAATCAGGGTTACATTCATGAAGCCGTATCTACCCAACCATGGTCAGGGGAGGCGAAAGTTCATGTAAGTATTGTTAACTGGTGTAAAGTTCAACCGGGTAAATACTATTTAGATGATGAGGTAGTTAGCAGTATTAATTCTTCTTTGAAATCTAGTATTGATGTTTCTCAAGCTGTGCGGTTAAAAGCTAATTTGAATAAATGCTTTCAAGGAGTGATACCTAATGGTAAAGGGTTTTTGGTGACAGAAGAGCAAGTAAAGGAATGGATAAAAGCGGATGGGAAAAATCAAGAGGTATTAAAACTATTTTCCATGGGTGCAAATCTGGCGCAAAATCCCCATGGTAAACCAGAGCGTTGGATTATTGATTTTAATGATATGAGTATTGAGGATGCGAGTGAGTATCAATTACCTTTTGAGCATATTAAAATCAATGTCAAGCCAGAAAGAGATAATAATAGAGATGCTAAAGCAAGAAAATACTGGTGGAATTTTTTTTCCCCTCGTCCAGCTATGAGAAAAGCCATTTCATCTTTATCTTATTACTTCACAGTACCTAGAATTTCCAAATGGGCTATATTTATTCCAGCACCATTAAACTGGCTACCTGGTGACTTAAATATTGTAATTGCATCAGAAGACTTTTACATATTAGGTATTCTCACATCTCAAATACATCGCCAGTGGGTAAAAGCCCAAAGTTCAACTTTAAAGGGAGATACTCGCTACACACATACCACCTGCTTTGAAACCTTTCCCTTTCCCCAGACAGCAACAGGGGAGATAGTGGAAAAAATCCGAGCCAAAACCGTAGAACTCCACGAATATCGAACTCAACTGGATTCTAAACAGTGGGGAATTACCACATTATATAATAAATTCTACAACGAACCCAGCAGCCAACTATATAAACTCCATGAACAACTAGATAAACTAGTGATGGAAGCCTATAAATTTAAACCTGAAGATGACATTTTAGAGCAACTCTTAAAATTAAACCAAGAGCTAACAGAGAAGGAAAAACAGAATCAACAGGTAATTGGACCTCACCCAACTAATTAAAATATTGTCAAAAAACACCTTTGCGAACCTTTGCGTGTACTTAGCGACCTTTGCGTTTAAAAACCGTACAGGCGATCGCCTAACAAACACATAACCTTCCAGTCAGATTCATCTGACTTAAGCTATCAGACAGGGGTTTATAACCCCTGGTTTCTTAGATTCCACCCAGCCAAATAAAACATCTTCCCAAAAAACACCTTTGCGAACCTTTGCGCGTACTTAGCGACCTTTGCGTTTAAACACCGTAGCGGTGATCGCCTAACAAACACATAACCTTCCAGTCAGATTCATCAGGTAAATAAAAAATATAAACTTGAGTTAAATTTTGTTAAAATCAGGAGGAGTATTAACCTTCACAACCATCCCCTACCCCAGAGAAACTTGATGCTGCGACTCGAACATATCAGTAAAATATATCCCACAGGTGAAGTTCTCAAAGACATTAACTGGGAAGTCAAACCAGGAGAGCGCATAGGCTTAGTAGGAGTCAACGGAGCGGGTAAATCAACCCAGCTAAAAATCATCACCGGGGAAATAGAACCCACAGCGGGGGAAATAATTCGCCCCTCCAGCTTGCACATAGCCTACCTGAACCAAGAATTTGAAGTTGATCCTAGTCGCACAGTTAGAGAAGAATTTTGGCGAGTGTTTGCGCAAGCAAATCAAGTACAAATCTCCCTAGGGGAAGTACAGAGGGAGATGGAGACCGCCACCCCAGAAGAACTAGATAAACTAATTAACAAATTAGATCGGTTACAGCGAGAGTTTGAGGCTTTAGACGGGTATAACTTAGATGCACGGATTGGGAAGATTTTACCAGAGATGGGGTTTGATAGTGAGGACAGCGATCGCCTAGTGAGTGCATTTTCCGGTGGTTGGCAGATGCGGATGAGTTTAGGTAAAATACTCCTACAAAAACCCGACTTGTTACTACTGGACGAACCGACGAACCATTTAGACTTAGAAACCATAGAATGGTTAGAAAATTACCTCAGAGGACTAACCACCCCCATGGTAATAGTTTCCCATGACCGGGAATTTTTAGATAGACTATGTACCCAGATTGTAGAAACCGAGAGGGGTGTTTCTACCACCTACCTAGGTAACTATTCAGCATACCTGCAACAAAAAGCGGAAAATCAACTCGCCCAGTTAAGCGCCTACGAGCGCCAACAAAAAGAGATAGATAAACAGCAAGCATTTGTAGACAGATTCCGGGCCAGTGCAACCCGCAGCACCCAAGCCAAGAGCAGGGAAAAACAACTAGAAAAAATCGAGCGCATCGAAGCACCCACAGCCAATGTAAAAACCTTACATTTCCGCTTTCCCCCATCTCCCCGCAGTGGAAGGGAGGTAGTGGTAATTAAAGATTTAACTCATGTCTATGATGATAAAATCCTGTTCTTAGCAACTAGTTTACTAATTGAAAGAGGCGATCGCATAGCCTTTCTAGGTCCGAACGGAGCGGGTAAATCCACCCTGTTAAGGGTAATAATGGGGATAGAACCAGCCACAGAGGGGACGGTAAAACTGGGGGATCATAACGTCATCCCCGGATACTTTGAGCAGAACCAAGCGGAAGCCTTAGACTTAGAAAAAACAGTCATGGAAACCATCCATGATGAAGTTCCCCAGTGGACTAACGAAGAAGTGCGCACACATTTAGGCAGATTTCTGTTTACCGGCGACATGGTATTTAAACCAGTAGCAGCTTTAAGTGGTGGAGAAAAAGCGCGGTTAGCCTTAGCAAAAATGCTGTTACGTCCAGCCAACCTGCTAATTTTAGATGAGCCGACTAACCATTTAGACATTCCCGCCAAAGAAATGTTAGAAGAGGCGTTACAAAACTACGATGGTACAGCCATAGTAGTTTCCCACGACAGGTATTTTATCTCCCAAGTAGCCAACAAAATCGTAGAAATCCGGGATGGGGAATTTCGTGTTTACCTAGGAGATTATCATTATTACCTAGAGAAAATTGCCGAAGAAAAAGAACAAGCCAGACTAGCAGCAATAGCAGCGGAAAAAGCAGCGAAAAAGGCAGCGAAATCTGGGGGAAAAAGGAAATAAGCAAAAATTCACTTGCACTGGTGATTAGCAATGGTATTATTCGGATATTACAAAAAGTAAAGGGCAATTTGACTATGACCAAAGCACCTGTTGCTCCTGTGGTGCTAGTCATTTTAGATGGGTGGGGCTATCGCGAACAGCAGCTAGGAAACGCAATTACCGCTGCTAAAACCCCCATAATGCAAAGCTTATGGACAGCTTACCCCCATACTCTCATTAGCACATCAGGAAAAGCCGTAGGGTTGCCAGAAGGTCAGATGGGCAACTCGGAAGTTGGTCATTTGAACATTGGCGCTGGGCGAGTAGTACCCCAAGAACTAGTGCGCATCTCCGATGCAGTCGAAGATGGTTCTATTCTCAGTAACCCAGCACTTGTGAAAATTTGCCAGGAAGTTCGCTCTCACAATGGTAAATTGCATATAGTGGGGCTGTGTTCAGAGGGGGGGGTACACTCTCATTTGAGCCATGTTTCGGGACTACTAGACTTAGCCAAAAAACAGGAAATTTCAGAAGTTTGTATCCACGCCATTACCGACGGTCGTGATACTCTCCCTAAGGATGGGATCAAATCCATCAAGTTATTGCAGGAACAAATAGACCAGAAAGGCATAGGGCGTATAGTTACCCTGAGTGGTCGTTACTATGCAATGGATCGGGATAATCGTTGGGATCGTATTCAACGCGCCTACGATGTCATGACACAAGATGCTGACATTCAACCACGTACAGCGGTAGAGGTCTTGGCTGCATCCTATGCTGAAGAAGTGACAGACGAATTCATTAACCCAGTTCGCATTGCTCCCGGGGCGATCGCACCAGGGGATGGGGTCGTCTTTTTCAACTTTCGCCCAGACCGCGCTAGACAGTTGACCCAAGCGTTTGTTAGTCCCAAATTCACAGGGTTTGGGAGAAAACTAATTCAGGGCTTGTCCTTTGCGACCTTTACTCAATACGACCCAGAACTACCGGTAAAGGTAGCCTTTGAGCCGCAAAACTTCCGGAATATTTTAGGTGAAGTAATTGCTAATCATGGTTTACAGCAGTTTCGCACCGCCGAAACTGAAAAGTACGCCCACGTCACCTATTTCTTTAATGGGGGACTAGAGGATCCCTTTCCTGGGGAAGACCGAGAACTGGTCAGTAGTCCCATGGTAGCAACTTACGACAAAGCGCCGGCAATGTCAGCGGAAGCAGTCACAGATGTAGCGATCGCCGCCCTTCGCAAGAGAATATACTCTTTAGTGGTGATTAACTATGCTAACCCGGACATGGTAGGGCATACTGGGAAAATGTCCGCCACCATTACCGCTATTCAAACAGTAGACCATTGTCTAGGTCGCTTACTCAGCAGCATTAGCCAAGTGGGCGGAACAGCAATTATTACTGCTGACCACGGTAACGCCGAGTATATGCTCGATGAACAGGGTAACCCTTGGACAGCACATACTACTAACCCAGTCCCCTTGATTTTAGTAGAAGGAGAGGGGATGAAAATTCCCGGACATGGTACAAATGTAGAACTGCGCCGGGATGGTAAACTAGCGGACATAGCACCCACCATTCTAGAAATTCTCCAGTTACCCCAACCGTCAGAAATGACCGGACACTCCCTATTAATCCCAGCCGGGTATCAAGTGGAACCCACTCGTACCCCCGTAAAAGCTGGTAGATAAATCAGCCCAGCAGTGAAGACTTTCTCAATCCTCACTGCTCCCCCATAACCAGGGTACTACCACTCCAATCACCAGCCGAGAATGTGATATGATGGCTATGGTTGTGAAAACCAAGCAAGATTCTGAGCCTGGGAAAAATAAATAACCATAAATAACCATAAATAACCATAAATAATCACGGACAGACTGACTATGACAGTTACTACTATTGTGCAAATTATTTGGGCTCTTTCTGCTTTAGGTTTAATTATTTTAGTGTTGCTACATAGCCCTAAAGGCGATGGTATTGGAGCCATTGGCGGACAAGCCCAATTATTCAGCAGCAGCAAAAGCGCGGAAAATACTTTAAACCGAGTTACCTGGGCGTTGACAGTTATATTTATGGGTTTAACAGTGGTGTTGAGTGCTGGGTGGTTACCTAAGTAAAAATACGTAAATAATATAATGGGATGTCAGATAAAAACCTCTAAATTCCCACGCCGTGAAAATTTCCATATCCCCAAATTACTAGCAGTTCTGTGCTTATTCATCAGTAGCGGGCTGCTAGTTGTTTTGACAAGTCTGCCTTCTATTGCTACACTAGGCCATAAATCCTATATCACCCATCCTCTACCCCCCACCCTGGCACAATGGCAAGATCACACAAACAGTGGTGATTACTTTGACCAAGTAGCAAAAACCCCGGTAGGTTATTTAATCTGGTCAAAATTTCCGATTCAAGTTTATATACAAACACCCCCAACAGCTAATGACACACAAGCGCAAGCATGGGTCAACAGTGTTATGGAGACAGTAGAAGAGTGGAATGTTTATTTACCCTTGGTGGTAGTAGACAAGCCGGAAATAGCTGATATTACAATTATCCGCCAAGTCCCACCCCTACAATTTACCCGTGGTCATCCCCCGCGGGCCCGTTCCGCACAAACTACCTATGAGGTATACAAAAACAATCATATCTTATCCCACAAGTTTACCATCTTATTAAGTCCTAGTCAAACTGGGGTATATCTTCAAGCCGCATCCCGCCACGAACTGGGTCACGCCTTGGGAATTTGGGGTCATAGCAATTTACCCACCGATGCCTTATACTTTTCCCAAGTTAGGAATCCGCCGCCCATTTCCCCTAGAGATGTGAATACCCTGAAACTAGTTTATCAACAACCGACTCACCTAGGTAAATAATTAGGTGTTGCTCAACCAAAAATTTCAGCCCCAGCAACACCTCAAACTATACCTCAAACTATCTCAAAAATCTAAACCCGACGCAGATTGAGTAATTCTTCGGGAGATGCAAGCATATCAATGGCCACAAAGAAAATTTTGCCTTCGGGATTAATTAAGAATCGCCAAGCAATATTCATTCCTACAGTCACACCGAACCAGGGAGTTTGTACAACACCTGTAATTTTTAGCTGCTTAGAGCCATCGGGAAGGTTCTCACAGATACCTTTTTGTGGCATCATATTTAATCCTTGGGCTTCTTCGCGCATATATTTGGCGATCGCCTGATGTCCGACAATGGGTTTTTGGAATGGTGGTTGGAGAGCACCGTCAGGAGTAAACAAACTAATAGCTTGATCAAAGTTATCAGCGTTCATCGCTTCAATGTAGCCGAGAACCGCTGGTTCTGTAATCCCGTCAATTTTCACTGAGGATACAGGGGGCGCAGTCCGAGTAAATGCTGGTTCCTCTACAGCTTTGGGGTAGCTACTTGGACCTAAATCAGAGGTATCAAATCCCATGTTAACTACGGTGTTGCGCAGCACTGTAATTTGCTGACCAGGATCAAGTTTCTTGGTGGCTTCTAGTACCAATTGCACACCGGGACTCATTTGATAACCAGTGGGGATGGGAGCGACTACACCCTGCTTCATCAACTCTCCCAACTCGAACCAAAAAGCCAGCTTAGTATTTACACTAAAAAACCCATAGGAACGACTGATGGGGGAGTCAGCACGACTAGCGATATCCCGCATCACTCTTGTTTGCTCTTCTGCTGACATTTGTTTAATTTGGTTGAGCAAACTTTCTGCTAGTTGCAATCTGGCGGCCCCAGGCGCTGCGGGGGTAATTGTTTTCCCCATTTCAGTATACGCAAACCACAGATACGCTAGCTGGTCGTCAACACTCAGTTGGTCGAACAGGGCGATAGTCGCGGGAATCTGACTAGGAACTTGAGTATTAGAGAAGATATTCTGGGCTGACTGGATAGTTAAAGCCATATTTACACAATAATTAAACTTTTACACCGTATGTAACAGATTGTAAAATAAATCTTAAATTTTGTAAAGTTATTTGATAAAATTTTGACAAAATGGCAGAAAAGCCACATCTGATACAGTATTCCCAGTCAAAAAGCACAAAAAATCTAGGCGATCGCCCTGGATCACCTAGGTGAAGGTGAATATTTCTCGAATTAATGCTTAACCGATACTTTTTTGCTACCATTCACTAACAAATACACTCTTTAAGAGAGGGCGTATCAACCAATGCACGAAGGAAAATCCCCCGCGCACCATTTATATCCCGGCTCATTACCAGCCCGTCAGATGGAGACTTAACGAATTTAGCACCACCAAGGTTAGGGATGATTTCACCAGTCCAACTGACTGTTTTTGATGTGTACGCTTTGTTCACATCCATCACCACTTTATTAGTCTCAAAAGCCTTATGCTTGAGAAACTGCTTAAATCGGTAGTGAGAGAGTGTTAACATTTGACGCACTGACTTTGACCTAATTCGTCGTTTCGCCTTCTGAGCCATTTGGGATGTTTCAAAGGTCGGTAGTAAAATAATGTCAAAGTTATCAACCAAAAATCTAGCAGTTTTCTTGTGCAATTCGTCTACAAGGTTTTTGATTTTACCCCGCAGTCTACTAGCCGCGAGCTTCATCCTTCTTCTTTGTTTGCACTTGGCTTTAGTGAATTTAGAAATTAACTTATCCAAACGAAAACACAGCTTCTGAATTTGTAAATTAGCAGAGGTGCCAATTTCACCAAAACTACATTCAGAAAAGAAGGTGATAAATGTTCTGATACCGGGGTCAAGTGCTACAACACGTCCTTGGTTATCAGACTTCTGTTGTGGCACATCCTCTGGAACTGTCAAATAGTAATCACGGTAGGCAAATACTAAACGACAGTCGCCAAAGCTTTGTGGTAAGGCTTCTTTGAAGGTTACCTTACCTAATACAGTGTGGTAAATCCCCAAGTCTTTCACGGCAGATTTGGGAATGTAGCAAGATTGTACAGTGTCTTTTCTTGACCTAAATCTAATCTTGCTAATACCACCAACGTTTTTAAACTTTTTCTTGGCGTTGCTGACAGCCTTACAAGCATCTTTGATGGCGATTGATTTAATTTGATAAGGGACTGATTTACTCCATTCTGGTAGTCCGTTCAATATGTCAGTCTTAATCGCTTTCCAGTTAGCCTTAAGGCTAGAGTCTTGCAGCAGTTTGACGGTGGTGTTGTAAACAAACCTAGACACACCAAACCACTGTTTAACGATCTGCTTCTGCTCGGTTGTGAGGAAGATCCGGATCTTCCTTGATTTTTTTACTGTACTTCCTGAGTCCGTGCATCCGACAAGAGAAGACGTGGAGGATGGAGAGAAGATCCGAGGTAAGTTCTGACTCTGGGGAATGTACAGTGTTGTCGAGAACCACGATTTGTCCACCGTTTTCCTCGACCATGTACTCAATAAGCTCGAATCCAAACCTTGCGAGTCTGTCACGACAGGTAACAACAAGCGTGAGCTTATCTGGGCGCATAGGTCTGTCCAGTAAGGTTTGCAGTCCTTTTGTTTTAAAGTTGATTCCACTGCCGATATCTTTGATGATTTCGGCATCTGGGTAGAGTGATTGCATATAGGCGATTTGTCTACCAAGGTCGTCTCGTTGCTTGGTTGAACTAACTCGGCAGTAGCAGACAAAGGAAGTTCTAGTTGCACCACGGAGGTAGGATTCAAGGTGAAAAAGTCTTTGTCCTGCTTCGTTTTTGATGCTTTCAATCTTGCCATTGTCTGCGTACTTCCTTAAAGTGTTTGGCTGCAATCCTAGTTGTTTAACTGCTTCTCGTAGTGGTACATAAGCCATACCACTATCTGAGCATTTATGAGCGTATGTAATCTATTGTTAGTAAATAACTAGCTATTGGCTAACCTCTGGGACTCAGAGGTACAGACCTATCTGCTAAAACTTCCCGGTATAATTCCTCTAACTGACTGATATTGTTACTCAGGGTATAGCGCTCTAACACCCGCTGTCTGGCTTTGTTTCCTAGAACCGTGGTTAACTCAGGATGATCTTGGAATAGGGGTAAAAGGGTTCTTAACTGCGATCGCACGGTCTTAGTATTCAGGACTACACCCGCCCCCGCCTCTAATACCTCCCCATCAGCTCCCACATCCGTAGCCAAGCAAGCTATTCCACAAGCCATTGCTTCTAACAGAGACAGAGATAAACCCTCAACCAGAGATGGCAGAATAAACACATCAGCACCCCGTAAAATTTCGACACGCCGCCCTTCCTCCGCCACAAATCCTAACCAGATAATCCCTGCGTCGGAGCCATAAAATGGTTCCAAAGAAGACTTTAAAACCCCATCACCCACCATAAGTAACTTGCTACCAGTTCCCATTTGTGACTGCTTCCAAGCTCGCAATAGAGGTTCAACGTTTTTTTCTGGTGCTATGCGACCTTGATAGACAAATAAGCGCTCCGCTTGGAATTGTGCTTTCACCCCTGAAGGTCCGGGGGAATACTTAACAGCATCAACTCCATTAGGAATCACAGCGATTTTACTGGCTTTCACACCCATACGGGCTAATAACTCCCGCTGAATTTGGGAAAATACAATCACCCGATCATAGTTTGCCAAACAAGGCGCATACAGCTGATAAGCTAACATCTGGGTTCCCGAGAGAAATTTTGCCCCCTTCCCCGCGAAAGCTGTATGAAACGTTGCAATCAGAGGTAAGTTTAATTGCTCGCAGATTTCCGGTAACATAAAGTCCAGAGGCGACAAACTCAAAGAAGCATGGACCATATCCGGTTTGATTTCCCGCAGAGACTCTGTTAACACCTTGGTTGCTTTTAATGTGGGAATTGTGTAAACCTGGGATTTATAAATAAACGGTAGGGAAACTTCGTGGAAATTCGGCCAATTTTCTGTTTCTGATTCTTCTTGAGCAAAGTGGAGAAAACTAACTTGGTGTCCCCTGTCTAGTAAAGCATTTGTTACTTCTCTACTGTAGGTGACATTACCGCAAAATGGTGATTTCTTTCCAATCCAGGCTATACGCATTCTTTATTAGCTATTTTGAAAAGGGGGGTTTAATTGAGCAACCCTTGAGTTACTCACAGATCAAAGCCTCTGGTGTTTAATGTTAAAGTATATAGTTTTTGGCTGGTTAAATTACATCAGATCATGATGTAAAATGGACACTCAGCAATTAACTGGTATTAACTGGTGAATTTTTACTGGAGTTACTTTACCACAAAAGCAGCATCAGCTACGCCCTGGACTGTTAAAGTGAGTTAATATACCAGCAGAGAATACCGTAACCGCTAAGATGACAAAAACTGTTGGTAATCCCATCAAGGTTTCAGCTACCCCTGCTAAGGCTAAAGGTAAGGTCAAGGCAATATTAATTACATTATTTTGTAAACCAAACACTTTCCCCCGCATTTCTGATGTGGTCTCCGTTTGAATCGCAGTTTGCATGGGGATACCTACCATGGAACCAAAGACACCCAACAAGGCTACTAACAGTAAAATTATCCCTAACTGGGTTGTGAATACCGATAGCCCAATTAAAGTCACTGACATCCCGATACAACCCCACAGACTCAGTTCGCAGTAGGAGAAGCGTTGACCAAACTGACCCAGGATTGTCGCCCCAGCGGCCATACCAATACCACCAAATGCTAATAAAAATCCAAACTGGGATGGTTTTAAATTAGGAATGATTTCCGCCATCCGCACCGCTAGCACTGTTAAAGCTGCAAATACAGAAAACAGAATCGTCAGTTTTACTAAGGCATTTTTTAAGATAGAGTTAGCTTTGACGTAGGACAAGCCATCTCTTAAGTCAGCAAAGACGTGGGGAAATTCTGTGTCGGGATGGTGGGGTTTTTCTTTAGTCACTAACATTAACAAAATTAACGCCGCGATCGCATAACTCCCACCTACTAACAGTTCTTTACCTAATCCATCACTACCAGCTATTTGTAACCACACCTGATCGGCGATCGCCAAGAGTGGTTCCCCCACAGCAAACCCGACAATTACCGAAGCCATCATAGTAGTGGTATATAGAGAATTAGCCGAGAGTAAATGCTGTTCTTCCACCACTAAGGGGATTGCTGTTTGTTCTGCGGGTGCAAAAAACTGTGTGAGTGTGGAAACTAAAAAAGTCACCCCCAAAATGATCATAAAACCCACTGGTAACATTCCCACCGGTTGCCAATCATGGGTTAACCACAGTAACAGAGGTATGGATAAAACTAGCACCCCCCGACAAATATTGGTAGTTACCAGTACAGTTTTTTTCTGGAACCTGTCTACAAATACACCAGCTACAGAACCAAACAGTACAGCTGGAATCGTAAAAGCCATCATTAAAGCTGATACCCAACCGCTAATACTCTGGTCACTTCCCTGAAACTGAGTATTAATCAAAGCAATCATCAATACCAAATATACTTTATCTGCCAGCTGGCAAAAAACCTGACCACCCCAAAGAAAAAGAAAATTAGGGTTTTGCAACACCGGTAAAAACCCCTGGTGTGGTTTATTTTCTGGTTTACCCGTACCAGACCCATCTAATTGTGGTGCTTTGGTGGGGGAAGTTGTCACCACTGACCAACTTTCTTGATTCCCACTCTTGTCAGCTGTTGCTATTTCCTCAGCTATATCGACTTGAGACTTTTCTGGGTTGTGAGGAACAGTAGTTAAGTGATTTGTGACTAGCGGTTCCGATACCCTATTGTGTTTTTTGGTGTTTGGTGATAGAGATGGGATTTTGCTATCTACATCAGACGGTTGCATCATGGTTAACGGCAAAGTAAGAGTCAATCAAGGTAGCAGAGCGAATAGGGCGACCTAAATGATATTGAGCATATTGGCGCAAAATTTGCTCAATAGATAACCAGCGATCATTTTGGGTAGTATCTATTGCTATTATCTCTGTTTGTGACAGATATTGGAGCATGGCTAATTCTGTAGCATCCAAGCGAGAACAAATCACCGGTATATCTTCCCTGTGTACAACCCTGTGGTAAATTGAGTTCGACTCATGGGTTGATGGCTGTTCTTGTTCTTGGCGCAAATTTTCCCAGGACTGTAAACAGACTGTACCACCTGCTGTCACACTAAAGCCCACCCGCCACTGGGGATCTGTAAAGTTGGGACTGATGGGATAGTTAGTTAAACAACACTGTTGTACTTGGGGCGACAACCCTTCTAAAGCACAAAAGCGAAACACTCCATGGGCTAAATACGCATAAATACTATATTTATCTGTTTTATTTAATACTTCTAAACCGTAAAGATATTTATGCAGTAATTGATAAATTTCCTCTTGGGGCTGGTCACTCAGAGCCTGATACAGCACTATTTCTGCTAAATACTGCCCCGCGGCAAATCTGCCCACATCCACAGCCAGACCTGGATAGGTTTTCAGGGTTTCTGCTTGTATAATTTTATCGAGCGATCGCCCTTTGGCTATGAGTAATTCATTGACCACAAACACCCCACTCCTACCCCCCAGGGGAGATTTTGGCCGGCGTGCTCCCGGTGCTATGGCTCGAATTAAACCCAACTGTGGTGTTAATATTGTTAATATTCGATCTGATTCTCCCAGGGCTTGGGATTTGAGATTAATTCCCGTAACTTTATAGGTTCTACTCATTGGTCATTAGTTATTTTCTGCCCACCAACCACCCATGACTAGGCTAGTCAGTTGTTTGCTGGTCGTGGCTTTGGAGCAGCAAATCCTTAGACCGAGACGTACCCAGTCTACTAGCACCTGCTAAGATCAGCTCTCTAGCTTCATTGTAGGTGCGAATCCCTCCAGATGCTTTAATTCCCACCCGGTCTTTTGTCACTGCTTTTAACAGTCTGATATCTGCTACCGTTGCCCCGCCATGCCAACCTGTGCTAGTTTTCAAGAAAGCGGCTCCGGCCTCCATGGATATTTCCGCAGCTAGTTTTTTCTCCTGATCTGTGAGCAAGTTGGTTTCCAAAATCACCTTGACAGTCTGCCCAGTGGCTTCGCAAATTTCGGCAATCTCTCGGTGTACTGCTTCAATTCTACCAGCTTTCAACCAACCTAAGTTAATTACCACATCTAGCTCAGTGGCGCCATTTTCCACTGCTTCTTGAGCCTCATACAGTTTGACCCCTGAGGTGGTCGCCCCGGTGGGAAAGCCAATGACTGTACAAACTTGGGGATTTTTCCTGTACAGCAGTTCTGCGGCTTGCTTGACATAACTAGGGTGAACACAAACCGCCGCAAAATTAAATCTGTATGCTTCTTCGCACCATTGCTCAACCTGCTGTGGGGTAGCAGTTGGGTTTAACAAAGAGTGATCGATAAATGGCGCAATATCAATATAGCCATACTCTGCTACCATCTTGGGTTTTACCAGTCAATGGAAAATTGAGATTTTAATAAATTACTAATTTTTTACTATCTTAGTATATAAAATCAATTTCGCGCCTAGGAGGACGCAAAATTATTTACCTGTAGACCCCTGGAGGTGGGATTAATTGACAGGTTCTGGCTGTGGTGATAGACGTTTGACACCTTGCTGCACAAACCTGGATAACAGGGTAATCTGCTGGTTACTCTCAAAGACTTTTTCCACAGTTTGCTGTAATTTCTCTAAATTCCAGGTATTTCCCGAATCTAGGGCTACTTCCTGCTGGGCAAAATAGGCTACTAAACTTAAACCTGCTACTCTGGTGAGGTAGGCTGCACTCACCCCTTGGACTACACCACCTGCAACGAAGGTCATGGCGTTACTTTTTAAGACTGTACTCACAGCTTTGGTAGACAGTTCCACTAAACCTAGTTTCAGCATTAAACCCCCCATGGTTCTCCCTAGGGTTTGGGCTTGTTCTAGGGAAAATCTCTGTTGGTATATGCGACCTAGGTCAATTACCATTTGCGCGTTAATCACTGCTGTGGCTAAAATATCTAGGGCTGGTACTGGGTTGGCAAAGGCCGCCGCCGCACTGATCCATTGATATTGTTCAATAATGGGGATACTACGATCGCCCCTGGTTTCATTCAGCCAGTTTTTACTAGCGGCTTGCAATAACTTAGCCTTTCTCCAGGTAGTTGTCCAGATTAGTTCTTGTCTTTGCTGTTCTACCATTCTCAAGAGCTGCTGGGTTAACTCCTGAATATCTACCTCTGGTTGTTCGGTCCACTCTTGGATAGTACCATCACTCTCATGCTTGCGTACTTTCCGAGCTAGGGGAGATAATACCGTTCCCACAACATTTTCTGAGATGCGCTGTTTTAATGACAGCAAAATACTAGCCCGTTCTTGTGGTAAATACTGGTCCTGTTTGTTGAAAATTAACCATAACGGTTGATTTGCTGCTTTTAACTGCTGTAAGCTTTGAAATTCTGAATCGGTCAAATCCCCATTAGTCAGGAACAGGACAAAATCCGACTGTTTGACTGCTGCTACAACCGGTATATCTGGTTGCTCACCTGTCTGGGTAAATAAGGGGGTGGTTTCCCATACAGTTACCTTGTTGTCTGTTTCCCCCCACCCTTTAGACTCGATCAATGTCACTAAACTGCTTTTACCTACGGATTTACCACCGGTGACAGCGATGGTGATTTCTTCCCTATCTAATTCAGTTCTTAACTGGGCCAGTCTTCCTTGTAGGGTCTCTAAGGCTGGGTGGTTGACGGCTTCCTGTTCTAATTGGTTGATGACAACTTCTGCTTGAGCGATCGCAGTTTCCACAGTTGCTCGTTCTTTCACCATACCATGTAACTGCGCTACACTCTGTTGGGGTTTATTTTTCTGGAATAACCACAAACCACCCCCCACAGCCACAGCACCCAATACACCTACCTCAGTGAGCAGCTGCAAGATATAATCATCCCAGCTTTGTAACATCCATAAGCCAAAGGATAGTCCCAATCCTCCCACTAAAATCGGTCGCTGCAACTTCACAACCATTGCTCCATTTTTTCAAGTTTCTCTCTTCAGAATAGATCAAAATCCTCCCATTATATGCTAAATAACAACAGTTTGGCATATTACAGCATTTCCCATGCTCGTGAGGTACAAAGTTGGTTAGTTTCAGGGAACACCGGAACAGGGAACACCGGAATAGGGAATAGGGAATAGGGAACAGGGAATTGATGTGTACTTCATTAGCCTGAAAAAGGCTATATAATCTCTCCTAGGGCGGGTCTGAGAGGATGTTTGATAAGTTTTCAACAGGTAATTTTTATCTTAGGGAACAGGGAACACACCGAACAGGGAACACACCGAACAGGGAACACACAAAAAACAATAAAATCCAGTCCCCTCCCCTTACAAACCGGCGATGGGTCGATTTAGGTTCACCTGAATATTCACAGTAGACTCTAAAAGCGAGTCGTCATTAATTTCCAAATACTGAGGACTAGTTTCTAATTTCTCTGTTCCTTTTTCAACTTCTATCCTATATTTACCCATAGGCATATTTTCTATGGTAAAAGCACCCAAGGAATTAGTTTGTGATAAAGATTTTTGGTTGGTTTCTACTTCAGTTAAGATCACATTCACCTCAGATAATTTTTCTCCAGTTTCATCTCTCAAAAGACCGCGGACAATATAATTATTTGCAGCCGCATAAAGCTCTTGTTTCAATGCATTAACTTGTAAGTTGATCTGATTTTCCCAAGGGGAAGAACTATCTATAATAAATTTCCCTGGTTCCACAATGAAATCACCGACCTTGATTTGATACTCTCCTGGAATCAGTTCTGGGAACTGAAAGAAACCCTGAATATCAGTAATAGAAGTAAAAGTTTTCCCCGATTCTCCATGAACAGCCATAACTTTTATTCCCTTCAAGTCTTCCTGGGCTTTATCCTTAAGATATCCACTCACCGTATAAGTGGGAACCTCTTCCCCCCTAGCTGTTTGTCCCGAACGGGGAATAAAAACCTGTAATTGTAAATTATTCGGGATTAATTCAGGGTCTTGTAGTTGCAGAATATTGGGAGTAATATTAAAATCCCCCACATTCAACTTATATTCTCCCAGGGGGAGATTTTCTAAAAAGAATATACCAGATGGACTAGTGATAGAAAAGTATCTTTTCTGGGTGGTAGTATTAATAGCTTCTATCCTAGCTCCATTAACCGGGTTACCTAATTGGTTTCTGAGAATCCCCTGGACTGTTGCAGTTTGGATAAAGGGGACTTTGACAATAGTATAAGCTCCAGGGGCTACTTCCACAGCATAGGCTTTTTGTTCAGGTTCCCATTCAATAGGATAACCAGCGGGATCTAAATCTAATCTATGGGTTCCTGGTGGCGCGGGAATAATAATTCCATTACCCATTAATGATAAGTTAGTCGCCTCTTTTAAAGAGCGATTATTTAGCATTAATAAAGGACGATAATTCTCAGTAATTATCGCCTCATTGCGGTCTCGCACACCGTTATTATTTTGATCATAAAATGGCTGGACTAAAATCCCCCCTGCGGCTTCAAACTGACTAGCATTTTTTTTGTCTGTAGTGATCCCATCTTGTAGATTTAAATTTAAATTCCACACCAATCCTACAGAGAAGTTAGAACCAGTTCCTTGTACCGATGCGCCAGAATAACTCCCCCGTAAACTTAACCCAGCAAATAAATTAGGACTGGTGACAGAAACTAGAGCACCCGAGGAAGAAGACCCAAAACCATAACCCAATTCCCAACTCCAATTAGTTCTATCTAACTGTTGCTGGGTTCGCAAGGAGTTGCCATCATGTCGCCAAGCTGCTACAAATAAAGAATGATCATCAGATTGCAAATAACGGGCGTATATCTGGTCTTTTACAGCAGAGTCTTTGTGGCGAGTCAGATTATTGACTAAATAAATATCGTGAAAAGAACCCTGAGAGTTGACGGGAAAAGTCAGGTTTTTCCACACCTGTGAGTCTTGTACATTAAAGGAACTGCTGGTAAATTGTCTATAAGAGTTAGTTAACCCCAATTCCCAGTTGTTCCACTTCCAAGTACTGCGTAATCGCCGACCACCATCACTCTCAAAACGACTATCGAAATTATGGGAGATGTTTCCCCATCTCCAACTAACTGATGTTTCCGCAAAAGCTCGGTTAAGGTTGTTAGTATCTTCATATCCTAAAGCTAGGTTGGCGGATGCCCCAAATAATGATAGATTACTAGAGGTTTTGAAATTAAAACCCCTGTCACTCAGGCTCATTTGTAACCTGATATTTTTTATGGGTTCTATACTGGTATTCATGCGCCAGAATCCCTGAGTATTGCCACTCCAAGCCATGTTAAAATTATCTGTGAATTTCCAACTACCATCAAAGCTGAAACTGCTAGTTTCTTTGGCGTTTCCAGAAAGACCACGGAGAGTAAAGGTGAGAGGTGAATGGGGATGGGTGTAAAAAATCTCTGCAAAACCGCGGATTTGGGCGCGATCATAAACACCACCCACTCCCACAGTCACATCGTTAGATACTCCGTAACGATAACCCACCCCCGTAACTAAACCATCAAAAGAACCCAAGGGTTGATCTGGTTGACGCTGTCGCCATGTACCCACAGAACTAAAAATAGCACTGCTCCCAGCGGGGAGTTGCTGATACAGAGGTTCAATAACTCGGGTTTCTCTTTGAGGAGTAGTAGCAAGATTACCGTTAGGATAGGAGAGAATTGTAAACTTATTACCTTGGACATTAGGAAAGGTATATCTCTGGGTCTGGTCTACTAGTACCTCATCTAATAAAACCCCAGCTCCCCAAATTTGTACTAAACTTCCCTGTGGCGCCTTACCTTGAATAGTACGGATAAAATCTCGGTTATTTAGTCGCAAATTCAGATCCCGCCCCGACCCGCCCCGTTGACTTTGATAACCAAAGCGATGAACATAACTATAACCCCAAAATTCTCCCGAATTTGAGGCCCCTGGATAAAATAGGCTCTGGTTACCGAAAATGTGATCTTGAGTGGTGTTTAAATTTTGAACTCTCAGGTCTTGGAGATAAGCTCCGTCAAAATTTGCTAAATCTGGTTGAGCAATCCTGGTTTGAAATGTAAAGTCCCCTAACTTTGCGCTGATGGTGGTTGAACCGCTATTCCTCAAGGTGTTATTTCTAGTTAGGGAAGAATTGACATTTTGACTCACACCGGCAATGGTATACTCAGGGGGAGTTACACGGGGTAAACCCTCTAAAATCACAGGTCGTTCTTTGTTGGTCTGTGAACCTTTTTTCAACAGCCAAGATCCTTCAAAGACAATTGCATAACTATCAATATCAAATCTAACTTCTAGGGGAAACTGACGGCGTATCTCTGCAATGCTGAGAGCATCACCAAGATTTATGTCTGCAATCAATAATTTCGGGTCGAATTCTTTGACTAACCCGGGCGATCGCAATTGAACATTACCATTAGGTAAGGGAGTGACTGTAAAGCCAAAGGCCTCAATAATCGATTCATAGGGGATTAGCCATTGTTCAAAATCCAAGGCTTGAGTACCATCTTCACGCCCCTTGACCAACACACCAAATAAGATATCATATCTATTAAATTTTATCCCCACCGGTAGAATATCCTCAGGAGCATTTGTATTTCTGGTGGGAGATAATCCTAACAACTGCAACCTAGCTAAATCCTGACTGATTGGTTTGGAAGGATCATAATCACTGGGGAAATTTTCTGGTTTAGTAGGTGGTGGAACCGTCGGAGTAGTCCTAGATTCCCCAGAACCACCTTCACTGGGTAAGACATTCCTAGAAGTAATATTATCTGAATTAGTCGCCTGGGGAACATCCTCACCAGTCCCCACAGATGGCAAAATAGACTCTGACCATA
>NZ_CP063311.1:1333563-1399081 GCF_015245355.1 Anabaenopsis elenkinii CCIBt3563 | reverse complement strand
TGGGAACACATCCCGCGCAATTACATTATTCCCAATAATTACCAGGGGAACATCCTCACCAGTCCCCACAGATGCCAAAATAGACTCTACGGATTTAACCTGAGTCCCTAAGAAGTCCTGAGTAAGTATATTTTTGGAGATAGTAACCAGGGGAACGTTCACAGAATCACTTGAATCTGGTATATATTGTGACTTGAGATTCAAGGTAGCAACATTCTGAGATGGTTCATAAAATACGTATTTAAAATCTATATTTTTAACAATGGTAATCTGTGGAATATCCTCAGAACAGGGTCGCAGTGAAGGGCTAGATTCTGCGGGGTTGAGGTCAGCAGGTAATACATCTTCAGTCGGTACATTTTCTGAGGTAGTTACAACCTGGAAAACACATGATGAGAACATCTCAATCAAGCTGGAAACAAAGGGTTAGAAGAATGCAACATCTTCCCATTCAAAGACTAATTCTAGTTTAGGTGAGGATGCCCAATAGGGAGCAGGGAAAAAATTATTGTGCACTTCATTACTTAGGGAGTAGAGTCAAGGAAGTTTTAAAAGTATAATTACCAGCTGGTAAAATTTGCCGGTTAAACAGTACTTCCATACCTATTAAAAACCAATTAGGTTCAAAAGCTAAATCATCCCCATCATTGCCAGCTTGTAACAAAACAGGGGTACTTCTGACCGCAGTTCCCTGTGTACCACTACCCACTACACTCACCAAGGGAGTAATAGGATCATTCGCTACATAATCGTTAACATCAACGCTAGGTTTACCTCTGTATAAAGTGGTAATTCCAGTGGAAATGTCATTATTTATGTTAGAAGTAGAACCTGCTACTACAAATTCAGGAGAAGTAATGATGGCATAAGTTCCCTCTAGGTTATTACAGGTTAACCTGACTTTGGCAAGAGTACCTCTGTTAAAGTCCGCAACCAAAGAGGTGGTATCCCCACCACTGAAACTGACTTGGAGACTTCCATTTGTATTAGCAGTAATAGTACATTCTTGAGCTACTGCAATCGTAAACTCAAAATCCCGAGTCACCTGGGCCAGAACTAAACTACCCCGGGTGAGGATGGTAATCCAAATCACGGCGATGAGTATAACTTTAATTATACGGAAAGTATTGACTTGTACAAGGTACTGATTAACGACCCTGACTACAGGATTCCTATTTAACAACATGATGAACTTTTAAGGGGAGTTATTGGTATTGATATATACATTTACCCATTATTAATCAAATCACAGATGTGAATTTTGTACATCGATCTGTACTTCCTAATTATCATGCTATAAACGTCTGATACGATATACTAAAGTACTAGTACCATAAATAAATTTACTTACAGAATTTATGTGTTTTCTGGGTGGGGAGTAGCACCCTGACTTTACCTCGACTTCAGACAAAATTAGGGAATTATCCTGTTTAAAGGGGTAAAAAACGGCATTTTTTTTGCTAAATTACAGCCATGGAAACAAAACAATATCCATATATCCATCAAGTCTATCTTCCCTAGGAATGAACCCCTAGGGTAATTACATTTATTTTGTGAAAGAAATATATCCCTATCTTGCAGATAATCATGATTATTACCCCAGGGTATATTGAAAATCAACTACATAATCAAGCCTTTTTCAAGCTAATAAAGTACACACCAATTCCGGTGTTCGGTATGTTCCCTGAAACTAAAAAACTTTTGACCTCACGACCATGGAAAATGCTATAATTATATGATCAAGATACTTTTGGCAGAGGATGAGCATTTACTGCGCCAAGGCTTAAAATATTTACTGCAGAACAAATATTCTGATTTACAGATTATTGGTGAAGCAGAAAACGGTATAGAAGCCATCCAGAAGGTGAAAATTTTAAATCCTGATCTAGTGATCATGGATATTTGTCTACCTAAAATGGATGGACTGGCTGCTACTAAAATCATTACCCAAAAGTTTCCCCATACTAAGGTAATTATTCTTTCTAGCTTTCATCGTCAAGATTATATCGACGAAGCAATTAAATTGAAAGTTAGTGGTTATTTATTAAAAAACATTTTCTTAGAAGAGCTAGTTGACTGTATTCATTTAGCTATGAAAGGTTATATGCAGTTTAGCCCTGGAGTGCTGGACAAGTCCGATTTTCAGGAGCAAAGTCTGGGAAAACCACCAGAGTGGGATTTACCAATGAGTACAAATATGCAGGTAAAAGCTGCAATGGAGAGATTAACTAAACGGGAGAGAGAAGTATTAACTTTAATAATTCTCGGTTGCACTAATCGTCAAATTGCTCAGAAACTGTTTATTTCTGAAAGAACAGTTAAAAATCATGTTACCGGGATTTTAACCTGCTTAAATGTTTCCAGTCGTGTGGAAGCAGCAAACTTAGCTAGAAGCTTTTTATCTATAGCAACCGCCAAGGTAATTTAAGCATAAACTATAAGTAGTCCCTTTTCATGTGAAGCGATCGCTTGCTACAGGTATATGCCCAAGCCGTACAGTTACGACCTTCGTCAAAAAGTAATCCAAGCGATTGAACTCGATGGCTTGAAGAAAACTCAAGCCAGTCAAATGTTTAATATTAGTCGCAACACCATCACCCTATGGTTGAAGCGAAAAACCGAAACGGGGGACTTCCAAGCCTTGCCTAATCAGCGTCCTGGGAATGGTCACAAAATTACCGATTGGGAAAAATTTCGTGAGTTTGCTTCCGTACATGGCGATAAAACCCAAGTAGAGATGGCCTCACTTTGGCCTGAAGAAATTAGCGATCGCACAATCTCAAGAGCTTTGAAAAAAATTGGTTTTACGCGAAAAAAAAGACTTATGGCTACCGTGAGCGCGATGAGGTCAAACGACAGGCTTTCGTAACGCAGTTGTCTGAGTTACCTGTGGAGAAGATTGTATACCTCGATGAGTCAGGAATGGACAACCGAGACCAGTATGATTACGGTTGGAACTCAAAAGGACAGCGCTTCCATGCACTTAAATCAGGTCGTCGTGAAGGTCGGGTGAACATAATTGCCGCGCTGTGTAACCATAAGCTGATAGCTCCTTTCACTGTTGAGGGTGCGTGTAATCGAATAGTATTTGAGACTTGGCTTGAAGCTTGTTTGCTTCCCACACTCAAACCAGGACAGGTTGTGGTGATGGATAATGCCACATTTCATAAAGGTGGGCGCATTCAACAACTGATTCAGTACGCAGGGTGTGAAGTGCTGTACCTACCACCTTATTCTCCAGACCTGAATCAGATTGAAAAATGTTGGTCTTGGTTAAAAAGTCGAATCCGCAAAAAACTTGAGCGGTTTGATTCTTTACGAGATGCCATTGAGGATGTCTTGCTTTTTGCGTCCTAACCTCCTTGGCGGTTGCTATATAAATTCTGACCAAAATTCTGACCAAAATTATTATGTTACGGAAGTTTCAAAAGCTGAGTTTGTTAGCTCTGAGTTTGGGTTGTGCTTTACTAATTGTTTTATTTTCCCTACCGACCGCAGCTCAAGTCAGTCTGTCTCCCTTGATGGTAGTGATGGATCTGCAAAATGGGCAAGGACAACAATTAATCACTGTTCGTAATCGTACTGATAAAGCCTACCGGGCGCGCATCTATACTGAACCGTTTACTTATACTTCCAATGGGTTGCAATCCCTCAGTAGCAGTGATATGGACTTGACACCCTATCTGGTTTTTTCCCCTAGGGAAGTGGAACTGCAACCCAGAACAGAAAGGAATGTGCGCTTAGTCGCTAGGGTTCCCCGGGAGATTCAAAATAAGGAATTACGGGCGGTTCTCTATGTCCAAGACCTACGGGAGGTGGCATTAACTAGCCCAGATGCGATCGCCCAAGCGGCTATTAGTAGTAGAATTGGTATGCCTATCTATGCCAGAATTGGCAATGTGGCACCCAGTTTAACTGTTGTCGATGCTAAGTACCAACCTGATCAAAAACGGGTGGCGATCAGGGTGAAAAATACTGGATTAGGTTCTACCCGAGCTTGGATAAATTGGACTTTGTCCGGTCAGGGACAACAACCCATAGAAGGTAAGGAAACACCCTCTTCTATCGTTGCTAGTTCCCAAAGAGATATTTACATCGAAAATAATCCCGCTGTTGCATCTCTCAAACCCGGTACCTATCAGTTAAGTGGCTCCCTAGACACGGAACGGGAACGGAATCAGCAGACTTTTAAGTTTAACGTTGCTTTTGAGGTTCCTCAACCCAAGGGGCGGTAAAGGGATAATGGGGAATTACACCCAGAAAAGGCAGAGCCATGTTAACACAAGGTTAACATGGTCTAAAGATACTTTTATTATATTTGATGTGGTGGCGGGAAGTGGATTTGAACCACTGACCTTCGGGTTATGAGCCCGACGAGCTACCAGGCTGCTCTATCCCGCGTCGCTTCTTGACCTTTACAGTATAACCATAAAGCCAGAAGTTTGTCAACTATAAAAATGATAATTCTCCAATGACTTCCAAACGCTTGTATTTACCCAAAATCATAAACTGCTCGCTCAGACTTTGGGCGGCGCTGGGACTAATCCAGCCCATTTGTTGCAGCAGGTGAATAGCCACGGCATATTTAGCCCGTTTTGCCCCATCCATGACTTTAATAGTTAGTCCCATACCTTCCCCCAGCCTACCAATACATTGCACTCCTTCGGCACCGGACTTACTGACTAGTTCACCGGGGGCTAACCCCATGAGTTCGGTGTCAAATTCCCCAGGACCGGCTACCATGGAGGCGTGATGAGTCATAGCTCTGACAATGCGTTCCATATCCACATTGCGACTGGAGGCTAACTGAGCATATAAGGAGGCCATTTGACTGATTTGCATCAAATAGGTGGGAGCGCCGCAGTCATCATGGGCGCTGAGGAACTCCTCGGCGGGCATACGTAGCAGTTCGGCGACTTTACCCAAAATTAACTGCTGTACGGGGTGCTTACGTTCTAAGTAGTTATTGAGAGGCCAATGGCGTTGTTGACAAACGGCTAACATCCCCGCGTGTTTACCGGAGCAGTTATATTCTAGGGGACTATTTTTACCTTGGGGTTGGGGACATTGGAGAGCCAGGGGGTCAAGGTCAGCCCGCCACAGGACATTAAATACCTGTCTCACCTGGGGGATGGTACCCTGGTGGGAACTGGTAATAATCGCCAAATCGCGATCGCTCAGATTATAGCGTTCTAGGGTGCCGGTGGTGGTAACTGCCAGTGCTTGAAAAGGTTTGAGTGCGGAGCGGACAAAGGCGGTAGTTTCGGAGTTACCCGCCACGGACAGCACCCGTCCCCGTTCATCGCAGACAACAGCCTGGACTACATGGCGAGATTCGACAATTCCTTCCCGTAGGAGACGGACTTCTATAGATGTAGCTTGAGTGCGTTTTCCCATTGTCATGGGTGAAAATTTATTACCTTTTGTGATGATGGAGATGATTTAATTGTTAGTCATTGGTAAGTTACCAATGACCAGAGGAAGATTTATGAGAATTGCCAAACTATAGTACCAATGAGAAACATTGCCGCCAAGATAGTGGCAGTCAATGTTAACCGCCGGATAATAGGCTTAATTTCGTAGGAGACAATCAAGCGATCGCGCATCATGATTTCTTGGGGTTTAGTCCAAGTTTGGCCATCATACCACCCCGACTCCTCATAAAACACAGTGGGATTGTAGAGGCGATCGCGAATATACAGCCAGCCCAAGAACAACCGCGCCAGCACCAGAATCACCCCCACACTTGCACCGGCAGCCCCACTGAGGATAAAATGGGTCAGGTCTTTATGTGGGGGGAAACTAGCCGCCGCCACAGGGCCTGCTACCAACCAGGAGCAACTCCAAATCCAAACCAGCCTGGTGAGATAATCGCGCCAATTCAAGATACAATCACAAAACAGCCAAGATGTTTTCAACTGTTCATACTCATTGAGAGGCTGTTGTTCAGTAGGAACCGGGCAATGGGAAACTGAAGGCCTAATCATGGTAGCTAACCCTCTCCCTGGTGTGAACCCTCTAAAGAAATGCGTTCTGCATGACCCCAGAATGCTTCTAAATTATAAAACTCTCTTTCTCCTGGCATCATGATGTGAACAATCACCTCGCCATAATCAAGCAATATCCAACTACTATCAGCTTGGCCTTCGGTGTGCAAGGGCTGTCGTTGCCATTCCGCTTCTACTTTGTCCTCAATAGCCGCGGCGATCGCTCTGACCTGTACCCGAGAGTAACCGGTCATGATCACAAAGTAATCAGCCAGATAAGATACATCTGCCACCCTGAGAACTAGGATATCACCCGCCTTACGTTCCCCAGCTGCTGCAGCGATAGTCGCCGCCAAATCTTCACTCACCTCTTTGGTTTGAGCCTTTAGTCCCCGGATTGCACTTTGGCTGTGGGAGACGGACTGTAATGGTAAATTTCCTTGGAAATAATCAGACATTAAACCTCAGGTGTTTTGTCCATTGTGTTACAATTCTACCCAATCACTGATTTACTTGCCAACAAACTGCCTAGCAAGTATGATGTGCTGGTTTTTTTGCATCCTAACAAAAAAACGGGGTTTCTGGTTTAAAATGCACATTAACAGAGCTAACCAGTGAGCAGGCCAATCATCACTGAAATAGCTATACTCCAAAGTATACTGAATTTTTCTAGGGCTCGATTTTATGACATCCTACGCAACCTCCTTTGCTAGAGCAGAAATGGGCGAACTGCGGCGGTTAAAAGGCTTACTACCGCCAGAATTACAAAGCTGGGTGACCGTTGAGGGGACCTCCGAAGTTAACCCACCGCTGATCCGCTGTGAAGAAATTGGTAAAGACCAAGTAGAGATTCAAATTGACTTGGTGAAATGGGATGCTCTAGCAATGGATCAGCGCAATCTGTTGTTCTGGCACGAAGTAGGGCGGATTCAAAATGATACAATCCCTAAAGATGGTTGGGAAATGGCAGCATTGGCCATTGGGTTAGGCGGTGCTGTGGGTGAATTGTGGGTACAGGATGGATTATTACTAATATTAGCCCTAGCCCTGTGTGGAGTTTCTGGGTGGCGATTATATCAAAAGAATAATGGCGAAAAGCAAATGAGGGAGTTAATCGCGGCGGACGAAAAAGCGATCGCCCTAGCCACCCGTTTCGGCTATAGTTTACCTAACGCCTACAAGAGCCTAGGTAGTGCCTTAAAAACCATGATTGACACGACCCCTAGTAAACGCCAACGGAATCGCTACGAAAACCGACTATCTGCCCTCAAACGCAGTGCGAACAAAGCCAAAGCCAAATCTAGAAGCGGTGATGAAGGCTGAATGTAACAGCAGGGGGGTGGTGCGCCCCCCACAAGGGGTAGTTTACAATTGATTTAACATCTTATGGGTTTGAGGTACAACCCTGACCTGGGGTACAAAACCCTTCATCATAGCTTGCCATAATAAAACCTGTTGGGGAGTAGGTGCTAGGACACCCCCCAAAGGTGTGACCGGTTGTAAAAATATGGGAATATCTGGACTCACACCCGCCACCAATTGGGCCGAACGTTGCAACTCCGCCGGGTCTGTCTGCTCAGAAATAATTATCTTGACAAAAACCTCAACTTGTGCATCAAAGCATAATTGTAAAAAGTTTGTATGTTCTGGCCAATAGGTTTCACCGCTGACACTGGGCAGTTTTAAATCCATACCCACAGAGTCCAGATAGGGCAAAATCATGGCCAGCTGTTCTGGGCGATGTCCTCCAGACTCCAAATATATAGGCAATTGGGTAAGAGATCGCACCTGGGGCAAAAATTCCTGTAAGAAGGCTGCATGAAGCAGAGGCTCACCCCCAGTCAAGCTAATGCTATCGTGGAGAAAAGGTAAATTTTGCCTTTCCACCCATGCCATTAAAGTGGTTAGACAGACAGGGTTAGAGTGAAATTCAAAGTCGCGCAATCCAGGCGATCGCTCTATCCGACAAGTAGTCGGTGCATTCCAAGTATGGACGCTATCGCAGAAGTGACAGCGCAAGTCACATAAAGCAAAGCGAATAAAAAGTTGACGGGTCCCAACATGAAATCCTTCCCCTTGAATAGCAGAAAAGACCTCCATCAGGCGTGCTGTAGATTTTACCGTAGTTTTAGCAGTCATGGGATATGAGTAAGGCGATCGCGCTGCGTCGGCACAAAAGCGGGTATGTTTTTTTTACTTCTTGTTCTATTGTGAACCGTCGCCGGCAATCTCGGCTCAAATCTTGATCAACTAACTCCTGAATCTTTCAGTCCACAGATGTCAGACAAGATTAGGTAACCTGCTAAGACAAAACAATTTTTTCCGGCTGACATTTACATAGTAACGAATACATAGCAACGAAAGTGCAGAGTTTCATGACTACCCAACTCACACAGGAAGACTTTTCGGTTACTTGCTTCCAGGAAACTGTAATCGTGCACATACCCACCCGGTTAAGCGTGCTTGAGGCGGTTAGCTTTAAACAGACCTGTCAAGATTTAACTCAAGGAAACACCCCTCCCAAGCAAATTATTATAGATTTTCACCAAACCACCTTTATGGACAGTAGTGGTTTAGGTGCCTTAGTCAGTAACTTCAAACACACCCAAGAACAAAGAATCCTATTCACCCTACGAAACGTCACCCCCCAAGTAATGGCGGTACTCAACCTCACAGGACTAGATCAAGTCTTCCCCATAGAGTCTAGCAGGGAAATTACACACCCTCAAGATGTCACACCCAGCCGGGGACTAGTCGAGCAATTACCAAGGACTCATCCCTCAGTAGCATCTTGGATGAAAAGATTTATAGATATTATCGGCGCTCTAGTGGGTTTACTCATTACAGCAATTTTATTTATACCCATAGTCCTAGCGATTAAACTGGATGACCCCGGCCCCATTTTCTTTAGTCAAGTCCGCTGCGGTTGGATGGGGAAACGGTTTAAGATTTGGAAATTTCGCTCCATGTGCGTAGATGCGGAGGCGAAAAAATCCCAAGTTAAGAACGAAGTTCAAGGAGCATTTTTTAAGAACGAGAATGACCCCAGAATTACAAAGGTAGGTAAGTTTCTACGGCGTACCAGCCTAGATGAACTACCGCAATTTTGGAATGTGCTCCGAGGGGATATGAGCTTAGTAGGTACTAGACCACCCACACCGGACGAAGTAGAACGCTACGAAGTGCCAGAATGGCAGCGTTTGGATGTCCGACCCGGTATGACGGGAGAATGGCAAGTTAATGGACGGTCTAAGGTACGCAGTTTTGAAGATGTGATTCGCCTAGATTTGCAGTATCAAAAAAATTGGAGTTTACTATATGATTTTAACTTAATTCTTAAAACGATCGCCATTTTATTTAATAAAAACAGTGGCGCAGTTTAGGTAATTTTCCATAGTGGGTTAGTCATATCCTCGACTTCTTCGGTGTGTTCATATCCCCGACTTCTTGAAGAAGTCGGGGATCTACAGCGTATTTCATCTGAGTAGGTACAAGGGCGGGCAGGATGCCCACCCCACAAGATTTATGATATTAAGGTGTATACTTTATTTTTTATTTACTTGAAAAGTTTTGTATATCTTTAGATAGATGACAAAATTTATTTATACCCCATAGTTGTCACAATTATTTAGAGTTTACTATTATACATATAGTGTAAAACCAAGAAAAATAGAATTTAATGGCGATTCTGACGGTTATTGATGGGGTTGTTTTCAGTCCATTGGCGGGCAGGGGTGGAAATTTCTGATTAAGAACATATAGTACTGTAATATACAATATTATCCACTAGTACCAGATGGGGTCAATTCTCAGGCACTGTAGGAATATAGAACACAGAAGCTCTGAAGATAAAACAATGTCTGCAATTCCCAGAGTAACTGCTGTTTGTGCCTTTTAGCCTGGATGTTTTCACAACGGCGTTAATAAATCCACAGTCAGAAATAGGAAAATTTACACAATTAAATTGGGCACAAAAAATATGGGTAAAGCAATTGGGATTGACTTAGGGACTACAAATTCCGTAGCAGCATTTAAATTGGCAGAGGTAGAAGTTGTTACAGCAAATGACAACACACCGCCGGAAAGAAAACTGACAAAATCGGTTGTAACTTACGACAAAAATAAATTTGTTGTCGGAGATCAGGCTTACAACGAACTCAGAGCTAATCCTGAAAATGTAGTAGTTTCCATCAAGCGATTAATGGGTAGAGGTTTTGCAGACCCAGCAGTGCAAAAACAAACGCAAGGAATTGGTTATAAAATTGCCCAACCTAGTCAAGGGACAGATAACAGTATAGCGATTTTATTAGCAGGTGAAGAATTTCAACCAGAGGATATCTCAGCGGAAATTCTTAAAAAAGTGGTGCAAAATACCCAAATTTATCGGCAGAGAATGGGCAAAACAGATGAAGTGATTGATCAAGCTGTGATTACTGTCCCTGCTTACTTCAATGACAAACAACGACACGCCACCCGCATAGCTGCCCGTAGAGCTGGATTAAACCCTTTAGAACTACTACCAGAACCCACTGCAGCGGCTATATCTTATGGTTTTTCACCAGATAGCGATGATGTAAAGACCATTTTAGTATATGACTTTGGTGGTGGTACATTTGACGCTTCGGTGATTACAGCGGCCGGAACTTCATTTATGGAACTGGGGAAAGCAGGAGATTTGTGGTTGGGGGGAGATGATATAGATTCCCGGATGATCAAGTTTGTGAAACAGCAAATTGCGCAGCAAGAGGGAATCTCTGATATTGACAGTTTAATTGCCCAGATGCCGCAATATCAAAGAGTGAGATTTAATGCTGACCTCAAGATAGCAGTGGAACGCACCAAGGTAGAATTAAGTAATGCCACAGAATCCCTGGTGGCTCCTGCAACTCAGTTACTCGATGAATTAGGAATCGCCATTCCCGTAGAAGTAAAAATTACCCGTGAGCAGTTTGAAGAATTAATTACCGATTTAGTAGATACTTCCATTGAGATTTGTCGTCAAGCATTACAGTACGCGGATCATCACCTAGATATGGTGGATATAGTCCTGTTAGTAGGGGGTTCTTCTCAAATTCCCCTGGTAAAACGTAAAGTCCAAGAAACCTTTGGAAGGAATAAAGTGGTGGTACATCCGCGCCCGATGTACGCTGTAGCAGAAGGTGCAGCTATTGTGGCGACTGGATTAATAGACAAAGTAACCACGGTTTCCCGTGATTATTTTATTCAATTAGTAGATGGTCCATATAAGGTCATCAAGCAGGGTGACATTTTACCGGTAACAACATCCCACACTTTTAAAACTGTAGTGGAGGGACAACGTTTAATTCACTTTCAGTTTTTTAGCCCCGATGAAGTCAGGGAAAATTTAGTTGGGGGGAAACATCATGAAAGTATTGGGGATATGTGGTTGGGTTTGGAGAAAAAATACCCAGCTGGAACAGAAATTGTGGTTAATCTGGAACTGGATGAACAAAACAGCGACTTGCGTATGAGGGCGACTTTAACAAATGACCCCAGTGTCAGTGTTAGCTGCACCTTTTCCCATGGCAAAGCTGACGAAAAAATTTATCGGGAATTAGAAGAAACCATTACTCAACTGAATAATGAAGGATTAACAGATTTTGGTATAGAAGCAGCTCTGGAATTAGCAGTACCAGTTGTAAAGTTAACTAACGAAATTATTGATCCGATCACGGGACAAGAGCGCAGGGATTATTTTGATCGTGGTAGAAGCGGCTTGAACAAACTGCAAGTCTCTATGTCTAGCCAACGTTTAGAAGCAGAGGCTCTGGTCAAGAAATGCGATCTAGTTATTGAATTATGTGGCTTTTTGATTCCCCAAGCCCAACAGGGAAGATTACAAAAACTCGGCCAAGAGTTACAAAGGGCGATCGATACTAATGATGTATCCAAAATGGAGTTTGAGAGTGAAAATGCTCAGAGGGAACTGCGTAACCTCCCGGATGAGGTCAAACTAATTCAACTGATCATAATAGCCATTCGCCATGCAAACGCCGTTGCACCAACCCAAGGTAGTGCTATGGCTGATAAATTAGACCGCGTCCTATGTGCCATGGAAAAACAAGACCAACGAGAAACTCAGCGGTTGTTACAGGAACTACAACCAGATATAGAGTATTGGGTAGGTCAAGAATTGCCCAGTAATAGCATTGTCACAGGACTAAAGCGATGACAATCAAACTGAATTGTCCTGTATGCGGCTACCAGGGAATAGAGAGTAATACTTGTCCTAATTGTGATACTGACGTGGCTGTAATTCGTATGCTCCTAGAATTACCACCAGTGGAGAATCGGGCTGCAATCTTCAACCTGAGCAGATGGCAATTAACAGCAGCGTTATTACTGCTCCTGTGTGGGTTTGGTTTAGCTTCCTGGGGTGGACTGATATTCCCACAACCCTTAACTGTAATGTCTGACAGTTCAGTGGTAGTTGATAGCAATGATCCCCCAGAACCACCAGCTACACCTTTGGAACCTGCACAACCAACTACTTACACGGTCAAATCGGGAGACAACCTAAGTAGTATTACAGAAACATTATGCGGTAAAGGTGTTCATTTTGCGGTTATGGTTACAGCTAATCCCCAACTTAAAGGTCGAGAAGACCATATAGATGTGGGAGAGGTGTTTAAACTCCCCAATTGTCAGGAGGGAAATTGATGAATTTTTTGCGTAGTTTAGCTGAAACGTGGCGACAAATGGGTTATATGGTCAAGATGACATTTGAGGCCGGAAAATTAGCACGAAAAGGTCATCTGCGCCAAGCCATTGCTGTTACTCAACAATCCCTTGCAGTCGTCTCTCAACAACAGAGTTATTGGCAGAAATATATCTTAAATACTCTGTCAAGACTACTGAGTTGGGAATTATTACGTTGGGAGCAACTAGTAGCAGATGCAGATAAACTCATAGCACAGGCTAAAGCACTTTTAGCTGAAGATATTGGCAACCCCTTAATAACTGAAAACATTGTTAGAGCCATTAGTTTATATCAGAAATGTGCTGGTATTTTAATTGATGAAGATGTAAATCAGGCAATAAGACAATGGGAAAATGAGCTGCAACGGCGCCAGCAATTTCGGGAGTTATTAAACCAAGGTGAATCACAAGTACAAAATTGGGCTTTTAAACCGGCTTTAGTTAACTATAAAAAAGCTGAACAACTCTACCAAACTTCAGCTGTTCAACGGGCGATCGACCAAATTCAAGCACAAATTCATCAAGAAAAAATTTATGAATCTGCCCTACAAAAAGTACAACAAGGGCAAAGAGAAGGTAAACTACTCTCAGCCTTGAAGCTTTTGCAATGCGCCCATAGTAAATTTCCCCGGCCAGCTGAATTACCTTTACTAAAGCAACTGCAAAAAACCGTCACAGGAAGACAACACTTCCGCCAAGGCTTACAAGCGGAGAAACAAGGGAATTTTCCCGAGGCAATCAAGTTTTATGAAAGTGCTAAACTACTCTTACCAGAGGTGAGCAATTGCCAGATTAGATTAGGGTTGATAGCGATTAAAACCCATAATTGGGCTACCGCATTGACGCACCTTCAGGGAATAGCGGGGGAACAAGCTTCTTACCTGAGAGGATTTGCCTATGCTCAACAACAAGATTTACAAACAGCTTACCGAGAATGGCAAGGATTATCAGGCCAGGTCATGACTGAGCAACGAGAAATACTCAAAAGTCTGGCTGAAAGAAAACGCCTATTATGTCTCCAGAATATTGAATCCCAAGTTAATAGTAATAATCTATACCAAGCACAGATAGCCAGTCAAGAGTTTATCCAAACCTTTGGTTCCTACCCTATAGTAGAAGATAATCTCAATCAACACATTAGTCCCCGTCTAATCACTGAACTTTGGCAGCAGGGAGACTGGGAAAAAATTGTCAATGAGCTAGAAAAACAGTGGTTATCTGAACCTAACATCACAACCTTGCATAATTGGGCAGTGGCAAGATATTATCATGGTCAAAGTAACCCTCAACATTTACCGGATTTAATCATTGCTTTATCAACAGCAGTAGCAAATTTAAACCATGACCCTACCCTGCAAAATGTACCTTGGTTAAGTCAATCCGCTGATGTGACATTAGTTGCTTCAGAATTACAGTCTAAATTAGAGGCAGCAATTGATACAATTAAAGACAGTAATATAAATTACTACTTAGAATTACGCGATCGCCTGCGCTTAGAATTAGCTGCGCTGAAACTGATGGGTAACCCCCCAACATCGGGGATGCAAGTCAATAATATCTGGGTAACCCCTGGTTGTCACCGGGTTTATATGACTAAATCCTCAGTCCCCACAGTTAATCAGATAGCCCCTAGCCAGAAAATTCTCCATTCCCTGTATACTAGTTGGGGATTAGCAGTAGCGGCTTGTTTAGCAGGGGATAGCTCCAGAGCCATAGATATCCAACCCCATGGGAAACCTCAGAACAAGGTAGAAACATTTGCTCAAAAATTTGTTGCCTATCACGAAGGGTGCTATAATCTACAACAACAAAATTGGCGCCAAGCAGTGATCCCTCTCCAGACAGCACAATCAGAAATTCCACTCATGGAGAATTGGGAACCAGAAATAGATAGACTATGCGGATTACAACGTCAGAGTATATCGGAATTTTCAGAACATTTGAGTTTTGCTCAGTTTTGGTATGACTTGTTAAAAAGCCAACCTGCTAGGAGTTATTTAGGGGAGTATAAAGCCGAAGAAATCCGAGAACAAATTGTTGAGGAAAAAATCTCATTGACCACAGCTTTAACCAAACTCCGAGAACTGCGAAAAATTGATTCTGAAAATCCTATCGTCCTGGATCTAATTTCCACAATCGAATTTCACCAAGAACTAGAAGCAATCAACAAATTAGTCAACAGTGGTCAACTGGAAGAAGCTATACAACGGGCTAAAAGGTCTAGTCATCAACGCATACGTGAGATTGTCATGTAAAGTGTTGAAATATTACTGAAAGCTCTTCAAGCTAAAGATTTAGGCTTTGAAGATTTGTATTTGAAGATTTGTATAAGTTATGTGGTTGGGCTTACGAACTTTCTCCCCATGAACCAGCCCTCCAAGAACTTTATCACAGTCTAAACCTATATTAATCAAAGGTGTGTCATGGAATATAATCCCTATGATATTTTAAATGTATCTACTGCTGCCTCAAAAGCAGAGATTACAAAAGCTGTAGCATTGGCAATGAAACAAAAACAATATCCTGTAGATGTCATTGCTAGAGCGCAAAAAGCCTTGATGAAGCCAGAACAACGGATTATAGCCGACTATTTACGTCCTATAATACCCACTATCGAGCAGTTTAGATACAGCGATTTATCTGCCTTACAACAAGGGACACCCAGGTTAGATTTATTACCAGGATTTGATGGATTAGAGGAAGCGATCGCCCAAGCTCACGCACAAGAAGAGTTAGAAAAACAACTTATAGTATATTAATATTATGTTAAATTGGATTTTATCTAAGTCAAGCTCACCCCCAACCTATCATCTGAGTGAAGAGCAACGCAATCAACTCTTAGAAAAACTCACTCATCTGGAAAAAGAAAAAGTAGAATTACAGCAGTCTCTGCGAGAACAAACCACCCAAGCTGGTGCTCAAAGTGAAGATTTATTCTTAGAACTGTTGGAAGTTGTGGATTCAGTAGAAGCACTATTAAACTATTTGCAAAATAATCCAGACCCTACCCCAGAATTTATTCAGCGTCTACCGAGGTCAGTGGGAGCGGTGCATCGAAAATTTCTCAGTGTATTAAAAAAGCAGCAAGTCCAACCCATAGAAATAGTAGAAAATACCTCACCAGACTTTCAATTGTGCCGTGTAGTGGAGCGGGAAGTGCGAAATGATTTACCAGACCAAACAATTACTAAAATCACCCGTCGAGGATTTTATTTAGAGGAAAAAATCCTGCGCCCCACAGAGGTAATCACTTCTAAAACTGATGAAATCAAACAAAATGTTGATAAAATGTAAACATCCTAAAAAGGATTTACAGCAGATGTTCAGAAGAACCGAAAAAAACACCCTAACTTGAAATAGTTTTGTTATTCAAATAACCGAGGAACACTGAATCTAAAATAAACATGGCTGTATCCGCTGCTATGTTTTTGATCAGATAACGCTGAGATAATGATTGTAAGCCATTGATTAACTCTGTCGATGACAGTGTAGATGACAGTGATAAATTTTTCCGTAAATATTCCCTAGATACAGGTTGTTGAGATTTACTCATTTCTAAGACTATTTTCTGTTCTATAGCTGATAATCTCTCGAATAACTCAGTTAAATAAATATTCATATCTTGAGTAATTACTAGGTTATTTTCCCCTAAAAACTCCCTCACATTACCAGCAAATAAATTGCTGATTAAACTAGCAATATCTCCCAGATAAATAAAATTACCGTTATAGAGTTTGATTAGTTGTAGTAATTCCTGCTCCGAATGGGATGTTAAACCCATATTTTGGAGAATTTCTATATTATATAAACCCGACAACTCCCAACATTTACTGACAGATGAACCGGGGGATAATTCCTGATTTAGACACCGAATATCTGGAGGTTGTTCTTGACTAATTAAAATCATCGTACTTTGATGTTCAAATTCTGTGAACATCTCAAATAACCCTTGATAATCTTGATATTGAGGTTGATATTTTCCTGCAAATTCCCCAGGAGTAAAGAGGGTTTGGACATCATCAAATACAATTAAGCACTTTTGCTCGCGCCATAACTGGGAAAATTGGTAGATGAAAGATTGATCTGGTAAATTAGGTGTGATAGTTCCCGAATATTCTGTAATGACTTGATGTAATAACTCATTCACGGAAGATGGATATATTTTAAGATTTCTCCAGATAATTAGTTCAAATTTCTGTAAGTTAATATCAATAAACTTTTTGACTAAGGTAGTTTTGCCAATTCCCCTTTGTCCCAATATGGCTATTAAGGGAATATGATGATTTAATGTCCAGTTTTGTAATAATTCTAGCTCTTGTTCTCTTCCGTAGAACTGGGTAACTTTTGGCGCGAGCTTTAAATCATAATAAGTTTTTATAGATTTTTCAGTGTTATCAGGTTGATGCGGTGGTTTATTTTGGGGATGATGGGGTTTTTCATAATTAGAATACCAATTATTATTATTATTAATATTTCCGTAATTAAGAATTTTAGAGCAATTAGAATAATCTCTAGCTCGTTCTAAAGTCCAACAGAAATTAGACTTATTAATATTTTCTCCCAAGTGTTGAGATAAGATTTTAAATAACTTACGACTCTCATCACCAATATAACCTTCATCGTAATCATAGGTTTCTGCAATTTGCTTATAAGTTCTCCCTTTAAACACCTCTTCAATAATCTTTTTTTGTAAATCATCTAAATGCTGCTCTGTTTCAGTAAAGACTAAATTATCTACAAATTGTAAAATTTCGGTAACATTCATAAGAGGATGTTTGGAAAGTATTAAACAGGTAATTTTTATATTAGGGAACAGGGAACAGGGAACAGGGAACACACCGAAGGATTGGGAAGGATTGGGAAGGATTGGGGAACACACAAAAAACAATAAAATCCAGTCCCCTCCCCTTACAAGGGTAGGGTTAGGGTGGGGTGAAACAATAGTTGATACACTAATCATGACTTATCAAACATCCTCTAAAACTTAGAGTCAGTAGCACCTGTAGGAATTATAACTTAATTCCCCAGGATATAATCAGGTTTTTTCAGGTATTTAGTTAATATTTTTTAATAGAACATCAGATAATACCAGGTGTTTTCTACTATGGCAAAAAACAATTTAAGTATAAAAAGGGTTAATCAGGGTTAAACCAAGCAGTATAACTGGAGAAACATCATGGTTAATCAACTTTATTATGGGGATAATTTAGAGGTTTTAAGACGTTATATAAAAGATGAGTCTGTTGATTTGTGTTATATTGACCCGCCTTTTAATTCTAAACGCAATTATAATCAAATTTATAATAATATTGGCTCAGAAGATAAAGCCCAAGCTCAAGCATTTGTGGATACATGGGAATGGGACGACCACGCTATTCATGGAATAGAGGAAATTTATAATAATTACCATGGTTTATTTACTCAGCAATGTATTGATTTAATTATCGGGTTAGAAAATGTTTTAGGGAAGGGTAGTTTACTTGCTTATTTAGTGAGTATGAGTTTAAGAATCACGGAGATTCACCGGGTTTTAAAACCTACGGGGAGTTTTTACCTACACTGCGATCCTAATGCGAGTCATTATTTAAAGTTAATTTTAGATGCTGTTTTTTGTTCTCAGGGTGGGGATTTTAGAAATGAGATTATTTGGGGTTATATTGCTCCAAGCGCTGCAAAAAAAGACTTTCCTAGAAAACATGACGTTATTTTTCGCTACACAAGAAGTCGCAACTTCATATTCAACGATGATTATATTAGGATACCTTACAGTGAGGAATTTATTAAAAGAAGACAATACTCAGAGGGTAAATCGGGTATTTATGCAGATAGGTCATTAGGTAGAGATGAGAATGATTTAAACAGTTTTTCAAAAGGTAAAATACCCCCTTCTTGGTGGACAGATATAAGGTCAGGTGGACAAATGCCAAGAAATGAACGTTTAGGTTATCCTACACAAAAACCAGAAGCACTACTAGAAAGAATCATCAAAGCGAGTTCTAACGAGAATGATATCATACTAGATGCCTATTGTGGATGTGGGACAACAATAGCAGTCAGCCAAAGACTAGAACGCCAATGGATAGGGATTGATATCACCTATCAAAGTATTAGCTTAATCTTAAAAAGATTAGAAGATAGTTTTGGGAAGGGAGTATTAGAAACCATAAATCTGCATGGGATACCCAAAGATATAGAAAGCGCGATCGCATTAGCTAACAAAACAGACGATCGCACCCGCAAAGAGTTTGAGAAATGGGCAATCTTAACTTACAGTAACAACAGAGCAGTAATTAACAGTAAAAAAGGTAGCGATGGAGGTGTAGACGGGATTGTTTATTTCCAAGGTAATGATCAACGTGAGAAAATGATTTTTCAGGTCAAATCAGGGAAAGTCAAATCAGGAGATATCCGAGATTTACTGGGAACAATGACTCTACAAAATGCTAGTATTGCCATATTTATCACCCTGCAACCTCCCACGATTCAGATGCTTAAGACTGCAAAAGAAGCGGGATTTTACCAAAATCAATACATGAGCCATAGTTGTGATAAAATCCAGATTGTGACGGTGGCGGATATTCTGGAGAACAAACAAAGATTAAATATCCGTTTAAGTTATGAAGTGCTCAGAAGTGCTGAGAAGCAGAAGGAAGTTAAGGTAAGTCAAACAGAGTTGGATCTGTAAGAGGATGTTGGAAAATTTATGATTAGTGTATCGAATATTATTTGACCCCACCCTAACCCTCCCCTCTTGAGGGGAGGGGACTGGATTTAAGGGATTAAATGGGGTAAAGATGTAATGAAAATTACGGCTGAAAACTTATGCAATAACCTCTAAAATATTGATAAAATGTAAACAGTCTTAAAATATTTCATGGTTTATGACTGTAAAATCACCCAGCCAAGAAGATAAATTACAGCCAAGCACCGATAGCAACACCAATCAAGAAAAAGTTCTCTGTGTTCACTGTCATCGGACTGCCACCAATGGCATAAAATGTAAGGGTCTATGTGTAGCTGACAGCGACTATTAAGCCTGAGCAAACCGAGTCACCTGGAAGAATACCCGAATCATCCTATAAAAATATAGTGGGAGCGTGAGAACCCCTGCGCTTTAGCGAGGGGATGAAAAGCGACTCAACAGGATTTACCCTGTCGTATCCTGACTACAAAAAACTTATTGACAGGGCATTTCTGATTAGTTAGGATAAAAAAGCATCCACAAATATGGTGAAAAACCCAAAAGATGTTTTCCTTAAGTAGCCACACAGCTAGATTTATTTTTAGCCGAGGTGGGTAGGGCATTTTGACTGTGCCACAACGATATTATTTATTCAAATTTTTAAATAAAATCGTAAACTTTGCCTAGCGTGTCTTCAGACCGCGTAGCAACATCAGTTTAGAATCCCCTGTGATTCTATCCAGGGGAGAAGTCAAATAGTGGATATTTCTACAGTCCCATGACAGAGATTAACTCGGAACTAAAACATATAGAAGAACTACGCCAGTTGTTGCAACAAGCTAGTTATGCTTATTATGTCCTAGATGCACCAATTATGGAGGATGCGATCTATGACCAACTATATCGAGAATTGTATGAACTAGAAACTAACTATCCTGAGTTACTGACCCCAGATAGTCCCACCCAGCGCGTGGGTGAGAAACCAGCGACCCACTTTACTTCTGTACGTCATCACATTCCCCTCTACAGTTTGGAGAATGCTTTTAATCTTGAGGAATTGCAAAGATGGGATAAACGTTGGCGACGACAAGCGCCAAATATACCAAATATAATAGATGGGGTAGAATACGTTGCAGAGTTAAAAATTGATGGTTCAGCTTTGGCTTTAACCTATGAAAACGGGGTTTTAGTCAGGGGTGTAACTCGTGGTGATGGGGTAGTGGGTGAAGACATTACCCAAAATGTGCGGACAATTCGCTCAATTCCCTTAAAGTTACATTTTGCTGGTTCCAAAAGTTTCAACCGGGTGGAAGTCCGGGGGGAGGCGTTTTTACCTTTGGAGGTATTTAAACAAATTAACGCCGAGAGGGAAAAATCAGGAGAGAGTTTATTTGCTAACCCCCGCAACGCTGCATCTGGTACACTCAGACAATTAGACTCCCGCATTGTCGCCCAGCGACGGTTAGATTTTTTCGCTTATACCTTGCACATTTCCGGTATGGATGATGCAAGTATTGCTAATACCCAATGGGAAGCTTTAGAGTTATTGGCAACTATGGGTTTTCCTGTTAATCCCAATCACAAACTCTGTGGTTCTATGGCTGAGGTAGCAGCATATTACCAATATTGGGATACAGAACGCCTAACTTTACCTTACATGACTGATGGGGTAGTAGTCAAGTTAAATCCTTTTAAGTTGCAAGAACACCTAGGATTTACCCAGAAGTTCCCCCGGTGGGCTATTGCTTTAAAGTATCCAGCAGAAGAAGCACCAACCAGGGTAGAAAATATTTCTGTGAATGTGGGACGCACGGGGGCGTTAACGCCTTTGGCTGAAATGCGCCCTGTAGAATTAGCGGGGACTACGGTTTCCCGTGCTACTTTACATAATAGCGATCGCATTGTGCAGTTAGATATCCGCATTGGGGATACTGTGATTGTGCGTAAAGCTGGGGAAATCATCCCAGAGGTGGTGCGGGTACTCCCAGAACTGCGCCCAGGGGATGCTCAACCTTTTATTATGCCTACCCATTGCCCAGTTTGTGGTCAACCGGTGGTCAGAGAGTCGGGGGAAGCGGTGACCCGCTGCGTTAATGCTTCCTGTCCCGCTATTCTCAAAGGGGAAATTGAACATTGGGTCAGTCGGGATGCTTTGGATATTAAAGGTCTGGGGGAGAAGTTAGTTTATCAACTGGTGGATAGGGGTTTAGTGGGTTCTGTCGCTGATTTATATGACTTGACAGAAAGTGATGTATGTGCATTAGCAAGGATGGGTAAAAAATCCGCAGAGAAATTAATCAAGGCGATCGCCCAATCGAAAAATCAACCCTGGTCTAGGGTATTATATGGTTTAGGTATCCGTCACGTGGGTAATGTCAATGCCCAATTATTAACTCAGAAGTACTCCACCGTAGAAAAGTTAGCCACAGCTAAACAATCGGAGATTGCTGGTATTTATGGTATTGGTGCGGAAATTGCCCAATCTGTATATCAATGGTTCCGCATTGATCCTAATCAATTGTTAATTACCCGGTTGCAATCCGCAGGGCTACAACTAGCGACTAGGGAAGAAACAAAAACAGTGACTCAGGTTAATTCCCAATTAGCTGGTAAAATCTTGGTAATTACCGGGACATTACCAACTTTAACACGAGATGAGGCTAAAGAGTTAATTCAAACAGCCGGGGGTAAGATAACTAATTCAGTCAGCAAAAAAACTGATTATCTGCTGGTGGGTGAAGATGCGGGTTCTAAGTTAGCAAAAGCAGAAGCTTTAGGAATTCCTCAGTTGACTGAATCCCAGTTGTTAGAGATATTGCAAACTTGACAATCCCCAGCAGTTAATTTATGCATCAAAGTTCCGGTCGTTGGCGTTTAGGTTTAGGATTATCGTTATTAACAGTCTGCTTATGGGGAATTTTACCGATCGCCCTGACTGTGAGTTTACGAGTTCTGGATGTCTATACTATTATATGGTTCCGCTTTTTGTTGTCCTTTGTAGTCCTAGCTGTATTGTTAGGATTGGGGGGTAAATTACCCGATTGGCAAAAATTGCGCTCTAGTTCAGGGATATTATTAGCGATCGCCACCCTATTTTTAGGATTTAACTACCTGCTATTTATGCAAGGGTTAGCCTTAACCTCAGCTGGGAACGCTGAGGTTTTGATTCAATTAGCGCCCCTATTATTAAGTTTAGGTGGTTTGGTAATTTTCCGAGAGCGTTATACAGTGCATCAATGGCTAGGGGTGAGTATCCTCACTGCTGGATATATGATATTTTTCCATGAGCAACTGACTTTAATCACAGTCCAGGGAAGATATATTCTTGGTAGTGGTTTAATAGTTATAGGAGCAGCAGCATGGGCTATTTACGCCCTATGCCAAAAACAACTCTTAAACTCCCTGTCCTCTGCTCAAATCATGGTGATTATATATGGGGGATGTGCTGTATTATTCACCCCCTTTGCTGAACCCGGAAAAATTATCACCTTGAGTAGTTCCCAATTATTAGTTTTACTGTTTTGTGGTTTAAATACCCTCATCGCCTATGGTGCTTTTGCGGAATCATTACAACATTGGCCAGCATCAAGAGTTAGTGCGGTGTTAGCTATCGCCCCGATTATTACCTTAATTGCCGTTGCCACCGTATCAACAGTGTACCCTACTGTGATGCCCACAGAACATTTAACTGTAATTGGCATATTAGGTGCACTGTTAGTGGTAACTGGTTCAGTGGCGATCGCCCTAGGTAAAGCCAATTAGATTAATTATATTATATATGAGCTTACAAAATTTACCCTTAGAGGGGTTTCTGAATTTAAATAAACCCTATGACTGGACATCTCACGACTGCGTAGCGCGGGTGCGAAAACTTCTGCGACTCAAACGTGTGGGACACGGGGGGACATTAGACCCTGCTGCGACGGGTGTTTTACCCATCGCCTTGGGTAAAGCTACCAGGTTATTACAATATCTCCCAGAAAATAAAGCCTACACAGCCACCATCCGCTTAGGGGTGCAGACCACAACGGATGATTTACAGGGTGAAGTCATTACCTGTGAACCTTGTCCAGGGTTAACATTGACTCAAGTTACCAAAGAACTGGCACAATTTCAAGGTAAAATTGAGCAAATCCCGCCAATTTATAGCGCCATCCAAGTTGATGGTAAACGGCTGTACGACTTAGCACGCCAAGGTAAAACCGTGGAAGTACCTAAACGGACAGTAGAAATTTTTCATACAGAAATTTTAGATTGGCGATCGGGGGATTTTCCCGAATTGGATGTAGCGATCGCCTGTGGTAGTGGTACATATATTAGAGCCATTGCTCGCGACCTAGGCGCTATCCTAGGAACTGGTGGGACTCTCGCCGCTTTACGCCGTACTGAAAGTAGTGGTTTTAACCTCCAATCTAGTCTCAGCTTCAGTGACCTAGAAACACAACTACAAACAGGGACATTTAACCCCACCCCTCCCGATGTGCCTTTACAACATTTACCCTCAGTTACATTACCTACCATTTCCGCTCTCAAATGGTGTCAGGGGCAAAAAATCCCCCTCACTGGCGATTTTTCCGGTATAGCCAGAGTGTACAATCAGGAAACCTGCTTTCTGGGTATAGGAAAACTAGAGGATAGTCTGTTAGTACCGGCCACAGTAGTCACTCCCAAGTAGCTGCATCCTTTAATACAGCCGGAATTTCCCCTTGGGATAGGGGAAACTCTAACAAAGTTTCCTTGTAACCCAAATATCCAGACTCAGCAAAAGATAACAGCATTCGGGACAGAGCTAACCATACTTCTGGTTCATACTCCCAGTCACGATCACGGGAAGCTCGACCAGCAATTGAACGTAAAGACCAAAAATAAGAATTCCTCACCACAGAACCACCTTTTTTAAAAGCTGGTAAGTCATCGTGGTGAATCAGGAGGATTGTATTTTCAATTTTGGCTCTCATTCAGCCATGATAGTTGATAACGAGGTGGGATTAATTAATGTTGGGTTGAATTTCCTGCAGTTGGGGTTCCACATTCCCAAACTCTTGCGGGGAGGCCATTGCAGCTTTGGGAATTTCGATGACTGGGTGATTTAAGGCCACCATCAGGGGAGAAACAGCAGCTATAACCTGGATACTGTCTTCTGTAGACCCTGTTGGTTGTGTTTGCACCAATTGTGGTGTGTTCAGTTCACCACCGGGTAGGAAAGTAGATACAGCACCCAGAATACAAGCCGCCACAGCTCCTCCCATCCCCAGCACCAGACGGGAAGGACGGCGCACACCCTCGAACACCTGGTTAGCCGTTACTTCTGGAGACTGATGGACTGGCGGTACTGGTATATTCCGCATACCTTCCCGGAGATTTAGTAACCTGGTATACAGACGCTGGACACAGGCATCCTTTGCCAGCCATTCTTCTACTTGTCTACTTTCGGCAGCTGTTACCTCTCCATCGAGGTAAGCGCTGAGTAACTCAAAGCGATCGCGCTTTACCATGTCCATAGCACCCCTTGAGTCCTTATTACTGTAACCTGTTTTATTTGAAACATCTTGAAGATTTCGCCACAGGTCACGGTCATCAAATGAAGAATTATTTTTCATTGTAGCATTATGACCAATTCATGTGCGGGCAAAAGCATAGAAAAATCACCAATCAATTCATCAACAAAAGGCTTCTGTTCAAAATTATTACACAATCCTTAAAGTTGGCCATGAGCCAAGACACAGATTGATTGACAGGTCTGGCCAGTGATGGGGATGAGAGCTTCATCCCTTCTTGTTAATTCAATAAATCCAAAAGCCGACATAGACCCTCACAGCCAAAGACAGGGATCTGAGGAGATGACTTGTGACTTTTACCATAGCTTACCATTTTGTCAATTAAGCATCTAGATAGTTTTGTAACTGAGTTTGTAATTTAGCTCTAGCTCTAGCGATTCTGGATTTCACAGTTCCCAAAGAAACACCGGTAATTTCTGCAATTTCTTCATATGCCAGACCTTCGATTTCTCTGAGAACAATAGTAGTACGAAACACCTCTGGTAAATCGGCGATCGCGTCTCGCAGTTGCTCGTAAAACTCCCTAGTCGTCAGTGCTTCCTCAGGTCCTGGGGTATCTCCGGGAATATCCCAATCCATCTGGCCGTCCTGTAGGGTACGGGGAGCATCCAATGACAACGGAGTACCTACCCGCTTACGTTTACGCAACTCGTCATAAAACAAATTAGTAGCAATCCGACTTAACCAACCCCGAAACTTGACTGGGTCTTGTAATCGGTTAATATTTCGATAGACTCGAATCCAGACTTCTTGAGCCAAATCAGCCCTGTCACCCCAATCTGGAGCCAGGTGATATAAAATTCGCTCAACTTGATTTTGATAGCGGCGCAATAGCTCTGCAAAAGCAGCCCGATCTGGACGCAGTCCGGTTTGACAGCGTAAAATCAGATCGTGATTAGAGAGTTTGTCAAGCACTGATGCTTCTGAGTATCTGGCATCCACAGTTGACCAGGATACAGTAATCGATTGGCTCATAGATCGTACTGAACTTTAAATCATCCCCACCTATTAGACAACCTAATGGGCGCAATGTTCCAGCTAACAGTGACGGTTCTGTGACTGGTACATGGCAGGATCTCACATTAGGGATATTAACAGATCCATTCCTAGGTTGTTTGCGAAATTTGGATGCTTTCTTTTGTAGCTCTGGTGAAGCCCAGTTCTGTTAATATAGTCGAATCTCCAAAAAAACTAATTTTTTACCATAATTTTTTGGATGTTTATGGGTATGATACATGGATACAAGTATAAATTTCACTAAAAACCTTGACAAACATGAGTATGTCAACAGAGAACAGATAAGTGCTAATAAATTATTGATAATTTGGGACATACTCAAAAACCAATTAGTCCACTTAGTCCACTGAATATGTTCAAAATCCACAATTAGCAATGGCAATGGTAAGAAATGAATCTGTGACCCGTATAGTTATGTTGCTCTTTTTTGGCACAGCCATCTTATCACTGGCTGTCCATTGGCGGCTGACAACAATTCACAGCCCCTTGGAGCCTGCTTATGGGAGTATAAATGACACTGTACCGGGGAATAAATCCACTCAGCAGCCGGTTGTCCACAAGAGCGGAGTCACTTTCATATCAGATACACCCCGCAATACCACCGAAAATAATGATTCATTACTGAAAATACCATCAGTGCTTCCTGGACAAAGCCCCAATTCCCAGGGTTTATCTACACCAAAATCATCTGATCTAGAAGTAGTCGTAAGATTAAGCGATCGCCGTACCTATGTTTACCACACAGGTGAAGTCATAGCCAGTTACCCCATTGCCATAGGTAAGGAGGGTTGGGAGACCCCCACAGGTTCCTTCCGGGTCAGGGATATGGAAGAATATCCTATTTGGCAGCACCCTATCACCGGTAAAATATTTCCATCGGGTGCGGATAGTCCTTTGGGAGAGCGATGGATTGGTTTTTGGTCAGATGGACGCAATGAAATTGGTTTTCACGGCACTCCAGACACACATTTATTAGGGTCTGCCATTTCTCATGGGTGCTTAAGAATGCGGAATGAAGATGTGCGTTCATTATATACTAAGGTAACAATAGGCACACTTGTATCAGTGGTGCCATAGACCAATAAACCCGGTTGACTGCAAAACCGGGATAAATGAATCTAAATTGAAAAGAAAATTTTGCTCCTTTAATTGATACTACCAAACCGCCAAGGTGCAGGATCAACAGATTTGCCGTTGACATATAAACCCCAGTGCAAATGTGGACCTGTGGAAGCGCCGGTAGAACCCACTGTCCCAACTACTTGACCTGCTGTGACAAAATCACCCTCTTTAACCTTAATACTATTGAGGTGTAGTAAAATACTAGTTACTCCCTGCCCATGGTCAATACCAATGGTGTTACCATGAACTCGGAACCCTGCCGACACCGTACCTACCAAAGCAACTGTTCCAGCCGCCGGGGCCACCACTGGTGAACCCGTAGGACTAGCGTAGTCAACCCCACGATGGTAGTAATCTGCGGCAAATTCACCATTATAGTAACGCCGGACACCATAGATGGTAGTAATCCTCCCGGCATTAGGTTTGACCATGGGGCCATTCCAATGCTTTTGAGGGGTTTGTAGTGCTTTAAAAGCTGCTACACGCTGTAGTTCATGTTCTGTGGCTCTCACCCCAGCCCTTCCCGGTGGTAAATTAATCCGTTGTGTGGGGAAGGAGCGATTACGCAAATTGAGTGCCAAGTTTCGCTCTTGACCATCCCCGGAAACCTTCAGCGTTATAGTTCCAGGCCGATCTAATGGAGTTGTAGGAATCAAAGCCCGATATTTCTGAGAACTAATGGCAAATGCGGGGTAAGAAGTATCACCAACCACTACAGTGGGATTACTACCATCATCCCTATGATTGACGTTAATTACCACAGATATAGTATCACCCAGCTGAGGATTACTGGGAGTCACCTGTACTTCCAAAGCATGGACGGGTGAAGCCAAGATGACAACTAAAGCAAATGTCAAGATACCGATGAACTTGATGATCTGGCGGTGGGGTTTCCAGAATTTCCCACTCAAATAGGATAAGCGATAGTTTTTCACTAACATTGACAAACAAGAGGGCGTATACCATTATCGATCACCGCTGTGTTAAACCTACCCAAAATCAGGAAGGGGTATTAAATTGTTACCTTCACCCCAGAGGCGTTAACCAGCTTACCATCTTCCATCGGCACAATCCGGTCAGCAATGTCGAGAATGCGATGATCATGGGTAACCATAAGGATGGTAGAACCCTGTTCCTTGGCCAATTTGTGCATCAGGTTGACCACATCCCGACCCGATTGACTGTCAAGGGCTGCAGTGGGTTCATCTGCTAAAACTAGAGGGGGATGGCTGACCAAAGCCCGGGCGATCGCTACTCGTTGTTTTTGTCCTCCCGACAATTGGTCAGGATAATAATCAAGGTGATTCCCTAAACCCACCTGTTCCAAAATCACAGCCGAACGGTCTTGCATCTGTTCGGGTGTAATATCTCTGTGCAGTTCCAAGGCCATTCTCACATTTTGCAGTGCTGTCAAACTACCATGGAGATTGTGCCCTTGAAAAATATAACCGTTATCTCGTCGCGATCGCACTAATTCCTGGGTACTAGCGCCGCAAAGTTCCCGCTGCAAAACTTGCAAACTCCCAAACTGAGGGGAACGCAAACCACCGACCAAAGTCAGGAGAGTAGTTTTTCCCGAACCAGAAGGACCCGTCAACAGAATAATTTCACCTGCTTGAATCTCTAAATTAATATTAAATAAAACTTGCTTACGCAATGAACCTTGTCCAAAGTAGTGATCAAGATTGCGGATGGAAATGACTGGACGCATAGCAGTTTTAAATTTTACCTTTTATAATCCCCACTAAAACATATCCGCCGGGTCAGCAGAGCGTAGTTTACGAGTGGCGATCGCCCCAGAAATTGAACACATAATGATAGTTAAAACCAGCACCTGTAAAGCCCGGGCTACAGTCATATACATAGGCAGATTGGTAGCGGTACGAGTCATTTGGTAAAGTCCCAAAGACACTGCTAACCCTGGAACAAAGCCCAATGCTCCTAAAATCAGAGCTTGTTCAAACACTACAGTTAAAAAGTAGTAATTGCGATATCCCAAAGCCTTAAAAGTAGCATATTCCCTGACATGGGCATTGACATCAGTAGAAAGAACCTGATATACCAGGATTACACCCACCGCAAACCCCATGGATACACCTAAGCTAAAAATAAAGCCAATGGGGGAGTTGGTTCTCCAGAAATGGTTTTCAAATTCAATAAATTCTCCATGGGTCATCACCCTGACATCATCGCTCAGATAGGCTTGTAAAGCCCTTGCTACCTGTTTGCGGTCATAACCGGGTTTGACCTTGATCAAACCTAAACTAATATTGCTGGCTGGACGTCGAGAAAACAACCGTAAAAAGTTTTGATCACTGGTGATTAAGCTACCATCAGAACCAAAGGAAGCCCCGACGGTATATAAACCACTAATGGTAATAGTCCGCCCCTCTATTTCAGTAGTGACTTTTTCACCCTGGTTAATTTTGGCGATCGCCTGTTGGTAATCGCCCCGAGCATTCCGGTCAAATAAAACAGTATCAGGTAGCTTAATAGACTGTAATTGGCGATTCACCTCTGGTAAATCAAAAACTGGCTGATCTGGATTAAAACCGATGACTTGTACCGATGTCTGGCGGCGGGTTTGGGGATTCTTCCAAATAATATTATGAACATACATTGCTTGTGCTGATTCCACCCCCGGTATATCCATAGCTTGATAGAGGCGCCGCCGGGAAAATACCGGCATATTTTGCATACTACGGGCTTGGGGACTGGTTAAAACAATATCTGCTTGTAAACTGCGATGCAGTCTAGTGTTACTGTCATATAGCGCCGTCTGAAAGCCTATCTGCATGAACATCAAAACATCCGCAAAAGCAATCCCCGATAGTGCTACCAGCAAGCGGCTTTTTTCGTGACTCAGTTGTAGCCATCCGAGGGGGGTGCGTCGTCGCATTTGTTGGATGAGTCCCATCATAGGTTATGCTGAGTGGGGGTAAATAGGAAAGGGTGTTAAGAATTAGACAGCTGAATGACTGCCTTAACTTGCATATTTGTTAACTTGGCAGCCTTCTGACTGGAAGTTTCATCTAGTCGGATATAAACCTCAATGACTCTGTTATCAATATTACTTGTAGGGTCAGTATTAATCAGGTGTTGCCGCCGGACTTGTAAGCCAATCCGATCTACTACCCCTTGCAATTCAATGGGGAGGAAATTACCAAATACTTCTACTTTTTGCCCTGGATGAACTTTATTGATGTCGCTTTCGTACACCTCGGCCACTACATACATCTGGCTGGTTTGCCCAATGTCAGCAATACCATGACTGGAAATTAATTCCCCAGGACGGGAGTGGATCTCTAATATTTGCGCATCTTCAGGCGATCGCACATAAGCCTGCTGGAGATTGACTTGGGCCCGCTTCATCACTGCTATAGCCCGATTCACCTCGGCTTGGGCGGCTTCGATATCCACCTGTGGTACCTCAGTCATGCTATTAAGTGTTGCTTGGGCTGCGTTAATTTGTTGCTCACTAGTTAACTGAGTGCGAGTTAACTGTGTTTGTGCAGCTTGGAGGTTTTTCTGGGCTGTTTCTAGTTGTAAGCGCTTGCTATCCCTTTGGGAGGCTGATATTGCCCCTTGTTTATACAGTTCTTCATATCTTTGGTTTTCTACCGCCGCATTTGCCACTTCCCCCTGCCATCGAGCCACTGTGGTTTCTTGGGCTGCAATATCACCTTGGCGTTCTGCCTCTAAGCGAGCAATTATGGCTTGTTGTGCTACAATTTCCCCCCGTCTAGCACCTGCTTTGATGCGGTTTAAGTTGGCCTGTTCTACTCTAACCTGTTCCTGAGCCTCTTGCAAAGCCGCCAACAGGCGATCGCGGCTATCTAAAATCGCTATCACCTGCCTTGCTTTGACTGTGTCCCCCTCTGTGACTAACAGTTCTTCTACCCGACTTCCTTCCGGCAACATGGCAGCAGAAATTTTAATCACTTGTCCTTTGGGTTCGATCCGTCCTAGGGCTGTTACCGTTTTTAACTCAGGTGTTAGTGTCGCTGCTTTGGAATCATTTTGATTTAATTTATCCGGGAATTTTAATACCGTATAAACACTACTACCAATTACAGTTAAAGATACAATAATAGCTAGAAAAAAGGGCGGACGTAAAATCGGTGGGGAGGATATGGATCGATCTAGCTTTGAGTTTTGCACGATAGCATACCTTTTAAGCAATTCCAAATACACTGATTCAAATCAGAACAAATCAAATTTTGGTAAATGTCCCGCCTAACTCTCTTTTATCACTCACCAGAGAAAAAAATCTGATGCTCTCCCTGAATTTTGGACATAATCGGTTTTTCCGACTCCACTAACTGCAAATTTCCGGTGAGGTATTAGTCTGTTCACCAGAGTATAGATAGGTTATTTAGTGGTGATTACCTATATTTTGACTCTGTGAAACTAGGAATCGCTGCTATTGTTACATCATCCCCAGAATGAACTCTGGGTTACAAAACTACACCGTTTAGTTCTATAATAGAATTATACTAAACCGACTAGTTTAGTCAAGCTCTTAGCCACAAAAGTCTGCAAATATTGATAATCTTAAGGACTATTGGAAGATGGTACGCCCAAAAAATGGAGAAAATGACCGATCTAATTCAGTAGAGAAAATGGAAAAAATTCTGCAAGGGGCGATGCAAGAATTTTTAGCTCGGGGCTATGCAGCTGCGAGCATGGATAGGGTAGCAGAAGCAGCAGGAGTTTCTAAAGCCACAGTATACAGTTACTTCCAAGATAAAAAAGGATTATTTAAAGCATTAATCGAGAAACTAGCCAGAAAGAGGTTTTACTCTATATTGGGGTCCCAACCCTTACATGGAGAACCCTATGTTGTGCTGCGGCGGTTAGCAGTGACAGCCTTAGATCAGATGGTCAAAGATGAGGAATATCAGTCATTTGAACGCCTGTTAATGGGGGAGTCGGCGCGGTTTCCCGAGTTAGCCCAGGTTTTTATTTACAGCATCGCCAAACCAGCCATCGAGACCATCAGTAAATATTTAGCAGCTCACCCGGAATTAAAAATACCTGACCCAGAAGCCACAGCTAGAATTCTCATTGGCTCCTTAGTCCACTTCGTGACTACTCAAGAAATTATGCATGGTAAGGATATTATACCCATGGAAGGCGATCGCCTGATTGATGCCCTCACACACTTAATTGTCAACTGCGCCGAATAACCTGTTTTTTGTGTTTTTCTCCCTCTAGAGAAGGAACTCATCACAGCGATAATTTTTTAGATTGTTCTTAGTAGATGTATAAATTTTCCCCAAGGCCAAACATCATGACTAAGAAACTCAACAATCTAGATCAGCCAGTTAGTCACGACTATCAAGACAGCGTACCAACAGTCAAAGAAAGAAACTTAACCGCCAACCCAGGGGATGTTATAGACGAGTCCAAAACCCTAGAGGAAAAAGCCCAACAGATAGCCGTGAATGTGCCAGATATCACAGGAGACCAGATTACAGTCCCAACGTATTTTGTGGTAGAGTATCCTGATGGCACAAAAAAAGCACTCCACCATGTCAAAGACGCAGAAGAAATTTCTGATGTGATTCGCGCAGCAAGGCTAGATGAACATGGCGATCGCATTTGGTGGTAGTTTCTGTGTGGTACTAAAGAAGTAAAAACAGTGGATTTAGTTGTATAATTAGAAAAGGAAAATGTAAAAACTTTTTGTCTTTCAGCCGTGCAGCTTTTTAGCTTGAAAAAAATTAGGTTATTTAGCATCAAAATTGGTGATCAGTGGCCACCATAAGACTGCTCTAATGATTGCTTGTGTTGCATGATCATACAGCTTGTCTGAAGATAGACTACATCGGTTTGACAATAGAGCAGTTCTTTTAAATTTTCAACTTATGCAAACAGAAGTACGCGATGCGATCGCCCCGCAAGAAATAGAACGCCGGCGCAACTTTGCGATTATCTCTCACCCCGACGCGGGTAAAACCACACTCACCGAGAAACTCCTCCTCTACGGGGGAGCAATTCAACAAGCTGGCTCCGTCAAAGCTCGTCGTTCCCAACGCCACGCCACCTCAGACTGGATGGCCATGGAGCAACAAAGAGGGATTTCCATCACCTCCACAGTATTACAATTCGAGTATCAAAATTGTCTACTCAATCTTTTAGACACACCTGGACACCAAGATTTCAGTGAAGATACTTACAGAACCTTGGCAGCTGCGGATAATGCAGTCATGCTCATTGATGCAGCCAAGGGGCTAGAAACCCAAACCCGCAAATTATTTGAAGTTTGCCGACTGCGTTCTCTACCTATCTTTACATTTATTAATAAACTAGACCGTCCCAGTATGTCGCCGTTAGAACTCATTGATGAAATTGAGCGGGAATTGGGACTGTCAACCTATGTAATTAACTGGCCAATTGGCACAGGAGACCAATTTCAAGGGATTTTTGACCGTCAACACCAGCAAGTACATCTATTTCAAAAGAGTGGCGACCATGGTACAAGAAAAGCCACAGATACTATTATCGCCGCCAATGACCCCAGAATTGAGTCCCTTGTAGGTGAAAATTTGTATCACCAGCTGCAAGAAGAATTAGAAATTCTGGATAGTTTGGGACCGACCCTAGACCTAGAAGCAGTGCATCGAGGTCAAATGACCCCGGTGTTTTTTGGCAGTGCTATGAATAACTTTGGGGTAGAATTATTTCTCAAGTCCTTTTTAGAATATGGACTCAAACCCACCCCCCATGAAAGTAACAAGGGTAAAATTGACCCGACATATCCAGAGTTTTCTGGCTTTGTCTTCAAATTACAAGCTAACATGGACCCCAAACACCGCGATCGCATTGCCTTTTTAAGGGTGTGTTCTGGTAAATTTGAAAAAGATATGGTAGTTAACCATGCGCGCACAGGTAAAACAGTGCGCCTTTCCCACCCGCAGAAGTTATTCGCCCAAGAAAGAGACACAGTAGAGGTAGCATATCCAGGGGACGTGGTCGGTTTAAATAACCCAGGGACATTTGCCATTGGAGACACTGTTTACATAGGCGACAAGTTGATTTATCCCAGTATACCCTCCTTCTCCCCAGAACTATTTGCTTACTTGAGGAATGCCGACCCGACCAAATATAAGAATTTTAATAAAGGAGTAACAGAACTACAAGAAGAGGGAGCCGTACAAATTTTACACTCCACAGATGAAAGCAAACGTAACCCCATTTTAGCAGCCGTTGGTCAACTGCAGTTTGAGGTAGTGCAGTTTCGTCTAGTCAATGAGTACGGAGTGGAGACCTACCTAGAAGCTTTACCTTATTCAGTAGCGCGTTGGGTAACTGGAGGTTGGGATATTTTGGATAAAGTCGGGCGTTTATTTAACACCTTTGTGGTAAAAGACCGTTGGGAGCGTCCCGTACTGTTGTTTAAAAACCAGTGGAACTTAGACCAAGTTAAGGGAGACCACCCAGAACTAGAATTAAGTCCCATTGCGCTCCCTCCCACAACCGAGAAAGCCTGAAATTAAAGCTTTTTTTGAGATAGCCAAACAACCCACGCTTATAAGCGTGGGAACACAGCGCAGTCAACTAACGGAATAACAATACAGGAATCTTGGTACTTCTGAGCAGTTGAGCGGTAGTACTCCCAATAACTAAATGGCGAATGCGACTGTGACCGTAAGCGCCCATGAGCAAAAAACTAATATCTGCTTGGCTAATATAATTAGTGATAACCGTTTCTGGGTCACCCTCTAAAACACTACAAACTGGCTCATATCCAACGGTTTGCAAATATAGCTGACCTTGATGTTGTGTTTGAGTGGCCGTTTCCAGCTTCCCAGTTTTAGCCACAGTCAGTAGATGAATTTCTAAATCTGTAAATACAGGATAAGCGGCTAAAAATTGGAGAATATTGTTACCCGTAGCACTACCATCATAAGCCACTAACAGGCGGGAAATTGGTTTAAATTCCTGCGGTGTAACTAAGCATGGTTTAGTACTACTGCGCACAATGCGATCTATATTAGCCCCTAAATGACCCGAAGCAAATTCTGCACCTTCTCCCCGTTTCCCCAAAACAATCAAATCTGCATCTTTCTCAAACTCATCAAAACAATCTACCAAAAACCCGGTTTTATTGGTTAACTGCACATCTGTGACACCTTCAGCTTTGAGAATTGCCGCAGCATTTTGTAAAATCAATCTAGCGCGTTGATTATTCAGCTTGGCTTTTTGATGTTCTAAATTGACCAGCTCATGCAATAAGTTTTCAGCGCTCCCCAGTCCAATAGTACCACTGAGGTTACCAGTAGAAGCTACTTGTTGACTACGAATATCAGTCACAAATAAAACATTAATGTGACAACCAAACTTGAGAGCAAACCAAGCACCATATTTATAAACATTTTCCGCAAAAGAGGAGCCATCGGTACAAAGTAAAATATTTTTCATGATGCTGTTACAATACTATTGTTTGTTCAAACCATCGGCTTGAGGATACATAGCCAATTTATTCAGCAAGGTTGCACTAGCTTCATTTAGTCCAACGACCTCGACATCTGCACCATTACGGCGAAATTTCAGCACTGCTCTATCAAGTACCTCCACTGCGCCTTGGTCCCACAGGTGAGCATGAGTCAGATCAATAGTCACCCGCTCCACCAGTTCGGTAAAATCAAAAGCAGCGAGAAATTCATCTCGTGATAAAAAGAAAATTTGACCAGCTACCTTATATGTGCGATGGGAACCGTCCTCACTCAGCACTTTATCTACAAACACTAACTGAGCAATTTTGTTAGAGAAGAATAAAGTACTCATGACGATACCGGTAACTACCCCCAGGGCAAAATTACGGGTAAAAATCGTCACAAACATTGTGGTTAACATGACCGCAGTTTCCGTGGTGGGGATGCGGGGAATATTCTGAAAGGATGACCAGCGAAATGTACCAATGGACACCATGATCATTACGGCTACCAATGCAGCCATGGGCATTTGTCTGACCCAATCCTGTAAAAATAAAATAGCAATTAAGAGGAAAACTCCTGCAGCAAGGGTGGATAGTCTCCCCCTACCACCAGACTGGACATTAATTACCGATTGTCCAATCATCCCACATCCTGCCATGCCGCCAAAGAAGGCAGTGACGATATTAGCAATACCTTGTCCTTTAGCTTCCTGGTTTTTATCGCTGGGTGTATCTGTGAGTTCATCCACTAAAGCAGCAGTGAGGAAGGAAGCTAATAAACCCACGATCGCTAAGGTGAGGGAATAGGGCAAAATAATCTTTAAGGTTTCCAGGTTCCAGGGGACTTGGGGTAGAGCAAACAAGGGTAAACTCTTGGGTAGTTCTCCCATATCCCCTACCGTGGGAACTTCTAGTTTGAGAGCAATGGCGGCGATCGTCATCACTGCTAAAGCTACTAAGGGGGAGGGTACTGCTTTGGTAAAGCGGGGTAAAATGTAAATAATTACCAAAGATAGGAGGGTTAATATATATACTGTGGGGGGAACGTTGGTGAGTTGGGGTAACTGGGCCAGGAAAATTAACACCGCTAAGGCGTTAATATAGCCAATCATTACCGCTCTGGGTACAAATTTCATTTGGCGACCCAGTTTGAGCACGCCAAACACAACTTGAAACACCCCGGTTAAGAGGGTGGACGCTAATAGATATTGCAAGCCATGATCTTTGACTAACTCAATCATTAATAGGGCCATTGCGCCTGTAGCGGCGGAAATTGACCCCGGTCTACCTCCTAAAAAGGCGGTGATCACCGCAATAATAAATGAGGTGTAAAGCCCCACTTTGGGATCAACCCCGGCGATAATGGAAAAGGCGATCGCTTCTGGAATCAAAGCTAGTCCTACAACAGCTCCTGCCATGATATCCTGCTGAGTGTTAGAAAACCACTCTCGCCGCAAAATTGATACCTTCAAATTTCCTCCTAGGATTGTTATTCATATCAAATAAATTACCAGTATTTTGGCGCACTCCCAATAACCTACCTCTGTGGGGGAATGCTGACCTGGTAAATAGCTCGGATCAACTCACAAAAAGCCAAATCTCCAGGCTTAATTCATTGAGTCCTACACCCACAAGGAATTACAGTTACTCTGGTTTTCTGCTGTAACTAGCTTGAAATATCATTCACCAATTTTAAATCTTCTAATGGTAAAATGGTAGATGCACTCTAGCTTTTTGCCCCCATTTACCATACCTAAGCTCACCTTGTGCGTAATCTCCAAGAAACTCACTTAAACCGCGCCCGTGCTAGTCTCAGACAAGCACTGTCTTGGTATGGACATCTTTGCAAGTCGGGAAAGTTTAGCTCCCACCCAGAATTACTAGGGTTGCTCAAACCAGAATTAGAAACCTTAAACTCTACCCTGAGCAAACTAGACTCGAATGTGATTAGAATTGCAGCCTTTGGGTTGGTGAGTCGGGGAAAATCAGCAGTATTAAACGCTTTACTGGGGGCGAAAATCCTGCAAACAGGACCCCTCAACGGTGTGACTCAGTGGCCCCGTTCTGTGCGTTGGCAACCGGGAGGTAAGGTATTAGTTGAGTTAATTGATACACCTGGGTTAGATGAAATTGCGGGGGATGTGAGGGCAAAGATGGCGCGAGAAATCAGCCAGCAAGCCGATTTGATTTTGTTTGTCCTATCTGGGGATATTACCCGCCTTGAGTATCTAGCTCTGCTGGAGTTACGCCAAGCACAAAAACCCCTGATTTTAGTATTTAATAAAATAGATTTATATCCAGAAACAGACCGACAAGCAATTTATCACAACTTACAACAACTAGGCGCAGGACATCCCCAAGCTCCCCCTTTACTACCAGATGAAATTGTCATGGTGGCGGCCGAACCAGCACCCCTAGAAGTGCGAGTAGAATGGCCAGATGGTCGTGTGACCTATGAGTGGGAAACACCACCCCCTCGGATAGAGGAACTACAACAGACAATTTTATCTATTCTCAATCGGGAAGGGCGATCGCTCCTAGCTTTAAACGCACTCATTCAAGCACGGGAAGCACACAAAGCCATAGCTCAAAAAACTATGGATCTGTGGGAGCAAGAAGCTGAAGATATTATTTGGAAATTCGCCAAATATAAAGCCTTAGCTGTAGGATTAAATCCTGTACCAGTTTTAGATGTCATCTGTGGTACCCTTGCTGACTTAGTTTTAATTCGTTCTCTAGCACGGTTATATGGCCTACCTATGACCAGTTACGAAGCCAGCAAAATCTTAAAAACCATCTTCTTCAGTTCCGGTGGGTTGCTGTTAGGAGAAGTCGGGAGTAGTATCATACTGGGATTAAGTAAAACCACCGCAGCGATCGCTAGTGGGGAAAATCCTCTCAATATTACAGCCTATGCTGGAACTGCGATCGCCCAATCTACCATAGCCGGTTATGGTGCATACATAGTAGGGAAAGCCGCCCAAACCTACCTAGAAAAAGGTTGTACCTGGGGAGAACTAGGAGTAAGCAGCGTCATTCAAGAGATTTTATCTCAAGTCGATCGCAATACAATTCTCTACCGCTTACAACAAGAACTAGCAACAAAATCTTGACACTCACCCACCTAAAAGTATGGCTTACGCCACGCTACGCTACGCTATCGGTGATTATTGAAGCTTCACAGCTAGCCTGTGCAAAGCACACAGTCCCTTTACGTCCATTTAAAGTCGTGCTGCTTCTTATTTTATATTCATATACCAAAAATCGCCAGATATATGAACCAAAAAGCCGTCCTCAGAGAACGGGGGTTGTATCCCATTGTGTTGGTCACCATTGATGACAGCTTGTAACCACATCCTTCCAGGGTGCACTTAACATAAAATTCCCCTGACAAAGCGACTCAATTGATAGTTTTGGGTGCAAAATTGAGGAAACAACAGAAATAAAAACGAAGGCAAAAAACTACAGCCATCGTCAAAATTTCTTTTCCTCTTTTTAGCTTTTTACCTCCAGACGGTGTTCACTACCAAACCATTTTCATCAGCTTAATTAAACTAGAAGTATAAGCTTTTGAAGTCCTATAAAGCTAACAGTCAATATTCATCAATCAAGGTGAAAATATCATGACAACATCCCTAGAATCCGTTCAATCTGCTGTTAACTCCGGTAATAAAACCCTGGATGAAGCTATCTTAGAATCTATTGTGGAAGCTCGTCAAACCTGCGCAACCGAGGGAGACAATTCCGCCAGCTGTGCTGTAGCTTGGGATATCGTCGAAGAACTACAAGCAGAAAAAGCCCATCAGCAGCAAGCCAAAAGACACCGCCAAACCGCACTAGAAACCTACTGCGAACAACATCCCGAAGCCCTAGAGTGTCTCATCTACGACCTTTAACCTCCCCTAAAATTCCCCATGGCTGATTTTGTCATTTGCTGAATTATATCTAAATCAGGCGGTGGTGTTTCCCCATCCATTCCTAACCAGAGAAGATACTCAATGTTACCAGCTGGGCCAGTAATGGGGGACCAAGTTAAGTCCTGATATTTCCATCCCAAGTCGCAACCCATTTGCAACACCTGGAAAATAGCATCAGCTTGGTCATCGGGGTTCCGGACAACACCCTTTTTACCTACACGGGATTTTCCCACCTCAAACTGTGGTTTAACTAGTAATATTGCATCCCTGGGAGATTGGGTTAATTTCCACAAAGCCGGTAAAACCTTGGTTAAGGAGATAAACGATACATCCACCACCGCCAGGTCAGGTATTTGCTCATCAGTATATAAATCTGCGGGTGTGAGATGACGTAAATTAGTACGTTCTTTTAAGATCACCCGTGGATCATTTCTTAAACCCCAGTCAACTTGACCATAACCCACATCTACACCGTAAACTTTTTTCGCCCCAGCTTGGAGCAAACAATCAGTAAAACCGCCGGTAGAAATACCCCCATCTAAACAGATGCGCCCCACCACGGGGATTTGAAAAAATTCTAAAGCCTTGGCCAGTTTTTCTCCACCGCGAGACACAAAACGCGATCGCTCTTTTACCTTAATTTCCGCGGTAGTATCAACCTCCGTCCCTGGTTTATCCACCACCTGCTGATTAACCGTTACTTCCCCTGCTTGAATTAAGCGCTGTGCTAAAGCGCGGGAACTACATAAATTTAACTCTACTAATAGCGTATCAAGTCGCTGCTTCACCAATTAAATTAACTCTCCTAAATCATTGTAAATTTGGGTTCTCATGTCACATTAAAAAAAATAAACGCACCTTGTCAAAAAAGCCAAAGTGCGGTAATTATATTATCCCTGATTTAAAAATTAACTTTTAAACATCCTGCTCGCTCAACTCACGAGTCATATAATCAAAAGGTTCATCCACAAAAGAAGTATCAGCAATACCAGCAGCTGCAACTTGTTCCTTAACCAAACCCTTGAGAATCTGGATACCAAAAACCGTAGGGCCAATAGGTACACCCAAAGAATTATAGGTTTCCCGCAGTCCTTGTAGTACCCGCTCATCTAAAACATTCATGTTACCTGCAACCAGGGCATAAGTAGCATAGCGCAGATAATAATCCATATCCCGCAGACAAGCTGCATAACGACGGGTTGTATAAGCATTTCCGCCGGGACGGATCAACTCTGGTTGTTCTTCAAACAACTTAGAACCAGCTTGTTTAACCAAGGCCGCCGCATTAGAGTTAATAGCTGCAGCAGCTTGTACCCGTGCAGTACCACTAGCAAAGTAAGATTTTAAACTGTCGATCGCATTCCGGTCAAAATACCTTCCAGCAACGTCATAATTCTTAATCAAGGTTGTCACTGCATCACGCATTCTTTCTTCTCCCAATAAATGCTATCTTTTGATATTAATTTGGTTGCAGTCATGCACCGGTAAATTTTTGTGCCATTGTATTTAAAATAATATTTAAAATAAAATGCCGCACAAAAACAGATTACCCGCTAATTAAGGATTCTATGCCAAAGTTGACACCTAATGAGATGAACTTTAAGTTTTGTACAGATGTTCCGGAAAAGGTTAATATAACCTGTAATCCAGATAAGCTGTAACAAAAAATACAAAATTCTTTAATGTCTAGGATTTATGATATTCCAAGTGTGTCATCAACAACTTAGTTCAGATCATCTGGGTGAAGATGCTTTGGAAGATTCTAGTTTTACTTTAGGAAATCGGTAGAGAAGGAGTAAAAATGACAACCCCACAAGAAGTCTTGAAGATGATTCAAGACCAAAAAATTCAGATGATTGATCTGAAATTCATCGATACACTAGGTACTTGGCAGCATTTAACTGTCTACCATGACCAAATCGATGAAAGTTCCTTCTCAGATGGCGTACCCTTTGACGGTTCCAGCATTCGGGGTTGGAAAAGCATCAACGAGTCAGACATGATGATGGTACTCGACTCCAACACAGCTTGGATCGACCCCTTCATGACAGAGCCAACATTAAGTATAGTTTGTAGTATTAAAGAACCGCGGACAGGGGAATGGTACAACCGTTGTCCCCGTGTAATAGCCCAAAAAGCGATCGACTACTTAGTGTCTACCGGACTTGGTGATACAGCATTCTTTGGACCAGAAGCAGAATTCTTTATCTTTGATGATGTCCGCTTTGACCAAAACGCCCATGAAGGCTACTACCATGTAGACTCAGTAGAAGGTGCTTGGAATACTGGGAGAAAAGAAAGCCCCAACTTGGGTTACAAAACACGCTTCAAAGAAGGTTACTTCCCAGTATCACCGGCGGATAGCTTCCAAGACATCCGTACCGAAATGCTCCTGACCATGAGAGACTGCGGCGTACCCATTGAGAAACAACACCACGAAGTAGCTACTGGTGGTCAGTGCGAACTAGGTTTCCGCTTTGGTACACTAATGCAAGCAGCCGACTGGTTGATGACTTATAAATACGTCATCAAAAACGTCGCCAAGAAATACGGCAAAACCGTCACCTTTATGCCCAAGCCAATTTTTGGCGATAATGGTTCTGGTATGCACTGTCACCAATCCATCTGGAAAGATGGCAAACCTCTATTTGCTGGTGATAAGTATGCTGGTTTGAGTGAAATGGGACTGTACTACATTGGTGGTATCCTCAAGCACGCACCCGCACTTTTAGCCATCACCAATCCCACAACTAATTCTTACAAGCGCCTAGTACCTGGTTACGAAGCCCCAGTTAACCTAGCCTACTCTCAAGGTAACCGTTCTGCCTCCGTACGGATTCCTTTAGCTGGCGACAACCCCAAAGCCAAGCGCTTAGAATTCCGTTGTCCTGATGCTACTTCTAACCCCTACCTAGCATTTGCAGCCATGCTCTGCGCTGGTATTGACGGGATTAAGAACAAAATTCATCCCGGTGAACCCCTAGATAAAAACATCTATGAACTCTCTCCCGAAGAACTGGCGAAAGTTCCTTCAACTCCAGGTTCCCTAGAATTAGCACTCGAAGCACTAGAAAATGATCATGCTTTCTTGACAGAAACAGGCGTTTTCTCAGAAGACTTCATCCAAAACTGGATTGACTACAAACTGGCTAACGACGTTAAGCAGATGCAGTTACGTCCTCACCCCTATGAGTTTTACCTCTATTACGACTGCTAACTTAGTTGAACAGTGAGTATTTAGCCACCCTTCTGGGGTGGCTTTTTTTTTACTAATCACAGTCAAAAATTTGGTAGATAGCAACTTCAATCATATTCACAACTAGCTCATAGCAGCATGGCTACTTTCATAAATTAAGCGAGTGGTGGGGTCAATTTTCCCTTGAATGGGACTCCAATACTCCGATAATTCTTCAGGAAGACCCAGTTCTTGTGCGGCACGCATCAGCATCGACTGCTGACGGTTTTTTACCTGCTGATATTGACGCATAGCCAACATCCGACTTCTATCTTGAATAGACATAACACAGTCCCCCTTATGGTTCTCGTGATCAATGGAAGTTTAATCTTGTACTATATTAGCAATAATTCTGTAACCAACGCTACAGAATTTCAATTTATTTACAAAAATTTACATCTTATTTGTGCGTTACAATTTTTTACATATAATTAAATCATTGAGAAAAGTAATAAATACCCTTCAATACCCTAGTATTTTCATGTCTGAGACTTTAACTAAGCTGAGTTATCAAGCCTTTCAACAAGGTAAAACTTACTTTGGTGTAGTTCACAAAACCTTAAGTTCAAGGCTGATGAATCTGATTCATCCCAACTTAGGACACAGGGGGAAACCCATGACTCAGAAGGTCTTATTTAAACTACAGCAAAGAATGAATCAGCTACTGGAAACAGATTGGCAAGATACAGAAAAAGGAGTGTATCCCGAAAGCCTACTATTTGACCACCCATGGTCGGATTTTTTCCGTTACTATCCCATGGTATGCCTAGAGCTACCGCAAATCTGGGAGCGGTCTGCACAAAAGAAACATCAAGAATTTTCCCCAGAAATAGAAACAGATGGTTATCCCAGCTACTATGTCCAGAACTTCCATAACCAAACCAATGGCTATTTAAGCGACAATTCCGCCAACCTATATGATTTACAAGTAGAAATCCTCTTTAATGGTACAGCTGACCCCATGCGACGGCGCATACTGTCCCCTTTAAAGCAGGGGTTAAAAGCCTTTAATTCCCTACCAGCAAAACAAATACGTGTTTTAGACGTAGCTTGTGGGACTGGAAGAACATTAAGGATGCTCCGGGGGTGTCTACCTCAAGCATCCTTGTATGGTGTGGACTTATCACCAGCATATTTACGCAAAGCCAATCAAGAACTTTCGGAAATTCCCGGAGAGTTACCCCAACTCCTACAAGCTAACGCTGAAGAGTTACCTTATTTAAACAACTACTTCCATGGGGTAACTTCCGTCTTCCTCTTCCATGAGTTACCAGCAAAAGTGCGTCAAACAGTCATTGAACAATGTTTCCGAGTCACAAAACCGGGGGGAGTATTTGTCATTTGTGATTCCATTCAAATCAGTGACTCACCGGAATTTGCCGTAAATATGGAATCTTTCCCCCTACTGTTTCATGAACCTTACTATCGGGATTATACACATGATGACCTAGTAGGGCGTTTAGAGCAAGCTGGTTTTGAGAATATTTCCACCCAGGTCCACTTTATGAGCAAGTATTTTATTGCTCATAAACCGGCTTAAAAACAACGTGATATATTCAACCAATAAATCAGGGTGAGTATTTGCCCTCACCCTAAAATGAATAGACTAAAAATACATTTGCACACAGGGGAGAGAAAAATGAGGGTTTGGCTAGCTTGTTTTTTATTGTTATTTGCCGTAGCAGAACTATTTGACTGGTTAAAAAAATTTAACCTTCCCTTACCGATTTATATTTTAGGTGGCGTATTTTTAGCAGTTGCTTCTAACTATGACAAAATTATCGGCTCCTACTTTAGTGATGACAGTATAGAAATATCATCAGAAACATCAAAGTTAAATTCCTGCAATCAAACCCTCACTACTCCTGTAGACTCAACAGAGCAAACAGAAACAATCTTTAAAATCAAACAAATTAAAATCAAATACACAAATACAACAGGTAGCAAATATGGCTAGTAATACCGGTGGCTTTTCAGTTGGTGGTTCTGTCGGCGGTAACGTCAACAACGTGCAAGGCGATAACAACCGCACAGTGCAAGGAGACAATAATCAGGCTGTGCTGGGTGACAATAATCAAGTCATGCAACAAAATCAAGTGGGTGCAGATACCGCAGCATCCCTTACTAAAGAAGATGTTATCAAGTTACTGGCACAATTAGAAACCTTGATTCAAGGCGCAGAATTACCAGCCGACACCAAAGAAGAAGTAATTGACGATTTGAGCGCAGTTAAAAAAGCAACAGATAAGGAAGAACCGAATAAAAAACGTGCATTAGACCGCTTAACAAGCGTGACAGAAACTCTAGAAAAAACAACTAAAACGGTGGATTCTGGTAAGCAACTTTGGACAGTAGCCAAGCCGATTATTGTAAAAGTTGCTGGCTGGTTAGGTGCGGCAGTTGGTTCATCTCTATTAGGGTTGTAGAAGGTATTTATGAATCAGCCACCTGAAAACTTAGAACCACAACAGCCTGATAATTCTACATATCAAAATCAAATTGGAGGTAATCAAAACCGGGCGGTTCAGGGTAATGAAAATCAAGGTGTTCTGGGTGAGGGTAATAGAGTAGTTCAGGGTACTAACAACTTGATGCTAAACATCAACAAGTTAATTTTTGGACAGCAGATACCAACATCAGGAAGTAACCCGGCTCGACCAAAGAATGAACAGAAATTATTAGCCGCAGTCAAGGAAGAAGTTACAGCAAGGTTAAGACAGTCTCTACATAATGCTGTGCTAATTAATTTGGGGAAGGAGTCACAACCACAACAAGTCAAGCGCCCTTGGGATGCTGATATAAAAATTGGCTCAAAGCCTGCTGAACCTCTTCCAGATACCACAACAATTTTAGAAGTTTTTGAATCAGAAGAAATTGCAGGTAAACTGTTAATTTTAGGTAACCCAGGGTCGGGGAAGACAACTATACAATTAGAATTGGCACAAGCTTTAGTCAAACGTGCAGAAGCACAGCCTGATTATCCCGTTCCTGTTTTATTCAACTTGTCCTCATGGAAAGATAACCGAAAATCTTTAACGGATTGGCTATTAACTGAACTCAAATCTAAATATGGTGTTTCAAACAAACTAGGTAAAGAATGGGTAGACAACCAGAAATTACTACCATTGCTTGATGGTTTAGATGAACTTGAGCCACAGCGTCAAGAACTTTGTGTCCATACAATTAATCAGTTTTTAGTAAGTGAAAATAGACCGCTTTCTTTAGTTGTTTGTAGCCGAAGTGAAGAATATAGTAGCTACGCTACTCAATTACAGCTTAACGGTGCTATATGCTTACAGCCTTTAAACGAAAATCAAATTTATGATTATCTAGACAATACTAATTATATAGAACTCTGCTCAATCATCAGGAGCGACTTAAACTTACTAGAGTTAGTAAAAACTCCCTTACTCCTGAGTATTACTGTTCTAGCTTTTCAAGAAATATCTATAGAAGAATGGCGACATTTGAACTCCCCAAATGACCGGATTCAGTATTTGCTAGATGCCTATATAGGGCGAATGTTGACACGAAATCTGAAAATTACTACATATTCTTCAACCAAACCTCCTAATGCTAAACGAACCCGAATGTGGCTTGTGTGGTTGGCTAAACAGATGCAAAAAGAAACCCGAACAGATTTCTTGATTGAAGAAATGCAGCCTGATTTATTAAAAACTATAATTCCCAAAATTATTTATAATTTGATTGTCTGGGGAGTTATACAAATGCTGATTAATGGGCTGATTAATGGGCTGATTTATGGGCTGATTTATGGGCTGATTAATGGGCTGATTAATGGGCTGATTAATGGGCTGATTAATGGGCTGATTGTAGGGCTGATTAATGGATTATTTGGTGAAACAATAGAGGATAAAATTGGAAATATAGATTTAATTAGGTCTGATAAATTTTTTACCAAAACTATTAAAAAATGGCTGATTTATGGGCTGATTAATGGGCTGATTGTAGGGCTGATTGTAGGGCTGATTGTAGGGCTGATTAATGGGCTGATTGGAGATAAAATTGAAGCAATTGAAACTATAAAATTTTCTTATCATAATTTCAAAACCTGGCTGATTGTAGGGCTGATTTTAGGGCTGATTTTAGGGCTGATTTATGGTCTGATTAATTGGCTGATTTTACGGCTGACTAGTAGGCTGATTTTACGGCTGATTATTTGGCTGATTTATGGGCTGATTTTAGGGCTAATTTTAGGGCTAATTTTAGGATTTTATGGTCTAGAAATAGAAAACAAAACTATTCCTAACCAAGGTATTTGGCAATCTGCTAAAAATACAGTCAAGTTATCAGCCTGGTTTTTTTTACCCTCCACAATATTAATCTTTTTTATTCGACTTCTAACGAATAGTACTAGTTTAAATCCAGCTTTAATTTTTGAAGCTTTAATTTCTAGCTTAATGCCTGGATTATTTGTGGGATTATTGGTGGGGATACCTAGAAGTGGAACTCCCGTTATTAAACACTTCACCCTACGCTTTATCCTCTACTGCAACGGTTACATCCCCTGGAACTATGCCCGTTTCCTCGACTACTGCACCGAGCGATTATTCCTCCAGCGTGTTGGTGGTCGCTACCGCTTCATCCACAAACTACTGCAAGACCACTTTGCTCAAATGGAGTTCAAGCGGAACTAAAAAAATACAACTGCTAAAACCTGATTCTGATTGGGGAATGATTACAGATGTACCACTGCGATCGCCTCCCGTACTGCGCTCTGCGCAATCGCACTGATCGGTCCAGACTTGGAGGAAATTCAGCACTATCAATATTTGTCAGCCACACGCCTCTTAATTCTAACTTTGGTATGGTTTGAGCATTGGGAGCTAGTGATATAATTATGATACAGTCCATAGGGAAATAAGTTGCATGATTTTCTGTTGGTTAGAATGGCTGTATGTTGAGTGCAAATATTTTTCATATCTGCTTTGGGAACTATCGGGCTGGTCATACCATCCCTTGTCATAATTGAGTAATCATAAACATTGGGATTTTCTCAGCAAAATGAGGCGCAAAAGTCATTATATTACCTATATTGTCGTGATTTTGACTGGCATTTTTTTTCTGGGTGCAGCCTTGACAATCATTCACAGTACTACTGCTGTAACAATGGTTGCTGATGACCCACAGATGTCCAGGGATTCTTTCATAGATAACCAGGTCAATAATCTACCGGAATCTGTGAAAAATGCTGTTTTAGAAGCGGTTTCTCAAAGGTTAGAGTTACCAGTTTCGCAATTGAAGATTGTTGAAGCTTTACCACAGACTTGGAATGATGGCTGTTTAAACTTAGCTGCTGCTGATGAATTCTGTACTCAAGCTTTAGTCCCCGGGTGGCGTGTCACTGTTGATGCTGCTGACCAAACTCTGGTTTATCACACTAATAGCACGGGTTCGGCTGTCAGACTGAATGCAGAAGCTAGCGAAATTACCCAGGGCACATAGTTTGACTTAGTATCATGAGTCTTTTTATTTCCTGAGGGGATGGTAGCGTTAGTTTAAACTACAGTTTTTCTATCGGGATAAAGTTGTATGTTGAGGAAGTTAATGATAGAATATTTCTTAAATACTTCTGAAAATACTTCTGAAGATAGATGAGTCATCAAAGCGATCGCTCACACCATCGTTGGGTACAATCCCATAATCTGCCCCAGCCTCAGTTAAAACTGCAACCAAAGGCACAAAAAGAGCCAATGTTTTACTATTTTGCCTATGGTTCTTGTATGTGTCCGGTAGACTTGAAGCGATCGCTGGGTGAAAATACCCATGATTATATTATCGGCCCGGCGGTGTTGAAGGGTTACCGACTGGGGTTTTATTCCTATTCTCCGACCCGCAAGTGTGGGGTTTTAGATGTTTTACCAGATGACCAAGCTCATGTTAAAGGTGTGCTGTATCATCTCCCCTGGCGCTTGAGCGCATATTTAGATAACCGGGAGGGTGTTTCCCAAAGTTTATACCGTCGGGAAACAGTAGATATTGATTGCGGAGATAAAGTATACAAAAATACTCGCACTTATATAGTGGTTAACAAGCTCTCAGAAGAACTTGCACCCAACGAATGGTATTCTAGTGTTGTCTTGCGCGGTGCTGTCACCTGTGGATTACCGGAGGAATATTGTTGGAGTTTGTTTGACCATATGTACAAATTACAACAGCGTTCTCAAGATCATCTGCTCCAATCATTGGAGAAGGCGCTATGAGAATAAAACTAAAACCTCAAACCAGGTTCGGCTTGAGGTATGTGAAATTATGACCTTTTGACCTCCACTATTGCTGAAGCTGAAAAGGTCTATCTAATTTAATTTATTTAGTAACGGTTGCGGAAATTACCGCCACCACGGTTACCACCGAAGGAACCTTTATCTTCTCTGGGTTTAGCTTTATTTACCTTGAGGTAGCGTCCCATCCATTCTGCACCATCGAGAGCTTCGATCGCTGCGGTTTCTTCTTCATCTGTACCCATCTCTACAAACCCAAAACCCCGCAGTTGTCCTGTTTCGCGGTTAGTAGGTAGTTGTACACGCTTTACAGAACCGTATTCTGCAAATACGGCGTTAAGTGTATCTTGTGTAACTTCGTAAGATAGATTGCCTACGTAAACTGACATAAAGTTTCTCCAAAATCGTAAGAGTGTAGAGATTTCGGTTTCGGAGAAAAGCCTGTAAATACCAAAAGGAAATAGCCTGTGAATAATAAAAACAAAATCTGATCGCCGAATCAATTCTCATTCTCCCAGTATGACATAAAAAATCAGGATTGACAGGATGTGAGCAAGATTCTTTTGGAGAAATGATCAAAATAATTGCTGGTCAGGTGTGAAATGGGAAAAGTGGCGCTGTAACTTTTTTGAGAAAATAGCCCTTAAATTATTAGATATAGCGACTAAAAACAGAGAAACTGATGAACGCGATCGCCTCTTGTCTTGCATCTATGATCGAAGAAACCGCCATCCATTCTTGGGAGAACCTCGCACCCAACCTGCAAAAACACATCCAACAGGCGATCGCCTCGGCAAAACCTCCCATTTGTATCGTCTATCCCCGCACCCAAGGGGAACTAGCGGCGGTCATCGCCGAGGCGCACCGTCAAAACTGGCGCGTGCTGCCGGTAGGTAAAAGTAGTAAAATCAACTGGGGTGGTTTAGCTACAGATATTGATATCGTAGTTAGTACAGAACGCATCAATCAAGTAATTGCCCACGCCGTGGGTGATTTAACAGTCACGGTAGAAGCTGGGATGCAATTTTGCCATCTCCAGGAAATTTTAGCTAAATCCCGCCAATTTATTGCCCTTGACCCCAGTAAACCGGAATTAGCCACCATAGGCGGTATAATCGCCACAGCTGATACTAATTCCCTCAGACAACGTTATGGTAGTGTGCGGGACCAGTTGTTAGGTATTACCTTTGTCCGTGCTGATGGGGAAATTGCTAAAGCTGGGGGGCGAGTGGTGAAAAATGTTGCCGGATACGATTTGATGAAATTATTTACTGGATCTTATAGCACATTGGGTGTTATTAGTCAAGTAACTTTAAGGGTATATCCATTACCCGCAGCATCGGCTACAGTGGTGCTAACGGGTAGACCAGAGGCTATATCCCAAGCTGCAACCAGTCTGCGCAATAGTGCTTTAACACCAACTCAGGCTGATTTGCTCTCTAAACAACTGGTTTCTACCTTAGGTGGGAATCAGGGTATGGGATTAATGGCGCGTTTCCAAAGTATTAGTGAAAGTGTCCAAGAACAGTCACGTAGACTGTTAGCGATGGGGGAACAATTGGGTTTAGATGGGATAATTTATGTGGATGAACATGACGCTCATCTATGGCAAAGATTGCGAGAAATAATGGATAATCCCGTTACAGATTCGGTAATTAGTTGCAAAATAGGAGTATTACCTAGTGCATCTGTGGAGGTTTTGAGTCAAACAGGTATGGGTTTGATTCACCTGTCTAGTGGTTTGGGGTTGTGGCAATGTGAGGATAAAAATCAGGTTTTAAAAATGCGCGATCGCTGTCAGTCTCATAGGGGGTTTTTGAGTATTTTAACAGCACCAAAGACAGTTAAACAAGCTATAGATGTTTGGGGTGAAGCTGGTAATTCTTTGCAGGTGATGCGCCAAATTAAAAAACAGTTTGATAGTAAGAATATTTTCAGTCCAGGTCGGTTTGTGGGTGGGATTTAAGCAAACAACCACAAAGCTACCAAGATGCACCAGATAAAGAGGGGAATAATTTAAATATGCAAGTTTCTAATAATTCGGTGAATGATACTGCTAGGATTAAGAATTTAAAAGGTTTTGATGTCAATCAGCCGCCCGATCCCAAATTGATTGATAGTTGTGTACATTGTGGTTTTTGTCTGTCCACTTGTCCTAGTTATCGGGTGATTGGTAAAGAGATGGACTCACCCAGGGGACGCATCTATTTAATGGATGCAATTAACGAGGGTGAAATAGCTCTGAATAAGGCAACTGTACAACATTTTGATTCTTGTTTAGGTTGTCTGGCCTGTGTAAGTACTTGTCCTTCTGGTGTGCAGTATGATAAGTTGATTTCTGCGACTCGTCACCAAGTAGAACGCAATCACCCCCGCAGTTTACCAGATACCTTGATTCGTAAACTGATATTTTCTTTGTTTCCTAATCCTAATTTATTACGACTGTTTTTATTTCCCTTGCTAGTTTATCAAAAGTTGGGCTTACCAAAGTTAGTAAGGACTACAGGGTTACTCAAGAAAGTATCTCCGCGTTTAGCGGCGATGGAATCAATCTTACCAAAAATTACCCTGCAATCCTTTCAAGATAACCTACCAGACATTATTCCCCCCCAAGGGGAGAAGCGTTACCGGGTGGGGGTGATTTTGGGATGTGTGCAACGGTTGTTTTTCTCCCCGATTAATGAGGCCACCGTACGGGTGTTAACTGCGAATGGTTGCGAGGTGGTAATTCCTAAATCTCAAGGTTGTTGTGCTGCGCTTCCTGAACACCAAGGACAAACCCAACAAGCCCAAAGTTTAGCAAAACAAATGATTGATAGTTTTGCCGATACGGATGTAGATTTTATCATTATCAATGCTGCTGGTTGTGGTCATACTTTAAAAGAATATGGTCACATTCTCCAAGATGACCCGGAATATCGAGACCAGGCGCGGGCTTTTGCTGCTAAGGTGAAAGATGCTCAAGAATTTTTAGTCAAGGTGGGATTGACGGCTAAATTATCGCCCCTAAGTGATCAGCCTTTAAATTTAGTTTATCAAGATGCCTGTCATTTACTGCATGGACAAAAGATTAGTGTGCAACCACGTCAATTATTACGACAAATTCCCGGGGTGAAGTTAACCGAACCCATAGACGCAGCTTTGTGTTGTGGTAGTGCTGGTGTTTATAATATGCTGCAACCAGAGGTAGCTGAGGAGTTGGGTCAGCAAAAGGTACAGAATTTGTTAAATACAGGTGCACAGTTAATTGCTTCTGCTAATCCTGGTTGTACGTTGCAAATTACCAAGCATTTACAGTTGCAAGGTAAAACCATAGCTGTGATGCACCCTATGGAGTTACTAGATTATGCCATTCGGGGTGTGAAGTTGGATTTTTAACCTGTGTATTTATGCAAGAAAAACTGGGAAAACCCAGTTTTTTCATTTATGACTTAATCATCTGCAAACACTACTACTTATCTGCGACGATTCCAAGGTCCAAAAATAGCCAGTGTGATACCAGGAGATTGAATGTTGACAAATAGGGTTCTACCATCAGCAGAGAAGCAAGCGCCAGCGAACTCACTGCTACCGAGGTTGTTCATGGCAAACTGATAGACTTGACCTTTACCGTTAACGCCTACAATATAGTCTACTCCACCACCGTCTTCGCACAGGAAGAGGTCACCCCAAGGAGCAACGGTGATATTGTCGGGGTCATCTAAAAATTGACCGGTGGGGGAAGCTTCAACAACAAGGGTGATTTCTTCTCTTGCGGGGTCGTAAGCCCAAACTTGTCCATGGCCTCTACCGTTGGATTTATTAACTCCGGGAGGTCCACCATTACTGGCAACGAAGTATACTAGTCCATTACCATACCAAGCTCCCTCACCACGGTTGAAAATGGCAGCACCCAGGTCTTGTGATTGGTGGCGAACACCAGTACGATTGGTAGCACTTTCTGTGTCTGGGTCGGGGTTAGGAACTTGCACCCATTCCACCGGTAATTTTTCACCAACCTTGACTAGTCCCACTTGACCACCTAGATTAGGATTATTGGTGGTGTTGAGGGTGAAGTTTTGTGTACCTCTAACTTTGAGAGCATACAGAGTACCGCCTTGAGCCAAGTCCCCGGCTTTGGTAGGCTTAACATTAGGTACAAACCGATAGAAGCAGCTATCAGCACGGTCTTCAGTTTCGTAGACATAGCCAGTTCTGGGGTCTACAGCTATAGCTTCATGATTAAAGCGTCCCATGGCTATCAAGGGAACTGGGGTGACTAAACCGCTATTGGGGTCAGCTACAACTTCAAAGTTGTAACCGTGTCTGGCGGTTGCAGTACCAGCAGTACCAGTGGTGTTGGTAGTTGTGGAGAAGGTTTCTTCACAGGTGATCCATGTCCGCCAGGGTGTGGGTCCACCAGCACAGTTACGACTGGTACCTGCGCAGGAGTTAAAGCTTTTGATGGGTCTGCGGTCTGCTCCCACTACGATGGTACTGGTTCCGCCTTGAGAACCTGTGGAGTAGCGGATATCACCACGAACGGGGTGGGTGGCAGTGTTACCCAGTTCATGGTTACAGACTAGAATTGTTGAGCCGTTAGCTCCAGAGTATGCGGCCATCCCGTCATGGTTGGATGGTACTGTGAACCCGTCGCTCATTGGCTGACCAGTAAAATGGAAGGCGGTGTAGTTGAATGCTCGAGGGAGTTTTAAAATGGGTCTGTCTCTAAAGTTACCAGGAAGTTCAGCTGTGTTTAAAGGCAGCTTTTCCTCCAGAGGTCCATAACCGGTACTTGTGGGCATTTCACCATTGGCAACCTGGGCATAAAAGGCTTCTAATGGTGACAGCATTGTCACGGTAGCCGCACTTGTACCAGCTAAGGTTAAGAATTTACGTCGTGAGACTTGCATTGTGTTGTTCTTCTCTTTAACTAAATGTGCGATCGCCCTGTACGCAGCACCGAAGGCGATCTGCTTGCAGCAGCGCTTCGCTATCGCACTGTAAAAAGTTATTCGAGGAACATTAAGGTGACATAATAATTGGTTTAATTTTCGTTTAATTTACGGTTATACCAGGGAAAAGGGTTAAAAATGGCTATTTTGAGGCGCGCCCATCAAATAAGACTAGGGTCTATCCTTGAGCCTAGGGTGTAGCTGCTTTGAGTCTCAAAAACCATTCTTGATCTAGATCACCTGTGATTCCATCAGTAGCCACAATGGTACTGTGAGGATTTTTTGGTATAGCCAGCCGACTAAAAATTGGCACACCTTGACCACCCATTGGCGGAATCCAGGCAGATTGTAGGCAGAAGAACACAATATATAGAGGATTTGGAGTACCTTAGTTTTGATGATACCATCTTGCTAATTTGACACCTATGCGAGATTTCAATGTTTCTTATAATTAAGATAAAAATCTTTGTATCTATCAAAGGTTCTTATTTATCCTTAATGAAGTAGTAATAAGTTATTAAATAATGCCGAGGATTCTTGTCATAGACGATGACGCAGCCATTTCCGAACTAGTGGCCGTCAATTTGGAGATGGCTGGCTATGATGTCAGCCAGGCGGAAGATGGTATAAAAGGTCAAGCGCTAGCGCTACAGCTACAACCTGACTTAATCATGCTTGACCTGATGTTACCCAGAGTAGACGGGTTTACAGTTTGCCAACGCCTACGAAGGGATGAGCGCACGGCGGAGATCCCGGTATTGATGCTGACGGCTTTAAGCCAAACTCAGGACAAAGTGGAAGGCTTCAATTCGGGGGCGGATGATTACCTCACCAAGCCTTTTGAAGTTGAGGAGATGTTAGCACGGGTGCGGGCATTATTGCGGCGTACTGACCGCATCCCCCAAGCGGCAAAACACAGCGAAATTCTCAACTATGGGAATTTAACTCTGGTTCCAGAAAGATTTGAGGCTATATGGTTCAATCAAACGGTGAAACTTACTCATCTGGAATTTGAACTACTCCACTGTTTGCTGCAACGTCACGGTCAGACGGTTTCCCCGAGTGAAATCCTGCGGGAAGTTTGGGGCTATGATCCAGATGATGACATTGAAACTATTCGGGTGCATATCCGCCACTTGAGAACTAAACTAGAACCAGATCCTCGTCATCCTCGCTATATCAAAACAGTGTATGGGGCGGGATATTGTTTAGAGTTACCTAGCTTACCTCAATCAAATGAGGGTGCTTCTGCATCGGTGGTAGAGTAAAATTTATCCGGGATTTCATAGTTGATGTCAAGTTATGTAACCTACTCTACAAATAGGTTCACATTGAGTTATTTACCCGTAAAAATTTGAGGTAATTGGATGAGCTAAAGTATGGGATAATTCCAAAGTGAATCAGGTTGGCAAAAATAACTTTTCTCAGACGGAGAAATCCCGGTTACAAACTGCTCAGTTGCTGTTTTAACTTCACAGGGAAACACGAAAATGGGTGACCATGGCTATGAATGTGCATTCCCAAACTAAGCGGGGTTGGGCGTAACACAGTAAGGATTTACGAGTTTGTTCTAGTTGGTGGATGATTCCTGATTGATGCCACTGTTGCCAGTAGGATTGTTGGAGATAATCGACTAACCATAGTTGTGCCTCTGTGTCTAAGTCTTGGGCGATTTTCTTGGCTAGTTCTAAGGCTGGGCGGTAGGATGATGGTCTTTTGGTGACTTCTAGAAGTAAACTTTCGGGAATTGCTTGTAATTGCTCATAGGATGCGATCGCACTACCGGGACTACCAGCTGCCATATTTAAGAGTGCGTGATTTGTCAAAATTGCCTCATGTCCTGTTTGGGTGAGGACTTGAGTTAAGCAATGTGTATCTAAGGGATAAAAGGGGATGCGTTGACAGCGTGACACCAATGTGGGCAAAATAGACTCAGGGGATGGTGCAATTAAAATTATTGTCGCTTTTCCGGGTTCTTCTAAGGTTTTAAGTAGGGCATTAGCAGCTGCTTCTGCCATTGTCTGGGCTGACTCAACAACGACCACGTTTCTGGGTGCTTCCCAGGGAGGACGGCTGAGAAATTCGCTAATTTCCCGAATCTGTTCTAGTCTGATGACGGGGGGGGCTTTGCGCTTAAGTTTTTTCTCGGCTGCTTCTGCGGCTGTTAATCTTTGCCCTTGGTATTGGTAGGTCGGTTCTACCCACCACAAATCGGGATGATTACCTTGACGCAGACGATTTTGTAAGGTGGTAATATTCTGTGTTTCTACGTAAAGTAACAGTTGTACAAAGCACTTAGCGGCTAGGGTTTTACCCACACCGTCTCTGCCAACAAACAAATAAGCCGGGGCGATTCTGTCTTGTTTAAAGGCTTGAGTGAGTAGTTCAATGGCTTGGGGTTGTCCCAGTAAGGGTGCAAAGATGTCTGGTATCACGCAATACTGCCTCGTTTTCTAGCTTCTTTGTAGGAAGTTCCCACATTTCTCAAACCGGCTTTAATCATTTGTCTCTCTAAGAGGGCGAAGAAGCGGGTTCGATCGCCCCCCCGGACTACTGCTTGATTATGGGCTTCGGCGATCGCTATGGGGTAGCCCTGGCCTTTCTGCACCTGGGCCAGCATTAACGCCAATGCTTGGTTGAGGGTATCTGTATCTTCAGATACCCAAGCAGGAAATTCTATCCGGGCAATTTCACTGCCTACATGGACGTGGCAAAAGTAAATCATTTGCTGTTCATAAAGTTCTAAAATCCTGCTATTACTACGCCATATCGGTCCCCGTTGTCCTGGTTGTAATGTGGTTCCCCATAGGGTGGTATCTCTCAAGGTGTCAAAAACCTGACAAGGATATTTTTCTGCGGAGTCTGGACAATAACTTTTACAGTCGGGGACTGTATGGGGACAGGTCAATAATCTTAAAAAGTTGGTAGAATCAGTGTGGCGAGAGGCGCTAAGATATCCCAGGAGGGGAATTTGAGCTTGATGCAACTGTTGCCATGCTTCTAGGATTGGTGGTAAGATGCGATCGCGTGCATCTAAAGGTAACTGCTCTAAAAACCAGTAAATTAAGGAGCCGTCCACCATGGCTAAGGCTGGGACTTCTCCCTTGGCTGCACAAGCTAATTCTGCTAAAACTGTGGTTTCGGAAACAGTGCGGCGGTATCCCATCCATTCCTCAGGTTTAATTCCCCATTGCGTGGATATATACAGGTCTTCTGGGCGATAAAATACTTCTGGTAAACTATCTAGAAGTGGATGGCGGTTTTGTCCGTAGTGTAAAACTACTCTACCAATGTTCAACAGGTAGCAGTAGGCAATTTCATGATGGTTGGGCGCAATTTGAGACCCGTCGGTGGCGATAACTGTATGTACTTTGGGGGGAACTGGGATATTAATGCGGGTTTCCAGGGGTTCTATTGGTGTAGCATTAGGAAACACAATGCGATCGCGCCATTGTTGCTGAAGCTCTATCAGGTCTTGCTGGGACTTATAGGCTGTTTGTAGATATTGTTGGGCTAATTCTAATCTCTGGTGACTTGCAGCAGCTTCTAAGGTGAGATGTTGACTTAAGCCCTGCATTTGTCGAGCTAATTTTGTAATATCTAGCATAAAATAACTTAGGTTTGGTTGGTGATGTTAACCACAGTTATTTTATATTGCTATAAATTTATAGCACTCATAGCACAATTTTTAGATTTACTCAATCATCTGTGAGTGGAAGAAATCACCACAGATGAACACAGATGATCATGTGCCTAGGGTTTGAGGAGTTATTGCCAGGCAGGGAAGTTTTTAGTAAACTGGGACAGGCTTAGTAGTCCGATGGTGGGATGAGTTTGGGCTGCTTTCCTTTCTGTTTGGGTGTTATATCCCCAGTCTGCTAGGAAAAGTTTCACATCTTCCAGGTCTGTTTGTTGTTGCACTAATTGCAATGTTTTAAGTCTATCTTCGACAAACCACAGTTTAACTGGTTTTTCGGTGGCGTTAGCAATTAATTCTCTCAAAGTTTCATATTTGGGTCGTTTGACTTCTTTACCGAAAATTACCCCTGGGGGTAGGTTCACTCCTTCTCTTGCTAATAACCGCTCTACAAAGCGCCCTTCTTTGGTGGTGACAATGTATATTTTTGTTTCACTCCCTAGGGTGATTTTCATTCTTTCTACTACGCCCGGGTAGAATCTATGCAGGTTTAGCCAACCTTCTAGGTCAGTTTTGATCCATTCATCCCGCAAGTTGTCAAGTTGGAGGGCAATTGTTTGGGATTGCAGATTATACGCTGATAAAATCTGGGGGGTGATTTTCGCCCATTCCTGAAAAATTGAGGTTTCGGGAATTCCATCTATTAAGGCTTTGATTAAAACTGGCATTTCCCAACCGGTTTCAATCACTGGTCTGAGGCGATAGAATCTTAATGGTAAATCATCTGGGGGTGTGTTATCTACTGGGGACCAAATTTTACAGTAAGTCCGCCATGCGACTTCAAAATACTCAATTAGTCCATCGCAAATTACTCCATCAAAGTCTAGTGCTAAAATTGTGGGACTGCTTCCGGTCATTTTGCTGGGAAATAAACTGCTTTTGTTAGATTAGCGAAGAATTTCCAAGTAGGCTGTAATTTTTGTCAGTATTTAATCATTTATGTATTTTTCCGATTCATTCTTGATGTAAAAATCCCGTTTTTAGGACTGAAGAGTAATACTAATACAAATAACCCTGATGCTACTAAAACTATGGCTGGACCAGAAGGTAAATTAAAAAAGTAGCTGAGGTACATTCCGCTAATACTGGAGATACACCCAGCGAATGCGCCTAAAATCATGACTTGATGTAAACGTTTCACTAACAGGTAAGCAGTCGCTCCCGGTGTAATTAACAGTGCTAAGACTAGGATAACGCCTACAGTTTTCATGCTAGCGACAATTGTCAGAGCAATCAGCACCATTAAGCCAAAGTTTAACCGATTTACTGGTAAACCCGCAGCTTGTGCCCCTAGGGGGTCAAAGGTGTAAAATAATAGTTCTTTATATAATAACAAAACAACTATTAAAACTATAGCGGCAATAATGGCGGTGTCTCGCACTTCCTGGGATGTTACCCCCAGAATGTTACCAAATAGAAAGTGACTCAGGTCGATTTTTTGGGTTTTTTGAATGACTGTAATTAAGGTGATACCCGTGGCGAAAAATGCTGAAAGGACTATACCCATGGCTGCATCTTCTTTGATGGGGGAGTGGGTTTTTATCCAGGTGATGGCGATTGTACTGATTACCCCGGCTATAAATGCGCCTAAATAAATGTTTCCTCCTATTATAAAGGCGATCGCTAGTCCTGGCAAGACTGAATGACTGATAGCATCACCCAGTAATGCTAGTCTTTGCACCATTAAGTAACTACCTACCACGGCACACAGCAAACCGACTATGATGGCGACCAGTAGCGATCGCTGCATAAAGGTATATTGCAGTGGCTCAATTAATGCTTCAATCATACGTATTTATACTAGCAGCAGACATAGAGAGAATTTAAGCAGCATGATTAAAGTACATAACTTGACCACCATAGGCGCGATTCAGGTTTGATGCTGTCAGAACTTGCTGTCGTACACCTGTAGCGATTAATTCCCGGTTGAGTAAAATTAAATCATCAAAATGGGTAATTGATTCACCTAAATCGTGGTTAACCACTAAAACAATTTTACCAGCGGCGGCTAATTCCCGAAAGACGGTGAAAATTACAGCTTGGGTTTTTTGGTCAATACCCGCTAATGGTTCATCACAGCAGTATATATCTGCTTGCTGTGCCAAAGCACGGGCTAAAAATACTCTTTGTTGTTGTCCCCCTGATAATTCTCCTATGGGGCGATCGCAATATGCTAACATTTCTACTCGTTGGAGAGCGTTTTTAGTTTCCTGGTGACTAACTGGGGAAAAGCTACGTAACCAACCCGTCTTTTTTACCCTTCCCATCATCGCCACATCCCACACCGTAGCAGGGTAACTCCAATCTATTTGATTGCGCTGGGGGATATATGCGACTTTTTCTAGTTGCTGGGTTAATGGTTTCTCTTTATACAATACTCTGCCACTACTAAGGGGGACTAACCCCAGCATGGCTTTCATTAAGGTACTTTTACCCGCACCATTAGGGCCAAAAATCCCCGTGATTCTCCCTGGTTTAATAATACAGTTAACATCTACTAAAGCTGGTAATGTGCGGTAATGCACCCCCACATGGGTAATATTAATACTCATAGTTCCGGTTTTTCCTGTTCCCTTTGGTGGAAAAATGAAAAGAATATGAGAATATTGTACCTTAAATATGATTAAATATGAGAAAAATATGAGAAGAAGTGTAACTCGATGAAATCAACAGCTAGATTATTGTGCCAAGCTGTGGTAGGAGTATTATTAGGGCTGGCCATAGGGGGATGTAACCAACTAGACAGTAACGACATCTCAGGGGAGATGAATGGACAACCGCGAGTAGTTGCAACTAATACTATTATTGCTGATTTGGCTGAGGTAGTTGGGGGAGAGGAAATTGAGTTAATTAGTATTCTCCAAGCAGGTGTAGACCCCCATGTTTATGAACCGACTCCAGCAGATGGCCGGGTTTTAGAAACGGCTGATTTAATTTTGTATAATGGCTATGATTTGGAACCGGGATTAATTAAGTTAATGAATGCGGTGGGTGAAAAAGCCCAGAAGGTAGCAGTGGGGGAAGTTGTCTCAGCTTTGAAGTTAGATCAAGGTGATGGGAAAATTATACCAGACCCCCATGTGTGGGGAAGTGCAGAAAATGCCATCGCTATGGTCAATATAATTCGGGATGAGTTGATTAAATTATCCCCAGCAGATGCTACAGCATTTACTCAAAGAGCATCTGAGTTAACCAATGAATTACAGCAATTACATAACTGGATTAATCAACAAATTCAAACTATCCCCCCAGATAACCGCCAACTGGTGACCACCCATGACGCTTTTCAATATTATACTCAAGCCTATGGGATGGCGATCGCTGGGACATTAATTGGTGTGAGTACAGAAGAACAACCCAGCGCCCAAACAGTTAAGCGTTTGGTAGAGTCTATTAAAAAGACAGGTGTACCCGCTATTTTTGCTGAGACTACAATTAACCAGGCCTTAATTACTACTGTAGCCCAAGAAGCCGGTGTAAAATTAGCACGGGGTAAATTATACTCTGATTCTATTGGTGCAAAAGGTAGTGATACCGATTCCTATATCAAAATGATGGTAGCTAATACTCGCACCATTGTGGAAGCATTAGGAGGCAACTATACACCATTTCAACTTAATTAATTCCATTTTTAAGATATTTTTTTTCTGAGTAACAGATATGAGAGGTAACCTTGGCGATCGCTACTTAATTTAAATGTAAAAAATATACTAATGAATAAACCGACCGAAGTCCGTAACCCTCGAAATGGCAAGTATGACTATGTAATTCTACCGCCATCCCCTAGATTATTATCACACCAATGCCAGCGCGCCCGGAGGGCGCAAATTCGCTGGTATCAGATGGGTTTAGAAGCCAGAATTGAGGCTTTACAGACATGGAAACAAGCAATAGTGACTGGGAGGGAACAGCTAACACAGGCTTTGGTAAGTGATACCGGGAGACTGTCCACCTCAATATTAGAAATCAACTCTTTCCTAGATAATATTGACCGTTGGTGTGACTTAGGACCGGAATTACTGCGAGACTGGGCTAAAAATACAGCAGTCCCATTTATCGCCCTAGAACAAACATCAGTACCTTACCCCTTAGTGGGGGTAATTAGCTCCTGGAACTTACCCCTATTGCTATCTACAATTAATACTATCCCCGCATTATTAGCAGGTTGTGCCGTCATTGTCAAACCTAGCGAGATTTCACCCCGCTTCGTCGCCCCCCTAATTACAGCTCTCAATGGTGTACCAGATATGCGTGATGTGTTAAGTTTTGTGGAGGGAGGAGGTGAAACAGGTGCTAACCTCATAGAAAATGTAGATTTAGTTTGCTTTTCCGGGAGTTTAACCACCGGGAGAAAAGTAGCTCAGGCCGCAGCTCAACGTTTTATTCCCGCCTATTTAGAATTAGAGGGAAAAGACCCAGCCATTGTTTTAGAATCAGCTAATCTGGAATTAGCCACCTCAGCTATTTTGTGGGGTTCGGTGGTCAACGCTGGACAGTCGTTTGTTTCAATTCAAAGAATTTATGTAGCCCAATCAATATTTGAAGAGTTTTATCATCAACTCATAGCTAGAGCTATTAGTTTACAGTTAGCCTATCCCCAGCTGAACAGTGGAGAAATTGGCCCTATTATCACCGAAAGACAAGCCGCAATTATTAACGACCATCTGATAGATGCAATGGAAAAGGGAGCATTAATACATTGTGGTGGTAAGGTGGAACAATTAGGCGGGGGTTGGTGGTGTCGTCCCACGGTAATTACCCAGGTCAACCATTCTATGAAGGTGATGACAGAACCAACTTTTGGCCCCATTATGCCAGTAATGCCATTTACCACCGTTGAGGAAGCAGTATACTTAGCAAATGATTCTATATATGGACAGAGCGCGGCGGTGTTTGCACTCTCCGAGGGGGAGGCCTTAGCTGTGGCCAGACAAATTGATGCTGGTGCTATTAGTATTAATGATGCTGCTTTGACTGCTATTATGTCTGAGGGAGAAAAAAATTCTTTTAAATTCTCCGGTCTGGGAGGGTCACCCCTGGGAAAAGGGTTAATTCAACGCTTCCTGAGAAAAAAAGCATTTTTGATTAAAACTAACTCTAGTCCCGACCCTTGGTGGTTTGATCGGGGTTTGGACGATTTACACTAATTTTACACTCCCCACGGCTAGAAGCCAGGGGATTCTTGCTTCACGGGGATTCCAATGAATTTACCCGCGCTAACGCGCCGCTCCGCTAACTGCAAGCATCTTGACCGTGTGCCCCACGGCTGCAAGTCGCGTGTAAATGGTTGTTTACTCGCTTTGTCCATCATATCACTGTGGCTAAAGCCAGTCAATCGTTCTAATGCGACTAAAGTCGCTAGCGCACTACACCCCCATAGTTAGAAACCAGGGGCACTGTGCGCGTTTTCTGGTAGAGTGGCTCTGGATTCTATTTATATGAGAAGGGTTATAATTTAATTTCTTAATTGCTTAATCTGATATTTAATAAGGTGTAAGTATGGTCAAAGGTGACAAAATTAATTTTTCTACCCCCAGCGGGTTCCCCGAATTTCTTCCCAGCGAAAAACGCTTGGAATTATATTTGTTGGATAATATTCGCCGGGTGTTTGAAAGTTATGGCTTTACTCCCATTGAAACCCCCGCGGTGGAACGTTTAGAAGTTCTGCAAGCTAAGGGCAATCAGGGGGATAATATTATTTATGGCATTGACCCTATATTACCACCAAATCTGCAAGCTCAAAAGGAAAGGGCAGGGGAAACAGGTTCGGAAGCTAGGGCTTTAAAATTCGACCAAACTGTACCCCTAGCTGCTTATATTGCTCGTCACCTCAATGAGTTAACTTTTCCTTTTGCGCGTTACCAAATGGATGTGGTGTTTCGGGGTGAACGGGCCAAGGATGGGCGGTTTCGTCAGTTCCGTCAGTGTGATATTGATGTGGTGGCTCGTCGTGAACTGAGTTTACTCTATGATGCTCAAATGCCGGCAATTATTAGCGAAATCTTTGAGAAAGTTAATATTGGTGATTTTCTGATTCGCATCAATAATCGGAAAGTGCTTACAGGCTTTTTTCAATCTGTGGGTATTCCTGAAAATAAAATTAAATCCTGTATTAGTATAATTGACAATCTAGAAAAAATTGGTGAGGCTAAAGTTAAGCAAGCTTTGGCAGCAGAAGGTATTAATACTGAATATACACAAAAAATTATTGATTTTATTAATATTCATGGTTCTGTTGATCAGGTTTTAGATAAGCTCACGCATTTGGCGGAAAATCTCCCAGAGGCGCAGGTGTTTAATTTGGGGGTGACTGAGTTAGCAACTGTCATTGCAGGTGTGCGTAATTTGGGAGTCTCAGAAAATCGGTTTTGTATTGATTTATCTATTGCTCGTGGTCTTGATTATTATACGGGTACGGTTTACGAAACAACTTTGTTAGGTCATGAGGCTTTAGGTAGTATTTGCTCTGGGGGTAGATATGAGGAGTTGGTGGGGACTTTTTTAGGGGAAAAAATGCCCGGTGTGGGTATTTCTATTGGCTTAACTCGTTTAATTAGTCGTCTGCTCAAGGCTGGTATTCTCAATACTTTATCTCCTACACCAGCGCAGGTGATGGTGGTGAATATGCAAGCAGATTTAATGCCTATTTATTTAAATGTATCTCAAAACCTGCGCCGGGCAGGAATTAATGTGGTGACTAATTTTGAGCAGCGCCCTTTAGGTAAACAATTCCAACTTGCTGATAAACAAGGGATTCAATTTTGTGTAATTATTGGTTCGGAGGAAGCTGCAGCCCAAAGGTCATCTCTCAAGGATTTAAAATCAGGTGAACAGGTGGAAGTAACCCTAGATAACTTAGCAGGAGAAATTAAAAACCGGTTGGGGTAACATGGTTTAGTTAGAGGTTGTTTTAAAAGTCCTTTATGATGTATCAAAAATTTTAGATACACCTAAAACTACACTCGCTCCCTGTGATATTTCTCAAAAATTGTTACAACGGTCAACAGTCAACCTCTACCTAAACTTTTATGACTAAATGGTTTAACACAGCAGGTCCTTGTCAACCAGATATACACTATACCCTACCCACCAGTGAACGGTTACCAGAGTTAAAACGCCTGATTGAACAGCGCAATTACTTTGTCATCCATGCACCCAGACAAACCGGTAAAACCACTGCCATGCTCACCCTAGCACAGGAATTAACAGCCAGTGGTAAATATACTGCTGTCATGGTATCTGTAGAGGTAGGGGCAGCTTTTTCAAATCAACCAGATATCGCCGAATTAGCCATTTTAGACGCTTGGCGGGGTGCTATTAGTCACAGGTTACCTGATGAATTACAACCCCCTAAATGGCCTGATGCTCCTGTAGGGCGACGGATTGGAGCAACATTAGAATCATGGGCAAAGGTTTCATCCCTTCCTTTGGTAGTGTTTATTGATGAAATCGATGCTTTAGCTAATGAAACCTTAATTGCTATATTACGACAAATTCGCGATGGTTATCCCAATCGCCCCCAAGGTTTCCCCCAATGTGTGGCGTTAATCGGGATGCGGGATGTACGTGATTATAAGGTAGCTTCTGGTGGTACTGACAGGTTAAATACCTCTAGCCCCTTTAATATCAAGGTGCGCTCTCTCACCTTGAGTAATTTCACCTTAGAAGATGTAAAGAGTCTATACACACAACACACCGCAGCCACAGGGCAAATCTTCACCCCCGAAGCTATTAACCACGCCTACTATTTAACCCAGGGTCAACCTTGGTTAGTCAATGCTTTAGCTAAGGAAGTTACAGAATACTTAGCACAAGATGTGAATATCCCCATCACGGTAGATTTAATTAATCAAGCTAAAGATATACTAATTCAAAGGCAAGACACCCATCTAGATAGTTTAGCAGAGCGACTGCGAGAAAATAGAGTAAAAGCCATTATAGAACCCATCTTATCTGGGGAAGAA